>JBARZY010000046.1:0-1881 GCA_049650345.1 Glaciecola sp. | reverse complement strand
GCTGCTTTTTCTGTGATCATTGACTATGAAAAGTTTGGCGATAAGCACACCTACGAAGAAATTACCGGTGACGCATACATCACTACTCACGATCCTAAAGGCGACGTGTTGTACGGCGTTGATTTTTTTGTTGACCCTGAATATCGTGGCTTGCGGTTAGGGCGTCGCTTGTACGAGGCCAGAAAAGAACTCTGTCGTAATTTAAACCTGAAAAGTATTATGGCCGGTGGTCGTATTCCTAATTATTCAAAGTACGCAAATGCCATGTCACCTTACGAGTACATTGAAAAGGTAAAAGACAAAGAAATACACGACCCTACTTTATCGTTTCAGATGAAAAACGGATTTGAAGTAAAGCAGCTATTAAAAGCTTACTTACCTGAAGATAAAGCCTCTATGGGCTTTGCTACTTTATTACAGTGGCACAATATGTACTACGATGCAGAAAAACCTTCTTTACTTGACAGTCGTCAGTCAAGTGCGCGCTTGGGTTTAGTGCAGTGGCAGATGCGCTACTTTGAGAATGTCGGTGAAATACTGCAACAAGTTGAATACTTTATTGATGCACTGTCTGATTACAAATGTGATTTGGCGGTATTGCCCGAGTTCTACAACGCACCGCTTATGGGCTTGAGCGAGTCAGATGCGCCAATAGACGCTATATGGCATTTAGCTGAATATACCGAAGAGTTGTTGAGTGCCATTTCAGAATTAGCGATTAGTTACAATATTAATATTATAGCGGGTTCAATGCCCATTATTGAAGACGACGAGCTGTTCAACGTTGCTTACCTGTGTCATCGTGATGGGCGTATTGAGAGCCAATATAAATTGCATCCCACGCCTTACGAGAAAAACGGTTGGTTAATGAAGGGCGGCGATAAACTTACCGCCTTTGAAACCGATTTTGGTAAAATTGGCATACTTATTTGTTATGACGTGGAGTTCCCTGAACTTGCGCGTTTGTTATCAGAAGAAGAAATTCAGATATTGTGTGTGCCGTTTTGGACCGACACCAAAAACGGCTATTTACGGGTTAGGCGCTGTGCTCAAGCTAGGGCAATTGAAAACGAGTGTTACGTAGCTATTGCAGGCAGTGTGGGCAACTTACCTAAAGTGGACAACGTTGACATCCAATACGGCCAAACCGCTGTGTTTTCGCCATCTGACTTTGCTTTCCCGCATGATGCGATTGTATCTGAAACCACACCAAACACTGAAATGATGTTAATTGTAGATTTAGACTTAGACAAACTCACTAAGCTGCAAAACGAAGGCTCAGTGCGCAACTACCTAGACAAACGCCGCGACCTATACCGCGTCCAATGGATCGGCGAAAAATAACAAATTAATGGGGTCAGAGTACATTAATTGCGATTAATTTACTCTGACCCAATTAATTCCTAGGTTTTTTGTAAGTTGATTGAAAATTCCTGAAAGCTTTAAGTTTTACTTTCACGATTTATCCTTAGTTATTCTCATAATGAGTATTGATAAAACTAATGGTAGATATCTATATTTAGGCTAGATTTGAGGTTAGTAAGCCTTTACAATTCACACTCCACTGGCTGCTAAAATTAACGAGATGTAACGTGAAACTGATCAACGACCTGAAAACTTACGGAATTAATACCAATTGTGAGATTCTTCATAACCCGTCTTACGATGTGTTGTTTACTGAAACTACCAAAGACGACTTACAAGGGTTTGAAAAAGGTTATCAAACTGAGTTAGGCGCAGTGTGTGTCAAAACTGGTCAGTTTACGGGGCGTTCGCCTAAAGATAAGTACATTGTAAAAGACGATGTGACTCGCGACACCATTTGGTGGTCTGATCAAGGTAAAAACGATAACAAGCCTATTAATAACGAAACATGGTCGC
>JBARZY010000045.1:0-32268 GCA_049650345.1 Glaciecola sp. | reverse complement strand
ACCAACCAGACCATAGCTGCAAGAAACATACACTTAGTTCGATAAATCCAACCAACCAAGCACTAGGTATTAGAAATAAGAATTGAATTTAAAAAAGGCAATTCCAACCCTAGAATGCAAATAGCCTGAAATTGTTCAAAGCGGAGCTACACGTTATCAAGTGTTGTATTACCGTACTCAACGAACTACTGAAGATGGCATGACTACCAAAGATGAATGCACGCCACTGGTGTTTTCTAATAAAAATTTAGTTGGCTGGGGACATGATTTCTTCAATTCTTTATAGGCAGCGTAGTTAAATGCTCGTTAGCACGTTACAAACTGGTGGCAATAATAAATGAATAAATATTGAACTATTTCGGTATTAGCTACTCACAAAATGTGCGACTACTTAATGACAACGAGGATAACAAATGTATAAAGCTCGTAGACAGGCTAACTTTCGTAAAAAAATAGCGTATATTTTTTATTTTCTTGCAGTGCTAAACGCATTGGTAAAAGTAACGGGCTTATGGCCCTTAGATACCTCAAGTGCGATAACTTCATCGGAAGCTGTGGTCATTAAAATGGCTTATTATTTCTTGCCGTTGGTATTGCTTGCAATTGGCGGTACATTTAATTTACTCAGTAAAGTAAAAGCCTCACAAGCAGAAGCTTACAATATGCGTGGCTCTAGTTGGTAATCAAGCTCCGAGCCCTATCATCATTAGCTTTTTAAATAGGCTTGAAGGCAAGTATAAGCATTAATAATATTTTGTGACTCTTCCCCAGTTCCACCTTTGTCAGGATGATGCTTCAGCTGTAATTTTTTGTAATGCTGCTTAAGTACCGCTACATTTAATTCAGCGGTAGGTGCAATACCTAATACAACTTTTGCCCGTTGTACATCCTCATCACTTATACTGCTAAGCACGTTTTTACCCTGTGTGTACTGCCCCATTTTTACCCAAAACTGTGCCAGCATTGTGTCTACATCGGTTTGTTGCGTCTTTGCTAGGTTTTCCCAATCTAGGTAATATTGTGCGAGTGGGTCAACAAGCGCAGCTAGGCTTGACGTATCTTGTATGGGTTTTAATTGTATACGCGTGGCAATAATTTCTAAGTCGCCAATACCATCATTATGCCAAGTGTTTTTTAAAGTATGCAAGGCGTGAAACAGCACAAAGTGGGTTTGAAACAACATTAATGAATCGCGCAAAGCGTTGTCGCAAAACAGGGAGTGGGGCGGGTTTTTCAATATATTTATAAGTTCAAATTCGCTTATACCATGCTCGAAATCTTCTTGCAGTGTACCTAGGGCGGTAATGAGTTGTTTAAGTAGGTGTTGATGTGAGTCGTCCAAATGCGCTCCAGCTTACAGACTTGTATCGCCGTCTTTAAACAACAAGTAGCCAACAAAACCCACCGCAAACGGAGGAACAAAGGCCAACAAGAAACCAATGCAGGCATATTTGTTTGCATTAAGGCCTTTTTGCTCGCCAAGTTTGTAGCTAAGCCATGTAATTGTGGTAATAAATATTAAGCACGACACCACAAATAAAAATGTGATCATAATAGTCCTTTACTGTCACGTTTAGTGTGTTTGCTACAAGTAGCCAAGTACGGAAAAGGCGTGTGATACAAGTTTGTTTTTTGCACAACACGCCTTAAACAGTATAGCATTTTGATTAATATCGTATAGGTTTTAGTCTAAAAAATATCCTTCATTAGCACTTATAGTCAACGGGTGGTAACCCGGCTTCGCCTCTTCAAAAGCACGTTTTCCAAATGCTTTACCCGCTTCAGTTTTCGCTAGCTCACGATAAAGCGGTTTAACTAACTTATTGCGCCCAATACTTACCAAGTAGTCATACAAGCGGGTATATGCAGGCTCATATTCGTTTGCAACCGCTATCATTAACCAGCTGTGCGCTATTTCGTTGTTTTTGCTAGCTGTTAAAGCAAAAGCAGCATCAAGCTCGTTCAGTTGCTCGGCACTAAGGGCGCTTGGCATATTATTTAAAAAGTACAGCCATTGATGGACTGTCCATTCGCTGGTGTTAATTGCGCTTGCACTAATAGCATTGTTTAACCAATTGGTGCGCGCGGTATCGACTATGGTGAAAGCATCAGAGCTAGGAACGGGCGCATTAGCGGGAATACCCGGTTCAAATATCCATTGCATAATACGCTCACGATCAAGTTGGCTGGCGTATGTTGTTAACAAAGTGCCATCTAAATAGGCAATAAATTCGTCGGTAGTAATACTCTTAAACGCAAAGTCGTTAAAGTACTGCAGTAAAAATGCATCAAAGTTGTCACGGCCAATTTTGTGTTCTATTTCACGTAAAAATAACGCGCCTTTTTCATAGGGAATATTTGAAAACACATCATCAGGGTCACGGCCGCGTAAGTCTATTGCTAAAATTTGATCGTTTTCTGGCAACGAGGCGATGTCTGCTTGTAAGTCTTGATAACCTAATACTGCTTCCATATTAAAACGGTCGGTGCCATAAATCATTTCCATAATGCGGTAGGTAAGGTAAGTGGTAAAGCCTTCGTTCAACCATAGGTCGCGCCATGTAGCATTAGTTATAGTGTTTCCAGACCAGCTATGAGCAAGCTCATGCGCAATTAACGACACTAAGCTTTTGTCACCAGCAATAACGGTGGGCGTGATGAACGACAAACGCGGGTTTTCCATGCCGCCAAATGGAAACGAAGGTGGTAATATAAGCAGATCGTAGCGGTCCCAGCTATAAGCACCATAGGTTTTTTCGGTCACTTCTAACATACTTTCAGTGTCTTCAAACTCGGCAGCTGCGGCGGCTAAAATTGAAGGTTCTGAATATACACCCGTGCGCTCACCCATGGCTTTAAATTGAAGGTCACCAATGGCTAATGCAATTAGGTAAGAAGGAATTGCTTGCGGCATATTAAATTCATATACGCCATCACGCGGCGTGTTAGGGTCGTTTGCCGCGCTCATAACGGCCAATAGCTCAGGTGGCGTAGTAATGACCGCCGAATAGGTCACACGTACCTTAGGTGAGTCTTGCAAAGGAATAAAGCTTCTGGCATGCACTGCTTGTGCTTGGGTAAATAAAAATGGATGTTTTTTACCAGCGGTTTGCTGAGGGCTAAGCCATTGTACGCCCGATGCATTTGCCGACGTGTTGTAATCTATTTTGACTTTACCGTTGTAGTTGCCCACACCAATATGAAGCGCCGCGCCGAGATTTTCATCAGCAGGTTTTAGCTCAAATGGCAGTGGCTTACCGTTGGCGCTTACGCTTTGAATATCCAAGTCTCGCGTATCTACAATTAGCTCACTAGCTTTTTCTACTGCGCGTTCAAAACTCAAGGTAGCACTACCTTGCAATTGTTTTACTTCAAAATTAGCCCGTAAATTTAAGTCAATATGCGTAATGAATATCTCGTGCGGGTTCGAAAACGAGTGGTAGTCAGTACCCGCTTCTATCGTATTGCTGCTGTCCGCAGGCATAACGGCGCTAGTGGGTTGTGGGTTGTCGGTACATGCACTTAGCAATAAGGCGCTAGCTAACATGAATAAACTGCGAATGGTCATAGAGTAGACTCTTGTTGTGTGGAAAGAAAATGAACTACGTTAAGCTATAATAATTGCACAAAAGACTGGCAACTACCAAAAAATAAATACGCCGTAACAGAAGCGTTAAAAACCTTAGCCCACATTATTTATTCGCGCAAAGTACTACCGCAGTCTATGCTTGCAAGGGTGTTATCTATTGTGTTACACATTAATTAGCGCAATGACAATATTGCCTAAACTACAGTAAGGATTAAGATGACGATAGAAAAACAAGCACTTAAGTCAAGCAATGCTGGTATGCGATACTTTGCCAATATCAATGGTGTGATGATTGAGGTTACGCACATTGCTCAAACGCCAGATGCAACTAACGATATCCTCAAACAAACAGACGCCGAAGTAGCATACACAATCAGTGATGCCAATTCAGGTAATACTATTGCCAATTTGATTGGTGCCAAACGTACCGGAAATGTTGCCTACAGCGGTGAACACGCGAAAGATATGAGTACAGATAAGCTCGAGTTTACCCCTTTGTATGGTGAAACCGATGGTGGTTTATATCACGTACAAACCCTAGCGTTAGATACAGCACTTGTGGATGACATAATGGCATTGCACGAAGACCTAGCGCTTATCGATACCATTCAAGCCACCGATGAAACACCACAGATATTCGTGATTGCGTCTACTAGGCGTGCATACAAAGCCTAGCTCAACAGTCTCTTTTTAATTAAGTATAAAATGATATGCGCTGAAGCCTGATATTTACTATCAAGCTTCAGCGCTAAGCAGTGCGACCAGGCATGTCGCTCTAGCGTTTATTCAGCGCAGAGGATATCGGCTTCACCTTCAGCATCAAATACAAACGCAATGTCGCTAATGCTAATGGTTAGTTCCTCTTTACTGGTGAGCTGGAACGGTGCCACCATATTTTCAAACTTAACACCTTGTGCCGTGAAACAGCGTGTATCTATGCTTATTTCAGTCCAGGTGTTGGCTTCAACGTTTTGCAACAGGTTTGACACCTCTACTTGACCACGACAACTGCCTTCAGTGTCGCCCTCGCTTTCGCAGTTCATGCCAATATACACACCATCTGGAATAGCTGATTCTGTTTTTAACATCACCGACATTACCGCGTTGTTTTGGCTATGAGCGTACATGTCTTCTCTAAAGAAGCTCTCGCTTGCGATTTGTACGCCAGAGCCAACATCACTGCTTTTAATAGACAGTCTAAAAGCATCTTCTTGTACACTGCGGTCAACCGTTCTGTAGCTAATGCTATTGAGCGCTGCAGTACTTGCTGTAATGGGCAGCATGCTATCTCCGGCCATTAACCATAGTTCCCAAGGTTGTTGTAGGGTACCTGTGAAAATGGCGCGGTTACTGCTGTCATTTGCGCTTACTTCATAGTCTTCTTTTAGTGCTAACGATAATGTGCTTTCGTCACCATATGACAAACCAAAACCGTATGGTAACAGTGGCGCGTAGTCGTCGTCATGTAAGTTAACCGTAGCTTGCGTGGGGGTTGCTGGCCATGAAAATGACAATCTACCGGTCATATCATACTGCACTTCACCTTGTTGATTGGTAAATAGCACATCGGCGACTGCATCACCTTCTGAGCCCGGTAACCATGCCGCAACAAAAGCATCACTGGCATTTAGCTCGGCATTGACCCACATTGGACGGCCGCTAATAAACACAGACACAACAGGAATGCCATCTGCTTTCAGTTTCTTAAGCAATGCTAAGTCTGATTTGCTGCCACGTTGATAGTCCAAATGCTTTCTGTCACCATGACCTTCTGCATAGGGCTCTTCACCAAACACTACAATCGCTACATCGGGTTTGTCGGTATAATCACCGGCTTCATTTAATGTTGCTTTGCCACCAGCGGCTTGCACATGTTGTTGAATACCGTCAAATATAGAGCTGCCACCTGGGAAGTCGTCATTTGTATTGTTGGTACCTTGCCACGTAATGGTCCAGCCGCCCGATTGTTTACCAATGTTGTGTGCAGCATCGCCTGCTACTAACACATTCATATTGGGCGAAAGCGGCAGTAATTGCGCATTGTTTTTTAGCAGCACCAACGATTCTCTCACCGCTTGTTTGGCGACTGCTCGATGACTATCTTGACCAATAAGCTCTGTTTTACCCGAGAACTGACGTTGCGCTGGGCTGGGTTTTTCAAATAGGCCAGCGCGTACTTTTACACGTAAAATACGCGTAACTGCATCGTCAATACGCGACATAGGAATAATGCCATCGTTAACTTGTTGAATGAGATTATTGTATAAGGGTTTCCATGCGTCGGTGGGCACCATGTAGATATCTAAACCTGCGTTGGCAGCCTGTGGGCAACTGGTATTATCACAGCCTTTCACTTGGCCATGACCGTTCCAATCACCCACTACAAAACCGTCAAACCCCATTTTGTCTTTAAGTACATCGGTAATTAAGTATTTATCGCCATGTAGCTTTTTACCATGCCATGAGTTAAACGATGCCATTACTGATTGCGCACCGGCGGTTAAGCCACCAACATAGCCCTGGGCATGGATATCAAACAATGCTTGTTCAGAGTCAATGTTGTCTCCTTGGTCGTCACCACCCACAGTACCGCCATCGCCAATAAAATGTTTAACCGTACTAATTACTCTGCTATCACCTAAAAAGTCATCGTTAGGCGCGCCTTGTAGACCTCTAACAATAGCTCTTGAATAATCGTGGACTATGTCAGGGTTTTCAGAGTAGCTTTCGTAGGTGCGGCCCCAGCGGTCATCTCGCACAGTTGCGACTGTTGGTGCAAACACCCAATCAATACCAGTTACCATTACCTCGGTGGCTGTTACTTTTGCTATTTCTTCAATAAGTGCAGGATTGTTTGCCGCGCCTAAGCCAATGTTGTGAGGAAATAAGGTCGCACCAATCACATTATTGTGACCGTGCACAGCATCGGTGCCCCACATTGTTGGAATACTTGATCCATCTAAACTGTCATCTACAGAGGCTTGATACATGCTTTCAGCCAGTGCAATCCAATCTTGTGGCGTAGAGTGTTTGTTGTTATTTGGAAATGCGCCACCGCCGTTCAAATAAGAACCAAAACCGTATTTGCGCATGTCTTCTACGGTAATGTCGCGAATTTCTGGTTGGATCATTTGCGCGATTTTTTGCTCTAGTGTCATATCCGCTAACAAGGCTTGTACGCGAGCTTCCTGTTCCGGCGAGCGCTCCACTTCAATATCTAGCGTTGGCCAAATGTCGATGCCTTCAGGCTGGCTAGAAGCCACATCTCTACCTGCAGTCATGACAGATTGATTGCACCCTGCTGCAAATATGATTGAGGCTGTGACGCCAAGGCAAATTAGTGATTTAGTTTGTCTGATATAATTTTTCATAAATGTCTCAATGATTAGTCTCTATGAGGTGTTGAGCCTTTCAAGCCGTAGTAGGCGATAAACAAATAGCACAGCATTGGTACAATAAAAGAGGTTTGAAGGCCGGTGGTATCTGCGAAAAAACCTTGCAGTAAAGGCACCAATGCGCCGCCTACAATGGCAAGGCATAAGTAACCCGAACCTTGAGCGGTACTTTGCCCTAAGCCATTCAGTGCTAAGCTGAAGATAGTGGGGAACATAATGGAGTTGAATAAGCCAACAGAAAGCAGCGACCACATGGCCAATTTGCCATCAAAGACTATGGCACAAAGTACCAGTAATATGACCATGCCTGCGTTGAACGCGAGTACTTTGCCGGCTGCAATCTTTTGCATTACTATTGCACCAATAAACCGGCCTACCATTGCGCCGCCCCAATAAAATGCAATTACTTTTGAGGCTTGTGCTTCATTTAAGCCTGCAATTGAGCTTTGGCTTAAGAAGCTGACTAAAAAGCTACCAATTGCCACTTCTGCACCTACATATAAAAAAATACCAATTACACCAAAGCGCAGGTGACGGTGTTTCCAGGCGTCGGCCACATGCGTGCTATTTTCTTCTTTACGGCCTAAATCAGGAAGCTTTAATAGCGTAAAAATAGCCGCAAGCACTAACAAGGCAGCAGCCAGTATTAGATAAGGCAACTGCACTAACTCTGAGCCCGCGGAGGCTTCAGCTTCAGGGTTGTGCGTAGCACCAAACAACAAAAACGCACCAAAGAACGGAGCGACAGTGGTACCTAACGCGTTAAAGGCTTGAGTCATGGTCAATCTTGATGACGCAGTTTCTGGTTTGCCCAGCACCGTTACGTATGGGTTAGCGGCGACTTGTAGTATGGTAATGCCCGCTGCCAGTACAAATAACGCAAACAGGAAAACCCCATACACATGCATTTCAGCTGCTGGGTAAAATAGCAAACAGCCTGCTGCAGCAATTACTAAACCGGTTACGATCCCTTTTTTGTAGCCAATTTTACTGACTAAAAAGCCCGCTGGCACAGATACAACAAAGTAAGCGCCAAAAAAGCAAAACTGCACCAGCATTGCTTGTGTGTAGGTAAGGTCAAACGCCCCTTTCAAATACGGTATCAAAATATCATTTAAGCAGGTAATAAATCCCCACATAAAAAACAAAGAAGTGAGCGCGAATAAAGGAAAGGCATATTTGTTGTTGCCGTTTGCGCTATTTACAGGTGGTTCAGCTTGTTCGTAGTTAGGCATTGTAGACGCCATGAATTACGCTCCATAAAATGTCAGTAACAAGATTGTTTAATGAGTAAACGGGTTAGGGCGCTTACCATTGGTAAACGCCCTGTTTCAGTGAGGGGTGTTAGAAACTTAAGCGAACACCCGCTGAGTAACGCGGTCCGTATTGACCAGCAAATAGGAATTGCTCTTCAAAACGACCATAGTGTTGCTCGGTTTCGTTGTTTAAGTTAATTCCTTCTACGAACACGGTGAGGTTTTCATCGACGTCGTAGTTAATGCTCATATCCCACTGTCCGTATTCTTTCGCAAACTGTGGTGGAACATCAGATGTGCCTTGCCCTTGGCCCTGGCCAATTAGGTAGCTGTCACGCCAAGCGTAGGTTAGTCGCACTGATAATTGGTCATCTTCATAAAACGCCTGGAAGTTTGCTGAATCAGACAAACCAGATAGCGCCTTTTGTGCTGCCAGTATGTATGGATTGTAATCTACATCACCGTCAACAAAAGTCGCGTTCACAGCCACACCAAACCCAGTTTCTTGGAATAAGTGTTGTACTGCTACTTCAATACCATTGGTCTTACGTTCTTCTACGTTTTCAGGCGAGCTTAAACGCCACGTAATTAACGAGTCTGTAGCTGGGTCAGGTTCAATTTGACCGTCTGCATTGCCATAACCTAATGCCAACATTTCATCAAATATTGCTGTGTCGGTAGCTTGGTCACCGCGGCCAGTAATATTTGCCACCGCTTCGTTCCAACGCGGACCTTGATAAACGTCATACAAACCGTCAATTTCTACATCAACCGTAGAGGTTTCAATCCAATCATCTACCTCTTTCCAGAACAAACCTACAGAAGCATAGCTACCCTCGTCATAGTAATATTCTAGTGAAATATCAAGGTTAGTTGATTGGTATGGTTGTAAGTTAGTGTTACCACGCGAACCTGTGCGCGATCCTATTTTCGGGCTACCAGAAAGTGATAAACCACCCAACAAGTTACCTAAAGGTGCACGTGTTATGGTTTTGCCGAACGAAACACGAGACACTAAGTCATCTGTTAAATCCATTCGAATATCAAGCATGGGTAATAACAAATCGTATCCACCCTCATTTGATACTTCTTGAATACCAGAGAAAGAAGTGATCCACTCTGATGCCGCTACCCAATTAACTTGTTCAGCAATGTTGCTTTGCGAAGGGCTAATTACATCTGTTTCTTCGTAACGAATACCTGCATTAACTTGAACAAACATGTCGCTAATATCAAATTCCCAAAGTGAATTCAGGTAGAAAGCTTTTGTTGTTTCTTCAACGCTAGAGGTAGTGTTGGTTGTGAAATATGGGTCAACAACATATACGTTACTGTCACCCACAACATCTGACGTTAAGTAAGCTGCTTGACGCGCAACTGCTTCGTCAAAACTGTAAGTCCAATAGTAGTCAGTACTTAATGCTGCACCGCCGCCTGCGAACTGGTCTAAGAAATTACCCGTACTGTTAAGTGTAAACATGTTATCAGGGAAAATCTCTGGGAAGCTCGGGTTGAAACCTGGGCCGCCGCGCAATCCTGACCAGCCATTTGTGCCAGTAAGTACTTGCTTAGTGCTACTAAAACCGGCATTTATTTTTATTAGCGATTTAGCAAATTCAAAGTCTGGTAAATACTCTACATCAACCTGTGCTTGTTGAACGTCTGATTCACCTGGTGAATGAATAAATTGGCTAAAGTTAGAGTCAATTTCGTTTGCTGACAATTGATTTGTGCCGTTATTCCAACCAATAACAAATTGCGGAATATCGCCTTCTAAATAAGAGTACTCTTTAAAATCTAAAGCCGCAGAACCCAGTATTACTTGGCCTGCACTGCGTAGGCCGTCATCTAAACCATTGTCGATAGTAGACTTAGAATCGTGATAATCAAAGGTAACCGTTAAGTCATCGCGTACCTCAAAATCAACATTAAACCCAAACGATTCCATGTCAAATTCGGTGGTGCTTCTTGATGCGGTAAACGAGCCATCGTCACCCGAAATATTGGCAAATAAAGCGGTACCATTTTCATCAAGTTGGTAACTGTTTACGTTACCACCAAAGTTATTCCAAATACCCCAACCAATGCTATTGCTGCCAGCAACCACATTACTCATAGTGTAATCGGCAGTAAATGTTAGGTTATCGGTAGCCGCGAACTGAATGGTTGCTTGCGCATTGGTTCGCTCGCGCTGCACGTTATCAATGCCATAGTTTAAGTCTTTTGGAAAGAAATGTGCGGCTGTGGCTTCTAGTACACCGTCTGCGTTTGGTGCCAAGAAGTTTTGAATGGGTGCACCATCTGCGTCAACAGCTCGTGCATCAGTAAACTGCGACGGATCTAAATCGGGTAAGGCAACATTTGCTTGCCAACCTTGTATATTCGCCTGTTGTTTTTGAAAATCACGGCGCTGAAACGAACCTGTTAGTGCAACTCCTAAACGGTCATCTAGAAACGTTTTGCTAACTAAGGCTGCTACTTCAGGTGTAATGTCCTTGCCTTCAACATTTGAACTATCGTAATTTGCTTTAGCCGTTACTGATACTTGCTGTCCAGGCTGCGACAAAGGCTTAGCTGTTACAATATTTACAGTTGCACCCAAGCCACCTGTGGGTACGTCGGCGCGAGCTGTTTTAAACACTTCTAATGCGCTAACACCTTCAGATGCAAAGTTTTCAAAGTTGAAAGAACGAGAAAAGCCGGTAGATGGCATTTGGCGACCATTTAAGGTCACCATATTAAAATCAGGACCAAAACCACGAACGGTTATTTGGCTACCTTCACCGTTTGCACGGCTTACCGAAACACCGGTAATACGTTGCAATGACTCTGCTAAATTAGTATCCGGGAATTTCCCCATTTCTTCAGCAACAATTGCATCCATCACACCTTGGTTACTGCGTTTGATATCACTAGATTTCACTAATGAGCCGCGAATACCTTGTACCGAAATAACTTCAAGGTCGCTATCGGCGGTCGCGTTTGCTGCGGTTTCTTGAGCCAACGTTGGCATAGCAACAGAAAGCCCGAGTAGCAACGACATAGTCGTTGCTAATTTTGTTTTTTGGAAAGTCATGTTTTTCATATTCTTTACTCTCTTATTGTGGGCGATCAGCGGTTACAACAACGTCTTTAATAATCACAGGTGAGTCGTTCTCATTGAGGTACATTAAGAAAGAGCTAAATGTATTCTCTGCAGGCTGTGGCGGGATCTCAACCACATAACGAGTCATTGTTGTGCTGGTAACCGTAACAGGGCCCACACCAAAGTTTGGATCTACATCTGGGAACGGGTTTTTCTCAAATAAGAACCTAACGTTCGTATCTGAACCACCACCTGGCAGTGCTGCGGTAAACTCAACGCGGCCACCAGCTGCAAAGTTTAGAGGGTAAGCTGATGTGTTGGTGTTAGCAAAACCGCCCCATACCTCGGCGTTACTTGGGAAGTTAAATTCACCCGTATCACCGTCTATTGTGGTATTACCAAAGCCTTCCCACGTGGCTACGTCTTCGTTTTGACTTACCACTATATTCTTGATTACTACTGGTGAATCTTGGTCTACAAGATAAAGTAGGAACGAACTGTAGGTGTTTTCAGCGTCTTGCGGCGGAATATATACCGTATACGTTCTTTCAGTTAAACCAGAAACAGTTACGTTGTCGGTACTAAACGCAGGATCAACATCTGGGAATGCAGCTTTTTCGAAGCGGAAGTTAACCGCAACATCTGAACCACCAGAAGGAATAGAACCTGTAAACGTTACTTTGCCACCACGTTCGAAGTTAAGTGGGTATAGGTCGGTGTTTGTATTTGCAAAACCACCCCACACTTCAGCGCTTGATGGGAAAGTATAGGTACTTGTTACAGCATCAAATGAAACGTTACCAAACCCTTCCATACTTGCGTGGTTATTTGCTTCTACTTTCACGTCTTGAATGTTAACTGAGTTACCTGCCTCATTAATGTACATCAAGAATGAACTGTACGTGTTGTCAGCATCTTGCGGCGGTATATTCACCACGTAAGTTCTCGTTTGATTACCAACAATCTCTACATTTTCAGTAGCAAAAGTTGGATCTACATCTGGGAAAGGTGCATTTTCAAATACAAATCGAATACTAGTATCGTTTGCGCCTTCAGGAATTGAAGCTGTAAATGTTAATGTTCCACCATTTACAAAGTTAAGCGGATATAAGTCGGTATTTGTGTTAGCAAAGCCGCCCCAAACTTCTGAGCCTAGTGGGAAGCTATACGTTACACCTTCAATGCCAGCACCGCCGAAACCTTCAGTGAACTCTGCATACATAGGACCTGATGCATCTTCACCACTTTCAATAGCCACGTTATCCATACGGAATACTGCGCCATCACCTGTTTGCCATGCTGGAAACACCATGATTACGTCAAGTAAGGTTAAATCAACCCCCGCGTCTGCAACTGACTGCAATGGCACTTGGTACGTTGTCCATGCGCCAACTACCGGATCTGGACCAAAGGTAGACAGGGGTACTTCCCATGCGCCGCCGTTCGCTTCATCAGCTTCTATCTTAAATGTCCATACTGAATCTGGGTCAGTGGGTTGTGACATTACTTTAACGTCAAAGGTAACGAAGCCCGATTCAATCATGCCTAGCGCATTGTGCGGAGTGGCGCGTGATGCAGAAGTGGGATCTTGTGACAAAAACTCAGCACGAGTAATAAACCCGAAAACCGTACCGTTGTTGCCGTTAAGTACTTCAAACTCGTATACTTCGCCGCGATCGTCATCGTCGGCAGTTAATGCTGGCGTAGAACCGCCACAGCAATCCCAAGCTACCCAATTTGGGTCGATAGTATCGTCGAAGATTGTAATTGGATTAGCTTCGCCCGCAGCAAGGCTCGGTGACGGAGCTTGACCTTCAACCAAAAAGCCACCATCGGCAACGTCGGTTGAATAACCTGGGCTGATTGTTTCACAACCTCTTCCAGTGTCAGGATCAGCGGTACACTCATAAACGCGTACGTAGTCAATTTCGTAAGTTTGCCCTTCGCCTTCAAATGCAGTGACATCTATACCTGTTTCGTTTACTGATGCAGGCCAGTTGCCGCCAACGGCTGAGTTGAGTATTAAGAAAAATTCCTGGTCGAAAGGCGCTGGCGAATAATTGGTCTCTAATTCACCGGTTACAATGTCGAATAATTCTGCGTACCAACCGCGGTGATTTAAGCCTACTACTTCACCGGTAGAGCTAACATTCAGCTCTGATTGTCTTTGCGTAGCAAATAAAATGTCATTGAAATACCAACGAATCTCGCCTTCTTGCCACTCTATGGCATAGGTATTAAAGTCTGAAGCAGGATTGGCTTCAGGCATGTAAGACGCTCCCGAGAAATCACTTAGCGGGCCGGCACCATAGTGAAGTGTGCCGTATATACGGTTTTCCGCAGTACCCTCAGCGGTCATTGCGCCTAGGTTTACCGCTTCCATAATGTCGATTTCGCCAGATTTAGGCCAACCGCCATATACCGAGTCACTTGGCATCATCCAAAATGCAGGCCAAGAGCCTTGTCCCATTGGCAGTTTGGCGCGCATTACAATGCGTCCATACTTAAAGTCTGCTTTGTTTTGTGTCGTTAAACGGGCTGACGTAAAGTCGTCATCTTCACCGGTAGCACCTTCGGTTAACTTCGCGACAATTTTTAGTGTACCCTCAGATACAAAGGCATTCTCTTCTGAATCGGTATAACACTGGAACTCTTGGTTACCACCACCATCGCAATTTACTTCATAGTTCCAATTATTAGTATTGATGGACGCACCATCAAACTCATCATTCCACACCAAGCGCCAATCGCTATCGGTATAATCTTCGTCTACAGCTTGAACGCTCGGAACGGCTGGATTTATCGCTTCTAAATTAGTGTTGGTTTCTACATCACCGCCACAAGCTGATAAAACTAGCACCGAGGCAGTACCTGCCAATATGGTGATTTTTTTCATTTTTATACTCATTGTGTTAAACCCCAGTAGGAGAATGTCCTTTCAAATGCTTTAATTACAAGCGCTTAGGCCTTTCATTTACCTAAGGCATAAGCGCTTTCATTAAGTGTTGTGTTGTCACAAATGCTGGCCAGTGTTAACTAATTACATGTGTACAATTAACACACTCATAACATTTGCGCAGTGATAGTGCGATATGTAACAAAAAGATACAATTGATATGCGATATGGGGAAAATTATTTGCGTTTTCTGTAGTTTACGCGATTATTTTAAGATAAAGCGACATTATTTCACGATGAAGCGTGCCGCAAGTAATGTAAATGTTAACTTGCTGTAAATGCGAATTGTTATGCCGCTACAGCAGGATACCAACTCGCCATCACAATACCGAACAAGCCAAGTAGAAACACCGCCGAAATTACAGTAAGCATTGCGCCGAGTGTAAATCGAATGAAGTTGAATCTTGTTTTATTAGCAAATCTTATGGCGAGTAAAATAACATGAGGGCCGACATAACACAGCGCGCTTAAAGCGACCACGGTAGGCCCTGTGAAGTCTTTGGTATTAATACCCGTTGTGCCAAACAGCATCATCCATGCAAACAAGCATAGGCGAAAAAAGAGCACGCCGTTTGCCGCCACAAAAAGATGAAGCACCCATTGTTGATGTTGCAAGAACTGACGACGTCGCGCCGTTTTAATGACAAAATAGCTCGACACTAAAACAATTATTCCACTTGATGCAGTTAAGCTATGCATTAAAGTGTTGCCAACCGTTCCTCTCACTACAATAAGATACATGCCAGCAATAGAAATGATGCAAGCAAGCAAAACAAATACACGACCATTGAAGCGGTGAAAGTTGCTAAAACGCGATCGAATAGATGGAATAAGTTGTAGGCTGCCGCCTATTATCATTACCATTGCAAGCAATACATGCACGCCATACATGGTGTTGCCAACAGGATCATTACTGACATAAGCGGTGGGGTTAAATTGATTCCACTGCGCTATGTTGTTACTAAATAGGCTGGCCCCGTATCCAGCGGCAAGGTAAATAACAAAAATCACTTGTGCATTGAATAAGCTCGCAAACCATATTTGTTGGCTTTTATGCAACATTGCAAAAGATAAACGGGTGCTTGATACGTGTGACATAGCTTCCTCGTAGTGTCCAATAAAAGCACCTAGTCTATGGATTGTGAGGGGATAGTCTTACCAAATTTGAAATTTGAACACCAAAATACGGCCATATTTGACATATTCGTTAACATATTCGTTTTGCTAAAACCAATACACATCACTAACATTAGCATGCTGTTTATGCTGGTTTATTAAAAGGAGCAACATTGTATGCTAAGTGATATGCCCTACTATTGTTTGCTTGTGATAAGCATTGGCATAATGTTAAGTCATGGCCTAAACAGCAACAAACAGCGTATTAACTATTTGGTGGTTATCTTTAGCGCGTCATTGTGTATGGTTGCCACGCAAAAACTTACTGCAGATAGTCTGGGTAATTATCATTATCTAATTGGCTTGGCTACCTGCGCAACGTGCAATATGGTGTGGTTGATTTCGCGAACTCTATTTAGGCCGGCTCCGGCTATAACTCGACGACACATTGCCCTAGCCTTAATTATTGCGGGCTTGGTAATATTTAATCAAACTTGGCATATGGTAGTCGCTAGCGATATCCAACACTTTATAAGTACCGAGCAAATGCTACGACTGAAAAGTGGCATGAATGAAATTACCACGCTACTGTCGTCAAGCATACTGGCCTTATCATTTTGGGAGTCCTTGCGCCATTTCACGCGTAAAACTCGAGAACAAAAGCGCCAAGCAATTGTATTTGCCTCGGCATTTTTCTTTGGTGTGTTTAATTCTAGCGTGCTGCCTAAATTTCTTTTTTCTCAGAGTGAAATTTCTCAGTACGCTCCTTGGATAGTAAGTTCGTCTGCCATCGTTATTTTATTGGCTATTCAGTATGTATATTTATCGAGTAAGAATCCGCTCAAAGAGAACACAATATCGGTGGAGAATACGGTTGATACTAAAGTGATTGATGGGATTCTGCAAAAAGTAGTAAATGAGAAAATGTATCTACAAGCGAACGTAAAAATTGCGCACTTAGCGCAGGCAATAGGCACGTCAGAATATATTGTTAGCAAAGCTATTCGTCTTCATTTTAACGCGCCGAACTTTAATCATTTTATTAATCAATACAGAATTGAGCACGCAAAAGTACTGTTACTAAAGCCTGAAAATCGGCATTGGACTATTTTAGTGATTGGATTAGAAAGTGGTTTTTCTTCAATTGGTACTTTTAATCGTGTGTTTAAAAGTATGCTGGGGCAAATGCCTAATGAATTTAGAAAACAGGCGGCAAAACAAAGTTTGCCAGCTGTGCATGTAAGCGATTTTGGTTAGTGTGGGTGACTGACTGGTTTAAATACCACACAAAATTTCGCGCCGCCAAGCTCAACTGAATCAGTAATATCCAACTTAGCATCATGCAATTGCGCAACTTTTGAGACTATAGCAAGCCCCATGCCGTAGCCGGGTGTATCAAGTGCGTTTTCACCGCGTATAAACGGTTTTAATAATGCTTCGCACTTGTCAGAAGGGATCCCTTGTCCATCATCACTAACAAAAAAGCGTATGCCGACATCGCTATTTTCTATACCTACCGTAATTTGATTTTTAGCGTATTGTAGTGCGTTGCCAAGTAGATTATTGATCAGCATGCTCAGATAATTAGCATCACCATTAATTATGCCATCGGTATGTGGCTGCCAATTAATTATTTTTTCATCATTTGATGCTGCGATCACGCACTGAGTGACAAGTTCGTTCAGGTTGATATTTTGTTTTTTGGTCGCCATCATTGACTGTTCAATTCGTGCATAATTTAACAGTACGTTGACTAGTTGTTCCATTTCGTCAATATCCCTAGATAAGCGCTGTTGATACTTTTCTCTCGTTTCTGTTTTCTCAGTTTCTTGTAAAATCTCTATTCCAAATCGCAGTCTTGCAAGCGGAGTACGTAAATCGTGAGCAACGGCGTCACTGAGTAGTTTATTATCACTAATAAGCGATTCGATACGCTGTGCCATGCGATTAAACTCGGTTTCAATGCTTGCAATATAAGAAGCTGAGTTCACATTTATTCGCTGTTGAAGCTGCCCTTCACCGAAGGATTTGGTGATTCGCTTTAGTCGTTTCAATTGTTTGATTAAAGGGCTTATCCAAACAAGAATCACCAATAAAATACCAAGGTAAAATAGCATTGTTAATAAAAGTTGAAGGGTGTTATCGTGGCTTTCTTGAGAGATGGAAGGGGTAGTAAAAACCAGTACTTTTTTATGCTGAGGAACAATAAAGTGAATAGAAATGTTATTTTCAGATTCAAAATCCAAGGGTTCTCCAGCATAAAATGAAGATTTTAGCGAACTTGGTAAAAAGAAGTCATCGAGATCAAGCAACTCAACCGTTAAATCGGTGTTTGGCTGCCAATTTATGATAAATTGCTGAGGGTCGTTGTGCTTATCCAAGGTTGCCGCCAACGACTTCCCTAATTGATGATAGGCTGAAAGCTCGTGTGCTACTGTGCTTGGTTGGTTTTGATATTGGTTAAAAAAATTATCGAGTACGTTACCTATACTGACAACTGCCAATAATATTACCAATATTAGCGATAAGGTTAATTTAAGCACTGAATCGTCCTATACATAGTTATCTCTTATTATTTTTACAAACGATCCTGCGCTTTTGCGGTACAAATCTCTACTATATAGCGCGTGTTTTTTTGTTCAAAGCGCAAGGCCCAGTGCATATTATTCGCTATTCTTTCAACTAAATACTGGCCATGCCCAAGACCCTGATAATTTGGTCGTTCATTTCCACCAATGTTGTTTTCAAAGATGATGGTACTGCCCTCATTATAAATCGACATACCGCCATTGCCACTATGATAGTAGGCGTTATTAACCAAGTTTTGACATAGCAGCAGTATTAAGTATGGGTTGCCTACAACCGTAAATTGCGGATCGAGCGACAAAGCGACATCAAACTTCACATTTAAATTAGCCTTATATAAAGTGAGTACGCTGTGTTCCACTATGGGTAACATGGGTGTTTGACTAAATATGAGATTTTCGTCTCTCGCTAGCGCTAATAATACCTCTACCGTTTTTTCTAAATCTTCTGAAACCTGCGTGAGTATAGCTCTGTCATTTTTTGTAAAAGGTGAGTCGGCGCGCAAAGCAAGCGTATTCTTGAGAAGTGTAATGGGCGTTCGTAGTTCATGACTAACGTCTCGGGTAAAGTTTTTTTCGCGGGCTAATAATCCAGAGATACGCTGCGCCATGCAATTGAACTCGTTTTCAATGCTAGCAATATAAGAGGCGGATTTTACATTTATTCGCTGTTGAAGCTGGCCTTCACCAAAGGCTTGTGTGATTTGCTTTAGTCGTTTCAATTGCTTGATTAAAGGGCTTACCCAGATAAGAATAACCATCAAGATACCAAGATAAAAAAGCATTGTTAATACAAGTTGTAGAATGTCGTCGTGACCCTCTTGAGTGATAAGTGGGATGGTAAAGACTAATACCTTTTCTTGTGTAGGAATAATAAAATGAATAGAAATATTATCAGCAGATTCAAAATTCAATGGTTCTTTTGCATAAAAAGATGCCTTTAATGAGTCAGGCAAAAAGAAGTCATCGAGAGCAAGCAACGTCACCGTCAAGTGGGATTCTTGCTGCCAATCGATAATAAATTGATGCGGGTCTTCCTGCTTATCCAAGGTTGCCGCCAGCGATTTTCCCAATTGATGATAAGCTGACAATTCGTGCGCGGTTTTATTTGACTGGCTTTGATATTGGTTAAAAAAATTATCGAGTAAACCACCAAGGCTTACAACTGCAAGCAATATAACCAATGCCAGTGACAACGTTAATCTGTGCACTGAATCGTCCTATGCACAGTCATTCCCAAGCGTCTTTAACAAATAGATAGCCTTTCCCCCACACAGTTTTGATGCGATATGGGTTGCTGGCGTCGTCACCTAATTTTTTTCTAATTCGCGAGACCAAAATATCAATTGAACGATCAAAACCGTCATAATCGATGCCTCTGCGTTGAATAACTAAGTCTTTTCTATAGACTAAGCTGTCTGCTGACTGCGCAAGTTGCCATAACACATCAAACTCGTTTGACGAAATAGCGACTCTCTCACCGTTCAGTATAGTTGTGCGAGAATTGGCATCAATGGATAGCTGCCCTAATATGATTATATTGGGATTTACATCTTCTATCTCTGGGGCTGAGTAGCGCCGCAAAAGCGCTTTAATTCGTGACAATAACACTTTGGGCTTTACAGGTTTTACCACGTAGTCGTCGGCGCCTAATTCTAGCCCCAACACTTCATCTGTTTCATGATCTCGAGCCGTCATCATTAACACTGGGCCTTGATAAAATGTTCGAACAGCCTGGCATACCTCAAACCCATCTTTGACCGGTAACATAATATCTAAGATCACTAGGTCAGGCAGGTCTGAATGGATTAAGTCGATAGCAACATCTCCTCTGGTAGCAAGTGTTACTAAATAACCTTGTTCGCCGAGATAGTCGCTAAACCACTCAGCTAGTGACATATCGTCTTCTACTAGCATAATGTGTTGCGCAGAATTACTTTCATTTACAGTAGCTTGCTTCAAAACAGTCTCCATGTTGCTTTTGCACGTTTTGACGATTTGTATACCCAAGCCACAGGTATTTTGGTTATTGCAATATCTACTGTTGATGCATGTTCACGCAAAGCAAAGTTATTACTCATGGTTGATTGAAAGTCAAAGTTAAACTTCCCACTTGACTGTTCAGCCCAACATTTCATGATTGTGTTGGTGGTAGAATTAACAAGGCAATAATTACTTGTCTTGGGGTGTTGCCAACTAAAGGTAACTTCAAGGTAACATTTCTGGCCTTTACGCAAAGCTACGCATGGCTTTGGCGTAACGCTCAATTGTGCAATAGAGATAGCTTCATCTGTTGCAGTGTATGCTATTGCATTCATCTGCATTGATAGAAACAGGGTAAAAAAAATGATAATCCACGGCTTTGCCAGTATTTTTAATGATAATAAAGCACTCATAAATCACTCCTTACTTTATTAAAAAACATAGCTCACGCTGGCACTCAGTGACGAACGTGTCGACCGTGTCGTCTCAAATAGTGGACTGTTCATATCTGCGTCAGAGACGGTGCTGAAACGCACGGTGCTGCGGAATACCCAATTCTCAGAAAGCGGATATGTTACGCCGGCTTCAGCGGTGTAGTTAATGTTAGAACCCGGCGTGTATTCGGTAAACTGCGTTCGCAGTGCTTCTGCTTCGGTAACGCCTAAATAATATTGATTAATATTACTATCAAAGTATTGCAACCCAATTAAACCATGAAAATTCCAATTTCTCACTTGCCAATTACTACCTGCCAAGGCTGTTGCCAAGAAACCCTTGCTATTGCCAGCGATGTCGTGTTTTACACTAAATTGTAAAACCTTATCACCTAAATAGCCGGTTAATCGTGCGCCAAACATGGCACTTGGGTCTCTGTCGTTAAGATCATTAAATTTATTGTTTGAACTTAATCCTCTAAATTGAGGGCCGACAACAAAATCTAATGACCAATTTTTACGTTCAAAAGCGCTATAACCCAGCAACAAGCCTTCTCCGCTCTCGCCGTACATCTCAATAAATGCCTTGTTCCACGTGTAACTACCATTAACCACAATATAAGCGTTAGTAAATTTTTGGTCGTTATCCGTTAAACTTGGAGCTATGCCGGTTGCTACGCCTAATCCCAGTTCAAAATAGTTTGGAGTAGCAGTATTTTCTGAAGAAGCGTTACGCAGTGTATGGGTAATGTCGCTTGCCATACTAGTATTGGAAAAACCAGCACCAGCTAGCATTAATGAAGCCAGTAAAACCTTAGGAGCGTGAGTTTTTTTCATTATTAAATTAGTCATAGATTTTTCTGCGTGGTTTGTATTATCGTCATTATGCCCACGCAAAAAAAATATTAACGTAACAAAATGTAGCAATTTGTATAGCGCGTTGCGTACACTAACGCCTTCATTATTTTGAACTATTAATTGAGCCGAGAAAACCGTTTTTTGCTTTCTGCACTCCTTCGTCATTTCATAAATGGCAGTTCGTCGGTTGTTTTACCTAAGTCATCAATCTCTTTTTCGTAAGTTTGCAACCCAAGGTCTAACGCATGCTGCATGCGCTGCGCCATACCTTCATAAGTGGCACATGCATAAAATTCAGCATATTCGGCGCCAAAATCTTCTTGTGTTATCGCTTCATTACCATTAACCAGTCTTTTTGTCGCGGCAATAGCGTGTTGAGGGTAACTGGCAATACGATTCGCTAAGTTATGTACATACTCGGCAATGTCATTGGCATTTATTGCTCGGTTTACATAACCATATTGTGCGGCGGTTTCAGCATCATAGTCTTGGCACGCCAATAATACTTCCATTGCTCTAGCACGACCTATTAGTTTGGGTAAACGCGTGCATGCACCGCCACCTGCAATTAAGCCCATAGCAACTTCTGGTTGGCTTATACGCGTTTTTCCAATAGCGGCGAAACGCATGTCCATTGCCAAGAGTAATTCGCTACCGCCACCGCGTGCAATGCCTTCTATTTTACCAATTGTCACTTTAGGCATGTGTCGAATCATCTCAAATAAAGCTTGCAGCATGCTAGGCGTTTTGCCGTCGGGCTCAGGCGTATTAGCAACGGCCATAATCATATTGACGTCGGCATGGGCAACAAAAAAATCCGGATTGCCACTTTCAAACACAACAACCTTCACCGCGTCGTTAGCCATAAGTTGTTGGCAGCCCTTGTATAAATCCTTAATAAGGGTGGCGTCCAGTAAATTAATTGGGCCGTTGTTTATGCTAACTGTTGCGACAGCGCAGTTAATGCTTACTTGAATAGATTGGTATACATCACTCATGGCTTTCCCTAATAGTAATTATGCTGGTAGCTTGCTATTTCAATACCTAATTTTACGCGTGGTTATTATGAGTTTAGCTACACATTTGCTGTTAATTAAGATGGCTAGTGTTGATTACTTTATATGTGGGTAATCATATTTATGATAGATAATCGTTAAAAAAACCGACACATGGAAATGGTTTCATCTTATAGTTATTAATAAGCGTTGATTAACAATTTGTTTTCAAAAAATTTACCTCTAGTTTGTGTAGCGTGTTTGCTATGCGATTTGTTTGTTATTGTAGGTTTGTGTGTATGAATGAATTACCGGCAACATATTTTTTAACTGATTTACTAGATGTTGACGAATTAAATACAGATGTGTTTTTAGGGCACAAGCTTGCGTCTTCCTCTGGTCGCGTGTTTGGTGGTCAAGTGCTGGGACAAGCATTAATGGCAGCTTCTAAAACAGTAGAAGAAAATAAGTTTGTGCACTCTTGTCACAATTATTTCATTAGACCAGGAGATTGTGCGCAGCCCATTCATTACAGCGTACATCGAGATTTAGATGGGCGAAATTTTAGTAACCGACGAGTAGTGGCGACACAAAATAACAAGCCTATTTTTAATCTAACTGCGTCATTTCAAGGCGACGCTGACGGGTATCATCATCAAATAGAACTACCGCCTAATATTCCCAGTCCAGATAAGCTACTAAACGAAAATCAGCTTGCCAATAAACACAAGGAGATATTACCTGATCACGTATATGCGATGCTTAATCAGTATAGACCTGTAGAGGTTAGGCCCATAAATGAAGATGCTCACTTTTTACGAAGCGAGAAGAAACTACATCAGGCAACATGGTTTCGCCCCAAAGAGCCAATACCCAATAAAACTGCGCTTCATCGCGCGATTTTATCCTATGCCACAGATTTAACCTTGTTAAGTACGTGCGGGCGTCCGCATGAAATGTTGTGGATGGACCCTAACGTGGCAACCGCTAGTATTGACCACGTAATATGGTTTCATACCAATAACATACAGGTAGACCAATGGTTGTTATACCTTATGGATACTCCTTGGTCGGGCAATGGCAGAGGACTAAATCGCGGGAGTATTTTCACACAATCAGGCCAGCTGATAGCGTCGGTGGCCCAAGAAGGTTTAATAAGAGTTAAATAAGGACACTACAATGTACAACGATTTACAAGGCAAAGTAGCTTTAGTGACAGGAGGTAGTTTCGGTATTGGTCGCGCTACTATTTTAGAATATGTAAAAAACAAGGCTAAAGTAGCCATTGCAGATATTAATGAGGCGGGCGCTAAATCGGTAGCTGATGAAGTGCAAAAGATGGGTGGCGAAGCCATAGTCGTAAAAACGGATGTGTCTAAATCGAAAGATGTAAAAGCAATGGTTGCATCGGTGGTTGACCATTATGGTCGTTTAGATATTGCGTTTAATAATGCAGGAATTGATTTAGACCACGGTTACTTAGCCGATGCAAACGAAGATATGTTTGACAAGCTCATGGGCGTAAATGTAAAGGGCGTTTGGTTGTGCCTAAAATATGAGATTGAGCAAATGATGAAACAAGGTGGCGGCGTTATTGTTAATACTGCTTCTATTGCTGGCGTGGTGTCTTCACCTAAAATGGCGATTTATGGTGCCACCAAACATGCGGTAGTGGGCTTGACGAAAACTGCTGCGGTTGAATATGGTCGTAAAGGTATTCGCGTAAATTCGGTATGCCCTGGGGTGATTAATACCGATATGACCACTCGTGCATTAGAGAAAGACCCTAAACTTGCCCAATTAGCTGTGCGTTCTCATCCTATTGGTCGCTTGGGTGAAGCACAAGATATTGCCAACGGTGTGATGTATTTAAGCTCAGAACAATCGTCATTTTTGTTAGGTCATCAATTGATGATTGAGGGTGGATTTATTGCGCTTTAACTACAATGAAATGCGCATGAAAATGCGCGTTTTTACGTTAAGCAATATTGCTAACATAGTGGTACATTACTGTAACTGAAGCCAGTTTATTTCAGTTGGCTCATCGTTAATAACAACATACATCGATTGGCCAGTTATGGTTAACGAAATATCAGTGGTTCGACTAATATGCGTGCTTAATAACTGAATACTGTCCCAGTCAAATTGAAATACCGAAATGGGCAAGGCAGATAGTTGCGCTTGGGATTGTTTCCACCATACATCTGATTTTGAGTTGAAAGTATACACCAAGGTTTCTTTTGCTAACCTACAGGCTTTTTTCATTCTCTCAAAGCTTGGCTCACCTACATCTAGCCACATATGCAGTTGATCGTCTAATCCTTTTAACCAAATATCGGGTTCTTCTACCGAGCTCAAACCTTTAGTGAAAGCCAATAGCTTCTCTGTGCCATTTGCGCAGTGAATGCAATACGCCAGTACGCGCACCATCATTCTTTCTATGGTTTCGGACGGGTGCTGCGCTATAGTTAATTGTAAGCTGTCGTAATGGTCATGATTAAAATCAGACAAGGCAATTTTAAACTTATAAATCGTTGGCTTTAGGGCCATACAAGGATAACTCCGGTGGGTAGAAAGGGCGCAGCGCTTCATGCATGCCGCTATGTTTATTTCCTTAGGTACGCATTAAAAGCAAATGCTTTCGTCAGCGTTTTATCATACACGCAAAACGTCGAGAAAATCATTATTCATTGTTAGCAAACATGGCACAATACTATATACGTTAATAACGAATATGCATTTACAAATAGGTATATCACACCATGAAGTTAATAGAAGTAAACAAAGCACGCTACCGACGGCATTTAAACATAGTTATTGTGGCGAGTATTGTTGCATTGGCTACGGGAAGTCTGTCAATTTCACAAGTGCTCATTGGTTTATTTCCCGATCCTAGCGGTAGCCATTTTCACTGGAATCTACTGGGGGTAATTGTGTCAGCCATTACTATAGGAAGTATTTTACAGCACTATAGAGGCCACCCGTTTATGACCGAAGTGACCTATATTTGGGAGTTAAAGCAAACCCTAAATAAAATTAATCGTAAGATGCTAAAGTTAAAAGCAGCCGCCCAAACCGGCGATGTAAATGCGATGTTGGCAATTCAGTATAGTTACTCAGGGTCACGTTTGTTGTGGAAACTCGACGATAACACCATTGTAATGGACCAATTGGCGATAGACCAAGCAGAGCTTGATGCCTTACTAGAGAAATATAATGTGACCTTATCGATAGACGATTACACAAATACGTTACTAAAGGCATATTGAAAACATACGGGTATTGGCCTACCGTATACTTATACTTTTCATACCTTGTGTGTTGTTATGTTTCTTGAAATTACTCGTGCTGTATTGCTAGCAGGCCTGCCTTTATCGATATTAACCTATTTGTTAATTAGCAGAGTGGTGCTGTCTGAGCGTTTCAGCGCTTATGATCATAGTGACGATATTGATACCGCCTTTAAAGATATGAAAACGCGGTACAAACAAGATAAAAAAAAGCCAGAAAACAAGTCTCGAGCTTACAGCACAGCCAACCTAAATGTAGATAGTCTGAGTGAACGGGCAATAAATAAGTGGTTTTATTTCGGCGGTGGCTTTTATGGGATCATGGGATTTGTTACGTTCATCTATATAGAAATAGGTGAAATAATTGGCTTTATTGGCACTCTGCTCACGTTTACGTGGTCACAGTTTTTAAGCAGCTTAACCATCGACTTGCTCGTTAATCTTATTATTAATGCGGTGATGAACCTTGTTGATGCCTTTGTATGGTTCAATTTTTGGCCAAAGCAAATTACTATGACCAATGGATGGATATGGCTAATAACAGCCTATGCGGCTTATTACATAGGCTCTCGACTGGCCCGCTATAGACCGTTTACTCTGTCGTTAGCGCGTTTAGTAGGCAAGTGGTAACAGCTTAGTTTTGTTTTGTTGGCTGCATTGCACCTACGAATGCTGGTAGACCTTGGCTACTCCTTTGATAAGTTGGCGCTATTATTTTATGTGTGGCTTGTTCATATTGATAAGCTAAATTCAGCATTAATGCATCGGTATACTTTGCGCCCATAAAACTTACGTTAATAGGTAATCCTTTCATACTGCCCATGGGCACAGAAACATGTGGATAGCCTGCTATGGCAGCCATCCAACCTGCACCTGCAAAGCCGCCAGCAAAACTATCACCAAATAAGGGATCAATTAAGAATGCTGGTACTTGCGATGGCATCATGATGGCGTCAACCTTATAAATACTTAGTAGTTTATCTATTCCCTCTGCTTGTGTGCTTCTTTGCAAAAAGGCCAAAATTTGCTGATATTCTTCGTTGTAACCTTCGGTTTTTTGGGCTTCTTCAAACAAAGACTGTGAAAATATAGCCATTTCTCTTGGGCTACTGTTATTAAATGTAATTAGCGCTTCAAGGCTTCTCGTTTTAACCTCTGGGGCGCTGTTACTTAAGTATCGGTTTAGCTCCTGTTTAAATTCTATCAATAAAAGTTGTAGCGATTTTTGCCAAAAGTCATCGGGCGTTTCATACTCATTTATGTCAACCACTTCAACGCCCTGAGCTTGCATTACCGCAACTGCTTCATTAAAGGCTTTGATTATTTCTGGGTGCTCAGACTGTACTGCTCTGAATATGCCAATGCGTTTTTTCTTAATCGGCATATTTAAACTGGCAACATAGTCTTGTTTTTTACTATCAGCCAACTTAGTTGAGGCATCATGTTTATCGCTGCCGGCCATAATCGTTAACATTAATGCGGCGTCTTTTACGCTTCGTGTCATGGGGCCTGCAGTGTCTTGCGTAACTGAAATAGGCACAATGTGTGTACGCGACAACAAACCCACACTGGGTTTAAAACCCACAATGCCGTTCATTGCCGAGGGGCAAATTACGCTGCCATTGGTTTCAGTGCCAATACCCAAAGGTGCAAGTTGTGCCGCTAATGCTGCCCCTGTACCCGATGATGATCCACAAGGCGAACGGTCTAAGCTATGAGGGTTGCGTGTTTGTCCACCTGCGCCACTCCAGCCCGATACCGAGTCGTTATCACGAAAGTTTGCCCATTCTGATAAATTGGTTTTTCCCAATACAATAGCGCCAGCTTGTTTTAAACGAGCAATAATAGGGGCGTCTCGTTTTGTATGGTTATTGGCTAACGCAAGACTACCTGCGGTAGTGGGCAGTTCAGATGTTTCAATATTGTCTTTTACTAAAAAAGGCACACCATGCAGCGGCCCCAAAATAATGCCATCAACGATTTGTTGGTCGCGTTCTTTTGCTAGACGCATTGCATCAGGATTAATGGCAATAATAGATTGCAGCTTAGGGCCTTTTCGGTCGAGTTGTTCTATCCTTGCTAGATAGTTCCTCACCGTTGATTCGGATGTTATTTCGCCATTTGCTATTTTGACTGCTAATTGGTGTGCAGGCATATTTATAATTGGCTCAGCATGACTAGGAGTTAAAATTAAATAGCATAAAACCAAGCCTATTAGCTGTTTGGTCAAAACATTATTGTGGATGGGGTTCATCATTATTCCTATGCGTTGCTAGTATTTATTTCGACCCTATACTGCGAGTCTTTTTGTGTAATGAGTAGTGTTAAGTGCATGTTGTTTGCTATTCGCTCTACTAAAAATTGTCCATGTCCAAGTCCTTGATAGTCAGACCGCTGATGTTCGCCAATATTGTTTTCAAAGATTAAGCATGCGCCTTTATTGTAGACTGACATACTGCCATTACCGCCGTGATAGTAGGCATTGTTAACTAAATTCTGACATAGTAACAGTAGCAAGTATGGGTTGCCCCGCACCGTAAATTGAGGGTCAATGGCAAGTTTGACATCAAAATTAACGTTTGCATTGGCTTTGTACAAGGTCAATACACTGCGCTCTAAAATCGGTAATATCACCACTTCACTAAAAACTAAATTTTCATCTCTGGCTAATGCTAATAACACTTCAATGGTATTTTCTAAGTCATCTGACACCTGCGAAAGTAAGACTTTGTCGGCATCAGAGAACGGCTCTTGCTTGCGCAGCGCCAAGGTGTTTTTTAGCAAAGTGATGGGGGTTCTAAGTTCATGGCTCACATCGCGAGTAAAGTTCTTCTCGCGTGCTAGTAACCTAGATATGCGTTCAAATGCACTGGCAAAGGCTTGGTTAAGTTTACCTATTTCATCATTGCGAAGGTTGGGTACAGTGGCGCTAAATGGTGCGCCTGTTTCATAACGAGTGACCTTTTCAGTCAGCTGTTTTATTGGCTTGGCGATACGTTGAGACAGCGCATAAGCAATAATTAATGATACCAACAATACAATGGTGGTTACTGATAAAACAAATTTAAACATGACTGAGCTAACATGCGTGATAACTTGTATATCGGTGCCGTCAATTGTGAGCCATATATACGAATTGTTACTGAGCAAATAGCGCTCAATATGCATATTCCTATTGTTAACTGAAAACTCTTTTTCAAACTTATTTTCTTCATACCCACGTTTAATTTCTGGCGGAAATTCAGACTGGCTAGTGTACAGGGCAATATAATTAACTCGGGGTTGAGTAATTTGCCCGTGTTTATCGAAATGTTGCTGAATGTGCTGTGCTTCTACATGCATTACCTGCTTCACCACATCGTCTTCAGTAATGGCCGCAAATAACCAAGTAATACATGCAAATAGCACGCATATTGCAGCTGCTAGGCTACCAAAAGTAATAAAAATTCGACGACTAATAGAGGCTGATGCCATGGTAGATGCTCAAATAATAGTGGCAGTGAGGTAGTAGTACTATATATGCCCAACAACATAAATGCACTTTGGCATTATGTTGGTTAATTTACAGCTTTACGAAAGCAAAATTCCAATGCTGAATAACACGGGCGTAATTAAGGTAATTGCCACATTTCCACCCATTAACGGTATCAACTTAGCATTGTCTTTTTGTGCCTCAAACAATTTTTTGTATATGCCTAACCCAACGAACACCGGAAGATATGTTGTTAGTATAAACGGGTGCAGATGAAAATTTGTGTATATGTAAACAATTAAGCCACATGTTGCTATAAGTGTGAGGCCGAAAAGGTGCAAACTAAATTGCGTGCCTTTGGCAATAGGCAGTGTTTTTCTACCAATGGTTTGATCTGCTTTGATGTCGGGAAATTGATTCAACAGCAGTAAGTTATTGCAAAGTAATAATGGTAAGCATGATACCAAAAACGCAAACTCACTAATATGGCCGCCTAGCACAACGTTTGTACCTAGAGTAATTAACCATCCAAAACCGATGCCAGGTGAGACCCAACAAACCCATGGGTACTTATTAAATACACTGGTATACAGTAAAATTACCACTATTCCAGTAATGCCAATGGGTATTATTGCAGGGCCTACTGTTAGCCAAAAATACGTACCAATAAAGATACACAGTGCAAGGCTAGTTATGGCAGTGATTAATACCCAGCTCAACGCGTGAGGATTGGCGACAAGTCCACCACTGCCGCCGCTGAACGGGTTTTTTTCAGTGATATGGTCCAATCCACTTTTGTAGTCAAAGTATTCATTGAATGCATTCACGCTAACATGAGCTAACACTGCCCCAAGCGCTGCCAATATAGCATGCCAAGCGTTTATCGAATTTGCGGTATTTGCTGTCGCGATACCTAAAAAAACGCACACCAAGGCCAACAACAAAAAGGGCGGTCGGGCTGACTGAATAACGGTTGGTAAGTGTTTCAAATTTAAACAACTGATTATTGTTGAGTGTATTTTTCATACTAGGTTTGTTAATTGCTTTTATCAACATTTAGGGGTGAGCTAAATCAATAAAATTAGTAATAAATAAAGTACTCTGACCCCATTATTTGCGGTAGCATATTGTTTTACCTTTATGCTTAATGAGTGCATTGTGAGTCACGATAAAACATCTAATCCTATTCAAGAAACTGAACATCATATTGAGTTAAGACACCTGAAGCTTGATGATTTTGAAGCAATCAAAAACTTGATGAATGTGGTTTACGTTAACGATGGTGGGGCGTTTTCTAAAAAGCGGTATCAAGCGCAGATAAATACCTTCGCCGATGGTCAAATTTGTATTGAAGATAAAGGGCGCATTGTGGCGGCTGCTTTTTCTGTGATCATTGACTATGAAAAGTTTGGCGATAAGCACACCTACGAAGAAATTACCGGTGACGCATACATCACTACTCACGATCCTAAAGGTGACGTGTTGTACGGCGTGGATTTTTTTGTTGACCCTGAATATCGCGGCTTGCGGTTAGGGCGTCGCTTGTACGAGGCCAGAAAAGAACTCTGTCGTAATTTAAACCTTAAAAGTATTATGGCCGGTGGTCGTATTCCTAATTATTCAAAGTATGCAAATGACATGTCACCTTATGAGTACATTGAAAAGGTGAAAGACAAAGAAATACACGACCCTACTTTATCCTTTCAGATGAAAAACGGCTTTGAAGTAAAGCAGCTATTAAAAGCTTATTTACCCGAAGATAAAGCCTCTATGGGCTTTGCTACTTTATTGCAGTGGCACAATATGTACTACGATGCAGAAAAACCTTCTTTACTAGATAGTCGCCAGTCAAGTGCACGCTTGGGTTTGGTGCAGTGGCAAATGCGCTACTTTGAGAATGTAGGTGAAATACTGCAACAAGTTGAATATTTTATTGATGCACTGTCTGATTACAAATGTGATTTGGCCGTATTGCCCGAGTTTTATAATGCACCGCTTATGGGGTTAAGTGAGTCGGATGCACCAATAGACGCTATATGGCATTTAGCCGAATATACCGAAGAGTTGTTAACTGCTATTTCAGAATTAGCTATTAGCTACAACATCAATATTATAGCGGGTTCAATGCCTATTATTGAGGACGACGAGCTGTTCAATGTTGCTTACCTGTGTCATCGTGACGGGCGTATTGAAAGCCAATATAAATTGCATCCCACGCCTTACGAGAAAAACGGTTGGTTAATGAAGGGCGGCGATAAACTGACCGCCTTTGAAACCGATTTTGGTAAAATTGGCATACTTATTTGCTACGATGTTGAGTTCCCTGAGCTTGCACGCTTGTTATCAGAAGAAGAAATTCAGATATTATGTGTGCCATTCTGGACCGACACCAAAAACGGCTATTTACGAGTTAGGCGCTGTGCTCAAGCTAGGGCAATAGAAAACGAGTGTTACGTAGCTATTGCAGGCAGTGTAGGTAACTTACCAAAAGTAGATAATGTTGATATTCAATACGGTCAAACTGCCGTGTTTTCGCCATCTGACTTTGCTTTCCCTCATGATGCAATTGTGTCTGAAACCACGCCAAACACTGAAATGATGCTAATTGTAGACTTAGACCTAGACAAGCTCACTAAGCTGCAAAACGAAGGGTCAGTGCGCAACTACCTAGACAAACGTCGCGACCTGTATCGTGTCCAATGGATTGGTGAAAAATAAACGGTAATAGGGTGACAGTGCGTTAATGCCGCACCCTGTAATGTAACCCCGGTGCGGCCTGCTATTTCTGTAATTTTATTTTAAAATTTTGAAAGCTTTTATTTATACTTTCAAAATCCACCCCTAGTTATTCTCATAATGAGTATTGATAAAACTAATGGTAGATATCTATTTTTAGGCTAGATCTAAGGTTAGTAAGCCTTTACAATTCACATTCCAATGGCTGCTAAAATTAACGAGATGTAACGTGAAACTGATCAACGACCTGAAAACTTACGGAATTAACACCAATTGTGAAATTCTTCATAACCCGTCTTATGATGTGTTGTTTACTGAAACTACCAAAGACGATTTACAAGGGTTTGAAAAAGGTTATCAAACTGAGTTGGGTGCAGTATGCGTTAAAACCGGTCAGTTTACGGGGCGTTCGCCTAAAGATAAGTACATTGTAAAAGACGATGTGACTCGCGACACCATTTGGTGGTCTGATCAAGGTAAAAACGATAACAAGCCTATTAATAACGAAACATGGTCGC
>JBARZY010000044.1:0-142076 GCA_049650345.1 Glaciecola sp. | reverse complement strand
CTCTCAAATATACAAAGTAAACCTTGCATAAAATCAAGCTAAATAAATTTTTGTTGTAGACACTCTTAATGAGTACCCACACAGATTGTCTTGCTACTAATTGTTAAAGAACGTTGCTAGTAGGCGTTAGCCTTGCTAGCTGCTTTAGGCTGCTGCCTGAAGCGGGATGCGAATTATACGTTTTTCGCAAATTTTGTCAAGAATTTATTGGCAAATTTATTTAATTTTTTTAAGTTAGTTAAAACTGATTATTTATTAAACTTTTCCCATCAACACGGGTCTATTAAGACTGCGTTAGTTCTGACTTGTCCCTTCTTTCAAAGGAGGGCGCATTGTAAAGATTCATACCAAAAGGTCAAGTGTTATACGCGTATTTATTTGTTATTTTTTTTCAAACGGCGTATGTTAGTTTTTTGACACATAAGATGTCAGTTTTATGGCCGCTTATACAATGTCATATTAGGCCGATAATAAAGAATTATAACAAGCGTTAATCTGTTAAGTATTAGGTAGGTAAATATAATGAAAGCAATGCAGCTGTTAAGTGTAAGTTTTGGTTTTGCCGCTTTGGCAAGCACATACACTATCAACGCAATCGAAGTATCTAATCAACAGCGAGATAATTTACTCGCACCTAATACAAAATCAGTACAGTTTTTTAAATCCCAAGTTGAACGGGGTCAGACTATAAATTCTGCATTAATAGCATTGTTAGATCGTTATCCACAAAAGACCGCAGAATTTGTTGCAGTAGCATTGTCAGCATATCCTGAACATTACAAAACAATCATTGCTCAAAGTATCAACCAGCAGCCAATGTTTGTTGACGAAATTATTATTGTAGCAAACGACTTTGCTGTTGCCAGTCCAACAGAAATAATCGAAATTGCTGTAAATGCTGAGCCAAGCTACGCAGGAATGGCTACAAGCGCAGCATGCAAGCATAATCCAGAACAATTTCTCGAGATAGTCAAATCAGCAGTAAATGCAGAACCTGACTCTGCAGACCAAATTGCGCAAAAACTAGTGGCTTCTTACCCGTCTAAAACTATGGAAATTTTGATAACCACTATTAAAGAGGTTCCGTATGTAGGGAAGTATGTATTAGATGCTTTGTTAGCTACAGTTTCAGACGATAAACAATCGGAAGAAATGATAATTATGTCGATAGAGCAATTGGCTCAGTACCCTGACGCGATAGAACGACTAGTACAATTGGCGAAACAACGTGATATTGAATCAGAAAAAGTGCGTCTAAGTGCGATGAAAGGTGGCTTAAGTGAACAGGAGATTGCAGCGGTGATGGATCAACAATATTAATGTATTTTGTTTACCATTAACATGTAAGGTCTATAAAATACAAAAAACCCGAGCAATGCTCGGGTTTTTTATTTTTACTTACTAATTACTCTTCAACAGTTTCAATTTCTTCAGCTGTTTCTTCAGTAATTGGACGGTCAACTAGTTCAACGTATGCCATTGGGGCATTGTCACCAGCACGAAATCCACATTTAAGGATACGGCTGTAACCACCTGGACGTGCGTCGTAACGCGGACCAAGTTCGTTAAATAATTTACCTACCACTTCTTTATCACCAGTACGTGCCATTGCCAAACGGCGATTAGCAACACTGTCTTGCTTAGCAAGTGTGATTAATGGCTCTATAACTCGACGCAGTTCTTTCGCTTTAGGCAACGTAGTCTTAATAACTTCGTGTTTTACCAAAGAACTCGCCATGTTTTTAAACATAGCAATTCTGTGGCTGCTGTTACGATTTAACTGTCTACCACTCTTACGATGGCGCATAGCTCTATCCTTCTTTACAAATCAGTTTGTGACAACCTGATTAATCTTTTTCAGCGATTGACTCTGGCGGCCAGTTCTCAAGGCGCATGCCCAAAGAAAGTCCACGAGAAGCAAGTACATCTTTAATCTCTGTAAGTGACTTCTTACCTAAATTAGGTGTTTTAAGAAGTTCAACTTCAGTACGCTGTACCAGGTCACCAATATATTGGATAGCCTCGGCTTTCAAACAGTTAGCAGAACGAACCGTTAATTCTAAATCGTCAACTGGACGTAGTAGAATTGGATCAAATTCTGGCTTCTCTTCTTTAGCTTCTGGAACAGATATATCACGTAATTCTACGAATGCATCCATTTGTTCCACTAAGATAGTAGCTGAGCGACGAATGGCTTCTTCCGGATCTAATGTTCCGTTAGTTTCCATATCGATAATTAGCTTATCTAGGTCAGTACGTTGTTCAACACGTGCAGACTCAACAGAATAAGCAATACGCTCTACTGGACTGAATGAAGCGTCAACTAATAAACGACCAATAGGACGATCATCGTCTTCAGAGGAACGACGGGTAGATGCCGGAACGTAGCCACGACCCATTTCTACCTTGATGCGCATACTTAACTCGGCTTCGCCGGTTAACGTGCAGATCACGTGCTCAGGATTAACGATTTCTACATCGCCATCATGCTGAATATCGCCTGCAAGAACAGGACCTGCGCCAGACTTAACAAGCGTTAAGGTAGCTTCGGTTTTGTTTTCTAAGCTTACTGCCAACCCTTTAAGGTTTAGCAATATTTCTAGAACATCTTCTTGCACGCCTTCTTTAGCAGTGTACTCGTGTAACACACCGTCAATCTCTACTTCTGTTACGGCACAACCCGGCATAGAAGATAGTAAGATACGACGAAGTGCGTTGCCTAGAGTATGGCCAAAACCACGCTCTAATGGCTCTAGTGTTACTTTTGCACGAGTAGATGAAACGTTTTCGATTTCAACTAATCTTGGCTTTAGGAATTCGGTCACTGAACCCACAATGTATCCTCTTTAGTTAGTCTTTACTTAGAGTAAAGTTCGACAATCAACTGTTCGTTTATTTCCGCAGACAAATCAGTTCTTTCTGGAACACGTTTAAACGTGCCTTCCATTTTAGTGTTGTCAACTTCCAACCAGGTTGGTTTCTCGCGTTGGTCTGCTAGTTCAAGTGCAGCGACAATACGAGCCTGTTTTTTAGCTTTTTCACGAACAGCAACCACATCTTCAGCTTTAACGTTGAAAGATGGAATGTTAACTACTTTTCCGTTTACTAGGATAGCCTTGTGGCTAACAAGTTGACGTGCTTCAGCACGAGTACTTGCAAAACCCATACGGTAAACAACGTTGTCAAGGCGTTGCTCAAGAAGTTGCAACAAGTTTTCACCCGTATTGCCTTTAAGGCGAGCTGCTTCTTTGTAGTAGTTTCTAAATTGTTTCTCTAATACGCCATACATACGGCGTACTTTTTGCTTTTCACGCAACTGAACACCGTAATCAGACAAACGGCCACGACGGGCACCATGCTGACCAGGAGCAGTGTCAATTTTACACTTGCTATCAATTGCTCTTACGCCGCTTTTAAGGAACAGGTCGGTTCCTTCACGACGACTAAGTTTGAGTTTTGGACCCAAATATCTTGCCATGATCTTTCTCCAACTGTTCGCTTATACGCGACGCTTTTTAGGTGGACGACAACCGTTGTGAGGTATAGGCGTCACGTCGGTAATGTTTGTGATTTTGTATCCAGTAGCATTTAATGCACGAATAGCAGATTCACGACCTGGACCAGGACCTTTCACGAACACTTCAATGTTCTTCAAGCCATAGTCTTGTGCCGCTACGCCTGCTCTCTCTGCTGCAACCTGAGCTGCGAACGGAGTAGACTTACGTGAACCACGGAAACCTGAACCACCAGAAGTTGCCCATGCTAGAGCGTTACCCTGACGATCAGTAATTGTCACAATCGTATTGTTGAAAGATGCATGGATATGAGCCATACCATCAGCAACTTGACGTTTGGCGCGCTTACGCGCTTTTGTAGGTGTTTTAGCCATAACTTAACTCCCTCGCTTACTTTTTAATAGGTTTACGAGGACCTTTACGGGTACGCGCATTAGTTTTAGTGCGCTGACCACGTAGAGGCAAGCTGCGGCGGTGGCGTATGCCACGGAAACAACCTAGGTCCATCAAACGTTTAATACTCATCGAAACTTCACGGCGAAGGTCACCTTCAACCATAAATTTCGCCACTTCATCACGAAGTTTGTCTATTGTTGTCTCATCCAATTCTTTAATTTTGGTAGACTCTGACACACCTGCATTTACACAGATTTCTTTTGCGCGGGTTGCCCCAATACCATAAATGGCTTGCAAAGCGATAACTGTATGCTTGTGCTCAGGAATGTTAATGCCAGCGATACGGGCCATTAACAGCACTCCTCTTAATAAATGTTACTAGCCTAAAAAGCCCGATAGGATACTTACCCAGTAACAAAATTGCAAATAAAGGTTTTAAGGCTCGGGCGCTAGTACAGCAACCCGATATTAAAAACCAACTTTATACTCTTATAAATAAGAGCCGATTAACCTTGCCTTTGCTTATGCTTAGGCTCTGCAGCACAGATCACGCGTACAACACCGTTGCGCTTAATGATCTTACAGTTACGGCAAATCTTTTTAACGGATGCACGAACTTTCATAACATCACTCCGTAGTATGCTATCAAAAGGGCTTAGCCCTTAAGATTAGCTTTTTTGAGAACATCCCCGTATTGATGTGACATCAAATGGGTCTGTACCTGCGCCATGAAATCCATTACTACTACACAAATAATAAGTAATGAAGTACCACCGAAGTAAAACGGAACGTTAAACCACAATAGTAAGAATTCAGGCACTAAACAAACAAAGGTAATATAGAGAGCACCAGCTAGGGTTAACCTTGTCATCACTTTATCGATGTAACGTGATGTTTGTTCACCAGGACGAATCCCCGGAACAAAAGCGCCAGATTTCTTCAAATTATCAGCTGTTTCGCGCGGATTAAATTGCAATGCAGTATAGAAAAAGCAAAAGAATATAATCGTTACGGCATATAGCATTACGTATAAAGGTTGGCCCGGTGACAACATTAGCGATATGTCGGTTAAGAACGAGAAAGTCTCGTTTTGACCGACCAAGCCCGCTAATGTGCTTGGGAACAGAATAATACTTGATGCAAAGATAGGTGGTATAACACCTGCCATGTTTACCTTAAGCGGTAAATGTGAGCTTTGCGCTGCAAATACTTTTCTGCCCTGTTGACGTTTTGCGTAGTTTACCACAATACGGCGCTGGGCGCGTTCAACAAAAACAACCAAATAAGTTAATGCAATAATAATGGCACCCAATATAAACAAGAACAACAGGTTAATGTCACCTTGACGCGCTTGTTCTGCTGTTTGTCCGATAGCTGTGGGTAAACCCGCAACAATACCGGCAAAAATCAGTATTGAGATACCATTACCAATGCCACGCTCGGTGATTTGTTCACCTAACCACATTAGAAACATGGTTCCAGTAACCAAACTCACCACAGCTGTAAATGTAAAAGCTAGGCCAGGGTCAATTACTAAGCCAGGGATCATGTTAGGTAAGCCAGTTGCAATGCCAATAGATTGGAACGTTGCAAGTACTAACGTTAAATAACGCGTGTACTGACTAATCTTACGTTGACCAGCCTGACCTTCTTTTTTCAATTCCTTGAAAGGCTCGTGTACCGCAGCTAACAATTGCATAATAATTGAAGCTGTGATGTATGGCATAATGCCCAAAGCTAGTACTGATGCACGCTCAAGCGCGCCACCTGAGAACATGTTGAACATGCCCACAATGGTACCGGTTTGCTGCTCAAAAATTTGAGACAACACATTCGAATCAATACCAGGAATTGGTACATATGACCCAAGCCTAAACACAATGATTGCGCCAAGTACGAACAACAGGCGAGAGCGTAATTCGCTCAAACCGCCACCTGTACTTGGTCCCTGTCCTGGTTTCGCCATTTAGGTTATTCCTCTATTTTACCGCCAGCAGCGTTAATTGCTTCTAGTGCACCTTTGGTGACACCTAGGCCGCTAATAGTAACTGCACGGTCAATGGAACCGCTTAAGATTACTTTCACGTTTTGCATTTCTTTCTTAATAAGACCTGCAGCCTTTAAAGTTTCAAGTGATACTACATCACCTTCCACTTTAGCAATTTCGCTTAATGTTACTTGGTCAGTCACAAAAGATTTGCGCGACGTAAAACCGAACTTCGGTAAACGACGTTGAATTGGCATTTGACCGCCTTCAAATCCTGGCTTAACCGAACCGCCTGAACGACTCTTCTGACCTTTATGACCGCGACCACCAGTTTTGCCTAAGCCTGAACCAATACCGCGACCAACACGTTTACCTGAACTTTTTGCTCCAGGTGCAGGAGCTAGAGTATTAAGTCTCATCTGTTACTCCTCCACTATCTCAACCATGTAAAATACACGGTTTACCATGCCGCGAACGGCAGGTGTATCTTCAAGTTCACGAACATGACCGATTTTACGTAAACCTAAGCCCACAAGTGTTGCTTTGTGCTTTGGCAAACGACCAATCGAACTTTTAGTCTGCTTTACTTTAATTGTCTTAGCCATGTTCAATTACCCCAAAATCTCGTTAACCGGTAATCCACGTTTAGCAGCAACTTTCTCCGGAGAGTTCATTTCTACTAGCGCATTAATAGTTGCGCGTACAACGTTGATTGGGTTGGTTGAGCCGTAGCATTTTGAAAGAACGTTTTGTACACCAGCTACTTCAAGTACTGCACGCATCGCACCACCGGCAATAATACCGGTACCTTCAGATGCAGGCTGCATATATACTTTAGAACCTGAGTGACGCCCTTTAATTGGGTGCTGTAGCGTATTGCCGTTAAGGTCTACGTCAACTAGGTTACGACGTGCTTTTTCCATTGCTTTTTGAATAGCAGCAGGAACTTCACGTGCTTTACCATAGCCAAAACCTACACGGCCATTGCCATCACCAACCACTGTTAAAGCAGTAAAACTAAAGATGCGACCACCTTTAACTACTTTAGAAACACGGTTTACAGCGATTAGCTTTTCTAACAGGTCACCCTGTTGTTGTTGTTCTACTTTAGCCATTTTAAACTCCTAGAACTGAAGGCCCGCTTCGCGAGCGGCATCAGCCAGTGCTTTCACACGACCGTGATATTTAAATCCACTTCTATCGAAAGCAACGGTGTTCACACCTTTTTCGATAGCTCGTTCTGCGATCGCTTTACCTACTGCCGCGGCTGCTTCAACGTTACCAGTTGATTTCAAAGAACCTTTAAGGTCTTTCTCAACGGTAGAAGCAGAAGCTAATACTTCAGAACCACTTGCTGCGATTAACTGAGCATATATGTGGCGCGGAGTACGGTTTATAACCAAGCGAGTTGCTTCAAGTTCACTGATCTTCTTGCGTGTGCGCGTAGCGCGACGCAAGCGAGCTGTTTTCTTATCCATAACACCCACCTACTTTTTCTTAGCTTCTTTACGACGAACATTTTCATCAGCGTAACGTACACCTTTACCTTTATAAGGCTCTGGTGGACGGTAAGCGCGAATGTTCGCAGCAACCTGACCTACTACCTGCTTATCACTGCCAGTAACAACGATTTCAGTTTGTGTAGGCGTTTGTACGGTAATGCCAGCAGGCATTTCGTATACGACAGGGTGAGAAAAGCCCAACGTTAGGTTAAGTTTGCTACCTTGTGCTTGAGCACGGTAACCAACACCTAGTAGTTGAAGTTTCTTTTCAAAACCTTCACTAACACCTTTAACCATTGAGTTTAACAATGAATTAGCTGTTCCCGCTTGAGCCCAACCATTCGCAACGCCTTCTTTAGGAGCCGTTACTAATGCGCCGTCTTCTTGTGAGATTGCAACTGCATCGTTAAAAACACGAGTTAATGTGCCATTTTTACCTTTAACTGTAACTTCTTGACCAGCGATAGAAACTTCTACGCCAGATGCGATGGTTACAGGTGCTTTTGCTATACGTGACATATTATATTCTCCGTTATGCTACATAACCGATGATCTCACCACCCATGCCAGCGTTACGCGCTGCACGGTCAGTCATCACACCTTTAGAGGTCGACACGATAGCAATACCAAGTCCGCCTAGTACCTTAGGAAGCTCATCTTTTTTCTTATAGATGCGCAAACCAGGACGGCTTACTCTTTCGATTGTATCAATTACTTTTTTACCTTCGAAGTATTTCAACGCTACGGTTAAAGTAGGCTTTGTGCCTTCTTCAACTGAGAAACCTTCTACATAACCTTCTGCCTGAAGCAAGGTTGCAATAGCAACGCGAAGCTTAGATGAAGGCATAGAAACCGTAACTTTTGAAGCCTGTTGGCCGTTACGAATTCGGGTAAACATATCCGCGATAGGATCTTGCATGCTCATATGTGCTACTCCTTACCAGCTGGCTTTTTTAAGGCCAGGGACTTCACCACGCATTGCAGCTTCACGAAGCTTAATACGAGAAAGACCAAATTTGCGTAGGAAACCATGTGGACGGCCCGTTACACGACAGCGGTTCTGCTTACGTGAACGTGACGAGTCACGTGGAAGTTGTTGTAGCTTAAGAACAGCGTCCCAGCGCTCTTCTTCTGAAGCATTAACATCACTGATGATTGCTTTTAGCGCATCACGCTTTGCTGAATACTTCTTAACCAGCTTGGCACGTTTTACTTCGCGCGCCTTCATTGATTCTTTTGCCATAACCCTACACCTTATTTTCTAAACGGGAAGCTAAACGCACTCAATAGAGCATGTGCTTCTTCGTTAGTATCTGCGCTTGTAGTGATAGTAATATCCATACCGCGCACTTTATCCACTTTATCGAAATCGATTTCAGGGAAGATGATTTGCTCACGTACACCCATGCTGTAGTTGCCTTTACCGTCAAAAGATTTCGGGTTAAGACCACGGAAGTCACGGATACGAGGAATAGTAATTGAGATTAAACGCTCAAGGAATTCCCACATACGTTCGCCACGTAGGGTTACTTTACAGCCAATCGGATAACCTTCACGGATTTTAAAACCCGCTACTGATTTTCTAGCAACAGTGACAACTGGCTTTTGACCAGCGATAGCCGCCATATCAGCTTGCGCTGATTCTAGGACTTTCTTGTCTGCTACTGCTTCACCTAAACCCATGTTTAAGGTGATTTTCTCAATCCGAGGGACTTGCATGACACTTTTGTATCCGAACTGCTTCGCAAGATCGGCTACTACGGTCTCTTTATAGAACTCATGCAGTTTCGCCATCGTACTCTCCAATAGTTAAACTAGGTCGCCGTTAGACTTGAAGAAACGAACTTTCTTCTCGTCTTCCATGCGGAAACCTACGCGATCAGCTTTACCCGTTGCTGGGTTAACTAACGCTATATTTGAAACATGAATAGAAGCTTCTTTGTCAATAATGCCGCCAGGCTCACCCGCTTGCGGGTTTGGCTTTTGGTGTTTCTTAACAATATTTACGCCTTCTACATATACACGGTCTTCAGACGCTAAAACACGCAATACTTTACCTTGCTTGCCTTTGTCTTTACCCGCTAATACGACTACTTCATCATCACGACGAATTTTTCTAGCCATTATCGTGACTCCTTATAGTACTTCTGGGGCCAATGAGATGATCTTCATGAATGAATCTCCACGAAGTTCTCTTGTGACCGGACCAAAAATACGAGTGCCAATAGGTTGCTTGTTTGCATTAAGCAAAACAGCTGCGTTGTTATCAAAACGGATAGTTGAACCATCAGCTCTGCGAACGCCTTTCCTAGTACGCACCACCACTGCATTCAAAACGTCACCTTTTTTAACTTTACCGCGAGGAATTGCTTCTTTCACAGTAACTTTAATGATGTCGCCTATGTGTGCATAACGGCGATGCGAGCCACCTAGAACCTTAATACACTGAACCCTGCGAGCGCCCGAGTTATCGGCTACGTCCAGGTTAGTTTGCATTTGGATCATGTTAGTGCTCCGCTGTTTAATATTATGACTCTCACGAGTCGCTAAGCTGCTATTTTCTAATGACTTTTAATTTTAGCCGTTTAAAAAATAGACCATACCCCCACAAAAAGGGCGCGAAACTATAACAGAAAAGCTGACGTAGGCATAGTCTAATTTGTATAAAATTTGATTATTTACGGGTGAACAACTGAAAGGGGGGGTAATGATTAGAGAAATGGGGTAAATCAGACCATACACACGAAAATTTGACTCATTAACGTGTGTATGGACTTACGTGTAGCTAAGAAACTATTTAGCGAGCTGCTCGTACATCCCAACAGCTTTATTCATTTCTTTAAGTAACGGCAAATTAAGCTTGGCGACTACTTTAATGTCGTCTGATGTTGGCGTATACGCATCTTTTGATGCTCTCTCAAATACCGGCTTTGCTTCTTGCCAAAGATCTTTTACCACATCGAGCTGCGTATTTATATCAGCGTTAGTCGTTGGCGGTAAACCCAGGGTTTCATCGCCTTTACTTAAACCTGATAGTGTTCGTTCAAATAAAGTGTAAGTTTCCAGCAGATTTAAGCGGTTATTTACCACATCATATCCATGTGCCACCATTAAAAATTCTTTACTCATTTTTTGCGTTAGCATACGTTGCTTACCCGATAAGTTTAAGCTGGCAGCTAGGCCTGGGTCGGCTTTCATACCACCTTTAGCAGCTTCTTTCTCATAGGCCCCTACCGCCTTATTCATCTCTTTAAGCAGAGGAAGGTTTTGTGTACCAATTGCGTCTAACTGAGCTTGCTCAACGGTATTATTCGCAAGTATCGTTTTTATATTAGGGTAAAATGCTTGCCATTTAGCATCTATCTTTTTCAACTGCCGTAAAATTCTCTTTGACTCAGTAGCGGGTAAACCTAAGCCTGAATCACCATCTCGCAATCCCATTAAGGTTTTATCAAATAAGGACGAAGTCTTGGCAAGGTTATTTAAGTTAGACTGCTTTTCTATATCTAACGCCACTAGCATCACTTCTTTAGACATTTTTTGGGTCAACATTCTTTGCTTGCCAGACAAGTTAATGACTGCGCCAAATTCTTCAGCGGTTTGTGCTGATACTGAAAAATGTAGACTCAAAGAAACCAACAAAAGGCTGATAATTTGCAAGGGCTTTACTAGGCTTATACGTTTCATAATATGTCTCTACGGTTAAATAATAAATTGATTTAATTGACGAGCAATGCGCTCACTAACTTGCTTCAACGATGAACTCTTTGTCACCACATCGTTGGCCATGTTGTAAACATTCCTCGTTTCTGAATCTATATTTTGCATACGTTTTTGTACATCTTGAGATACTTGACTTTGCTCTTCGCTAGCGGATGCTACCGTGTCAATTCTGATTTGAATATCAGCCACTTTTTCTGAAATTGTTTCAAACACACGATTAATTTTTGCTGCTTCCTCTGACGTTTCAATAACGCCATGCTCGCTATTTTTCATTAATGCGACGGCATTCTCAGAGGATGCAATCAAACCCTGTATAATATCGGTAATTTGGGTTGTACTATTTTGCGTGCGTAGCGCCAATTGCCTAACTTCATCTGCGACTACAGCAAAACCTCGGCCTTGTTCACCAGCTCTTGCTGCCTCAATCGCTGCATTTAGTGCCAGTAAGTTAGTTTGTTCAGTAATATCTTTAATAACTTCTAAAATTTTGTGAATTTCTTCAGTATGAGTCTGAACATTGCTTACAACCGATGCTGCCTTGTTAAATTCAGTCGCTAGTTGATTGACTTTACGAATATTTTCCTTGACGATTTTTACGCCATTTTTTGATGCTTCATTTGATGCTTGTGAGGAGTCGAGCGATTCATGAGATGCAATTGTGACCGATTTAACTGTTTGTAGCATTTGCTCAGTTGCACACACTACAGAAGTTACCTCATCTTGTTCTTTTTCAATGGCTCGTTTGGTCGCCATGCTGTTTTCTTCCATACTGCTAGCGGTATCTAACAGTACTGATGCTTCTTGACTGATATCTTCGATTGTTTGTTTTATTGTTGAGACCATCGTGTTCATGGCATCAGACACATCTCCAAATTCGTCTTTTCTTATAGATAAAAATACTGTTGTGAAGTCGCCGCCTGCAACCTTTTCAATGCCTTGTGAAAGCGAGTCTAAAGGTTTAGTAACCAAAATAATGGTATACACAACAACACCAATTACAATTAACGCAATTATCACAATCGTTATCATGGTTATAATTTTTGCATGTTTATTCTCTTGCTCAGCATTTTTGATTTTGCTAATCGCATTTTGGTTATTTTCGGTGTTGCTAACATTAACCGCTATTAAAGAGTCAAATGCGTTCTGGAAATCCTGATTGAGTTTAGTAAGGTCATTCGCGCCGTTTATGACATCGTTCGCGACACTATTATTAGCAGTTGCTGTGGTTTGTATATTTGCTTGAAGTTCTCTTCTTAATTCGCCTTGAATGTCTTCAAGTTCGTATATGGCGTCTTCGATCTCAAACAAAACGTCGCTGTCTTCATCAAGTAAATCTGTCGCAAGTAACAGTGTTTCTATGAGCTCAGTGATTCTGTTAATCACCGCACCTGATTTCCTATCTAAAATCGCAAGGCGCTGTTTATTTAGATTAAGCGGTTCTGTTACGTCACTCAATTTGATTGCCATCGTATTAAGTTCAGTTTGACTGTTAGTGATTGTCGCTTGGACATCATCAGATGACGCAACTGCTTGTTGGGAAAGCGCTGAAGCTTGCATGAGTTTAGTTTGTACAGACTGGCTCAATACAAAGAAGATGATCCCTAATATCAGTAGTGCACAACTCACCAATCCTGCATAGGCAATAAGTTTTTGCTTAACTCGCATTCAGAGCTCTCCAAGTGCATCAGTAAATAATAGAGGGGGAAGTAGCCGAGACTAATGAGTCTTAAGTTAGTATCGACTTGTATTTAGGCGCCTTTAGAGCTTATTTGTATAAATATTGTACAGAATTAGGAGTGAAGGCGAAAAAAAGCCAGCAAACCAATGATTTACCGGCTAAGTTACAATTTATATTGTTAAGGGATGTTTAGTCGTCGTTCAAAGCAGCGACTTGGTCAACTATTCGTAAAGCAAAACCGCTGCTACTTGTATCAGAGTGTTCTAACAATAAGAACTGGTCTTTACTTTCTTCATCAAGGGTTAAGGTAAGCTCGTCTATAATAATGTCATTGTTGTCAATTTCAGCAATAACGAATACTTGATAAGTATTATTAAGCAAGATTACGCTTGACGTTGTACCTTGTACAACACTGCGACTATTTTCAGCGGTATCAATAATTTCATCTGACTTTACAAAATAGAAGCTTACTACAGAGAAATCATCAGAGTTAACCAAATTAAGCAATGTTAGTTCTTTGTCGTACAATCTTGAACGGCTGCTATTGTCTACCAGTAGACTCGATATTACTGGGCGTATCTCATCTACCACACCGTCTTCGTTTTCATCAACATTGCCGTCACCATCGTCATCCACTTCTTCCTCAGTCCAATATAGAAACAGTGTTTTATTGGTGTTTTGAGCAAGACTGAGTACGCGATTTTGTAGCAATATTTCATCATTTTGGTCGTTGATAATAGTAAAGCGATAGTCACCACTCTCTACTTCATATGCTTCGCTGAACTCGCCATAGGCTAGTGCATCTATAGCATCTATTGCTGTCGTACCATTAATTTGTACATCAATCTCAGCGTTGTATTCATCGACTAAGTCGTTATTATCTAGTCCATTGTATACCGAAACATTGGCTTTTGATTCAAGGGCATCGTACTGGGTTACGCGAGTGTTACTCATATTATCAATTACAAACGGTGAGCCCCCTACCCCTTGGTTTTCACGGATGGCAATTAAATACTGACCACCAAATGAATAGTCAATTTCAGCGGCGGTGAATAACACGTCGGTGCTACCAGCTTCAGTAATGTATACCTTGTACTGGTCTTCGCTTAATTTGAAGTTATCAGACAAGCTAATACCCGACAAGCTGGTGATTAACGTTGCTTCGGCAAAGGTTTCATCGGTATCTGAGAAATATACATCTACGTTAGTATAAGTTTCATCAAGGTTTACAAATCGGATATTAAATAAGTCGTCGTCAGCATCATCTGCAGCTTCATCGTCGTCAATAATAGGGATATCAAACACATTAAGTTGTGGAGATTGGATAGAGCCCGTTAATATTAACCATTGAGTGCTGTCTTTAGTAATACTCAGTTGATCTTCAATAATTATTTCTAAATCGCTGCGTACACTGCTGTCTTCATTTTGCCATGCTAGTTCTAAATAATAGCTTTGTGGATCGAGTGCAACTCTTGAACCAGCGCTACCATAAGCCACTGACGAAAACGTTTGTTCAAATTCATCATCGTCATCACTGTCTAAATCTTCGTCTAAGGTCATGAATATGCTGGGTGAATCGTAAGACGCATTATAAAACTTTACATACCCTATATTGTCGCTGTCATCACTGCTGCCGCCACAGGCACTAAGCGCTGCAATTGCTGTTATTAATGCGCCTGCTTTTGCAATAAACGCGATCTTATTTACCACTATCATTGTTGCTCCTCATAACAAAACCACCGTTGTAAAAAGTAAACGGCATGGTTGTATTTAATAGCAGTAAGTAGGCTAAATTCTGGATTAGTTCGTTACCTTTACACTCCTTTACATAGCTTGACAATGCCTTGGCAATTTCCATACACAGCACATACGAAAGTTTTATGCTGGGCATAAAAAATGCCTCAATAATCATTGAGGCATTTTTGGGGTTTTGAATGAGGTTTTATGAAGAGCTAACGCGGTAAACGCTGGCGAACCACTTCAAATAAACAAATGCCACTGGCCACAGCAACATTTAAACTGGATACTGAACCTGCCATTGGTAACTTCACCAATTCATCGCAGTTTTCTCGGGTTAAGCGTCGCATGCCTTTGCCTTCAGCTCCCATTACAATGGCGGTGCTACCTTTAATTTGGGTGTTGTAGATCAATTGGTCTGCTTCACCCGCAGTACCGATGACCCATACTCCTTTCTGCTGAATATGTTTTAATGTACGCGACAAATTAGTAACTTGTATAAGCGGTACGGTTTCTGCGGCCCCTACGGCAACCTTTCTAACAACCGGTGTTAAGGTAACTGAGTTATCTTTTGGTACCACAACAGCATGTACACCGGCGGCATCTGCGTTACGTAAACAGGCCCCTAAGTTATGAGGGTCGGTTACACCATCAAGCACAAGTAAAAACACCGATGTTTGTTTGTCTAATATTACGTCTAAATCTGCTTCATCTAACACTCTGGCGGGTTTTGCTCGTGCTATTATGCCTTGATTTTGTTCACCTTTACTCTTGTCGTCTAAGGTTTTACGTTGTACAAATTGCACTGAAATTTTATGTTTTCGAGCAATGTTTACCACATTATTCATACGGTCATCGTTGCGCCCTTTGGCAACCATAATCTCGAGTAGTCTTTCGGGTTCGTTCTCTAGTACGGAAGCAATGGAGTGAATACCGTAAATAAATTCTGTTTGCGCCATTAGTTTGCGTCAATCCTATTTAATATGCGTATTGAGTGATGAATACGACTTTTATGCTTGTTGATAAATGAAAGACACACTTTGCAGTGTTACTCATTATTTGCCTCTTCTAGGCTTGTTACGCGACGCCTTGTTAGCCTTTGCACTGGGCTTTGCCCTGCGCTTACCTTTTGGCTTGGCTTTTGCTGCGTTATCGCGCGTATTTTTACCGTTTTCTTTACTTGTTACCGCAGAGCCGCCGCGTTTTGACTTAGATGGCTTACGTTTTTTTGATGCACGATCTATTGCTGCTAAGCCATCAACGGTGAGATCTATCTTGCGATCGTCTAGATTGACTGCCAACACCTTTACGCGCACTGGATCACCTAAACGGTATACCACACCTGAGCTTTCACCGATCAAACATTGCTTAATGTCATCATATCGATAATAGTCACTGCCAAGTGAAGTAATGTGAACAAGGCCATCAATTTGGTATTCGTTTATGCGCACAAACAAACCAAAATTGGTCACTGATGCAACAACACCATCAAATACATCGCCTACATGATCTTGCATAAATTCGCACTTAAGCCAGTCAGACACATCACGTGTTGCATCGTCGGCGCGCCGCTCTGCCATTGAGCATTGCTCACCCAACAACTCAATTTCTTGTTCGGAATAAAACTTAGCGCCTTTGCATATTTTCTTTTGTGCATGTTTGTTAATAATTGCTTTTAATACTCGATGCACAACCAAATCGGGATAGCGACGAATTGGCGATGTAAAGTGTGCATAAGCCTCAAGTGCTAATCCAAAGTGTCCTACATTGGCACCATCGTAAGCAGCTTGTTTCATTGACCGCAATAACATTGTTTGGATGAGTTCTTTGTCAACTCTGTTTTCGATTTTTGCAGCAACTTCGGCGAAGTCTTTGGGCGTAGGTTGATTGCTAGCAGTAAACGCAATACCCGCCTCTGATAAATAGGTCCTAAATGTTAACAAACGATCTTCATCAGGCTTATCATGGATTCTAAACAAAGCTTCTGCCTGATTTTCTTCGATGTATTGCGCTGCGCAAACATTTGCCAAAATCATGCATTCTTCAATAATTTTGTGGGCGTCGTTGCGCACAAGTGGAATGATGTGGTCTATTTTGCGTTGTGCATTAAAAACAAACTTTGTTTCTTGGCTTTCAAATTCTATCGCACCACGCTTTTGTCGAGCGTTTTTAAGGATTTTGTATAGGTTATATAAATGGTGAAGGTCATCAACTCTATCGTAGTATCGTTTCAGTAATTCTTCATCACCATTTAGAATATTCCACACCTTAGTGTAAGTAAGGCGCGCGTGGGAGTTCATTACCGCTTCATAAAACTGGTAGTCCTCTAGTTTGCCGCTAGCATCAATGCGCATTTCGCACACCATACACAAACGGTCAACATCAGGATTAAGTGAACACAGGCCATTTGACAAAACCTCGGGTAACATAGGGATCACTTGTTCTGGAAAGTATACCGATGTTGCTCTATTTTGTGCTTCACTGTCTAATGCAGTGCCTAGTTTAACGTATGCACTTACGTCTGCTATGGCTACCCACAAACGCCAACCGCCCTCGTCTTCAGGCAAGCAATATACAGCATCATCAAAATCTCGGGCGTCTTCACCATCAATAGTAACAAGTGGGAGTTGACGTAAATCGACTCGTCCCATTTTGGCATCTTCAGGTACGGTGTCAGCTAAATTTTGTACTGCTTTGTGCACGCCATTAGGCCATTCATGCGGAATATCGAAGTTTCGCAGAGCGGTTTCTATTTCCATACCCGGCGCCATGTGTTCACCTAGTACTTCTAGTATTTTACCGGTGGGATTCATTTGCCTGCGTGGACGTTGCACGATTTCAACGACGACTACGTGCCCTTGACGAGCACCATTGGTAAATTCTTTAGGTATAATGATTTCATGACAAATACGGTTATCATCAGGGATAACCATATTAACACCCTGCTCGCTATAATAACGGCCCACAATGGGATCAGGGCGAGGCTCAATCACGCGATTCACCCTAAATTCAACTCGGCCTTTTTTGTCAGTGTGTCCCGTACTGCCCTCAACAATATCATCATGCAACAGGGTACTCATTTGTCCCATGTGGATAAAATAATCTTTTTCAGTATCGGAATGCTTAAGGAACCCAAAGCCATCGCGATGGCCAATCACACGCCCTCGCACTAGTTGGCTTTGTTGTTGTATCTCGTATTTTTTATCGCGATTGAATAATACTTGGCCTTCACGCTCCATTGCTCTGAGTCTGCGTTGGATACCAATTCTGGCATCTTCTTCATCGGCATCTAACAAATGGCAAAACTCAATAAAAGATAGTGGTTTGCCTTGTTCGGCAAGTAAACTTAAGAGATATTCGCGACTGGCGACAGGATTTTCGTACTTGTTTTTTTCACGCTCGAAATGCGGATCGTTACTCATATTAGTAACTTGTTCTGTATTTTATTTTCATAGTGGCAAGTATAAAGCAATATGAAGACGAACACATCTATTTGCGTGAAATTTGCGCATCGGTCACAGTGTTAACTATTAGACCTTAGCTTCAAGAGCTGTAGCCATATGTAACCCTTTGCTCAACGCAACTTCTAGATCATCATCAAATGCCAAAGCAACCCCCATTCTACGTAAGCCTTTTACTTCTGGCTTGCCGAATAAACGTAAATCGGTATTGGGTAAGCTCAATACTTCTTGTAAATTAGAAAATTCAACATTGTTTGATTCGCCCTCTACTAATAAGGCCACAGACACCGATGGTTTTCTAAAGCCAATGTTCGGAATGGGCAATTGCAAAAATGCCCTTGCGTGTAAATCAAACTCAGATAAATCTTGAGATATAAGCGTTACCATGCCCGTATCATGGGGTCTTGGCGATACTTCACTAAAAATCACATCGTCGCCCTTTACAAATAGTTCGACACCAAATAGACCATATCCGCCTAAAGAAGAAGTTACCTGCTCGGCAATAGATTGTGCTTTTTGTAGGGCTTCACCAGACATAGCTTGTGGTTGCCAAGACTCTCTGTAATCGCCATTTTCTTGGCGATGACCAATAGGTTCGCAAAAGCTGGTACCATTTATATGCCTTACGGTCAGTAAGGTAATCTCATAATCAAAATCAACAAATCCTTCAACAATCACTTTTCCCATTCCGGCACGCCCGCCCTCTTGCGCATACTGCCAAGCTGCTTGTAAATCGTCTTGACTGCGCAGCAAACTTTGACCTTTACCCGACGAGCTCATAATAGGCTTAACGAAACATGGATAACCTATGTTTGCAACACCCGCTACAAATTCTTGTTCGGTTTGCGCAAATACAAAACGTGATGTTGGAATGCCCAAGTCGTCAGCAACCAGCCGTCGAATGCCTTCTCTATTCATGGTTAAGTGAGCAGCTTTTGCACTAGGCACCACGTTAAAACCTTCTTCTTCTAAGGAAAGCAAAGTCGCGGTAGCAATGGCCTCAATTTCAGGCACGATATAATGCGGTTGTTCGGTGTGCACAATATTGCGCAAACGCTCGCCGTCAAGCATAGACAATACGTAATGCTTGTCAGCAATTTGCATGGCCGGTGCATTTTCATAACGGTCTAAGGCAATCACTTCACAGCCCAAGCGCTTTAGGGCTATAGCCACTTCTTTTCCAAGTTCACCCGATCCTAAAAGCATAACCTTTGTTGCATTACGAGAGAATGGAGTGCCTATTTGAGCCATGTTAAGTCCTAAAGTAAAATTGTACGTGTTGATAATAAAACATATCACATTCACTTTTATTTAGGCACAAAAAAACCAAGCCAATGCTTGGTTTTTATATGGCTATTACGATACTAGTCTATCAAGGGTTTACGTGCATTACGCACTGCCCGTGGATGCATAAGGGCTTCCAGTTCGCCCATATAAACCGCAATTTTTTGATGCGTGCTTCTATCGCTAGTTATTGCGTTGTACAACCAATGATATAAATCTTCAAAATCATATGGGCTGCCATAGCCATCAATAAATAGTTCAGCCAGTTGTAATTGGGCTTTTAGGCTACCAAGCGCTGATGCCTCACGTAAATACATAACAGCACGTTGCTTATCTTCTTGTACCAGCTTACCACTTGCATGATAACGACCTAATTGCTCTAGCGCAGCAGGTAAGCCTTGGTCGGCGGCAGCCCGCATGTAATAAACGCCTTGTACTGCGTTCACATCAACACACACACCCCAAGCAAGCATATCACCCCACAAAAATTGATAAGCAGGAATACGCATAACGTCGGCACGCGCTTCAATATCTTGTACCAATTGACAGCGGTCTTGCTCAACTTGATTTAAATGCTGATTGTTATTAATTAGCCTAATGAGTTCATCTTGCGAATATAATTGAACGGCTTCTAACTCTTGTGCTTTTAGCATGCCTGTGCAACTCATTGTAAGCACAAATAGTATGATGCTTGCAGTGCTACGTGCGATTGTCATAACTACCCCTATTAAATTTATGTGATAAAGCGATATTACTAATAAAGTCTTATCGGCAAATAGGTCAATTGTTCAAGTACAAACCCCCATCAATATAAAATTAGCGCGTAATTAGTGTATTGGGTAATCTCATTTGGTGATTTTACTGTATTATAAGCACAATTAAACGCATTACTGCGTGTTACCTTTTTATAAGTGCCTTACACCATGAAGTATAAAGATTTACGTGATTTTATTGCTCAGCTTGAAAAAATTGGTCAACTTAAACGCGTTACCATGCCCATTGATACCGATTTAGAAATGACCGAAATAGCCGACCGTACATTGCGTGCGGGTGGCCCTGCTATTTTATTTGAAAACCCTAAAGGCCATAACATGCCAGTGTTGGCTAACCTATTTGGCACGCCGGAACGCGTTGCATTGGGCATGGGGCAAGAATCAGTAGAAGCACTCAGAGAAGTTGGCAAGTTATTGGCCTTCTTAAAAGAGCCCGAGCCGCCTAAGGGACTCAAAGATCTTATGAGTAAAATCCCTGTGTTCAAGCAGGTATTGAACATGCCCGCGAAAGTCGTTAAACGAGCGCCGTGTCAGCAAAATGTCATTGAAGGCGACAAGGTTGATTTGGGTAAACTACCCATTCAAAGATGTTGGCCAGGTGACGCTGCACCTTTAATTACTTGGGGTTTGAGTGTAACAAGAGGCCCGCACAAAAAACGCCAAAATTTAGGTATTTATCGCCAACAAGTGATTGGCAAAAACAAGATTATTATGCGGTGGTTGTCGCACCGAGGCGGTGCACTCGATTTTAGGGAATGGTGTCAAACTCACCCTGGTGAGCCTTATCCAGTGTCGGTTGCATTAGGTGCAGATCCAGCCACGATATTGGGTGCCGTTACCCCTGTACCAGATACCTTATCTGAGTATGCTTTTGCAGGTTTGCTGCGCGGCGATAAAACCGAGGTAGTTAAATCGGTTTCCAACGATCTGCAAGTGCCTGCTAGCGCCGAAATTGTGTTGGAAGGTTACATCGCACAAGACGAAACCGCGCCAGAGGGGCCTTACGGCGATCATACTGGCTATTACAATGAAGTTGATGATTTTCCGGTGATGACGGTCACGCATATTACGCATCGTGACAATCCTATTTATCACTCAACTTATACCGGCAGACCACCCGATGAACCCGCTATTTTAGGGGTTGCGTTAAATGAAGTATTTGTGCCTATTTTGCAAAAGCAGTTTCCTGAAATTGTGGATTTTTATTTGCCTCCAGAGGGCTGTTCATATCGCATGGCTGTAGTGACCATGAAAAAACAATATCCAGGCCATGCGAAACGGGTGATGATGGGCGTTTGGTCATTTTTACGCCAATTCATGTATACCAAATTTGTGATAGTATGTGACGACGACGTAAATGCACGCGATTGGAATGATGTCATTTGGGCGATAACTACCAGAATGGACCCCGCACGAGACACAACATTGATAGAAAATACCCCAATTGATTATTTAGACTTTGCATCGCCAGTATCTGGCTTAGGCTCGAAAATGGGCTTAGATGCAACCAACAAAATGCCCGGTGAAACTGACAGAGAATGGGGAACCCCCATTATTATGGATGAAGCCGTGAAGCAAAAAGTAGATGATATTTGGGATGAATTGGGCTTATTAAAATAATAAGGCGTTCATACCAATAACATCGCAACACCAAACTTAGGAACAACATGATAACCGTACAAAGCAAAGTGGTAAGTATAGAACCGCTTACCCCTTATGTGCTAAAACTAATACTAGATGCACAGCAAGCCATCAATTTTAAACCCGGCCAATATTTACAGGTCGTAATGGGCGAAGGCGACAAACGCCCCTTTTCAATAGCTAGCATGCCCTCGCAAGATAATTTAATTGAGCTGCATATTGGCGCAACCCCAGACAACAGCTATGCATATGAAGTAGTAGAGAAGGCCCGCCAAGAGCAATCGCTTACCGTAGAGATTGGTTTGGGCAATGCATTTTTACGCGAATCTGAGCGCCCTCTTATTGTGATAGCAGGTGGTACAGGGTACTCATACGCCAAATCAATTGTATTAAGCTGCTTACAACAACAGCCACAGCGCGATATACACTTATATTGGGGTGCCAAAAACGCTGAAGACCTATATGAAGCAGACGACTTATCTGCACTGGCCACATTGCACCCTCATTTCATATTTATACCCGTAGTAGAAAACCCAAACGCCGATTGGGAAGGCAAAACAGGCATGGTACACCAAGCGGTAATGGCAGACTTCACCAGCTTAAGCGATACACAGGTGTATACAGCGGGTCGCTTTGAAATGTCAGCCGTAATAAGAGACGCATTTGTCCCATTAGGGCTTGATAGCAATCATTTATTTGGTGATGCCTACGCCTATATCTAAGCTTTTATACAGCAAAATTGGAGATCTTATGTTACTGAATAACCATTGTGTCAATCGCGTAAAAACATTTGCTGTTAGCATGTGTAGCGCAGCGCTATTTTTCACTAGTGCATCGCTTAGCGCACAGCAACTATCTGCAGCCGTTGATAACACGGTAAATACACCTGAGGTCCTCCACACAATAGCGAAGCAAATTTCTGCAAAACGCATCGAACAAGACATAAGCACACTGGTTAGTTTTGGCACGCGTCATACTTTGTCGGAAACTGAATCTGACACCCGCGGTATTGGCGCAGCAAGACGATGGATAAAAGCCGAATTTGATAAAATTTCGGCTGAATGCGGTGGCTGCCTTGAAGTGTTTTTTCAATCACAAGTTATTTCAGGTGAGCGTCGAATTCCCGATGCCACAGAAGTGGTAAGTGTGATTGCTATTCAAAAAGGTACAAGCGATCCTAATAAGTATGTATTAATGAGTGGTGATATTGATTCACGCGTTTCTGACGTAATGGATTTTACCAGTGACTCACCGGGTGCCAACGATAATGCGTCGGGCGTGGCAGGCACATTAGAAGCCGCAAGAGTACTAAGTCAATACCAGTTCAATGGCAGTATTGTGTACGCAGCACTTGCCGGTGAGGAACAAGGTTTGTTTGGCGGGCAAATACTGGCAGAGTATGCGCAAGCAAACAATTGGCAATTAAAAGCCGTGCTGAATAACGACATGATTGGCAATATTGAGGGTGTAAATGGTGTTATCAATAATACTACTGCTCGAATATTTGCTGAGGGCACGCGCAATACTGAAACCGAACAAGAAGCCCGTTTAAGACGCTTTACCGGTGGCGAAGTGGATTCACCCAGTAGAAACTTAGCCAGATATATCGACAAGATGGCCGATGCTTACATAGAAAACTTAGATACCATGGTAGTTTATAGATTAGACCGTTTTAGACGCGGTGGGCACCATAAGCCCTTTAACGATGTGGGTTATCCGGGTGTACGCATTATGGAAACTAATGAACACTATCAGCGTCAACATCAAGATTTGCGCACAGAAGATGGTATCGTATACGGCGACACAATCGACGGGGTAGACTTTGATTATGCCGCTAAACTCACTGCATTAAACGCAGTTTCTTTAGCCGGTATGTCATGGGCACCTAAACCGCCCATCAATGTGAGTATCAAAGGTGCGGTTGAACCCTCTACCACCCTAAGTTGGGCAGCGTTAAACAGTGCACAAAACCCACAACTCAAAGGTTACAAAATTTATTGGCGTTACACTGACGCCCCCCAATGGCAATATAGCCGTTATGTAGGCAAGGTGACTGAGTTTACCCTTGAAAATGTAGTGATTGATAATTATTTTTTTGGTGTAGCTAGCGTGAGTCAAAGCGGCTTTGAAAGCCCAGTTGTTTACCCCGGTGCAGCAGGGGCATTTGGCGAATAAACGCAATGCGCAAACTGATTGATATTCGTTCACGCGGTAAGCAATCCATTCCTCGTGTTTTCTCGTTATATTAATATAACAAATAAACTTTACCAATGTAGAGGTGTAGATTGAAATCGAAACACGTTGTAGCGGGTGTCTGTTTTAGTATTCTTAGCGTCATTTGTTTTAGTGCTCAGGCTGCCTTGCCATTGGTGGGGAACAAAATATCAACGTTTATTGATAAATCTGACAACAGTGCTCGTGCAAACGATATTGTTACCCAAGCCCTACCCGATCAAAACGTTAGCATTACGGCAACCACTCAGGCATGGATAGGTTCGGGCTTAAGAAATGGGAAATTTGTAGGCTACATTGACCACTACTCATTAAATGAACCACAAAGCAATTACGTGTATTCACAAGCTTATCTAAGCTTACCCTTACACATTGCGTCTAAATATCAAAAAGCAAAACAGTTAACTCGCCTTGATAAAATATATCGCCAGCGTTTAGGCATAGAAAGCAGGTTTGCAAACACTGACCAACTCCGTGGTGAGCGCTCGGTAAGTTGGGCTAGAGCAACTGACTTTTTAGGTAATATACAACAACTTGCTGGACAACGAGTTGATTACATCATTGCCGACAAATACATGTTAGAAGAATTTAACAAGTTGCTTGTGAGTAATGGCGAAGAGCCCTTATATCTATCGAGTAAACCAGTATTCATTGTAGATGTGTCGGTAGCATTACTCGCCACAACCCCAAACGCGAAAAACCTAATAGAAACATTTAATACCAATATTGCCCAGATGCAAGAACAAGACGAGATCGAGCGCATTATGAACCCACCGGCAACATCGCCATCACTTCTTGATGAGTCGTTGTATGAAGATATTATTCGTCGCTGGTAATTCACTCTTTTTACGTTAGGCACATATAGCTGAAATATTTTATTGCTTAGTTAGGTCTTAGTAATTCAGTAGAGTCATCATTCAGAATAACGTAATAAAAAAGGGCAGTAATGCAAAAACTATTGATTAAAACACTCGGCTTGATTGCCATTGTGGCTGTGGTGTATTTTGGTAACAAACTTGTGCATACTCAGCTTGGCAAGGCTGCTTTAGCAGAGTTACCATTTACCGTGCATTCATTAGAAGACGCTACCAAAATAGCTGAACAAAGCGGTAAAGTAGTGTTGGCTGACTATTCGGCCATTTGGTGCCCTAGCTGTCGTAAACTTGATACTCAAGTATTGGCCAATAGTTTAGTAGCAGACACCATTCAAAAAGGGTTTGTGTTTGCTCGGCTAGATCATGACACATCTGAAGGTCAGGCATTTGCTGCAAAGCATAATTTATCTGGCTTTCCTCGCGTACTAGTGCTCAATACTCGTGGTGACAAAATTACAGAAATGCCGCTGACCTTTGAACCCAGCGCATACAACAGTAACTTGATTAAAGTAATGAATAGCATTGCACCGAGTTCTTAAGCGATAAAGCGCTAAAAGAACGCTTGTAAACCGGTTTGCGAGCGACCTAATATTAAACCATGAATATCATAAGTGCCTTCATAGGTATTAACGGTCTCAAGATTAATCATATGGCGAATAACATGGTATTCATCACTAATGCCGTTACCGCCATGCATGTCTCTCGCTTTGCGGGCAATATCTAAGGCTTTGCCACAATTGTTGCGTTTTACCATAGAAATCATCGCGGGATCCATTTGCTTGGCATCTATTAAACGCCCTACCCGCAATGAAGCTTGCAAACCAAGGCTGATCTCAGTTTGCATATCGGCAAGTTTGGTTTGGAATAATTGGGTTTGTGCCAGGGGTTTATTGAACTGTTTACGCTGTAATCCGTAATCGCGAGCACGGTGCCAACAGCACTCGGCAGCGCCAAGCACGCCCCATGAAATGCCATATCGAGCCATGTTCAAGCAACTAAATGGGCCTTTTAGGCCTTTTACCTTAGGCAGAATATTTTCAGCAGGTACAAACACTTCGTCCATGACAATCTCACCCGTAATTGAGGCTTTCAGGGATTGCTTACCTTTAATTTCAGGGGTGCTTAAACCAGCAAATTTGCGCTCTAGTATAAACCCATGAATATCGTCATGCGTTTCGCCGTTGATGGTATCGTTCATTTTTGCCCACACCACAAATATATCGGCAATCGGGCTATTGGTGATCCACATCTTATTGCCCGTTAATACAAATCCGCCTTCTACCCGTTTGGCACGCGTATTCATTGCGGCAGGATCTGAACCAGCATCGGGCTCTGTTAACCCAAAACAGCCGATGTACTCACCGGTCGCTAATTTAGGTAAATATTGTTGCTTTTGTGACTCACTGCCAAACACATTAATAGGGTGCATCACCAATGATGATTGCACACTCATGGCACTTCGATAGCCTGAGTCAACGCGTTCAATTTCACGTGCAATTAAGCCATATGACACATAGTTAATGGCTGCACATCCATAGCCCTCAATGGTTGCCCCCAATAATCCAGCATCACCCATTTTACGCATAATATTTTTATCAAACACACCTTCTCTGTTTGCCATTAAAATGCCTGGCTGCAACTCTTGTTGAGCAAATTGGTGAGCACTTTGTTGAATCAGTTTTTCTTGTTCGCTAAGTTGCTCGTTAAGTAATAGCAAGTCTTGCCAATGTGATAACATATTGTCCTCTAACAGCTTAAATTAGGCGAATTTCTGCGACAAGGTTTCGGACTTGTTGACGCACAAGTATGCACCATAAGTGGCTGACTTTTTAGGTACGCCAGCACTACGTGTTAACATTTTGGTCAATATTGGCGTGTAGAGGCCGGCTAAACCACCATCGATAAAAATGGGGAGGTCGTTTGCATGATGACGAATGATGCTAGCAAAATACCGCGCGCCCTGCTCAACCCATTCTTGCACATTCGCGCTTTGCTCGTGACATGCTAATAGAGTAGGAACAAGCGAAGCAAAAGTAGCGGCATTGGCTTTACCGTACATTTCAATAATAGCATCAATATCATTGCCTAACACTTTTGCCAATGCACGCTCAAGGGCATGATTTTGCACTTTTTCAGTATTGGGAATAAGTTGCTCTAACATGTGTAAATACCACTGCACAGCTTTGCGACCTAGCCATGCACCCGATGCTTCGTCACCTAATAAAAATCCATGGCCACCAAACTGCGCTACCTCATTATTATTGAAAATTGCCACACTGGAGCCCGTGCCAACAATTATCATTACACAAGGCTGTGTGTCATTTGCGGCAATACACGATATGTGAAGATCAGAATGTATTTGCATGCTGGCAAAAGGATGTTGCCACGCTTGCATTTTTTTCTGAACAGAACCCACACTAGCGCCCGCAGCACCAATACTGAGTGCGCATTGTTCTGGTTTAATATGGTGTCCGCTTGCCAGCAAAACTTGCTCGCATGCCAGCATAATAGAGGCTATAGCCCCTTGAAAGTCACTAAATAAATTAGCCGGCCCAGTGGTAGATGAGGCTATTTCGTCACCCGCGGCATTAAACAAACTTGCCTTACACTTGGTGCCACCGGCATCTACCCCAATAATCCACTTACTCATGGCTCGCTCCGTGCGCTATATGTATATATGTTTTTACTATAGTAGTGCATTTGTCATCTTATGTGTATGCTCGCGGTACTCTAGCTGATACTCGCGTCATTAATTCGTAACCAATGGTACCAACGTGCTCTGCCACTTCATTTATGGGGAGTTTGTCACCCCAAAGTTGCACCATATCGCCTATTTTAGGTTCTGCTAAATGGCTCACGTCAAACGTGAGCATATCCATAGATACACGACCCACCAAATGAATACGCTGGTTGTTGCACCACGCTGGTGTGCCAATAGGCGCATGACGAGGATACCCATCTGCATAACCTAGGGCAACAGTCGCTATTACCGTTTGTTGTGTTGCTTGCCAAGTTGCACCATATCCCACGGTGTCACCGGCAGGAATTGTACGTAAGGCAATAATTTCTGAATTAAGTTGCATCACAGGACGAAGTTGCATTGGGTTATCAAATACTTGGAACGGCGTTGCCCCATACATCGCAATCCCAATTCTGACATAATCTTGTCGCGCCTGTTCAAAGCGCATCGCTGCCGCTGAATTAGCAATACACAAAGGTAATCCTGATTGCTTAGCAAGCTGTAAAAAACGAGAAATTTGATGATTAGCATGGTCTTGTTCAGGTTCATCGGCGCACGCTAAATGACTTACAATAACGGTATGCTCGTTAATCAAGGCTTGGTTTGCAGATAAAATTTCGCTAAAACGGTCACACGGCAAACCCAATCTGTGCATGCCGGTATCAAATTTAAACCACGCTTTGGGGTAAGTAGATTGGGTATGAACATATGCGTGGTAAGCATCAAGTTGCCATTGTGAATGCATCATCCAAATGATATCAGCGTGTGCGCCACGTGCAAAATCATCCTCGGTATGCGGCCCCTGCAAAACCAGTATGGGTTTAGTGATTCCACTGTCTACTAGCGCTAGCGCCTCGTCAATAAAGGCCACAGCCAATATATCAGATTGTTGCTGAATAGCCCTAGCAACAGGAACTGCGCCATTACCATACGCATCCGCTTTTACCACAGACACAATTTTACTATTGCGATTTACCGCAATCAAATCAGATAAATTTTGTGTTAATGCCGCTAAATCAATTAGCGCAAGCGTTGGCCGGCTCACCCGAGTTAGTCCTATCAGCGTTTGTGGGCTGCAAGTGTAAGCCAGAAAAATAGCTTTTTCATCTATATTTGCTATAAAAATTAGTCGCATAAACGTAAACTAAGCAAAAGCACATATAAATTGAGTCATTCACGCACGGTATGCAGCCTAATACCGCGGGTTTAGTCAATGTAGAATAACAATAAATAAGGACTTCACCATGTACCTTAAGATGTGTTGCACATGTTATGCAAACACCAGCTATAATACGATGCAAGCCAGTGCGAGACCGTCACGATGATCGATCAGTTTTCAGCATTAGATTGGTCAATATTTGCGGTCTACGGTTTAGTATTGCTAGTTACTGGCATTTGGTTTAATACCAAAGCGCAATCAAGTAAAGACTATTTTTTAGCGAAAAACCAAATGCCCATTTGGTTAGTGGGAATATCAGTACTTGCCACCTCGCAATCTGCGGCTACTTTTTTAGGTGGCCCTGACCAAGGCTATCGCGGCGATCTTACTTATTTAGCAACCAACATTGCGGGCTTTGTGGCTGCGCTATTTGTTTCATATTTTTTAATGCCCAAGTTTTATCAACATAAGGTATTTACTGTATATGAACTTTTAGCACAGCGCTTTGGTGCTAACGCAAAATATCAAGCGGGTACTGTGTATTTGCTTGGCCGCTTGTTTGCCAGTGGCGCTCGCTTGTATATGGCAGCCATTGCGGTGGCAATGATATTGTTTGGCAACATCGACGCAGGCAATGTAATGTTGTCAATAGTGCTGATTGCCACCATTGGTTTTGCGTACACTATGTATGGCGGTATAAAAAGCGTAATTTACAGCGATGTGATTCAAGCTATGGTGTATGTGTCTGCAGCGTTGTTGGTGTTAGGCTACTTATTAATGAGTATTCCTGCCGACCTAAATCAAATCATAGAGGTGCTCGCAAATCCTGGAAACGATGCCCCCTCTAAACTCACCTTGCTTAACTTTAATGCTGATGTCAGTTCAGCCAATGTGTTTAGTTTTTGGTCTATAATGACTGGCTTTGTGTTACTTAATATTGCCGCCTTCGGACTTGACCAAGACGTGACCCAACGCATGCTTACTTGTAAAGATGCTAAAAGCGCCACAAAAGCCTTAGTCAGCTCTATTTTAATGGGCATTCCTGTAGTCTTAATTTTTGTGTGTATTGGCTTATTGTTATATGTGTACTATCAACGTCCAGAGTTAATGAAAAACGGCCTTAACGGCGCCCCTACGCCCGAATTTGTTGGCCAAACCGTTACCATCTTTATGTATTACGTGCTTACCGACTTGCCCAACGGCATTAAAGCCATTGTAACAATAGGTATTATTGCAGCCGCTTTGTCTACCTTAAACTCTGGCTTAAACAGTATGTCGTCAGTGGCAGTACAAGATTTATACAAGGGTTATTACTGTAAGCTGGTGAAAAAAACAGAGCCCAGTGAAGCACATTTAGTGTTTGCTGGACGCATCAGTATGGGCGTAGTGGCGATATTACTGAGCATAATGGCTGGTTTGTGTTACTACTGGCAACAATATTCAGATATGCCATTGCTCGCCTTTGCGCTCAGTGTAATGGTGTTCTCTTACAGTGGACTATTAGGCGTATATTTTACCGCGTTATTTACCCAACGCGGTGCGCAATGGTCAATTGTATTGGCCTTGCTGGTTGGTTTTTTAATACCCGTTATGATGCAATCGTATATCCAAACCCTATACTTACCTGAACACCTGCGTTTTGATGTTAACTTTGCCTACCAATTACTGCTCGGCACTGCGGTGGCAACATTGGTATGCTGCTTGGGTAAACAAACCACTCCCGGTAGTATTGCTAATAGCACTGTAAATGAGACTGCCCACTAATGACAAAGCCACTAACAGATATGCTCCAAGAACTGCGCGGTATGACCTCAGAAAGCCGTAACCCCAATACGATGCAAATTGATACGCTATCTACGCTCGATATGTTGAGTGTTATTAATGCTGAAGATAAAAAGGTGGCCAGCAGTGTTGAAGCTGCCTTGCCCAGTATTACTCAAGCTGTAGACTTTGCGGTAAACAGTATTAAAAGCGGCGGAAGACTAATATATATCGGGGCAGGTACCAGTGGGCGTTTAGGGGTGCTCGATGCGGTAGAATGTCGGCCTACGTTTAGCGTGCCCGACACGATGGTAATTGGAATCATTGCTGGTGGCAGTAAAGCCTTAACCCATGCAGTAGAAGGCGCAGAAGATAGCGCCCAGCAAGGTGCTGACGATTTAGTCGCCCACCATCTACAAGCACAAGATACTGTTGTTGGCATTGCCGCAAGTGGCCGTACTCCCTACGTAATAGGTGCATTAGAATATGCAGATAATCTAGGCTGTAATACCGTTAGCGTAGCATGTAACCCTAATGCGCCAATACTCAGTATTGCCAAAGCGGGTATTTGCGCTAACGTGGGGCCCGAGTGTATTACCGGCTCTACCCGAATGAAGTCAGGTACGGCGCAAAAGTTGATTTTGAATATGCTAAGCACTGCCACTATGATAAAGCTGGGAAAAGTGTATGAGAACCTCATGGTTGACGTAAATGCTTCCAATCAAAAATTGCATGCGAGGGCAATCCGTATTGTTATGCAGGCAACACAATGTCAGCACCTTGAGGCTCAACAAGCACTGCTCAATGCAAACAACAATGCTAAGCTAGCAATACTTATGCTGCTTACCAACACCAATAGCGAAAAAGCCAGTTCTATGCTGTCGGAACACCATGGACACCTGCGCAACGCGATGGGAAATGTATAATGCTTCACACAAACATGGCTACTAACACCTTGAAATTACTCACAAGCCTTAAAACAGTAGTAGTGGTAGTTTTCGCTTTAATGCTAAGCAGTTGTACCAGTACCCAAACTACGCTGAAGATCAGCGACATGCCCTCAAGCAATTCCAGTTATCGAGTAAAATCATTGGTAATGCATTTTACCGCCGTAAATTATGCCCGCTCTATTGATTTTTTAGTCAGTGAAGGTGGCGGCGTGAGTTCACATTACCTTATTCCCAAACTAAACGACGACACCTACCCGCACGATTCTTTGCGAGTATTGCAATTAGTTGATGAAACAGAACGCGCCTGGCATGCCGGAGTGAGTTATTGGCAAGGTCGCAATGGGCTCAATGATTCTTCTATTGGTATTGAAATAGTAAATACACCAGAGTGTTTTGAGCGCGACGTCCCGCCAGGATTTATTAAGCCCAAAGCCAGTTGTATTTACCCCGACTTTGAAGACGAACAAATTGCCTTATTAATTGAGCTCAGCAAAGGCATATTAGCGCGTAACCCAGACATCTCTCCTACTGCGGTAGTGGGACATTCTGATATCGCGCCCTCGCGTAAAAACGACCCCGGCCCGCGGTTTCCTTGGCAAAAGCTCTACGAAGCAGGTGTTGGCGCGTGGTACGACAAACAAACCGTGGGTAAATACTGGCAGTACTTTGATGCCCAAGCCCCCAGCATTGGTCTATTACAGCGGGCACTCAATGTCTATGGCTACAAGATTGCACAAACCGGCGTGCTCGATAAGCAAACGCAAGACGTGATAGGCGCGTTTCAAATGCACTTTATACCATGGCAAGTCAATTACCAAGCCGATGCAAGTACTGCCGCTACCTTATTTGCATTATTAGAAAAGTATTTCAGTAAACAAGCCGAACAACTCATAGCGCAATATCATCAATCCCAGCAAGAGTTACCCGAACATACTCGACAAGGGCATCAACTGGCGTTTACCTTTGTGCCTCAAGTTGCCAATAATCTGTACCAAAACCAACGCGTTAAATTTGTGGGTAAAGCCAATAGCGGTAACATTATCATTAACGCACAGCATATTCGTCATGCTGATATTTTTATTAACGAGCAAAAACTCAATTTAAGCGAGCGCTGGGACCAACAAAAGTCAGTTGTGTATAGTATTGCAAAGCGAACGCAAAATGGCATAAACAGTTTGCGCGTTGCTAATTTAGAAGGTGACGATAATGCCTTACTAAAAATTGGTCTTACCTATCCTACTTTGCATAAAAAACCGGCCTACGATTTTAGTCAGCTCGATGCACTGATAAAAAATGACATAAGTAATGGCTTTCCTGGCGCTAGTGTAATGGTAATTCATAAAGGACAAGTGGTTAAGCAAAGCGCGTATGGTTATGCACGTAAATACAACGATGACGCCAAGGCATTAGCCGAACCACAGGCAATGCAAGTAGACACAGCGTTTGATTTATCGGCAAAAACTAAGGTGTTTGCCACTACTTTAGCCATCATGATGTTGGTGGACCAAGGTAAACTTGCCTTAGACTCGCCTATTTCAGCCTATTTAACTGAATATAATGGCGATGGCCGCGACACCCGTACTATTGCCGATTTACTCACACACGCGTCTGGCTACAGCAACAATATAGAGATATTCAAGCCCAATCCTGTATTTGGCGATACCTTGTATTCTCAAGAAAAACCCCTCACGCAAAATATTGTGCTAAAAAAATTACCGCTTTCTGGTCCTAGAAGAGCGGACCAAGCCTACTCTGACACCAACTTTTTAATATTGGGCTTGTTAGTTGAGCGCATTACGCAAATGCCTTTGGATGAGTTTGTTGAAAACCAAATTTTTGCCCCGTTAAAGCTTACACACAGTGCATTTAAGCCATTGCAAAAAGGCTATGAGGCGACACAATTTGCTGCAACTGAGATACAGGGTAATACCCGTGGCGGTACAGTGATGTTCGACAATGTAAGAAAACACGTGCTGCAAGGTGAAGTCCACGATGAATTAGCCTTTTATTCAATGCAAGAGGTATCAGGGCACGCAGGTTTATTTTCAAACGCATACGATCTGGGTGTTTTAGCACAACTGTTGCTGAATGGTGGCGGCTACGGTGACACGCATTTGTTTACCCCGCAGACCTTACAACGCTTTGTTCATCCTGAGTTTGTAAAAGATTCAATAGGACTGGGCTGGCGACTAGCGACCAACAATACGCAGTGGCATTTTGGCCCGTATGCCAGCCCACAAGCATATGGCTTAACCGGTGATACGGGCGTTGCCACGGTTATCGATCCTGAACTAGACTTAGCCATTATATACCTCACAAACAAACAACACTCAGAGGCATTGTCATCTGATCAGGGAAATCAGTTTGCGGCTGATCAATACGCAATGGCCAACTACGGCAACATAATGACCCTAATATACGAAGCCATATTGGCAAAAAAATAAAGGAGTAGCGCTTGGATTGGTTAACAGTAATACCGCCAGCAGTTGCCATAGCAGTAGTGTTATGGAAAAAAGAAGTGATTTTGGCATTGTTATTAGCCATTGTAAGCGCCGAAGCCTTGTTGCTGTTAGGTGATACGTCTAACAGCATTTTACTGACGCCAATTAACACCATTGAACGCATGATATCGACCATTAGTAGTGCAGGTACTTCCCGTATCTTGTTATTTTCATTACTGGTGGGGGCGCTTTTAGCATTTATGCGGGAGTCAGGCGGTGTGGCCGCTTTTGTGAATAAACTGGTCGACTCGGGCATTGCTAAAACAAAACGCAGAGCAAGTGGTATAACCATGCTAACCGGCATGGCTATTTTTATTGAGTCAAACTTAAGCGTGCTAACCTCAGGTATTATGGCAAGAGGGCTATTCGACAAATTTAAGATGAGCCGTGCTCGCTTAGCTTATATTATTGACAGTACCTGTGCACCGGTGTGTATATTAATTTTATTAAATGGCTGGGGCGCTTATGTACTTGGGCTTATTAGTAATTATGAATTAGCAAGCAACCCATTAATGGTGCTATGGAGCACCATTCCTTACAACATTTATGCATGGTTAACCTTAATAATTGTAGCCTACACTATTATTAGCGATAAATTGCACGGGCCAATGGCCATAGCCGAGCAAAAACTTGAACGTATCGACGGTCACATAAAGGTCCCGCCACCTAGCAAATCCCGCTATATGTTGTTGCCACTAGGCGTGATGATTGTAGGGATGTTCGGCTTTATGTATTACACAGGAAACGGGCAGCTAAGTGAAGGTAGCGGCAGCAAGTCGGTATTGTATGCCACCTTTTTAGCCTGTGTGGTAGGTTTTGCCTTGTTGGTTATTAGCAAAAAGAGTAATACCCAAAACACCTTTAAACTAGGGTTCTCAGGTATGGCTGAATTGCTGCCTTTGGTAGCAATTGTGATGTTGTCGATAGCGTTGGGTAATAGCTTAAAAGAGCTTGGCACTGGATTATTTGTTTCTGGATTAGTAGGTACTTACTTGCCTGTTATATTCGTCGTACCGGCATTATTTATTGCGGGAGCCATTATGTCATTTACCACGGGAACGTCTTGGGGTACCTTTGCAATATTAATCCCTATTGGCATGCCCTTGGTCACTAGCTTAGGTATACCGCCTGAATTAGTGCTCGCAGCGATATTGGGGGGCGGTATTTTTGGCGATCATTGCTCGCCTATATCGGATACCACGGCTGTGGCCTCATTAGCTGCAGGTGTTGATTTGCTAACGCACGTTAAAACCCAGTTACCTTATGCATTATTCACTGGTGCTGTTACCATCGTTGCTTACATAGGGCTGAGTATCTTACTAATCTAGGCGTAGGCAAATAATATAAGAATGTCGTTTTTATGGTTGATTGCGATTTCTTATCAACGTAATTTTGTGATTAGTTTAAGGGAGTAATACGCTTACGTATTCATATATTGCCACTGCCCATATCAATATAACGAGTAGCAAAGCGGTAAACACCGCAGCAGATCCCAAATCTTTTGCGCGGCCAATAAGCTCGTTATATTCTTGACTTACTGCATCAGCAACCGCCTCAATAGCTGAATTAACAATTTCTGCCAGTAGTAATAAAACCAAACTACTGATCAATAGCAAACACTGCGTAGTTGAACTTGATATAAACACGCTAAAAGGCGCTAACAACAGCGACAATATGCAATACTGCCGAAAGCCTGACTCAAATTGCCACGCCGCCTTATAGCCCTGTAACGAACAATAAGTGGCCCGAGGTAAACGACGCCACCCCGTGGTGTTTTTACTAATATTCTTGTTTGTCATGCATACCGCTTACTGCAATTGTGATTAAGATACTGAACGACCTATTGGGCAAATAACGAATCCATATTATTGAAGTATTTAAACTCTAGCGCGTTGCCGGCGGGATCATAAATAAAAAATGTACCCTGTTCGCCAGCTTTACCTTTAAAGCGAATATACGGTGCAATCACAAAGTCTATATTATGCTGCTGAAGCTTTTGCGCAGTGGCTTCCCAATCAGACTTTGCAAGGACCACACCAAAGTGTGGCACCGGCACCGATTTGTTATCAACCGTATTCGGGTTTACACTTGGTGGCATAGTTTCTACAAGGTGCGTGACTAACTGGTGGCCGAAAAAATTCCAATCAACCCATTGTTGACTGCTGCGCCCTTGCTCACAAGCTAAGACCGTGCCATAAAATTGCCGCGCTTGAGTTAAGCAATTAACAGGGATGGCCAGATGAAATGGCATAATTGCTGAAGTCATTTGATAAACCGTTTTAAGCACCACATCTTAATTGTATTCAGTGGCATGTAACGAAGGCTGTTTTCTAAACTAAAACTGCGGCGCAGTACCGACTTTTGATGAGAAAAAGTATCAAAACCGTATTTGCCATGATAACGACCCATACCACTTACCCCAACGCCGCCAAATGGAAGCTCAGGATTGAGCATAAACATAGCGGTGTCATTAATACACATTGAGCCCGCGCTAATGCGCTCTACACATTTTTGTTCAAACTCTTTATCATTGGTAAATACATAAGCCGCGAGAGGCTTCGCCCGCTTATTAATAAAAGTAAACATATCACTGCGACCGCTAAAGCTAACAATTGGAATAATTGGACCAAATATTTCTTCTTGCATCAGCGGGCTATTTACGTCGGGATTAACCACTATGGTAGGCGAGATATATTTGTTTTCTATATCTACTTTGCCACCAAACACCACATTTTGGTCTTCTAAATAACTGGCCAAGCGCGCGCAATGACGTTGGTTGATAATGCGGCCATAAAAACGATTTTGTTGTGGATCCTTTTTGTATTGCTTTACGATTACCTTTTTAAGGGCTTCTACCACATTATCAAGATTACTATGATGCACGAGTAAGTAGTCGGGGGCGATGCAGGTTTGCCCCGCATTCATAAGTTTTCCCCACACCATACGACTCAGTGCCACCTCTAAATCAATGTTTTTATCAATAATACAAGGGCTTTTACCGCCCAGTTCTAAGGTCACTGGCGTAAGGTGTTTGGCGGCTGCCGACATCACTATTTTACCTACCTGCTCACCACCGGTGTAAAAACATTTATCAAAAGGTAGACTCAATAGTGCCGTAGTGGGCTCTTTACCGCCCTCAACTACCGCAATGGCGTTCATATCTAGATATTTTGGTAACAGCCGTGCAATTAAAGTAGATGTTGCTGGCGCTAACTCAGAGGGTTTCACAATAACGCAGTTACCTGCGCTAATGGCTGCCAACATCGGGCTTAGTGATAGTTGAAACGGATAGTTCCATGCCCCTATTACCAAGCACGTGCCCAACGGCTCGGGTTTTAAATAGCTTTTTGCTGGCATAGCAAGCAAAGGCGTACTTTTTGAAATAGGCTTAGCCCATTTTTCAAGGTGTTTAAGTAAAAAACGGACATCTTTAATAAGGTAACCAACTTCGGTAATGTAAGCTTCTTCAGTTGATTTATGTAAATCTTGATGCAGCGCTTCGCAAATCGCTTTTTCCTCTTGCTGTAGGAGTTTTAAAAATGCGTTGAGCTGACGCTTACGCCAGCTAATAGATTGCGTGGCGCCAGAAGCGAAGTAATCATCGAGCTTAGTTTTTAGCGCAGTAATATTGGCAAATTCAGCTTCATCAATATTGACAGTGGTATCTTGTAGTTTAATTACCGGGGCTACCGTTTGCGTCATGTTAATTTCTCCACATTTCAATACCATCAGGTTAGCAGAATTATGCGTAATTGGCGACTATGGTACAAGAAGAAACAAGTCATAAAAAAGCGCTAGCATCATAAGATGCTAGCGCCAATATGCACAAAATTTGCGAGTAGGCTTATACGCTATATGGGTCGCGAAGTACCATAGTATGAGCGCGATCAGGGCCTGTAGAAATAATATCAACTGGCACGCCAGTTAGGCCCTCAATGCGTTTAATATAGGCTTTTGCGGCTGCTGGTAAACCTTCTAGGGTAGTCACACCAAACGTATTTTCAGACCAACCAGGCATGTCTTCATATACAGGCGTTACCGCTTCATAACCTTCCGCGGCAAGTGGTGGTATTGTACTCACATTGCCCTGTTCGTCTTTGTAACCTACACAAATGCGCAAGGTCTCTAGACCGTCTAACACATCAAGCTTGGTCAAACAAAAACCAGTAATCGAATTTAGCTGAACGGCGCGTTTCATGGCGACTGCATCGAACCAGCCTGTTCTACGCTTGCGCCCAGTGGTTGCCCCAAACTCATGGCCTTTTACGCCAAGGTGTTGTCCAACTTCACAATCTAGTTCGGTTGGGAAAGGACCTGATCCTACTCGAGTGGTGTAAGCTTTTACAATACCTAATACATAGTCAATATTAAGTGGGCCAAAACCTGCACCGGTAGCAACACCACCAACGGTGGTATTAGACGAGGTTACATACGGGTATGTACCGTGATCAATGTCAAGTAATGTGCCTTGCGCGCCTTCAAACATAATAGGGTCGCCAGCTACACGAGCTTGCTCTAACAAGTCGGTCACGTCGACAACCATCGATTTTAATAAATCGGCTACGTCTAACGCGTCGGCAAGCACGGTGTCAAAATCAAGAGCGTCGGCTTTGTAGTATTCGGTTAACATGAAGTTATGATATTCCATCACTTCTTTTAGCTTAAGCGCGAATAGCTCGGGGTTAAATAAATCGCCCACACGCAAACCACGACGAGAAACTTTATCTTCATAAGCAGGACCAATACCGCGGCCTGTAGTACCAATTGCTTTGTTTCCACGTGCAGTTTCACGCGCTACATCAAGTGCTATATGAAAAGGTAGAATAAGCGGGCAGGCTTCGCTGATTTTCAAGCGTTGAGTAACAGGGACGCCTTTGTCTTCCAACATTTTCATTTCAGTCAGTAAGGCTTCTGGGCTTAACACCACACCGTTACCAATTACGCAAGTTACGTTGTTACGTAAAATGCCCGATGGGATTAAGTGCAACACGGTTTTTTCGCCATCAATTACCAAAGTGTGCCCTGCATTGTGGCCGCCTTGATATCGAACTACATAAGAAACTCGCTCTGTAAGCAAGTCAACCACTTTTCCTTTTCCTTCGTCACCCCATTGAGTGCCGAGTACTACAACATTTTTAGCCATGAATAAAAACTGTAAATAAATTAGGCCGCGATTTTAGCAAAAAAAAACCCGCTTGTTGACCACAAAATCGACCAATTGTCGGGTTTTTATGCTTTGCTTAGCAATAACAATAATTTGCAGGGTAAATACCAGCGGCTAGTCCGAAACTTTAGCCGCCAAAATACTGAAACTAATACAACAAACTATATATTTTACGACGATACTGTGACTTAAGCGCATCACCGTCAGGTAAAGCATTTATCATATCCAGCATGCTCTTTTTAGCATCACCATAGTTAATGTCAGTTTTTACCACCGTAAACATTAAAGCTAACGCTTCATCAGCCTTATGTGCTTGTTGCAAGGCAATGGCTAGTTCAATAGCAATATCAAGATTGCTTGGATCTGCATTGTACTTGTTTTGTAACTCGAGTAATTCAGGCGACTCAGACGCTTTTTCTGCAAGCTCTATTTTACCTAACACGGCGTGATAGTCAGCGTGTTGGTCAGCCAATCCTATTGTGCCTATGAGGGTTTTCGCTTGCTCAAGATTACCCGTTTCTATACTGGCATCGGCGAAGGCTAGGGTAATGTGTGCTTGATCTTGACTGATGTCGTAAGCTTGCTTAAGTAAGCCAAAAGCTTGTTGATAATCGTTGCTGGCAATACACGCTTGTGCTTGTTCAAACAACAATTGTTCTGGCTTGGGTAAATAGTTAGCAAAGGTTTGTTCCAATTGCGCGCTGTCTTGTGCGCCGGTAAACCCGTCCACCGGTTGCCCATCTTTAACCAACATGGTGGTGGGTAAGCCGCGTACGCCAAACTGACCAACAATTTCTTGCTGTTCATCGCAGTTTACTGTGGCAAGTAATAATGCATCAGGGTACTGACCTGCAAACGTTTGGATAACGTCAAGTTGGGCCACTGATGCTTCGTCCCAAGGCGCCCAAAAATATACAACTACCAGTTTTTTGGCTGATTCATCAACCATTACTGGACGAAAATTTTCAAGGTTAAGCGAGATAATATTTTGATTCATATGATATTCAGTTAGTGCACAAAGTCATGCATAAAGTATGGTGATAACAAATTGATTTGCAATAGCTACCAGAGGTTTTATTAAATGTGTTAACATATTGTAAAAATATTATCTTTGTTAGGGCAGTATATGTTAGAGCAGAAATTCACAAGTTTTGCAGCGTTTTATCCATATTACTTAAGTGAACATCAAAACCCTACTTGCCGCTTGTTGCATTTTATTGGTTCGTGGTTGGTATTAGCGGTTATTGGCTATGTTGTTTTCAGCGGCGCCTTAGTGTTTTTATGGTTAGTGCCTCTTATTGGTTATGGCTTTGCCTGGATGGGTCACTTCTTTTACGAACACAACAGGCCCGCTACGTTTTCATATCCGTTTTATAGCTTAATGGGCGACTGGGTGATGTTTAAAGATATCTTGCTGGGCAACATAAGCATTAACAATACCGAGTCCTCTAGCATCAAATAAAAAAGCCTGCTTTAGTAAGCAGGCTTAACGTACATGCGATGCGAATACTATTGCGTGCTTAGACGTAAAATTTTTCCATCAACTCCGTCTACCACTACAAAAATACTGTCGTCAGGGGCTTGCACCACGTCGCGAATACGTTCATTGCGATCAGCTAACATTTCATGCTGGGCAACCACCTTGTTATTACTATCTAACTCCACGCGGCGTAAATGCCTGAATTTTAGCGAGCCGATAAGCACATGGCCTTTCCACTCTTTAAACATATCACCGGTATAAAAAGTCATACCACTTGGCGCGATTGAAGGGTCCCAATAGGTGAGGGGTTGCTGCATACCTTCCATTGCGGTTTTGTCGGTAATAATACTGCCGTTGTAATTGACACCATAAGTAATTTTGGGCCATCCATAATTGTTTCCGGCCGCCAGTATGTTAATTTCATCCCCGCCTTTAGGGCCGTGCTCATGCGTCCAAATATCACCCGTTTCAGGGTGTCTTGTCATGCCCTGAACATTTCGATGGCCATAACTGAATACGTCATCGGCACCATCTTTCCCCACAAATGGGTTGTCACTTGGCACGCTGCCATCGGCATTCACCCTGATCACTTTACCGTAATGCAGGTTAATGTCTTGCGCGAGGTCTTTACCAATGCCGCGATCGCCTAAAGAAATAAACAAATGTTGTTGGTTATCAAAGGTGACTCTACAACCAAAATGATAGCCCGTATCTGCTTTAGGTTGCGCAACAAACACCGGTTTTACATTTTGTAGAGTATTACCGACTAACTTACCTGCATGTACCTCGCTACCTGCACCGCCCTCGCCTGCAACGTTTAAGCATACGTACACCATTTGGTTGCTTGCAAAATCAGGATGAATAGTGATGCCCAACATGCCACCTTGGCCTTTTACTACAGCCTTGGGTAACCCGCTAACCGGACCTATCACGTCGCCATTTGCCGATAACTTAAGTAAGTCACCCGAGCGCTGAGTTACTAATAACTCGCCGTTTGGTAAAAATACTAGTCCCCATGGATTATCTAAATCGGTAGCAAACTCTTCCACCACCACATGGGTACTAGATTGCTCCGCATGGTGTTTAACGGCGCTGTTTACACTATTATTCATTGCACTAAACGCAAACGCGCTTACTAGAACACTTACCGTTAAGGCCTTACTATTCATGCCATCTCCTGTCTAATTTATTGTGTTGCGCGCAACATCCATGCGGTTTTTTCATGTACACGCATGCGGTCACCTACGAGCGCTGCGGTAGATTCGTCATCGGCTTCTTGCGCCAATTTTAATGCACTTCGGCATGTTTTCACTACCGCCTCATGGCCTTGCATCAACAGCTTGACCATTTCTTGTGCACCGGGCACGCCATCTACTTCTTTAATACTGCTAAGTTCGGCAAAAGATCGATACGTACCCGGCGCAGCTACGCCTAGGGTTCGGATACGCTCAGCGATGTCATCAACGGCTATTGCTAACTCAGTGTAATGTTCTTCAAACATTAAATGCAGCTCTCTAAACTGCGGCCCTGTTACATTCCAATGAAAGTTATGGGTTTGCAAATATAATGTATACGAATCGGCGAGTAGTTTTTTTAAGCCTTCGGCTACGGCAACACGGTTGCTTTCATTAATGCCTATGTCTATTTTGCTCATAGTAATCTCCTAATGGTAAAATAATGGTAAGTTATCGTGCGTCTTTTATTGGGAAAGTAACGGTTTTTATCGAGTCGTCAGAAAACGTCAACGTAATATCAATTGACTCACCCGCATTTAATGGCCCCGTTAAGCCCATAATCATTATATGCTTGCCGCCAGGTGTAAATTCAAGCCCTGATTGTGGCGCAATTTCTATGCCACCCACCAACTCTTGCATGCGCATCATGCCATCTTGCATGCTGGTGGTATGCAACTGAGTCATACTAGCAAGCGTTTCACTCACACTGGCTTTGCTCAGTACAATGGTTTGGTTATCAACGTTGTTGAGTGTCATATATGCAGCGCCTGTCTTGGCTAAGGCGAATGTTGCTCGGGCCCATGGATCTTGTACTTCGGCGTGCGCTGCCATGTTGTCATGGGGATGAAGCGCTAATGCTGACTTTATTGGCAGTAACACCGCCACACTTAATACACAACTCACAACTAATGAACGGATAAAATGCGTTTTCATAAACAGTCTCATTGTTAAAAAATAGAGTGATGCAACTACAATAGGGCGAAAACAAAAAAGGCGCAAGCTATACGCGTGCACCTTTTGATCTAGCTTCTAATTTATTAATGGTGATGCCACTGCACCACATTTAATTCATTATGTTTACGGTAACTGCTGCAACCTTTTTGCTTCGTCAGCTAATAACGGAAACGACTCTGCTGGCAAATATTGCAGTAACTCAGAAAGCTTGTGGCCTAGTGCTTGATAGCTATTGGCCACCACATTAATGTGTCCCATTTTGCGTTTTTCACGCAAGGTTTTGCCATACCAATGCAAGTGACAGCCTTCAATACTGATCAAATCGCGACTAAAACTAGTGCAACCGATAATATTGACCATTGCCGTAACCGAATTTGTTTTTGGACTGCCAAGGGGAAAGCCGAGTACAGCACGCATGTGTTGTTCAAATTGGCAGGTATCTGCACCTTGCTGCGTCCAATGGCCTGAGTTATGCACGCGAGGCGCAATTTCATTGACCAGTAGTTGATCACCTACTTGGAATAGCTCAACGGCCAATACGCCAATGTAATCTAGTCCTTCGGCTATTTTAGTAAAAAGCGCTTCAGCTTGAGTTTTTACCTTGTCATTCAAATTGCTTGCGGGTGCTAATGAAACATGTAATTGGCCTTGATAGTGCAGGTTTTCGGCTATTTCATAACAGGCAATATTACCGTTTTGGTCGCGCGCACCAATAACCGAGATTTCACGATCAAATTGTGACATGCGCTCTGCTACTAAGGGTACTTTGACTAAATCGAGTTTGGCAAATACTTCGCTTAACTGCGATACGCTATTGTTGTCGTGCAAGCGCCATTGACCATAGCCGTCATAACCATCTCGACTTGCTTTAAAAATAATTTTATCGCCTAGTAAGTCGGTAATGCCGTCCAAATCTTTTAGAGACAATACGATTTTATGCTCACAGTTATTGACATCATGTTCGGTTAGCAAGCGCTTTTCGCGCACTCTGTCAGCACCCGCTAGGATGGCTGTTGCATTGGGATACAATTTGCCGGTTTGCGCAACCAGATCAAGTAATGGCTGAGGAATATGCTCAAACTCTACGGTAATTGCCGCTGCATCTTCAATGGCGGCTTCTATGTCGTAATCGTACACTTGTTTGTTTACTGGATTAACCACACTGTTGTTAGAAACGTCTACGGCCATCACATCAACACCCAAAGGCGCCGCGGCTAAGTACATCATTTGTGCGAGTTGACCAGATCCCAATACAAGTACTTTCATTATAGCTCCAAGGTTTGGTTAGACAGCACGGTTTCGGTTTGCTTTTGTCTAAATGCAATAATGTTGCTACGCACATCTTCATTAGTAAGCGCAATAACCTGAGCAGCTAACAAACCTGCATTTGCGGCGCCCGCTTCACCAATCGCCAATGTGCCTACCGCAACGCCCTTTGGCATTTGTACAATGGATAGCAACGAATCTAGGCCACTTAGTTGGCTAGAACGCACCGGACAACCAAATACGGGTAAGTGAGTATGCGCAGCAATCATGCCAGGTAAGTGTGCGGCACCACCGGCGCCTGCAATAATCACCTTAATACCGGCCGCTTCAGCGCCCTCAGCAAAGTCTACCAATAAATTAGGCGTACGATGAGCCGATACTACCTGCGCCTTAAATGACACACCCAGTTCCTTTAGCATCAATGCTGCTTTTTGCATTGTTGGCCAATCTGATTGCGAACCCATTACGATAGCTACTTGTGCCATGGTGATTCCTGTTTTGAGATGACTGAAACAAACTGCGTAGCGCGATACATAGCGGGGCTGGTAACTTAACGCAGTCAGAAAAGCCAAGCATTATACGAGAAAGCAAAAAAAAGCGCGACCCTTGCCGCGCTTTTAATTTGTTCGCCATCAGTAGGTACCTACAAAACCCAAGTTACTGACTGTTATGCATGTAATCTAGCGTCATATTTGTCATCAGTTCAACGCCTAGTTTCATGCCTTTGTCGTCAACATAAAACTCAGGCGTATGATGGGCAGGTGAATCAGCTTCTGAGACGTCCAAGGGTTTGCCTCCTATCCATAAATATACGCCAGGCACTTGTTGTTGAAAAAATGAAAAGTCTTCGGCGCCCGTAACCGCTTTTGAATTAATCACGTTTTCTTTTCCTGCGGTATTAATAAGTGTTGGCAACATTTGATCCATTAACGCGTGGTCGTTAAATGTAATCGGATAAGAATAATCAAGCGGCAAGGTCACTTCTGCCTCTGCTCGCATACTGTCAGCAATGCCTTTTACCTTGCGTGGCAGAGCTTCATACATGTGTTCGCGAGCAGCCTTATTTAAGGTCCTAATAGTGCCCACCATGGTCACTTCGTTAGGGATGATATTTGAGCGATTACCACCATGAATAGAACCAATGGTAACTACCGCGGCGTCGTCAATTACTTTAATTTCGCGGCTTACGATAGTTTGTAGCGCCATAATAATTTGTGCCGATGTTGTAACAGGGTCAACACTTTTCCATGGGTAAGCACCATGGGCTTGTTTGCCCTTAACCACTATTTTAAATGGATCAACCGCCGCCATAATACCGCCGTGTTTATAGCGTACTTTGCCAATATCAGTGTTAGCACTAATATGTAGGCCAAAGATCACGTCTACGTCAGGGTTCTTAAGTACTCCCTCTTCAACCATCACCTCTGCCCCACCGCGCTCACCGGTAGGCGCACCCTCTTCTGCGGGTTGAAAAATGAACTTCACTTTACCGCGCAATTCGCCTTTCATATTGGTGAGTAAGGTGGCTGCACCCATCAGCATTGCTACGTGCGTATCATGGCCACAAGCATGCATCACGGGTACAGTGTTGCCGTCAAGCTCTCCCATTTGCACCGATTTGTAAGGGAGATCATTTTGTTCTTTTACCGGTAGGCCGTCCATATCAGCGCGTAACGCTACTGTGGGACCGGGCTTGCCTGAATCTAGCACGGCTACAACACCAGTAATGGCAACACCCGTTTGCACCTCTAAACCGAGTTCTCGCATGTATTTTTCAACGTATTTGGCCGTTTCAAATTCTCGGTTAGATAACTCTGGATATTGATGTAAGTGATGACGCCACTTTATCACTTGTGGTTCGATATCAGTCGCTTGTCGAGATACCGAGGTAGTCGCTGCTGCTTGAACGCTCGCCAAAGCAATTAAGGCAGTGGTGATTAGGTTTAACGATAACGCACGCATATTGATCTTTCCTTATTATTGTTTGTGTATAACCCTAGTGTGATAACGCAATGAATGCAACTGCATTTGTAGTTCTGCATGCCTGACGTCAGCTAACCTTTTAGTAGATTAATCGGTAGTCACACCCGTTAGCAAGCGCCACTTTAATTACTGAGAAGCCTTACCAATGAAATATATAGTTATACTTGCGTTAATTCTAATAGGCTTGCCTACATTGATGTATATACTATCTCCTGTTCAGCCAATAGTGTGGCGTCCTGATCCAACATATACCTTAACAGGACCATTGCAACAAAATGCGGCGCTGGATCAGGTCAGTTATATTGGTCTTGATAAGCTGCCCGAGCCAGAGGATATTGCCTTTGATGCAAACGGTATGATGTATACCGGTTTGAACGATGGACGTATTGTAAAAATTGACCCCGCGAACAATGACGATGTAATGTTAGTAGCGAACACTCTCGGTCGTCCTCTAGGGCTGCGTATTCACCCAAATGGCGACATAATAGTAGCTGATGCGGTACGAGGGTTACTGTCGGTCACGCCGCAAGGTAATGTAAGTGTACTAGTGAGCGAGTACGAGGGGCGTACCTTAAAGCTAGTCGACCATTTAGATATTGCTAGCAACGGCGATATTTATTTTTCTGACGCAAGCAGGCGATACGGGCTCGACAATTATTTATATGACTTTATTGAAGCGACTGCAACGGGCGATGTGTACCGATACTCAGCGGCAACACAGGAAGTTGAACTACTCGTAAGCGACTTGTTTTTTAGTAATGGCGTAGCATTAAACAGCACAGAAGAATTTTTGTTAATTGCTGAAACGGGCAGATCAAGAATATTACAGTATTTTTTAAGCGGCGAGCACCTTGGACAAACCAAGGTATTTATTGATAGTTTACCTGCTATGCCTGACAACATATATTTCGATAATGATGGCGTATTTTGGGTAGGCTTAATTGCCATGCGAGACCGGAAGGTAGAGGGCCTAGCAGCGTTCCCCAAAGTACGAAAACTGCTTGGCTCATTACCCTCATCATTGCTCTTGCCTAAGGAAGGTTACGGGTTTGTTATTGGCCTAAATGAACAAGGACAAATTGTACATAACTATCAAGGCAAAAACGGCTTACATCATATTACTAGCGCTATCCCCTACAAAGGAAAACTGTATCTTGGCTCACTGCAAAACAACGCAATTGGCGTAGTACCGCTTAAGTAAACACAAAAAAGCCAGCATTTAACGCTGGCTTTTCGTAATGAGCTTATAAGTTTAGCCTTTTTGACGTTTCATCGAATCGAAAAACTCATCATTCGTTTTGGTCATAGAAAGACGACTAATTAAAAATTCCATTGAATCAATCTCTGACATTTCATGCACAATTTTGCGCAGTATCCACATCTTTTGTAATTCTTCCTGAGTGGTTAATAACTCTTCGCGACGTGTACCTGAACGATTAATATCTATAGCTGGGAATACACGCTTTTCAGCGATTTTACGATTAAGGTGTAATTCCATGTTACCAGTACCTTTAAATTCTTCGTAAATCACTTCGTCCATTTTTGAGCCCGTATCAATTAGCGCGGTAGCAATAATGGTTAAGCTACCGCCCTCTTCTACATTACGCGCCGCACCAAAGAAACGCTTTGGCTTGTGCAGGGCATTAGCATCAACACCACCTGTAAGGACTTTGCCCGATGAAGGTATTACCGTGTTGTAAGCGCGTGCCAAACGCGTAATTGAGTCGAGTAAAATGACCACGTCTTTTTTATGCTCAACCAAACGCTTTGCTTTTTCAATGACCATTTCAGCCACTTGTACGTGACGACTGGCCGGCTCGTCGAAAGTTGAAGCAACCACTTCGCCTTGTACCAAACGTTGCATTTCGGTCACTTCTTCTGGGCGTTCGTCAATTAACAATACAATTAGTTGGCAGTCGGGATGGTTGGCGGCAATTGACTGTGCAATATTTTGCAGTAATAGCGTTTTACCCGCTTTAGGCGGCGCCACTATAAGTCCACGCTGTCCGCAACCAATCGGTGAAGCCAAATCTAGCACGCGCGCAGTAATGTCTTCGGTACTGCCGTTTCCACGCTGCATACGAAGTCTTTCGTTAGCATGTAAAGGGGTTAAGTTTTCAAACAATATTTTATTGCGTGAATTTTCAGGCTTATCAAAATTAACTTGCCTAATTTTAAGCAAGGCAAAATAACGCTCGCTGTCTTTGGGCGGCCTTATTTTACCTGAAATAGTATCACCGGTACGCAAGTTAAACCTGCGAATTTGACTGGGTGATACGTAAATATCGTCGGGCCCTGCCAAGTATGAAGAATCGCCAGACCGCAAGAAACCGAAGCCATCTTGCAAAATTTCAAGCACGCCGTCGCCGAAAATGTCTTCACCGCCTTTGGCGTGTGATTTGAGTATAGAAAAGATAATGTCTTGTTTGCGCGCGCGGGCTAGGTTTTCAAGGCCCATAGTTTCGGCTAGTGCAACCAGTTCACTTATGGGTTTACTTTTTAGATCTGTTAAATTCATATTGGTGGGTCTGTATTATTAATAACGATTAGTTAATGTTGAATAATGGATGATTATTCGGTTTGCTTGGCAGTACACATAAGTCAAAACTCGTAAGTTACATAGAGCCCGTTGCAACCATCACAAAATGTGAGTAAAAGTTGGGTGAGTTGAAAAATGAGTATGAGTGGATCAACTCGGGCGAACCCAGGTGTTACGAAAGCGATTTATGATATTTACTGCCGGTGAGTGTTATAAAAGTAACACTTAATTTAAATATCGTCCAGTTTTTCGATAATATTAATTAAATGTAAAAAAACCGAGTAATTACTTACTCGGTTTATATTAGATACTTGGCGAATGTAAATTAAATTTGTTCGTCTAAGAAATCTTTAAGTTGTGTCTTCGATAAGGCCCCAACCTTAGTAGCAGCAAGCGCACCATCTTTAAATAGTAACAATGTAGGAATACTACGAATGCCATATTTTGGCGGAGTTTCATTATTTTCTTCGACATTTAGCTTGCCAACTGTTAACTTGCCCTCGTATTCGCTGGCAATTTCTTCTAGAATTGGAGCGATCATTTTACAGGGGCCGCACCATTCTGCCCAGAAATCAACTAACACAGGACCTGATGCATTGATAACATCGGCTTCGAATTTTTCGTCTGATAATACGAGAATATTGTCGCTCATTCTTTTCTCCAGTTTAGGTATATTGCTGACTTTTTTCAGCATTACCTATAGTGTTATATAGAAGTTGTTTTTATTGCAAGCATCGATAAGCTATAAGCTATGCCACAAACACATTTAACCGATACGTTATTTTCATCTCTTTCGATCCATCCGCAAGTACAAGCGGGTTTGGACGCCGCTGGATTTATCCAGTGTACCGACATTCAATCGATGAGCTTACCACAATTACTTGCAGGCAGTGATGTTGCAGGTCAAGCACAAACAGGTACGGGTAAAACCATAGCCTTTTTGGTAGCGACCTTTCACCACTTGCTAACTAACCCAAGTGACAGTAATGGCACTAACCCGCGTGCTATAATCATGGCACCCACCCGTGAGTTGGCGGTACAAATATACAACGACGCAGAAATGCTCAGTAAGCACACTGGATTATCAGTTGCAGCTATATATGGTGGCGAGGGTTACGAAACTCAACGCCAACAACTCGAAAAAGGTGTAGATATTTTAATTGGCACCACCGGTCGTATTATTGATTACTTCAAACAAAAGGTTTTCAATCTTAACCATATCCAAGCAGCGGTGCTTGATGAAGCCGACAGAATGTTTGATTTGGGCTTTATTAAAGACATTCGTTACTTGTTTAATGCGATGCCTCCTGCAAACGAACGTTTGAATATGTTGTTCTCGGCCACATTAAGCTATCGTGTAAAAGAACTTGCCTATGTTCATATGGCAGATCCGGTAGACGTAATCGTGGGTTCTGAAAGCAAAACCGGCGTACGCATTTCTGAAGAATTGTTTTATCCAAGCAACGAAGACAAAGCATTATTGCTATTAACCTTGTTAGAAGAAGAGTGGCCAGACAAAGCCATTGTTTTTGCTAACATGAAACATGATTGCGAAAAAGTTGCAGCATGGCTTGACGCCGATGGGCACCGCGTCGGATTGTTGAGTGGTGATGTTCAGCAGAAGAAACGCCTAAGTATTTTAGAAGATTTTACTGCGGGTAATTTAGACGTATTAGTAGCAACCGATGTGGCTGCGCGCGGAATACACATTGATAAAGTCACGCACGTATTTAATTACGACTTACCCGATGACGCCGAAGATTACGTGCATCGTATTGGTAGAACCGGTCGTGCAGGCGAAAAGGGCATTGCCATTAGCTTTGCTTGCGAACGTTATGCGCAAAACTTGACCGCTATTGAGCAATACATCGGCCACGATATTTCAGTGACCGACTATAATCCGCTAATGTTACTCGATGACGTACCAGCGCCAAAATTCCCGCAGCGTTCTCGTTCTCGCACTAATCAGCGTGGCGGGCCACGGAAAGACAATCGCCAAGGCGGTCGCCCACGTAAGTCAGCACCAAGAAGGAAGCCACAATAAGCAATGTTTGCCGAACTATCGAATATTGGTGATTTGGGTAACCCAAGTTTACAAGACGAGTATTACGCCGCTATTGATTTAGGCTCTAACAGTTTCCATATGGTGATTGTTAGGGTGCTTGCTGGTAGTGTACAAATTGTCAGTAAAAGTAAGCGTAAAGTGCGTTTAGCGGCCGGTTTAGATAGTGAAAATTTACTCAGTAGCGATGCTATTGAGCGCGGCTTAGACTGCATTAGAATGTTTGCAGAAAAACTGCAAGATATTCCCCTTGAGAATGTACAGATAGTTGCTACTGCAACGCTTAGACTAGCCACCAACGCGACTGACTTTGTTGTTCCTGCTGAGCATGTTTTAGGGCACAAAATACGCATCATCACGGGCGAAGAGGAAGCCAAGCAAATATATTTGGGTGTTGCTTATACCTCGGCCAATCAGGGCAATTCGTTAGTGATTGACATTGGCGGAGCAAGCACCGAAATTATTGTAGGGCGCGACTTAGAACCAGTGCATCTAACCAGTTTAAATATGGGTTGCGTCACCTTTATGGAACGCTACTTTGAACATGGCGAGTTAAACGAACAGAATTTTAGCAAGGCTTATGAGGCTGCCAAATCGATAATACGAGAACATATTGATACATTTATGTGTTTTGACTGGCAGCAGTGTTTAGGTGCTTCAGGTACACCTCAAGCAGTTACACAAATATTAGTTAAGCAAGGTTTGAACGATGCGATTAGGCTGAATTACTTATACGAATTACGCACTACGTGTATCGCGCAAAAACACGTAGCCAATTTGAATATAGACGGCTTACCCGCAACGCGCCAAGCGATTTTTCCAAGCGGTTTAGCCATATTGATCGCCTTGTTTGAAAGCTTGCAAATAAACAACATGCAAATTGCTGGTGGAGCCCTGCGAGAAGGTATTATTTATGGCATGCTTGACAGCTACCAAAAATCAGATCGTCGCACCCAAGGCATTAATCAACTGGTTTCAAAATACCATATTGACCCTATTCAAAGTAATCGTACTCGCATACTCGCGACACAACTATGCCAACAGGTGTGTGAGCAGGTAAATGTGTGTGATTATGACACCAATGGCTTAGTTGGGGCTGCAGCTGCCTTGCATGAACTGGGTTTACACATTGGCTACAAGCAATACCATGAGCACGGTGCTTACATACTCAATCATGTTGAAATTACCGGCTTTACTACCCTACAACGGATGATGGTGCGAGACTTGGTCAACATGCACCGTCAAGCAATTGAGCTGACGATTTTAGACAGTTACAGCGACGAACTGAAGAGCATGCTTATACATTGTCTGCGTATACTGAGGATAGCCATCATATTGGTAGGGCGGCGCAGAGACAATGCCATTCCCGAGGTAAACGTAATCTTAGAAGGTGATAAATGGGTACTAAAGTTGCCTAGCAATATTAAGACGCAGCATCCGCTTATTCACACCGAATTAGTGCATGAGTGCTGGTTACAACACAAAGCTGGTTGGCAACTTATTCTGGCCTAATGATGTTGTTAAAACGGCGAGCTAATGCAAACGTTTAAACGACATTATCCAACTTACTACTGCTACGCCCGCTGCCGCAGCGATTAACAACCAATGCTGCTCGTACACATATAACACCGCGCTTACAATACTAAACGTAATGCCTGTTTTGCCATACATTCGTGCTTTTTGTATGTTGAGTTGCATTGTCATAAGTTGCTCATGCTGGGCTGCACTTTGCTTTGGAAACTCACGTATTTGCAACAAGCTGTCATAGAGTAAATCGGGCATTTCTGGCAGCTTCTCTGACCAAAATGGCAGGTTATCTTTGAGTTGGTTCAGCATCGCTTTAGGGCCAATTTGCTGCTTCATCCAGTTTTCTAGAAACGGTTTTGCGGTTTGCCATAAATCCAGCTGTGGGTACAGGGTTCGCCCTAACCCTTCTACATAAAGTAAGGTTTTTTGCAGCAAGACCAACTGAGGTTGCACCTGCATATTGAAACGCCTTGCAGTATTAAACAACTGCAGGAGTACATTACCAAACGATATATCGGCTAAAGGTTTCTGAAAAATAGGCTCGCACACCGTACGAATAGCCATTTCAAAATCGTCGATATTGGTGTTGTGTGGTACCCATCCTGAATCCACATGAAGTTCCGCAACTTTACGGTAATCGCGATTAAAAAAGGCAATAAAATTCTCTGCTAAATAACGTTTATCTTGTTTGTTTAGCGTGCCAACAATACCGTAATCTATACCAATATATTTGGGGTTTTGCGGATGTTCATAAGACACGAAAATGTTACCAGGGTGCATGTCTGCATGAAAAAAGCTATCGCGAAACACTTGCGTAAAAAACACTTCTACACCACGTTCCGCCAGCAATTTCAAGTCGGTTTGCTGTGCCCGCAAGGCATTAATATCAGACACGGGAATGCCATAAATACGCTCCATAACAATCACGTTTTTGCGGCAATGGTCGCTATAAACATGGGGGACGTATAAGCTTTCAGAGTCTTCAAAATTACGTTTAATTTGAATACCGTTTGCGGCTTCGCGCAATAAATCTAGCTCATCTAAAATGGTACGCTTGTATTCACTCACTACCTCTACAGGACGCAAACGCTTGCCATCGGGTAGCCATTTTTGAACCAAACTTGCCACTGTGATTAAAATGTCTACGTCAGCTTCAATAATACTGCGAATATTAGGGCGCAGAACCTTTACCACTACATCTTTGTTATCAACTTTTAGCTTAGCAGCATGTACCTGGGCAACCGATGCAGAGGCCAATGGCTCATGTTCAAATTCACTGAACAATTCATGTAAGTCGTGTAAACCCAATGACTCACGTATTAATGCTTCGGCTTCGTTTGAGTCAAAAGGTGCTACTTTATCTTGTAGTAGAGACAACTCGTCAACCATGTCTGCAGACAATAAATCTCTGCGCGTAGATAACATTTGCCCAAACTTAATAAATACCGGCCCAAGGGCTTGCAAGGCTAATCGTAATCGGCGGCCTTCAGATTCTTCTTTGTGTTTATTTGGCCACCAAAATAAGCTTTTGCGCGCCCATCTGAAATACCATGGTCGAAAACGTTTTGGGATAAGTTCATCTAAGCCATGGTTAAGTAAAACCTGTCCTATACGGGCAAAGCGGCGATACTTCATGCCTTATTTCCTTTCTCGTGTTTTTCTGTGAAAGCATTTAAACGTGCTTCAAGGCGATCGGTGGCCGCGCGTAATTCGTTTACCTCATCGCTAAAATTGACCACCATTATGTGCCGTACGGCTATTGGCTTTTCGTCTAACGCTGCATCGCTAAGTGTATTAGCTAATAGGCCAAACTGATGTTTAAGTGTCGTAATAACTTGTTTTCCCGTGGCGTTCAATTGATAAGCCGCAGGATCACCAATATAGTTTGACATCACCTCTTCAAGATCGATATCAATGTTAGTGAACAGTGCACTTACATTTTGCAATATTGACAAATCACCTGCGAAGTCTAACTGGCCCGATTTAATCAGCTTAGTAAGCTGATTATTTTGTTTGAGCTTATCTAAGGCAAATACCGAGACACTTACCCAGCAATAATTAGATGGAAGGTCTTCAGGCATATTGTTATATGCTTGATTACTGTCTGCTAACACGTCAACTCGCGTTGCATCAAAATGGAAACACAACGAGTGCGATAACTCTTGCAAATAAATAACACATACTTTGCCATGAAGTGGCGACAATACCTGATTTGCGTTTGAGGATAGCGTTAAGGCTTTATTTATTGCAGTTTCAATGACACCGTGTAACAACTGAACCGCCGGCATTAAAATTTAAACCCTTTGTGCAAAGCAACAATGCCACCCGTCAAATTGGTGTATTGTGTTTGTTCAAAGCCCACCTCTTGCATCATGTTTTCTAAGGTGTCTTGATCAGGATGCATACGGATTGACTCTGCCAGGTAACGATAACTTTCAGCATCATTTGCAACCAATTTACCCATTTGCGGTAACAAATAAAATGAATAGGCATCGTACGCCTTGTTTAAAGCTTCACTTGTGGGTTTTGAAAACTCTAACACCAATAAACGCCCGCCAGGTTTCAGCACACGATACATCGAGGCCAATGCTTTTGATTTGTCGGTAACGTTGCGCAGACCAAACGCAATGGTGATAAGGTCAAAGTGATTGTCTGGGAATGGCAATGCCTCAGCGTTTGCTTGTACATAATGCAAGTTGCCCATAATGCCCATATTGATCAGTTTATCTTTTCCTACATTCAACATGCTATGGTTGATATCGGCAAGCACTACTTGACCACTGTTGCCAACAATACGGCTAAATTTAGCTGCTAAATCACCAGTTCCACCGGCTAAATCAAGCACTTTTTGGCCTGACTTGACGCCACTTGAGTCAATCGTAAAACGTTTCCATATTCTATGTATACCAAACGACATTAAGTCATTCATGACATCGTATTTTGCGGCAACAGAATGAAAGACCTCAGCCACCATGTCGGCTTTTTTGGATGTCTCTACCTGCGTAAAACCAAAATCGGTAGTTTGTTGCTCTGCCGATTGATTGTTGGCTGTTGCGGAAGGCGCTGTTTGGGTGTTTTCTTCAACCGTTGACATAGTGGCTCTAATGACTTTTATTAATAGCTAAAGTTTATCGTAAAGTTGAGGTAACTGCGAGCGTATGAGTGCTAATTTACAGCGTCAACGCAAACTTGATTGCGGCCCGCTTGTTTTGCGCGATATAACAACAAGTCAGCACGCCCTATGCAATCATCTAATGAGCTATTGGTTTGCATTTCAACCACACCCGCAGAAAACGAGGTGCTAATACTCACACCACTAATCGTTTGTGTTTGTGAAACGCAAGCATTTAATGTCTCAGCAAAGCTTTTGGCTTCTGCTAAGGCTGTGTTGGGCAACAAAATAATAAACTCTTCTCCGCCCCATCGTGCAACGATGTCACCTTTGCGCACATTTTCGTTAATCACTTGGCTCATGTTGACTAATACCGAGTCACCAAAGTCATGTCCGTATTGATCATTTAGCAGTTTAAAGTTGTCAACATCGAACAACACAATTGAGCAGGCAAATTGATTTCTGGCGCATCTGGCTATTTCTGCTTGCGCACACTCTTTAAACCCACGCCTATTTAACATTGAGGTTAAGGGGTCGCGCATAGACAACTGTTTTAATTGCGTATTTAGTGCTTCTAAATCAAGTGTTTTCTCTTTTACCAGTGCAGTTAATACTTGCTCGCGCTGATGTAAGGCGTAGGTTCGCCATTTGTAAATGAGCAAAATACTAATAGCTAATAAACAAAGCCAAATTACCACCGCTAACTTTGTGCGCCACCAAGGCGATAACACTTTAATATTCAAGGACAGAACGTCATCATTCCATGTCTGATAACGATTAGTTGACTTCACTTTAAATACGTAATCACCCGCGGCTAAATTCGTAAAGGTGGCGTTTCTGGCGCGTGAGTCGGTGTATTGCCAATCCTGGTGAAAACCTTCTAGCATATATGCATATTCAATTTTGTCAGCACTACCAAACTCTAGTGCCGCAAAATCGAAGCTTACTACTAAGTTGTTGGGAGGCAAAGTAAGTTTCTGCTGATTGATAATGTGAGTTGTTTTTAGCGGTTGTTGAATGAGCTTTCTTTGGTCGTCATTTAACATGCTAATATTCGTCAACTGTAGTCTTGGAAAGCTTTTTTGATGGGTAATTTCACTTGGATGAAAATGCGTCATATTGCCCACGCCAGCAAAGTAAATTCGGCCGTTAGAATTGACATCAGCAGACCCAATAAAATAGCCAGAAGCATTTACACCATCGCTTTTTCCAAAAAATGTCACTTGGCTAAGGTCTTCTGTCAATTGAACAATCCCTTCAGTAGTGGTGATCCAATAGTCACCATAGGCCCCCTTTATCACAGCGCCTATCGACAATCGTCCAAGATCGGTATTTGGGAACAATGGCGTAAACGTGGGGGTATCATCTATCGATGAATAACGCATCAAGTGTAAGCCTTTACCTTGTGTACCAACAAAGTATTCTCCATTCTTGCGCTTTGATACCCAAGTAACCACGTTATATGGCAAACTATTTGATACATCCCCCTTATGGCGATACACCTTAACAATATCAGTGTTTTTGTTAATTAAGTAAAGGCCGTTAGTACTAGGCACCAAAATATGCGTATCATCAATTGCTACCACCTCAAAAGACAAGGGAATGGTCCAATGATTAATAATGTTTTGATTGATTGGATCGTACAAAAATAAACCTGAATGGCGAGTGCTTAAATACAGGTGTCCATTCTCTTCAGGGCTAATCGAATAAACTAATGCTGTTTGAAATGCCATTTTTTCTACACTTAACGACTCCTTGTTCAATTTACGCAAACCTATTCTTGAGCCTAAATACAATTCATTATGCCGAGTAGAGTAATAAGCATCTTGTAAAATATTAGACACCGTCTGCGTATTGAGATTAGTTTTTTCAGTATATGGACCGTGTACCTTATGTTGTTTGTCCATTTTGTACACACCTGAATCAGTTGGTATCCAAGCATTATCATTTGCATCTATAGTTACCGAATAAGGAATTTTGCCATCATCTATTGAAGCATTGGTAAACATTGTTTTGTTTGCGTTTAGCACATAAAAACCATTGGTGAGCGTGCCCACAAAGACAAACCCATCGGAATGATGAAACAGCGATAAAGCATTTCCCACATATGTATTTTTATCAAGTGATGTGAGTGTGGTGAGCGAGAGTTTCGGCATACTCTTAGCAGTATGATCCGATGCACTGACTATCGATATACCATCGGTGGTGGCAAGCCAAATATCGCCATTTTCTGCCTCTTGTATATCTTGTACTATGTTGCTAACCAAGCCATTTTCCATAGAAATATGTTTTGCTATGGAATATTCCTGCGCCATGTTCTCGCTTGGTTGGACAGGCCGAAGCAAGAATACACCATTGCCATTGGTTGCTACCCACAAATTTTCATGACGATCAAAAAACAACTGAGATGGCAATGTTGTTTGCAGTATTGTGGGCAGCCAATTCGTGGTTTTGGTGTCGTACCGCTGCACACCTTGTGGGGTGCTTATCCACAACACGCCTTGCGGCGACATTTTCATGTCTATAGTTGCTAATACACCTGCAGCATAAGGCACCTCAGTAATGTATTCAGCCCCTTTATTAAGCACGTACAATGAAGTTTTGGTACCAACCCATATATTGCCATTACGGTCTATATGAATAGTAAGTGCTTCTACACTGCCTAGGTCATCCATTAACGTAGGCAGTGTTTCGTACTTACCCGTTTTTGCGCGCAACACATCTAGGCCAGTTCGGGTGGCAAACCATAAATCACCGGTTGTAATGTCAAGTTCTATGTCTAAAACCATAGAGCCGGTTAGACCGACTTGTTGCTGGTCAAAACTTTCAACATTAATGAAATCGTGGCCATCAAAACGATTTACACCCCGTTGTGTTGCAATCCAAATATAACCATTGGCATCTTCTTCAATATCGTAAACCGCAACCTGTGATAGGCCTTGCTTTAAACTATACGATTGATAATTATGAATATTTAAAGGAGCCGAGACCGCATTGAAAGACAGTGCTACAAACAGTAAATGAAGAGCAAAGATAAAGCGGATAATCAATGTTAACACCATCGCATTGACCTTTATTTGTGCATGAAAATTGGGAACGCCCCAACACTTAAATAAACTATAGTATAGTTCAGATAGTATTTATATATGACTGGATGTATTGTCTGCCATACCTCTGAAAACATTATAGTTTGTTTTCTGCACTAAATGGTTTTTAGGAAGATTACTGTAATTTTATTGATCTGTAGCACTGCAAACTGCGTTTGGGTTAACATAAAGTTATCATTAATCGTTAAGTGTAATCTTACCCATGGAAAAGTTTTCCACAATTTATCAACGCGCCGCAAAACGCAAAGGCGGTGTAAAACACCTCGAAAGCATATTAGCTAAGCCTCTTACAGATGAACAACTATGTAAGTTGGATGATAGCCACGTGCTGGCAGAACTTACTAAGAAAGTGTTTCAGTCGGGTTTCGTTTGGCGTGTGGTGCGTCAAAAATGGCCCAGCTTTGAAGAAGTATTTTGGCAATTTGATATTGGCAAAATTTTAATGATGCCCGACGAAATGTTAGAAAAAAAAGCGACTGATCCGTCGATTATACGCAATTTAAATAAGGTGCGTACTATTCGAGACAACGCCAATATGTTGCAAGACATTATTAGTGCTCATGGCAGTGTAGGAAAATGGCTAGCAAATTGGCCTAATGATGACACCGTAGGTTTGTGGGTCTATTTAAAACAACATGGCGTACGCTTAGGAGGTAATACAGGGCCTTACGCACTTAGGGCAATTGGTAAAGACACCTATATTTTGTCGCGAGATGTTGAAGCGTATTTTAGGGCCCATAAGTTAATAGATGGCGGCTTACAAAGTAAACGCAGCCAATTAGCCATTCAAGCTTGTTTTAATGAATGGCGAAAACAGTCTGACCGCTCGTTACAAGAGATCTCTATGATAATTGCTTATTCAAGTGGTGATAACTACGTTGGATTGCAGTAGTTTAACGTAAACTTGCAAGCGCTTTGCCTGAATACTCTTGCAACTCTTGCAGTCGATTATCGCGAATTTTGTTAGCCCAGTCAGGGTCCTGCAGCAGGGCTCTACCAACAGCCACTAAATCAAACTCGTTAGCCTGTAAGCGGTCTATTAGATCATCTACAGAGCGAGTATCTGATCCCTCGCCTTTGAATGCACCGAAAAAGTCTTGGTTCAAGCCTACCGAGCCTACTGTAATTGTAGGCTTCCCTGTTATTTTTTTAGTCCAACCCGCCAGATTAAGCTCACTATTGTCAAATTCACTCTCCCAATAACGCCTCTGCGAACAATGAAAGATATCAACGCCCGCTTCGCTCAAAGGGGTTAAAAAGGCCTCTAACTCTTGGGGTGTTTGTGCCAACCGAGCACTATAATCTTGCTGTTTCCACTGTGAATACCTCAGCACAATCGGAAAATCGGGCGATGTTGCCGCTCTAACCGCTTTTATAATTTCAACCGCAAAGCGTGTTCGTTTAATTAAGCTGCCGCCCCAACTATCGTTGCGTTGGTTGGTTCCTTCCCAGAAGAATTGATCAATTAAATAGCCGTGGGCACCATGAATTTCAACGCCGTCCATGCCTATTTTTTGCGCTTGATATGCAGCTTTTGCAAAGCCCTCAATAACCCGTTCTATATGCGCTTGCGTCATGGGTTCACTGCCTACCTTTGATGGCTTGAATAAACCTGAAGGGCCAGCACTTGGTAGCTCTGGGTGGGGCGCTTTGTTAGCCACACGAGCCATGCCCACATGCCACAATTGCGGCATAATTTTCCCACCTTCGCTGTGCACTTCATTAACTACGTGTTGCCATGCCATAAGTGCTTCGGGAGTGTGAAAATTAGGGATGTTAGCGTCCATGGTAGCAACCGGATCGTCGATGGTAGTGCCTTCGGTAATAATAAGACCGGTACCACCTTTTGCGCGGCGTTTGTAGTAAGCAGCAACATCTTTGGTTGGCACCCCGTTTGGAGAAAATTGGCGAGTCATGGGTGCCATAACCACACGATTGGAAAGCGTGAGTGAAGACAGTGAAAACGGGCTGAACAAAGCAGTAGCTGAAGTACTCATATTACATCCTTATTATTTGCTTAACGAACAAGCGTTACCGAATATCTATAGTAAATAGCGACTGCGTACAGTCAATTTTTCAATAGTGATAGTGGTGTATAAACACCACTATCACTATTTGCGCACTTGTTATGCGTCAACAATACCTGAATGACGCAGCAAGGCATCGGTATTTGGCTCGCGCCCTCTAAAGGCCGTGAATAATTCCATGGGCTCTTGCGAACCGCCTTTCTCAAGAATATGATTTAAGAAATCTTGCCCGGTTTGATGGTTAAATATGCCCTCTTCTTCAAAACGCGAAAACGCATCTGCAGACAACACCTCGGCCCACTTGTAACTGTAGTATCCAGCAGCATAGCCACCGGCAAAAATATGCCCAAAGCTATTTTGAAATTTGTTAAACGCAGGCGGTATTGTCACCGATACTTGCTTGCGCACTTCATCTAGCAGCGCTTGCACAGACTGTGTTGGCTCTGCTTGTTGATGCAGTTTAAAATCAAACAAACTAAACTCTAGCTGACGAACCATTTGCATGGCGGATTGAAAGTTACGAGCCGCTAACATTTTGTCCAGTAAATCTTGTGGCAAAGGCTCACTGGTTTCGAAGTGGCCTGATATAAAAGATAAGGCCTCTGGTTGCCAACACCAATTTTCTAAGAACTGGCTGGGCAGTTCAACCGCATCCCATGCAACACCGTTAATACCCGACACTCCGCCTACGTCAACTTGAGTTAGCATGTGGTGAATGCCATGTCCAAATTCATGGAATAAGGTAATCACCTCATCGTGAGTAAACAAAGCAGGTTTATTGCCAACGGGACCTGAAAAATTACAGGTTAAATAAGCAACTGGGCTTTGTAGCTCACCCGATTCGGTGGTGCGCCTAACTCGGCATTCGTCCATCCAAGCACCGCCGCGTTTTTTCGCGCGCGCATACAAGTCAAGATAAAAGCTACCGCGCAAGCGACCAATGCTGTCATGAATTTCGAAAAATCTGACATCTTTGTGCCAAGTGTCTACGTTCTCGACCTCAACAACCTCTAGACCATATAGGCGATGGACGACTTCAAATAATCCACTGAGCACTCGTTGCTCAGGAAAATACGGGCGTAACGCTTCGTCTGAAACCGCATACTTTTCTTGTTTCAGCTTTTCAGCATAGTAAGCATAGTCCCACGCTTGTAGGTTGTCTTCGCCATAGTTGGCCTTAGCAAACGCTTCTATTTCTTGCTTTTCAAGCTCTGCTTGGGGTTTTGATTTAGCCGCTAAGTCTTCTAAAAACGCAATGACCTGCTCACTTGATTGCGCCATTTTTGTGGCAAGTGAATAATCAGCGTAATGCGAAAAACCTAATAAATGAGCAATTTGCTGACGTAACATTAGCGTTTCATCAATAATCGCTGTGTTATCAAATTTTCCATCGTTACTGTGCTCTGAGGCCCGCGTAACAAAGGCCGTGTACATGTGTTCGCGTAGTTCACGATTATCGGCATACATCATTACAGGTAAATAGCTTGGTATATCTAAGGTAAATAAATACCCTTGTAAGTCTTTTTGATGAGCGGCCTGCGCAGCTGCATCTAATGCGCTTTGCGGCAAACCTGCTAGTGCCTCTTTATCTTCAATATGTTTACTAAAAGCGAGGGTTGCATCCATTAAATTATTCGAAAACTGTGAGGATAAATCAGATAAACGCGCTTGCATCTCAGCATATTTGGCTTTTTTACCGGGTGCTAATGCCACACCAGATAATTCAAAATCGCGTACTGCATTAGTCACGACTTTTTGCTGGGCCACGCTTAACTCCTCAAATTCGTCTGATTCCGCCAAGGCCTTGTAAAGCGCGCAAAGCTCAGTATGTTGCCCTACAAATGTAGAATACTCAGACAAATGCGGCAAACATGCATCGTGAGCGGCGCGTAATTCGTCAGAACTCACCACTGAATTCATGTGGCTAATGGGCGAAAAGAATTTACTAAGGGCATCGTCGGCCTCTTCTAACTTACTGACTACATTAGCGAAAGATACTTCACCGCTTTTCACAACGTCTTCAATTACCGTTTTACAGTGTGCAATTGCTGCTAAGAGCTCTTGTTCAATATTGCTGGGCTGTATCGCCGAAAAAATAGGATTATTGGCTAATGCGCTTAACGCTTTATCGCTGGAAATTTTGTTAATATTCATGATTAATGACGACACCTGTAAAAGACGAAATTTGACTGTTTAATAAATATTTATTGGGTGTATTTATAAAAACACAAGCTAATAGCAAACTTAAATCACTGCCTGATACTATATAACTGTACAAATGTGTAAGGAAAACTTGAAATATACGGTCTAGTTGGCATATTACGTTACAATAACCCTATGCGCTGCATACAAGAGTGCCATTGTAACGCGTAAAACTCTTTACTGAATTGGAATAATATTTTGGAAAATAAAGCAGATACCCATTTTGATTATATATGTATTGGCGGCGGCAGTGGCGGCATAGCCTCGGCCAATAGAGCTTCTCGTTATGGCAAAAAAGCCGCCATTATTGAAGCCAAAGATATTGGTGGTACATGCGTAAACGTAGGTTGCGTACCCAAAAAAGCCATGTGGTATGGCGCACAAGTTGCTGAAGCCATTCATAAATACGCTCCCGATTATGGTTTTGATGTAACAGTTAACAGTTTTAGTTGGGAAACGCTTATTGCCAGTCGTGAAGCCTACATTGACCGCATTCATCAGTCGTATGACCGAGTATTAGGCAACAACGGCGTTACCCTTATTAAGGGATTTGCGCGTTTTGTGAGTAACAACAGTGTAGAAGTAGACGGTGTAGTATACACCGCTGATCACATTACTATTGCCACTGGCGGCAGACCCATTAAACCCCCTGTACCTGGCGCAGAATTGGGCCTAGACTCCGACGGTTTCTTTGCATTAAAACAACAACCCAAAAAAGTAGTCGTGGTGGGTGCTGGATATATTGCGGTAGAACTTGCAGGCGTATTGCATTCGTTGGGCAGTGAAACACATTTGTTAGTTCGCCGCGAAAAACCGCTACGCGGGTTTGATGATATGCTGTCAGACACGCTTACCGAAATTATGCAAGAAGACGGTATTAATTTGCATGCACACACAGAAGTCGAAAAAATTGAAAAACAAAATGACGGTAGTTTGTTGGTGCAGTTAAACGGTGAGCGCAGTTTAGAAGCAGACGTACTCATTTGGGCTATTGGTCGTGAACCCGCAAACGACAAAATCAATATTGAAAATACTGATGTGACACTAGACAAGCGCGGTTATATTGAAGTGGATAAGTTTCAAAATACCCGTGCCCAAAACATTTATGCAGTCGGCGACAACATTGGTAAAATTGATTTAACCCCGGTAGCGGTAAAAGCAGGTCGCTTGTTGTCAGAACGTCTTTTTAACGGGCAAGACAACGCTCATATGGATTATGACCTAATTCCTACAGTAGTATTTAGCCACCCTACCATTGGTACCATTGGCTTAACTGAAGAAGAAGCTAAAGCCGAATATGGCGATGACATCACCGTATATAATTCAAGCTTTGCTGCCATGTACACAGCGGTAACGCAGCATCGCCAAGCCACTAAAATGAAGCTTATTTGTGCAGGCAAAGAACAAAAAGTAGTAGGCTTGCATGGCATTGGATACGCCATGGACGAGATTCTTCAAGGCTTTGGTGTTGCTATGAAGATGGGCGCAACAAAAGCGGACTTTGATGCTTGTGTTGCTATTCACCCTACTTCGGCTGAAGAGTTTGTGACCTTATAAATATTGGCAAATAAAAAAAGGCGCATAAACATGCGCCTTTTTCATACCACTTAAAACGTAGTGCTATATCTCACGCCAAACTCGCTAGCGTCATTGCTTAAAATCTGCAGCACATAATCACCGGTATTTAAACGAGCATTATCGTAACGCTCATCGGTAATATTACGACCGTACAATGATACCGTGTAGTCTTCACTCGCGGGCGTGTACGATACATTCACATTAGTTAACGCACGGCTATCAATTTGCGTTAAACGACCTGGATCGGATGTAGGTTCTCCATACATGTCATCTCTGAACGAGTAATCAAGACGTGCATTTACAGTTGCCCCATCACTTAATTCAACTTCGTATATTGGGCTTAATGAATAGGTCAAATCAGGCGTTAACGGTGCCACTGGCTTCACACCGTCTTGCTCTTGCACGTCCACATCCATAAAGCCTAAACTTGAGTGAATATTAAAGTTGTCGGATAACGTTAGCGTACCTTCAAATTCAATGCCGCGAGACGTTTGTGATACCACTAAGTTACTGGTATCAAAACCGCCTTCAGAGGTGGTGCTTACCTGATAAGGTAAATCATCAAACTCAGTGTTGAACACCGCTATGCTCATAGCGAAGTTGTCAGTTAGTTCGCCTTTCACGCCTACTTCGTAGTTAATTGCGGTAATGTTTTCGCTTGCCACAAAACACGTTAAATCACCAAACAAACAATATGGACGCGCAGGGAATTGGCCTGACTGATAACCATTTTGAATACTGTCATACACATTCATACCGCTTTCTAATGTGTAATTAGCCGACAAATCAAACGACACTTCATTCCAACTATCTTTAGCGAATACTGGCCCAATGCCCACATCAGCTGAAGCTTCTTTTTCGTCTTTTGTGTATCGCAAGCCACCCGACACGCGCAGCTCGTCAGACACATCCATACCTAAGTTTACAAAAACAGCGCGACTAGTGGTTTTTTGGTCTAAATCAAGTAAATTACCACCGGCATTAAACGATGAACCGGCGTCTTGTAGGTTGTCACCGTCTTCGGTAAACCAATAAAGGCCAGAAACAAAGTCCATGTTGTCGCCAATGTAGCCATTAAGTTGAAACTCTACAGAGGTTTGCTCAGCACTGCCGGTTTTAGGGAATTGGTCGAGCAAAAATATTGTGCCGTCATCATCCAAACCTGCTTTGTATTCGGAGCTTCTATTACTTACCACCAATTTTGACGAAAAATCGTCTGACCAATTCCAATCGGCGGTTAATGACAAGCCCGACGCTTTGTTAGTCACTGTTGTTACTTCTGCTGCACCTGTGGCGTTATCATAAGGGTTTGCTGCAGTATCAGCATTAGACAGTGCACCTGATGGCAGCGGCGCACCAAAACGTATTCCTGTTGCATATGCGCCATTTGGCACTTCATCAATTAGCGTTTGATAAGGACGTAAGCCGCCCTCACCGTCGTTAATGTCACCAGTAAGCACTACACTAAAGTCATCATTAGGTGCATATTTTACTGACAAGCGACCATAATACTCTTTGGTTTCACCCACATCATATTTAGCTTCTGGCACATTAATAAATTTGCCCAGTCCATCGCGCGCGTTATACCCCGCGTTCAAATTGAATGCGATGGTTTCGTTAATTTCACGGTTAACAAACACATCGGCTTTGGTGCGGCCTCTAGTACCGATTTCGGCACTTAAGGTTGTAACGTCAATTTCATCAGGCTGCTTAGTAATAATATTAATGGCACCACCAATGGAGTTACGTCCATAAAGTGTGCCTTGCGGCCCACGTAAAACCTCAATACGCTCAATATTATTTAAATTCCAGTTTTGTCCTACTTGACGGCCTAAGTAAACACCATCAACGTATACGCTTACACCTGGGTCAGTAGTAATAAGGTGGTCTTGCAATCCAATACCACGAATAAATGGGTTAGATGATGACGTATGACCAGCAGAAAATCCCGTTACATTTAAATTAGGTACAAACTTACCCACATCAGTTAAGTCGGTAATGCCTTGCTCACTAAGGTCATCACCACTGAAAGCGCTGATGGCGATAGGTACTTCGTATATTACTTGGGCGCGCTTTGTTGCGGTTACGGTAATCGCTTCTATTGATTCTTCTTCTGCTGTATTGGCAGTATTGGTTTGTGCTAAGGCTTGATTTGACAGCGCAATTGATATGGCCAGTACCAAGGTGCTGCTCTTCATTTTTGTGTGTTGTACTTGCAAGGAAAATCTCCGAAAATAATGTTAAGCCATTGCGTGGGCTTAACTTGCGTATAGTATTAAATGGATGATAGAGTCAAAACCGCGGAAGTATAGTGGAAAGCCATAGAGGGTAAATGGGCAAGCTAAGATGGGTGATACTAAAACAGCAATGGTCAAATCAGTGCCAATATGCTAAGTTTTTTTGATCGAAATATGCTGAATATTGACTACATACCTCAAAGGAGTGATTGATAGCATGCTATTTAACTCCATTGAGTTTTTATTTGTTTTTTTGCCCATCAGCATGCTTGTTTATTACTTGAGCCAACGACTTGTTGGTGCTCAACTAGCGGTTGCAAGTTTAGTAGTCTGCTCATTGATTTTTTACGCTTGGTGGAATCCCAGTTTTGTACTCCTTATCATCGCTTCAATATTCATTAATTTTTATATTGGCAAACGTTTAAGTAGCCCATCCAATGGCAATAAAACGCTGTTAGTACTAGGGATAGCTCTTAACTTATGCACATTAATCTATTATAAATACACTAACTTTTTAGTCGACAACATGAGTGCTATCACTGGGCTTGCTGTTGAAATTCCAGATATTATCTTGCCTTTAGCTATTTCATTTTTTACCTTTCAACAAATCGCATATTTAGTTGACAGTTACAAAGGCATTACACAAGAATACCGCTTTACTCATTACTGTCTCTTTGTGACGTTTTTCCCGCAGCTAATTGCAGGCCCAATTGTGCATCACAAAGAAATGCTTCCTCAATTTATGCAAGCCAAAGCCGCATCTTTTCAGATCAATAACTTCATGATTGGGCTGTCTATTTTTGCGATTGGTTTGTTTAAAAAAACCGTACTTGCCGACAACCTTGCAATTTATGCGAATGAAACATTTAACGCCGCAGACGCCAATCAACAGATAGAGTTTGTACAAGCGTGGTTGGGCGCGCTTTGTTATACCTTACAGCTTTACTTTGATTTTTCTGGCTACTCCGATATGGCCATCGGTTTGGCACGTATGTTTAATATAGTGTTACCGCTTAACTTTTTTTCTCCTTACAAATCGGTATCAATTGTTGAATTTTGGCGCAGATGGCACATTACCTTATCAAGATTCTTACGAGATTATCTTTATATTCCATTAGGTGGGAATAGAGCAGGCACTCTAAAACGCTACGGTAATTTGTTTACCACTATGATTATTGGTGGCATATGGCATGGTGCAGGGTGGAATTTTATGATTTGGGGATTTATGCATGGTTTATATTTGTGTGTTTGCCATTTATGGCAAGCTATTACACATACATTCCCTTGGCTAATAATGCCAAGAATATTGTCCTGGTTTATTACAATGCTTGCGGTAATAATTGCTTGGGTATTTTTTAGGGCGACCACTTTAGACGGTGCATTTGTTATGCTAAATGGCATGTTCGGTGTAAATGGTATTGCCTTGCCCAATGGCATAATGAGTCGCTTAGGTGAAATAGGTACATTATTAACGCATGCTGGAGTCACTGCAACAAATGGCGGCGGCAGCCTTATGGCTAAAGCGATAATGTTTATATTTTTTGGCAGTGTGGTTGTTTTAGCGTTACCTAATATCTACCAAATATTTAGTAAGGTAGAGGCTGCACTATCTAATGAAACCTCTTTTAAGCAAGCATTTTGGGGCCATACCTATTTAAGCTGGCAGGCCAATAGGCGCTGGGCAATATTGTGCTCATTACTGCTACTTACCGGACTAATGACGCTTGGGCAAATCAGTGACTTTTTGTATTTTCAATTTTAATCATGACTATTAAACGCTACACCATCACGTTTTTTGGCACAATGTTAATCGCATTGGTGAGTATTGCATCTTTTAACTATTGGATAGATCCCTATCATGTCTTACACAACAACTGTATAGAACATCTTAATTGCAAAAAAACACAGGCCAATACAAAAATATTTTTTAGTAAAGCACGTCAGTGGCGAAATCAACAAGTTGACGCCGTAATTCTAGGTAACTCTAGAAACGAATTTGGCTTAGATCCCAAGACTCAGAACAAACTACCGGAACACACATACAATTTAGCCATACGAGGCGCATCTTTAAGGCAAGAGGCTTTGTATTTAGTTAATGTGTTAAAAAGTAAACAGCCGCAAGCAATAATAGTAGGTTTTGATTACTTTTCATTTAGGCAACATCCAACTTTCGTTAGTCAATGGCCCACAGTAAAACAACCCTACTTACCCTTTTCATTAAAAGGAAAGCCAGTAAAAGGCTATGCGTTAGATCATATTAAGCAAAATGTCATTTCATTATTATCTTTGCAAGCTACCATGGACAGTATCCAAACCATAATCAACCAAAACAATTTAAACACGTACTTGCGCAATGATGGGTTTGCCGTTGCTCGCGATTTCATGTCTATAGCAAAGTATGAAGGTGTTGAAAAAGCGTTTGAGAATGATATGAGTACACTGCATCAGCGATTTGAGAATACTGACTATGTACTAACGGATAAAAACGGAAATTCACAAGAAGCACAAGCGCTCGCATTCATCGTGAAACAAGCTCAAGAGCGTAACATTCCCATTTATCTGTTCATTGCGCCAACACATGTCGGTTACGCACAAGTATTAAAACAACACGGTTACCTAAAACAAAGCTATGAATGGAAGCGCTTAGTCGTGCAAACCTTAGATTCAATCGGCTACTTTGCCAACAATCAACTTTTAGACTTCAGTGGGCTTAACCAATATACCACTGAAGCAATACCGAAGGGTGTTAATCAAAGCATGCAATGGTGGTACGAAGCTGGCCACTATACGCCGTTGCTAGGAAAAATGATGCTTGAGCAACTACTCAGCGCTGACTCAACATTTGCGTTACATCCGCAAAATGTTGAGCAGCGTATTCAAAAGGACCTGCAAGAAACTCAAGTGTTTTTGCAACAAAACGTGTTGCTAAAAACCAAACCTCACTAGAATTGCATTCTAACGCCAAGCTCAAGTGCGCGTCCAGGTAGCGGCGCTAAATCTTTCAAGAAAGACGTATGTACCCGAGCTTCTTCGTCGGTGATGTTTCTTGCACGTAAATATAGCTCCGTGCTTAAATCTTTCACCTCTGTAAAGTATGACGCGTTCACGTCAAGTAGTGTATATGCATCAGTAGGTGTTTCATAACTCGCCACTTTGTTCTGCTCAAACATATGCGTAATTTGTGCTGACACAGTCAGATTATCAGTTTTATAGTCTGCACTGAATATTGCCTTTTTAGCAGGGATCCTTGGCAAATTACCACTGTCTATTTTAGCTCGAATATAGTCGCCTTGAGCAGTAAAGGTAAGCGTATCGGAAGCTTGCCACGTTAGTTGAATTTCAGCGCCGTATAGTTCAGCATCATTAGCTGCATAAGCAAACACGGGCAAACCCTCTTCACTATGTTCTTCTTCATGCTCCTCTTCGTGGTCTTCCTCGTGCTCATGAGAGAAAGCAGCGAACAAACCAGTATTTGCAGCGTAATAATAATCTTCTACGTCATTATAAAAGACGTTGAATACCACACCAAAATCGCCACCAAACTTGCGCAGCGACAAGTCGATGTTATTGGATGCCTCCATGTTTATATTGGCGTTATTAAATTCTACATGGGTTTCGTCGCCCTCTTCATGTAACTCGTAAAGCGCGCCAATTTCATAGGTTTGAGTACCAATATGTGGGCCAAATGAAAACAATTCTGCACTGCTTGGTGCTCGTTTTGCGTGCACATAAGATGCAGCAAAGTTATAACCGCTGGCGATGTCCCACACTAAGCCAGCTGATAATGATACTGGCGTAAAGCTCATGCTGACGGCATCAATCATTTCGTCGTGATCTTCATGCTCTTCATGTTCTTCGTGCTCGTCATGCTCTTCTTCGTGCATTTCAATAAATTCGATTTCAGGAGCAAACACTGATGGCACGTCAATGTTAACACGCTCAATACGCGCCCCTAGCTGCACAAGTACATCACCAAAATGGCGTTCCTCAATTAAGCCTATACCAAATGATTTTGTATCAGAGGGAGGTGTAAAAGCTTCTTCACCCACTGCTGAAAAATCGGATACTTTGGTGTGCAAACTAATACCACCGCGCCAGTCAGCAAGTGGTTGGTGCAATATTTCTACGCGTGTTTCAAATAACTCGTTTTTAAAGCGAGTGCCCGGAACACCATTTTCAAGCTCAGTATGCTGATAGTCAGTGTAAGCAATGCCGAAGTTTACCGCACTCACCAACTCAGAACTCAACTGAAATTCACCCGCCATTTGATAACGGTTTTGGCGTAAATCTGCTTTCACAAACTCTTCTTCGTGCTCCTCTTCGCCATGCTCTTCCTCATCGTGCTCTTCTTCGCCATGGGCATGACCAGGAACTCCGTATAAACTCGACATATGCTCCATAGAAAACCCTACATGGCCCGCATCAAACAAATAGCTCGCGCCAAATGTTAAGCCTTGAGTGCGTGATGCCGAGTTTTCCACTACGCCAAAAGAACCTTCTTCATGCTCTTCGTCTTCATGATCTTCTTCATCGTGGTCATCGTGAGCTTCTTCGCTTTCTGCAAAGCCCGGAATACGGTAATCGTCACTATCACGGTAAAAACCATGCACTTGCACAGCAATGTTATCGCTACCGGTTTTAAAGCGGCCATTGAACGCTTCTTCACTGTTATTTGTATTGCGCGACAAGCTAACTTCACCTTCTTGCAAGTTGTCGTCAGGTATACGGTTATCGACTAGGTTAACTACGCCACCAATAGCACCACTGCCATAAAACAACGTAGCTGGCCCGCGTAACACTTCAATTTGTTCAACGGTTGATGATTCAGTTGACACTAAGTGATCAGGACCCACTCGAGAAGCATCGGCGGCATCCATACCATTTTGGGTAATCAGTACTCTAGGACCATCTAAGCCACGAATAATAGGAGAACTTGTTACGCCTCCATAAAAGCTAGAATGCACACCTACTTGGTTTTTCAGCGTTTCACCTAAGGTTGCCGCTTGTTGCTGTTTTAAACGCTCACCAGCTAATATACTTACCGGTGCTGCTGACTCAATATTGGATGCATGAAAAGCGCTAGCGGTCACATCAAAAACTTCAATGCTTGAACCTATCACTTCTATATTCAACTCAACAGGCTGTTGGTTATTAATAGTCACCTTATCGCTAGAGTGAATATGTGCAGACGAAGAAACGTGTAACTCAAACTCGCCATCACGCAGGTCGGTAAAACTAAAGCTGCCATTTTCATCCAGTTTAGCGCGTTTGTTAGTGCCCATTATTTGTACATAGCCATTACTTAGCAGTTGGCCATTTTCATCGGTTACAGTGCCTGAAATTTGATTGGCAATAGCCGCTTGTGGCAACAAAATAGTACTTGCTAGCGCGGCAGAAAGTGATTTAGCAATAGTCGAAAATTTCATATTATTATGTTCGCTTTGAGTTTAGATCTAATGTGGTTGAATATAGCGTGATTAGCATTATAAGCTGCATAACAGATGTTATAATGTTTCATACATGATGTTATAGCATAACATCTGAAGAATAGATCAACGTTTGGCGATTAATTTAACAATACAAGGAAGGAATTAAGCAACGATAAGGTGTGAGGCTACCACGCGATTTCGTCCATCGCGCTTAGCGATATACAAGCATTGATCAGCGTCTTCAATAAAATAACTGGGAGTTAATTGCCCTGTGTGTTCAGCATCAACATACGACACACCAATGCTAATAGTTAAATGGCTGTAATCAGAACCATCATGGGGAATATTCGCGTTTTCCATCGCACAGCGCAACTTTTCAGCTACCAGCAAACCTTCATCAAGGGTGGAGTCAAGTAATAAAATAGCAAACTCTTCGCCGCCATAACGTGCGACAAAATCAAGCGGTCTAGAAGCGCCTTTACTGAGTAATTTGGCCACTGTTTTCAAAGCCATATCGCCTTTAACGTGGCCATACATATCGTTATATTGCTTAAAGTAGTCAATATCGACCATTAATAATGTTAAGCCGCGATGGTTACGCTCGGTATAACTAATACTACTGGTAAGTTTGTCATCAAATTGCCTTCGATTTGCTACACCAGTGAGGCCATCAATCAGCGAAAGGTGCTCGAGCAAATCGGTTTTCTGTTTTAATTCAATTTGTTTGCGAACCCTTACTCGTACTAGTGGTATAGAGAAGGGCTTTTTGAAATAATCTACCGCGCCCAACTCTAAACCCGCGAGTTCATCTTCAGCGGTGTCTTGCGCGGTAACGAATATTACTGGAATACGTTGAGTTCGTGGATCAGCTTTAAGTGACTTACATACTTCGTGACCATGTACGTCACCTAACATTATATCTAGCAGTATCAAGTCTGGCGATTGCTCTCGCGCAATTTTCAGGCCATCAACGCCATTAGATGCAGCCAAAATGCTGTATTCGTCACTTAAGCCTTCAAATAACAATTGAATATTTATGCGCTCGTCATCAATTACGAGGATTTTTGCAATTTGTTCTTGCATCTACGCCTTTAACTCCGAGCCATAAATAGTCATTGTTGCCTATAGTTCTTTTTCTGCAAATTCTGCTAAGCGGCTTCTTACTACACCATCTAAGCTGTGTGTTGCACTGCCAGAGAAATTCTTAAATTTTTCAACTAGGTATGTTAACCCCGATGTTAATGCATTTAAATAGTTACTATCAATTTGCGACAAATTACCTGCACAAATTAACTTTGTGCCCTCACCACAGCGTGTAATGATTGTTTTTAATTGCGACGCGGTTAAGTTTTGTGATTCATCAAGTATTACAATCGCATTTTGTAATGACCGGCCTCGCATAAAGTTGACTGACTTAAATTGAATATTGGCTTTTTCCATAATATAGCTCATTGAGCCTTTAGTATTTTCATCATGTTTGTGCAATACCTCAAGAGAGTCAGTAATAGCGGCCAACCAAGGCGCCATTTTCTCTTCTTCGGTACCAGGTAAAAAACCAATAGACTCTGCTATTTCTGGGGTTGAGCGGGTAACAATAATTTTATCATACATGTTTTTTTCAACCACCATCTCGAGCGCGGCAGCTAACGCTAGCAAAGTCTTTCCGCTGCCAGCAGGTCCAGTAAGTACCACTAAATCAATATGCGGGTCAAGCAACGTATGTAGCGCCATGGCTTGGCCAATATTTTTTGGCGTAATGCCCCATGCTCTTCGCGACATCAAGCGTTCGTAACCTAAATCAATTACGTCCATATTGTCGCCGTTGATGGCCTCGACCATACCGGCGAAGGTTTTGTCTTCGTCAATTAAAAATTCGTTAATGTAAGGGGTATGGTCGGTGCTTTTTGCAATGGTATGTAATGTATCTCGGCCCTGCGTAACACACTCGACACTGGTAACGGTGTCCCAAAAAGACCCTTTGTATTCGTAATAACCTTTGGTTAAAAATTTAATATCGCTAATAAGTTGGTCGGTGGTGTAGTCTTGTACTAAGGTTTGACCAGCGCCTTTTGCTTTTAAGCGCATGTTGATGTCTTTGGTCACCAACACCACCTCGCGAGGGGCAAGTTTAGCTTGTAAATGCAATGCTACGTTGATAATACGGTTGTCATTTTCATTGCTGGTAAATGCTTGCTCTTGTTGATGCATACCCAAGTCGGCAAAAATTGACAAGCGTCCCATTGGTGCGGAGTCGCCAGCACCTAGGCCTTGCATACTCACGCCTTGTAGCATTTGTTCAGGGCTTGCATCACGCAATACATTTTCCATAGCACGTATAGAAACGCGCGCGTCTCGCGCCACATCTTTTTTACTGTCTTTTATGTGATCAAGTTCTTCTAGTACCGTCATAGGCACAACCACATCATGCTCTTTAAAAGACATAAATGCTAAAGGTTCATGCAACAAAATATTGGTATCTAAAACAAAAAGCTTGGTGGCATTGTTTGCGGTTGAGTTAACGGATAGGGGCATAGCAGTTTGGTATTCAGGCATTCACAGCTCCTGTGTAATATGCTTTTAATAAAGCGCAAAACCTGGGGAATTGAACAACGTATAAATACCATAGAACAGAAAACTGACTAGGTCACCATTTATTTGATTTTTATTAAAGGCTGACATCTTGTGGCATCAGGTTTACAATTACGCATTACATTTTTAAACACATTCGGTAGTAATGAGCGAAACACAAGCATTTCATGTAGGACAACGATTTATCAGTAACAGCGAGTCTAATCTTGGACTTGGTGTGGTAATGGCATCAGACGCGCGTAGCGTAAAAATTCTCTTCCCGGCAGTCAATGACGAGCGCATGTACGCGAAATCAAACGCGCATATCACTCGCCTAGTGATAAGCGCTGGCGAGCAAATAAAGCACGTTGATGGCTGGGAGATAGTGGTTAGCGAAGTAATTGAGCAAGACAACTTGCTCACTTACGTTGGCGAAAGAACCGACAACCAACAAACCGCACACATAGTTGAGGTTGCCCTTGACCCGCATGTAAAACTAAATCAACCAGAAAAACGCTTGTTACATGGACAGTTTGACGACCCCAATTGGTTTGATACACGTTATCAATGTTGGCAGAAACAAAATGAATTTGCCACTTCAGGCGTGGTAGGTTTAGTGGGTGCACGAGTTGACTTAATCGCCCACCAAATACATATCGCAAATGAAGTGGGTAATAGATACGCGCCGCGCGTATTACTGGCGGATGAAGTAGGCCTAGGCAAAACCATTGAAGCTGCGCTTATTATTCATATGCAAATCATTACTGGCCGCGCAGAGCGCGTTTTAATTGTTGTGCCCGATTCGTTGGTGCATCAATGGCTGGTAGAAATGCTAAGACGCATCAACTTGGCGTTTTCAGTCTTTGACTACGAGCGAATTGAAGCCGTAAAAGAGAGCGGTGAGAACCCCTTCGACCAAGAACAATTGGTGTTGTGCAGCCAATCTTTTATTAGTCAACCGAAGGTGTTGGCACAAGCCGCAGATACCGATTGGGATATATTAGTGGTTGACGAAGCACACCATTTACACTGGTCGCTTGACGATGTTTCAGCAGATTACGCAGCAATAGAACAATTGAGTCAAATTGCAAAGTCGGTGTTACTGCTCACCGCAACCCCCGATCAATTAGGTCACCAAAGTCACTTCGCACGCCTGCGTTTGCTTGATCCGGCCCGCTTTTATGATTATGAAGAGTTTTTAACACAAGAGAAGCACTACAGCGAACTCGCGCAAGCGGTTACCCCGTTAATTGAGAACAAAACCCCAAGTAGTGTTGAGCTTGCTTTATTAAAACAGGCTGTTCCCACTGCCGACATTGATAACATTGATTTGAGTGATGAATTTGAGCGTAAGCACTTACTCACACGCTTAATAGACCAACACGGCACGGGGCGTTTGTTGTTTCGTAATCGTCGTAGTGCCATTAGTGGATTCCCAGAGCGCATTACCCACCCTATTAAGCTGCGTTTACCAAAAGAATATGCCTTGAGTTTGTTAGAGCAAGATGATGTCGCCCACGCCTTGCACCCAGAACGCACACTCATGACTGACGACGCATGGCCTAGTTACGATCCTCGTGTAGCTCATTTAATAGAATGGCTTGAAGCAAACAAAAGCGAAAAAGTACTGGTCATATGCGCATACGCCAGCACAGCTCTGCAAATAGCCGAATACATGCGAGTCAAAACTAGCATACGCCATACTGTATTTCACGAAGGGATGAGTATTGTAGAGCGTGACAAAGCCGCTCACTTCTTCTCAGAAAATGAGAAAGGCGCACAAGTTATGTTATGTAGTGAAATAGGCAGTGAGGGTCGCAACTTCCAATTTTCACGCCACCTAGTACTGTTCGACTTACCCCTTAATCCTGATTTGCTTGAACAACGCATAGGCCGCCTTGACCGAATTGGCCAAAAGTACGACATTAATATTCACGTGCCTTATTTTGAAGACACCGCGCAAGAAGTGTTGTATCACTGGTACAAAGACGGCTTAGGTGCATTTGACGCCACCTGTCCAGTAGGCTCTGATGTATTCAAACGCCTAGAAGCCGATGTAATGCACGCACTCGCCACGCCCAACGATACTGAAAATTGGCAAGATGTGGTGGTACAAGGCAACGAAGTAACGACTAAACTTAAAGCGCGTATTGAGCAAGGCCGCGATAAACTACTAGAATTAAATGCAAGCGGCAGCGACGACAACGAATCAGTATTAGAGCAAATTGTCGTCGCCGAAAACCCCATTTCTATGATGCAATTTATGACGCGCTTGTTTGATCAAATCGGTATTGTACAAGAAGAAAAAGACGCCCATAGCTTTATCTTAAAACAATCTGAAAATGCTATGTTTCCTATCAATGCCATTTCTGACGATGGCATTGAAGCAACCTACAAACGCGAGATAGCCACACAGCTTGAACATATTGCATTTTTAAACCCCGATAACGCTATTGTTACTCAATGTATCGACTCGGTATTAACCGACGTAATTGGCAAAAGCAGTTTATGTTTTGTTAATCAAGACGGTGCTCCTGTGGGCGCTTATTGGGTTGAGATAATTGCCGTTTTAAACCAAGTTGCCCCCGGCGACTTACAGCTGTTTCGTTATTTGCCTGCCACACCCGTGCGCATATGTTTGGATGCTAAGTTAAATGTAGTGGAGCATGGTTTCTCACCTATTTTTAAGGTAAAACCGAAAATGGCAAATCAGTTAGTCAGTGCATTGGCTGCGCCTATCAGCGCCACTATTGAAGCTGCACTTGACGTTGCCAAGCAAGAGCTAGATAACGTAAAAAATGCGTCTTTAATTAATATGCAATATGAGCTTGATGAAGAAATTGCGCGCTTAACTGAGTTACGCGAACACAACCCTTCTATTCGCCAAGAAGAAATTGATTATTTGGTGCAACAGCAAGCTGCACTGACAGACTTAATTAAACATGCAGAGCCCATGCTAGACAGTGTTCGTGTTGTTATAAACAACCCCAAGTAAACACAATATGGCCTTATTGCATTATGCACCTGTGCAGCACCCTGCTTTTGAGGTGCTGTATCAAGACAATGATATAGTGGTACTCAACAAACCAAGCGGTTTGTTGAGTGTGCCAGGCAAAGCATTGGTCCATAAAGACTCGTTGCAAACACGTGTACAACGGGTATGGCCAACGGCAACCATTGTGCATCGTTTAGATATGGCAACATCAGGCATTATGATTATGGCCTTAAATAAAGACAGTCATCGCCATATTTCTAAGCAATTTGAAACGCGCATGGTCAGTAAAACTTACTATGCCAATATATACGGTATACCTACATCGCTTAACGGCACTATCGAATTACCATTAATATGTGACTGGCCTAATCGTCCTAAGCAAATGGTTGATCACGAGCACGGCAAACCCGCTTGTACGCATTATGAAGTAATCAACCAGCACACAACAGAAGAAGGCGAGCATTACAGTTTCGTAAAACTTACACCGGTTACTGGGCGATCTCACCAATTACGGGTACATATGCTCGCCTTGGGTCACCCAATATTGGGTGACCGCTTGTATGCGCACCAAGAGGCCTTAAATATGAGTCCGCGCTTGTGTTTACATGCCAGCTTTATTGAGTTTGCTCACCCTATTACAGAAAAAAATATTCACTTTTCAATACCACCAACGTTTACTCACTAAACCAAAACATAAAGCAAGTTTATGCAACAGCGGCCGATACAATAATTCACTGTATGGGTTAATATTGAGGCATGTATGCGGGTAATTGGCACTGGTTTCTTTTTTATTGTTGTTGTAACGGCAATACTCGGGATATTACTGTCTAGTGATAGTCACGCCAACGACGATCTCGCTTATCATTTACCCGAGCATAAGTATGAGCTCATAGACATTACGTTTAATGACAGCACAATTGCTATACCTGTTATTAAACATGCTTCTGAACTTGCACTTTCAAAAGGGATTGTGTTGCTGGTTGCCGACGTAGACGCCAAAGGAATGCAACAACAAGCGTTATTAACAATGGCTAGCGACTTAACCCAATGGGGTTGGAATACGCTTTTCGTTGTGCCTAAAGAAGCTTATTTTGTGCCTCCTCCCGTTATAAAGAACGAGGCTAATGAAGACAATACAAACAATGAGACTGAATCGGCAAGTAGCGATGTAAACGACAATAATACTGAGACACTCACCGAGCCTGAGCCTCAGTCTGGAGAAGATAGCGCAGAGGATACGGCACCAGAAAACGTTAATGAATCCCCTCCCGAACCCATTATTGCCCAGCAAACTGAGCTTAAACCGTTTGAATTACAAAGCCCACAGCTTAACTACACTTACGAAGAATACACTACCTTTACACAAGTTCTGTTGCAACGATTAACGCAACAGTACATGTCAAAACCAGGTTATAAAATATTAGTTTCGCAAGGCAAAACCTCATCGGTTGCCCTCAATATATTGCAATCTACCGATGCGAACAACACACCACCTATGTTCAATGCTTTAGTGCTGAACAACGTGCATTGGCCCTCGTCAATGCACAATAGCCGTGTATCGAAACATTTGTCGAAAGTGAGTATTCCCATACTGGACTTCACTGCTTCAAACGATAACGCTTGGGCCCGACTAACTCAAAAAGCGCGAATAGTCGATAGCCGTGTTGCCTTAAAATCGCTTTACCGCCAGCGCGATGTCTCTGGCACGCATTACAGCATGTCACAATCACAATACCTATCAACGGAAATGAGGGGCTTTACTTCTTATTTAGGCTGGTAGGGGCGTAGTTTTCTCTAGGCACGTTTCTCTTTTAGATACCAACTATTTATCTATAAAAAACACACAGTTAAAACTATCAACCAAGATTAAGACTTACAATGCTAAATGCCTACTATACTTCAAGTATTATCCAACCAAAGGTGCCTCTTTTGACGGTCCAGTCATTCATTAACCAGAAATCTACTCAGCTAATATACTACATGCACGCATATTGGCATGATGATATGCCATACACTGAAGTGGAAAACTTTATGTGGGACACGTTAGAAGAATGGACACAAATAGATGATTCGTTACATCAATCGTATAGTCACAAAGAACGAATTTTTTGGCACTTGTTTCATCAAACCCAGTTTGTGAGCGCTGAAGACTTAAAGCATGATCTAATGCTGCGTCATGAGCTTCAGTTTTGTTTGCGTTTTTTGGAAAACAACAGATTGTGCCCGATTGATGTTGTGGGCATGCGACCTTGAGCTTTTCGCTTTGCTAGACAAAGGGGTTACTTGGCGACGACTACTTGGTTTCTACCGTTTTCTTTGGCTTGGTACAATGCTTGATCTGCCGCCTCTATCCACATATTTGAGCGCTTATGATTAAGACTCAGTTCGGCAACACCAATGCTACACGTATAAATGACTTCATGCACTTCGTACTTTACCACTGCATCTAACAGACTTTTACGAATACGCTCTGCGACGTTCACAGCCTGAGAGGCTGGAGTGTCAGGTAACATAATAACAAATTCTTCACCGCCATAACGCCCAGCCACATCAGTTTCTCGAATGGCTATACTGATTACCTTAGCTAGGTGTTTAATGACTTCGTCGCCCATTTGATGCCCGTAGGTATCGTTAACGTTTTTAAAGTGATCAATATCAAGCATTAACAAGGAATATACTGATTTATTACGCTTACTTAGCTTAAAGTCATGCTCAAAACGCTCTTGCCAGTAGCGGCGATTAAACAAGCCAGTTAAACCATCGACCCTGCTTATTTTCTCTAAGCGATCATTAAGTTTTTCGATGCGAAGTTTACTCAGTGCTTGGTCGGTCACGTCATAAATCATAAAGCAAAGTTTTACTACATCTCCCTGTTCATCAAACATGGGCGTAATAGTAATATTTTGGAACATATAATCTGCATTGGAGGTAACGGGGCGGCTTGCTTCAAACTTTAGCAAGTAATGACGTTGCTCCCAAATCATGAAAACCGGCGTGGCAAGTGCAAAAACAGGGTTGCACTTTCGACGTAACCAATCTTCTTGTAATGCAGGGAAATGGCTAAATATTGATGAGCCCACAATATCATTGGCTGTCACTTGGCTATGATTTTCCATAAACTGGTTCCAAGCCTCTACCTTGAAGCTTTTATCAACTACCATCACACCAATTTCTAGTGTATCAACCACACCGTTTAACCATTCAACCGATTGAAGAACTGTATTATGCTTGGGCATTATGCAATCTCCTGTTGGGTCAAGTTGTTATACGCGTCTGTTAAGCATGATTCTGGTAACACTAACAACAGCTCAAAATTTACGTTAGCAGAGGGCACAGAGTAAGCAATTTCCACCATCAGTAACTTTTCCCATTGGCCGCTACTTGTATTAACAAGTTGCTCTAAATCGCAATGCATACCCAAAATAATAGGAGTTGTATGCGTAATGTTTAGGTTAAGTTGCGAGGCAATACCACTTAAACATGCACCTACAATAATGTTTGAAATATCCATTAACGATTCGATTTCGGTGATATCGTCAGTCGCACTGCCATACCCCAATAAGTGATTGAGGCTTTGAACATGAGTATCGTTGAATAAAATAATCGCTTCGCCGCGTATACCGGTACTTGAAAAGCCCTTTGAAACAGCTGAAACACTTTGGTTATTGTCAATTTCTGCCACGGCCATTGCCAGCTCGTTGCTGTGTACAATGTTAATATTGGGAATAGGTAATTCTACAAAGGTATCGAGTAGCTCGGCTAAGTTCTTACCCGCTTTGCCCATGGCAACGTTACACATTTCTCTGAACACGTCGAGTTTGTCACTAACGCTATCGCCAGTTGCGAGACTTTTGCTGCGTTCTGCGGTATCGCTTTTGCCGTTATAAATACCGTATTTGCTGAGTATGGACATTAACTTGGTGTTGTCTATTGGTTTTTCAATAAAATCTAATGCACCCATCCCCATCACGCGCTTACGCGCTTTCTCTTGGACATCACCCGAAACCACTATAACCATAGTTTGTAAGTCGTATTCTCTAATTAGTTCAAGGGTTTGATAGCCGTCTAATACTGGCATATTCAGATCGAGAAACATGAGATGCCCATTACCTTGCTCGATCTCATGGATAGCAAGTTGGCCATTTTCAGCAAATGTAATAGTCACGTCCCATTCGTCGGGTAACGCACGGGCCATGGCTTTTTGCGCAAAAGTAGAGTCATCGCAAATAATAATGGGTAACGACATATAAGCTCTCTTAAACCTTCATTACTAAATGGCTGTGTATCACAGTGCTACACCGCGAACGGATAGGCTATAGGTTCATGGCATTGATACTCAGTCAATGTGAAATCGTCAGTAGACACCCATGTTTCAATGTCTTCTAAGGTCTTTATGTTCGGGTTAATATGCAATTTAGGCAAAGCGTATGGTTCCCGACTGAGTTGTACGTTTTTCATCAACTCGAACTGGTTTTCATATATATGCGCATTCACAATTTTGTGAAAAACCTTACCCGCTTTTAAGCCTGTAATTTGGGCCATTAAGGCCAACAACACAAAACACTGTGGCATATTAAAGGTTAATCCTAGCGGCACATCACAACTGCGCATATAACTCGTTAAATACAGTGTATCGTCCAAAATAGAAAAAGTATGAGTATGCATACAAGGGCGCAAGCATCCAAGATCAAACTCACCTGGATTATAGAACGTGAGTATTTCACCGCGGTCGTCAATACCTTGGCTGAGGTTATTCACTATTTTTTGTAATTGGTCATGCGTTGTGCCATCGGGCTTCTGCCATTTTCGCCCTTGAACCCCGTAAACTCGACCAAGATCGTCAGTGCCTTTACGAGCAGGATTATTGAGCCATGCCAGGTTGTCGTTAGCATTAGCATCCCACGTTTTGCAACCAATTTCTCTAAACTGTGCAGCACTATCATAAGCGCGTAGATAGCCAAGTAATTCAGCAATAGCGGCTTTAAAATAACATTTTCGTGTGGTTACCAGCGGAAATTCGTTTGCGCCCACGTTATAACAGAGATCGGCATTGATAATAGTTAAGCATGCGATACCTGTTCTATCGTTGTTTATCCATACGCCGTCGTTTATTAGTCTAGCGCACAGCGCTTCGTATTGGTTAGTGGCATTTACCTGAGTCATTTTTTGCGTGCCTGCTTTTTAGTGCTTGTTTGTGGGACTACTGGTTGAAACTTGTAGGCATATGCGATTAATCCTGCGCCAGCGAGTATCATAGGTATACACAATAACTGCCCTTGGCTTAAGCCAATGTCATATAGGCCTAGGTGAGCATCAGGTTCGCGGAAAAACTCAACAATAAACCTAAACACACCGTATCCGAGTAAAAACAAACCACCAACCGAACCAGCAGGTCGAGGCTTAACAGAAAATAGCCATAAAATAACAAATAACACGGCACCTTCTAAGAAGAATTCGTATAACTGCGAAGGGTGCCTTGCCATTGGCCCTGCATCCGGAAATACGAACGCCCATGAAACATCAGTTTGGCGGCCCCATAGTTCACCATTAATAAAGTTGCCAATTCTACCTGCGCCTAAACCAATTGGCACAAGTGGTGCGATAAAGTCCCCCACTGCCAAAAACTGCCAATTACGGACTTTTGCATACCAATAAGCAGCTACAATAACGCCTAAGCATCCGCCATGAAAAGACATACCGCCTTCCCAAATTTTGAATAAATACAGCGGATTTTCGATAAACGCCGAAAAACTATAGAACATGACGTAGCCAAATCGCCCACCTAAAATTACCCCAAGAAAACAATAAAACAACAAGTCACTTAATTGATCGCTACTCCAACTTGTGCGTGATAAGCGTCTTGAAGCGAGCCAATACGCAGCCGCGAACCCAATCAGGTACATTAACCCATACCAGCGTAGTGCAATGGGTCCAATACCCATTATTGGACCTATTTCAAAAATAATGGGATCTATTTCAGGAAGTGTAAGTGCTGCAATTTCAAACATGTGCGTTATTCTAATCCTAGAATTAATCGAATACTCACTAAGACAAGGAATACTGCGAAAATTCTTTTTAATTTTTTAGTGTCGAGTTTAGCGGTAAGTTTAGCACCAATTGGCGCGGTTAGCATTGAGGTTATTACGATGCCTAAGGTAGCCGGCAAATACACATAACCCAATGAATATTCTGGCAAATAAGGTTTATTCCAACCCATTATGATAAAACTGATTGAACCAAATGATGCAATGACTACCCCGCACAAAGCGGCGCAACCAATGGCTTTTTTAATGTTAATTTGAAACCATACTAAAATAGGCACTAAAATTGCCCCGCCGCCTATGCCCATTAGCGCTGAAATAAATCCTGAGCCCACGCCAATACCAGCTAATGCCGGCTTCCCCAAACTGTTTTTAGAAACACTGTTGCGCCCAAATATCATTTGAAATGCTATTAATATAACCAGTCCAGCGAATATTTGTTGTAATATCACACCCGAAATAACGGTTGCAAAAAAGCCACCTAAACTGGCGCCAATGGCAATACCAATGGCACAAACTGCAACAATGTTGGCGTCAATGTTGCCTAGCTTGTAGTGGCTTTTGGCCGACGACAAGCCCGTAAAAATAACCGTAGAAAGTGAAGTAGCAATAGCAATAGGCATACCGTCTTCAACGCCTATACCCACAAGCTGCTGCAACATGTAAACCAGCGCAGGTACAATAATTAAGCCACCACCAATACCTAATAACCCCGCCAAGACGCCCACAATAGCGCCCAAGCCCAAACAACATAGCAATAACAATAAAACAGGATCCAATTAGCCACCTGCCCTTACTAAGCCACCTAATTGTTGCGCTTCTAAATAGTTGTCTAATAACGATTTAACTTGCTGAGGCGTATCTTGCAATAACACTTGGCTTAGCAGTTCTTTGGCGTCGGTAATACTCACTTTTCTAATGACCCAATTAATTTTGCGCAAGCTGTGCGCATTCATGCTGAGCTTACGGTATCCCATGCTCAATAGCACAAGAGCACCAGCCGGTTCACCGGCTAACTCACCACAAACCGTAACCGGTATATTATGTTTATTGGCACTATTAACGATTTGTTGAAGCGCATTTAGTACCGACGGGTGATAACTAGAATACAATGATGACACCCTTGCATTGTTTCGGTCTACCGCTAACAAGTATTGCGTTAAATCGTTGGTGCCTACCGAAAAGAAGTCGACATGCTGGGCAAGTTGCGGAAGCTGAAATATAACAGCGGGCACTTCTAACATAATACCCACAGCAGGTTTAGCAAGTAGCTTGCCGGCGCGCTCGGCCTCTTCACGTACCTCTAAATATGCTTGTTTAATTAAACGTTTTGCGTCAGTGACTTCAGTTATGCTTGAAATCATTGGTAGCAGTATGTGTAAGTTAGATAAGCCAATACTGGCTCTAAGCATGGCACGTATTTGCACTAAAAAAATATCAGGGTGATCTAATGTAAGGCGAATACCGCGCCAACCTAAAAAGGGATTTTCTTCTACAATAGGAAAATATGAGAGCGGTTTGTCGCCGCCAACATCCAAGGTGCGCATGGTTATTTCTTTATCAGGATGAGCGCTTAACAAACTTCTGTAAAGGTCACATTGCTCTTGCTCAGATGGAAAACGCTCTCGCATCATAAATGGAATTTCGGTGCGGTATAAACCCACGCCATCACCTTGTAAAAACTGTTCCATTTCAACATTAGCCGACAAACCTGCATTCACTAAAAGCGCTATGGGTTTACCGTCAAGTGTAACGCTGGGATTGTTGGCTTCGAGCGCTATTTTAGCTTGCAGCGCTTCTTCTTGAGCTATTAATGCTTGATATTCACTACGCGCAGCATCGGTTAAATTTAACGTAACCTCTCCTGAATATCCGTCAACAAACAACTCTTGTTTGTTTAACAAGTTTAGCGACACTTTATGCAAGCCCATAACAGCAGGGACACCAAGTGCACGGGCAAGTATTGCGGCGTGACTGTTATTTGAGCCCTTAATTGAAATAATGCCTGCTAGCTTTTCACGCGGAAATTCAGCCAACATGGGGGCGCTCACTTCTGTCGCTACCAGAATATAATGTTTGTCTTCGTTGGCGCTAAACTCAAGTTGATTGTCGCCCACAATATTAGTCAATATTCGGTTTGATAAATCTACTATGTCAACCGCTCGTTCGCGCATATAAGGGTCGTCCATGCGCTCGAAGCGTCCGGCATAATCATCTACTACAAATTTTAGCGATGATGCGGCATCCCAGCCTTCATGAATTTTTTGCTCTACCTCACGACCTAAGCTGTTAGCGTCTAGTAACTGGTGGTACAACTGAAAAATGGCACTGACGTCATCAGGTATGTTTTCTTCTATCCGACTCGATAACTCCGACACTTGCACTCGAGTCGCTTCAACAGCTTTCCGATAAAGTGCAATTTGTTCACCAGTATTTGTATTACGCTTCGGTGCCCATTGCTTTAAATCATGTTTTAAGTTGTAGGCCACGCCCTGACCTATGGCCAAACCTGGTGAACCCGGAATGCCGTTCACTTTGCGAGATTCGTGTTGTAAATGGCTGTTATCAAGGGTTAAGGTACCGCGTATTTCTGCATTTACAATTTCCAATGCAATCTGTGCAGCCAATGTCACCAAAAATGCTTCTTCGTCTTCACTAAATCGGCGAATTTTTTCTTGTTGCATTGATATTACGCCCAACACTTTGCGCTGGTATATAATAGGCGTACCAATAAATGCGTGGTAATTGTCTTCTTTTACTTCGGGGAAATGTTTAAACCGTGGATGTTCGGGTGCATTTTCAATATTAATGGGTTCTTCGCGATCGCCAATTAAGCCTATTAACCCTTCATAAAACCCAATTTCTACCTGACCAACAGCGGCTTGGTCTAGGCCATCAGTTGCCGTTAAGCGCAGCTTTTTAGTTGCATAATCAGCCAGATAAATAGCGCAAGAATCGACCTCCATGGTTTCTTTCACCATGGTGGCTAAACGAGACAGAGCCTTTGGTAAGTCAGGTATTTGACTGACTTCTTGAATGATTTTTTTCAAACTTGTGAGCATGCAATTTATCCTACATGAACAGAATAAACAGAGACATCTGTCATTCTAGATTCACTTATGTGGTCACTAATTTTTATGCTTACGCTTTCTGTGCCGCTTTGTTTGCTGTTGAACTGGACGTTGAGCAGGCATAACAAATGACACAAACTCTTTCATAGCACGGCGGTAAACATCGCGTTTAAAAGACACCACGTTTCGAATTGGGTACCAATAGCTAACCCACCGCCAATCATCAAATTCGGGATGTCCTGTGCATTGCAAGTCTATGTCTTTTTCGTTACAAGTTAACGACAATAAAAACCATTTTTGTTTTTGACCAATACAAATAGGCTCTGGGCCTTTACGGACCAGTCTCTTTGGGAGTTTGTATCGTAGCCAAGTACGTGAAACAGCGACTATTTTTACGTCTTGCTTTTTTAAGCCAACTTCTTCGTTTAGCTCTCGGTACATGGCCTCTTCGGCCGTTTCGCCTTTGTCAATTCCCCCTTGAGGGAACTGCCATGAATGTTGGCCGTAACGTCTGGCCCAGAATACTTGTCCTGATTTATTACAGATTATTATGCCAACATTCGCGCGATAGCCTTCGGCATCAATCATCGGTATCAATCACTCTGATTACCTGGCGCGGTTGTTTTTTGATATACTTCCATTCTTTCATACTCTTAAGTTTATTCAAAGTGTTTGTTGCAGTTTTGTGAAAATTCAATCTCCCCCTGAAAGTGAACAACAACTTATGCGCCGTGCCAATGCGCTAGCGGGTTTAAGTTTAGGCGACGTGGCAATGCAGCTAGACGTGAGTGTGCCCGATAACTTTAAGCGACATAAAGGTTGGACAGGACAGCTCATAGAGGCCTACCTTGGTGCAAGCGCCGGCAGTAAGCCTCAGCAAGACTTTGTTGAGTTGGGGATAGAACTTAAAACCTTACCCTTATCTCATGCACATAAACCACTTGAAACAACCTATGTATGTTATGCGCCCTTGACCAATATAGCGGGACTATCGTGGGAAACCTCGAACGTGCGTAACAAACTTCAAAAAGTACTGTGGATACCTATTCAAGGCGAGCGTGAAATCCCACCAACCGAGCGGTTAATTGGCTCTCCTATTTTGTGGCAACCCTCTCCCGAGCAAAACAAAGCGCTTAAACAAGACTGGGAAGAATTGATGGACTTAATTTGTTTAGGACAAATAGAGTCAGTCACCGCCAGAACAGGTGAGGTAATGCAGTTGCGGCCCAAAGCTGCCGATGGTAAAACGCTGACGCAAGCAATCGGGCCAACAGGAGCGTTCATTCAGACTCGTCCCAGAGGGTTTTATTTGCGTAAAGAATTCACCCAACAAATATTGCGTGAGGCTTTTGAATAACGCGAGTCGCCGTGCAAAAAATACCATAACCAGCTCTAAATAACTGTATCTCACAGCCGATACCCATCTAAAGAGTAAGTTTTACTCGAGAACCAATGGTAAAAATAATGCGCACAGCCCCTTCATTAATGTTGATTTTTAGCTTTCTCTTATGTGTGATTTCATTATCTGTATTAGCAAATGATCAAGCATTTAAGGAACAAGAAACACACTTATTTTTAAAATATGGCGTATCGAACAATAAGCATGAAGTCTCTCGAGCTGATTTAGTGAGTAAAACTATCGCCCAAAACGCTACTTTATTGAATTATGACAACAACACACAAGGCTATGAATTAGGTGTAGATGCCTTACTCCCAAACAATATTATATTGGGGCTAGGTTACCGAAACTTTGGAGAATTAAACAACACTTGGCAAATAGAAACCACTCGTCCAGCACTGTCAGTCGAACAATTACATGCAATAATGCCTGTTATTGGCAATGGACCATACATTTCTGCGGGCTATCGTTATCATTTCAATGACACAGTCTTTGCACAAGCGTCTATTGAACTGCAGTCGTGGCAACAAAAATATTACACAAACGGAACTAACCTAAATGGCCCAAGCGCGTCGCGTTCAGGTAGCTCAACAAGTATTAACCTTGGTGTAGGATACGCCATTAATGACCAAATCAATGTAATACTTAATGCGAATAAACATAAATTTGAAAACCAAAGTGCGATCAGTATAAGCATTGGATTACAATGGCGTTTTGACTCATATGTTCGCCGCTTATTATCTGCACCAAATAATGTTCAAGCCTCTAAGGAGTCTGCAGTGGTCGCCAACCCGAGCACTGCGGAACAACAAACACACCAGCCAATAGAGCCGGCTAAAGACGCTGATAAACTAAAGGTTGGTGCGGTAAATCACGATCTTATTGCCCAGCAAAAAGCTCAGCGTAAAGTGCTTACTGAGGCCGTCGAATACGCTAAACAAGACCATCAGCTAGCACACAAATCGATATTGAAGAATATAATTTACTATCGAGTGGGCAGTAGCTTTTTAAATAAAAAAGATAATAAAATTATTGATCAAGTAGCAGAAACATTTCAAAGCTCACAAACGATCTTAATAACCGGTTTTGCCGACATGGACAATTATTCTTCTGAGCAAGAGCGGAAACAAACCTTGTCTACCAATACCAAGCTTGCGCACAAACGCGCAAACGCCATTAAACAAGCGCTTATCCAACGAGGTGTTAACCGTAATTTAATTAAGACTAGTGCATCTGTGTCACCACTGCCTGATAAACTCGCCAGAAAATCAAGTATTGAAATAATTGAGCAAACGCTAGAACCGTTAAGTTCAGCTATAAATACTGTAAACAACAAATCTACTGGCACTAACATAGACAATTCAGCGTTATCAATTAAACGACTTGATATCATATATTTTGGTGTGAATAGTATTTCGTTGAATAGTAAAGATAGACGCGTAATAGATGAGTTTGTGACGGCATCAAAGCAAGGACGTACTATTGAGCTAATTGGCAGCGCTGATGGCGCTATCAATGAGCCTAACAAACAGATTGTTATTTACAACCAAAAGCTAGCTCTGCAGCGAGCCAATGCAATAAAGCAAGCACTGTTGCAACGTGGAGTGGCTGGCGAACAAATCAAGACCGACGTTAAAGTAGTTACGCAACATGATAAATTTGCCCGAAACGTTACCATGGTATTGCGTTAATCCATAACATAAAGCGATCTTGATTAGGATCAACGCACAAATTTTTTGCTGCATTACAATAATGCCATATTCACTACATATTATAGGTAAGTATTATGGCCTTGCACATTACAGAAGAATGCATTAACTGCGACTTATGCCCCGTTGAATGTCCAAACGAAGCAATTGCCATGGGCGATGAGATATTTGAGATAAACCCTGATTTGTGCACCGAGTGTGTTGGTCATTACGACGAACCGAATTGCATGCTAGTGTGCCCTGTTGAGTGTATTGAGCAAAACCCTCTTCGAAAAGAAACGCTGGATCAACTCGCCAATAAATACACACAGTTACACGGTTAGCCAGAAACTGACGTTTTAGGTTTATCAATTTCAGAAGCGTCTGTGTCAGTGACATCCTCACTTTCTTGCGCATGTTGTTCACTGGTATTAGTAATACTATAGGTAAATACGGCGCCCAACAGCACAACTATCCACGACAAATACACCCATACAAACAATATAGGGATAACCGCAAGAGCCCCATATATTACCTGATACGAGGGAAAGCTGGTCACGTACAAGGCAAAGCCTCGCTTGGTAAGTTCAAACAAAATTGCAGCCAATAATGCGCCAAAAAATGCATATTTTGCTCGCACCGGTCTATTTGGCACAATCATATACAATAGTAAAAAAGCACCAATGGTAGCGGCCCATGGCACTAACTTTAAAAACAAAGTGCCCACACCTGGTGTGTAGTCATCGGCAAAGGTAGCAATTGTGCCTAAATAGGAACTTACCGCGATACTTACACCAATGAGCAAAGGACCTAACGTTATTACCATCCAATATATAGCAAAGGTATACACCAATGGCCGCTGCACTTGGGTTTTCCAAAGATGATTAAACGTTTTATCAATATTAGAAATTAGCAGCAGTGCAACAACCAGCAACGAAAAAATACTCGCAGCCCCCATACTCGATGCATTGCCTACAAACTCAGTCACGTATTTTTCAACCACATCGCCAGCATGAGGTACAAAGTTATTAAAGATGAAAGTTTCAAATTGACCACGGATTTCCGCGAAAGCGGGAAATGCCGACATGATCATGAAGAAGACCATAATAACGGGCACTAGTGAAAGCAAACTGACGTAAGCTAAGTGACCAGCAGACACTGTTATACGCTCACCCTTTAAGTCTTGCCAAAAGTTAATCAGTATTTTTTTACTTAAGGGAGCACGCACCATCAAGTAGTGTTTTGTGCTATCGATAATAGAGGTGGGTTGATTCACTAAAGTTCCCGTCATTTTATAAAATGTAGACAACGTGCCTAGCCAGAGAGTTTAGCAAATTAAGTGATTATTAGAAACGCCACACCCAAAATACGCAGAGTGTGCGATTCGGTAACAATAATTATTTTCTCGCGCCTAGCATATGGCATATCGCATAGCTTAGTTCACTGCGATTAAGTGTGTAAAAATGAAAGTGCTTAACCCCTTCCTTTGCTAACACTTTAACCATATCCATGGCGATATTTGCACCCAACAAGTTACGTGTGGTTTGGTCGTCTTTATCAAGACCATCATACATTTTGTGTAACCAACTGGGCACATGCACGTTGGTCATGCCTGCAAAACGCACTAGCGTTTGGTAGTTAGTTACCGGCAGGATACCGGGCACAATATCTGCGTCAATACCCGCTGCGGCAGCGCGGTCTCTAAATCTTAAAAATACGCTGGTATCAAAGAAAAACTGGGTAATAGCTTCATTTGCACCAGCCTCTACTTTGCGTTTTAAGTTCAGTAAATCAAATTGATCGTTTGGAGCATCGGGGTGTTTTTCTGGATAAGCAGCAACAGAAATATCAAAATCGGCAACATCTTTCAAAATACTTACCAGGTCAGACGCATACAAATCGGGTTTAACCATTCCTTCGGGTAAATCGCCTCTTAATGCCACAATACGTTTAATGCCCGAGTCCCAATAGTCTTTAGCAATAGACCTTAGTTCGTCTTCTGATGCATCAACACATGTTAAGTGCGGGGCGGTAGATACACCTGTTTCACTTTGTATGCGCTTGACCACAGAATGCGTGCGGTCTCTTTCGCCACTGTTTGCACCATAAGTTACCGACATATATTTCGGCTTCAAAGGCGCAAGTCGTTCAACCGACTTCCACAACGTCTCTTCCATTGTGGGTGTTTGTGGTGGAAAAAACTCAAACGACACATCAATGTCGCGTAATTCGCTCAACGACTGATTAAGAGCGTCGATACCCTGTGCGTAAGAAACCATAATGTACCAAAATAGACGTTTAGACGTCTAAATTACGAAAAAGTTAGCTAGACGTCAAGCAATTTAGACGTCTAGATTGATCTTTTCGCTATAAGCGTTAGAATTTTGCTATAACCACACTAACACAACGATAAAAATAATGGCTGAATGGAACGGTAAGTACACGCACCCCTATGCAGAGCATGGCAAAAAAAGTGAGCAAGTTAAAAAGGTAACCGTCTCAATTCCCATTAAAGTGCTTAAGGTACTAACAGACGAACGTACTCGTAGACAAGTTAACAACCTACGTCATGCAACTAATTCAGAGTTGCTGTGTGAGGCGTTTTTGCATGCGTTTACCGGCCAACCACTGCCCAATGATGAAGATCTGCGCAAAGATAATGTGCATAGGATCCCAAAAGAAGCGAGAGATATTATGACGCAAATGGGGATTGACGTAGCCAAGATAGAGGCCGAAGACTAAAAAATGACAACAGTGAAGTGCGGTAGTACGCACTTCACTGCTGAGTTGTTATTGCCCGTTTAAGGTTTCGATAAACGCATTTGATTGAGCAATAGCCGTGCTCATTTCAGCAATTAATTGGTTAACGTCTTTTTTAATTGTTGAAAACTCTCCCTGAAGCGCACCAATCGCATTGGCGTTTAAGTTGTGCTTTAAGTAGATAACATTGTCCTGCAGGGCAATTAAAACAGGCTGCATACTTGATTCGACTTTACGCATCGAGGTTAGTAATTGATTATATTTACGCTGAGTGTCGCTGAGCTTTCGCTTGCTATCGCGTTTGAAGTTAGGATTACTAATAAGTACCAATTCTTCTTCCCACTCGCGAAATAACGATTCGGCAACGCTTTGTACCTTATCAATACGCGAACTGACCTCGTCGGCACTTTCCTGACTGGCTTCAAGCTGGTCATTCAAATTTTGATAAACGTCTTCTAATTCACCACCATCAAACGCAATCAAGCTGCTAAATTCTTCTAAAGCGCTGGTAAACTGTTCCTGAGCGTCTTCTTGTGTTTGCTGTGCGTCTTCTACGCGATCTACTAAGATTTCGCGTTTTTCGACACCCATTTTATCCCACATATCAAAATAAGCATCTTGTATAGTCGCAGCACAACCACCTAGGGCCAAGCCCATAATCAATATAGGTATTGTTATTTTTCTCATATTATCACCTTAAACATATTACGGTTAATCATGACCAGCCCTGAATTTAGCCGCGTCAATTATGCACCACAAATGGATTATGCCGCCAATAATGGCTGGAAATACCAGAAAAAATAGCCCATATCCAGCCCCTACAAAAAGAAAGAAAAGAATGGCAGCGAGTATTCTTCCTTGCACTAATTGACCCAAACCTGGGAAAAAAATACTGCATATTGCAGCGATGACGTTACCGCCCGAACCTTGACCTGACATACTTACTCCATTATGTGATTAATCTTTTGTAACATTTAGTCATTAGACTGTACATAAATAACAATTATAGTATAACTCTGCAGAGAGGAATAACTTTTCAACAGCCTCCAATAAAACACAGACAAAACAACGCAAGTTACATAGTTAGTTAATAAAGATATCAACATACTCAACGATTGCAAGTTGCTGTTAAGCAGGGAGAAGGGTTTAAAAACCACAGGGGTATATATGTTAGATGGATTTAAAGCTGTAAAACAAACCACGGTAGAAACCAGTGATGGCCATAAACTACACGTTGAAGAGTCGGGGTATTTAGATGGCATACCAGCATTGTATGTGCATGGAGGTCCCGGAGCCGGAATAGGCGACAATTACAATTGGCCTTTCGCCGGCAAAGGTTATCGCTTGATAGCATTTGATCAACGCGGTTGTGGGCGCTCTGCACCATCGGGCTGTCTTGATTCGAATAACATAACAACGCTCTTAAACGATATAGAACAAATCCGGCAGCATTTTGATATTGATAAATGGCTACTGTTTGGCGGGTCATGGGGTTCAACATTGTCGTTGGCCTATGCTATAAAATTTCCACACCACGTAAGCGCAATGGTTCTTAGGGGCGTCTTTTTAGGGCGACCGCAAGATGTCGATTGGTTTATATCTGCTGACGGCGGTGCCGCGCAAGTATTCAAAAACGAGTACACTGCATTTGTGGGTAATTATGAGCTGACAAACAGCGAAACCATATGTAAGCAGTTTTACCGAGACCTTACTTCCAATAACCGAGATGTTCGCATAAACGCAGCTGAGCGTTGGTATAACTGGGAAGGCAGTATTTCTCAGCTTTCGGGTGTTCAACGAAACGCCAGCGATTACGCAACATCAAAACAGTCTTACATTTTAGCCTTATTTGAGTGTCATTATTTAATTAACCATTGCTTTATTAGCCAAAACTACATCTTAGAAAACGCGCATAAAATTGCTCACATACCCTGTCATATTATTCACGGCAGATATGACATGATTTGTAAGTGTGAGGCAGCCGTTGCCCTTCATGAAAGCCTCGATAATGCAACATTGCGTATTATTGAAGCAGCAGGACACAGTATGATAGAACGCGGTATAGGTCAGGCCCTGGTAGAAGCGCTTGAGAGCACTGAGGAGGCTTTACAAAATCAATGATAGGTTTGATTCAGCGAGTAAAATCAGCCAGTGTAGAAGTAGATAATCAGATTATTGGCAGTATTCAGCAAGGCGTATTGCTATTTTTAGGGATACAGAAACACGATAATAATCTACATATTGAAAAGCTAGCAAAAAAAGTCGCAAACTTGCGGATTTTTGAAGACACTGAGCATAAGATGAACCTAAGTATTCAGGATACTAAAGGTGGGCTGTTAGTGGTGTCTCAATTTACTCTTGCGGCAGAAACAAGCAAAGGAAATCGCCCTGGTTTCTCAAGTGCAGCACATCCCAAGGACGCTGAAGTACTCTATGACGCATTCATCACGCACTACAACAACCATTATGGCAAAGTCCAAACCGGGCAATATGGTGCAAACATGCAGGTACAACTAGTGAACGATGGGCCTGCCACTTTTATACTGTCGGTTTAGTAAATTTAATCATAATACTTGCTCAGATATTACGATATACTCAACCCATTAGTTGCTGACACATATAAATACAAGGTAATGAAGTATTGGGCATAACAATACCTTACCGAGTAAAGCGTATTGGTTAAAAAAGGGAAATCACGTGTTTACAATTGCAAAGCCAAATACTGAGCAAGAATTACAGCAGTATTTTACATTTAGATGGCAATGCCTTCGACAGCCGTGGGGATTTCCTGAAGGCTCTGAAAAGGATGAGTACGAAAGCGTAAGCGAGCATCGCATGCTTGTAAATGGTGCAGGCGAGATCGCAGCCATAGGCCGCGTTCATCTCAATACGTCAGAAGAAGCGCAAATACGACACGTTGCAGTTAGCGATAAATACCGCCGTAAAGGTTTGGGTCACACCATGTTAAGCGCCTTAGAACAAGTTGCAAGAGATTTGGGCGCAGAACGAGCGGTTACTAACTCTCGTGAAACGTCGATACACTTTTTTCAAGCTTGTGGATATAAAATAGAAAATGATGCTCCTGTAGAGTTGGGTAAACTCAAAAGAAAACAAATGAGCAAGGATTTAGTCGATAACTCTGTTCTTATGCTTCATCCTTTGTGGTGCAAAGAGTTACAAAATACATGGCATGAACAAATCCCCATTTCAGAACACATGGGGATTAAACTGCACCAATATACCGAACGTACAATAGAAACACGCGCTTCACTGAATAAAAATATTAATTTACACGGCACTATGTTTGCCGGCAGCATCTATTCGTTAGCCACTTTGACAGGTTGGGGAATGATATTCTTGCAGCTAAAACAAAAAGGACTCAGTGGCGAAATTGTACTAGGTGATGCCAGTATTCATTACCACAAGCCCGTGTCGATGAAGCCCAGAGCAATTTGCAATATTGAAAGTGTTAGAGGTAAGTTTGAGTTATTACCAAAAGGTAAGAAATGCCCGGTAGCGTTAACTGTTGATATTCATGATAACGATAAGCCTGTAGCTGCTTTTACGGGGCAATATTGGGTGTTGCCGTCAAACCAAACACAATAAAGTACACGATATGAATACAAAAAAGCCGCTATAAAAGCGGCTTTTTTGTATTCATTAAATAACTACGCAATCATAGCCGATTGCAGTTTTTTCATAGCGTTCTTTTCAATCTGACGAACACGCTCAGCAGACACTTGATACTCATCAGCTAAGTCTTGAAGCGTAAGTTTGTCATCAGCGAGCCATCGTGTTTCGATAATGTGTTGGCTTCTGTCGTCTAAGGTTTTAATAGCTGCATGTAGGCGCTTTGTAGCGCTTGCATCCAAGTCTGAATTAATAACCGACATTTCAACGTTAGTTGACTTATCTTCTAAATATTGTGAAGGGCTATAATTAGCAGAGTCATCGTCATCAGCACCTAAATCAAAAGCGGTATCTTGATTTGCCATCCGCGATTCCATTTGCAGCACTTCTTTAGTACTCACGTTGAGTTCTTCGGCTACTTTTTGTACTTCTTCGTGAGTGAACCAACCAAGACGCTTTTTAGCTTTGCGTAGATTAAAAAATAATTTACGTTGTGCTTTGGTAGTTGCCACTTTAACAATACGCCAGTTTTTGAGTACAAACTCGTGTATTTCAGCTTTGATCCAATGCACAGCAAACGATACCAAACGAACGCCCACGTTAGGGTCAAAACGTTTAACGGCTTTCATTAAGCCTATGTTACCTTCTTGAATCAGGTCGGCTTGTGGTAAGCCGTAACCTGAATATGACTTAGCAATGTGCACAACAAAACGCAGGTGCGACATTACCAATGCGCGCGCCGCTTCTAAATCTTGATTTTCGAATAAGCGTATCGCCAGAGATTTCTCTTCTTCGGCTGTAAGCATTTGAATGCCAGAAACCGCCTGCATGTAGCTTTCAATGCTACCGCCATTTGAGACCGATAAGGCTAAAGAGTGCATGTCTTGTTTCATTGTTACCTCGTTTACGCTCGCAGTGATGATAATGTAACTAACAGGTTTGCCATATTTATTTGTATTATCGTTGCATTCTGCGGTTTCTTTACCGCATTCTTACGTGATGCTTATTGATACTGTTATGACCATTAAAAAGACCTTTAGTTCTGCGAAAACCTTTCAAATTTTTGTTATTAGAACAATATAAGGATTAAGCGCAGAAACACAAGTCATAAAACAAAAGTATTATAATATTTTTGTGAGAAAAATGATCAATCTTTATTCAGATAATTGAGGAATTGACCGTTAACCTATAACGTCGCAAAAAATGGATTTTTCAAAATACTCGTTAGTATGCTGTTCTTAAAACACAAAAAACGTCTGAATAACTAAAATAAGGTAAAAAATGTTTGCATATGTAGCCCGCCAGGCAATCTATGATATCAATAAACGCGTTTTTGGTTATGAACTATTGTTTCGCAATGGCAAAGAAAATTGCTTTCCTGATATACCACCTGACGAAGCCACTAGTAGCATAATTGCAGATTCACATTTATCTATCGGAATAGAGAACCTTACCTTTGACAAATATGCCTTTATCAATTTTCACGAAGATACTTTACTGTATCGGTTTCCATCTACTTTCGACCCGTTAAATATGGTGGTTGAGGTGGTTGAGTCAGTGAACATTACACCTGAACTTGTGAAAGCAATTGAGCACATACACAATCTAGGCTACAAAATTGCCCTTGACGATTATGACTTTTCTCCGCAATGGGAAGCATTAATGCCCTATGTGCGTTTTATCAAGTTAGAAGTAGAAGCAATAGACTTAAGCAACCCAGCTATCGTTGAACGCCTCACCTCGTTTCGCAGCGAAGGAAAAGTGTTGATTGCAGAGAGAGTAGAAACTATCCAAGAATTTGAAGATCTTAAGGCGGCCGGCTTTCAATATTTTCAGGGGTATTTTTTATCTAAACCAGAAATGGTCAAGCACAATACCATTGAGGTTTCATTAAGCTCTGTTGTTGAGTTGGTAGGAATAAGCGTTTCCCCTGACTTTGATTTCGGTAAAATTAACGAAATATTCGAGACCGATGTAGGTTTGTCATTTAAGTTAATGCGATTTATCAATAATCCATTAATTAATAAACGCCAAAACATAGGCTCCCTAAATCACGCTTTGAAGTATTTAGGCGAAGTAGAACTCAAAAAGTTTATTGCCTTGCTCGCCATTGCTAATTTAAAAGGTAACAAACCAATAGACCTGATTGTAATGAGCCTGTGCAGAGCACATTTTTGTAAACTGCTTGCGGAAAAAATGCAATGCAAACAAGACCCGCCGAATAGTTTTGTATTAGGGCTGTTTTCATTGATTGATGCACTGTTAGACATGCCTATGCAGCAAGTCATGAAAAATTTACCATTCTCTGAAGAAATAAAAAAAGTACTTTGCCAACAGCCGTTAAAAACTCAATTAGCCCAACAATACCAAACCTGTATTGCTTTTGAACACGCTAATTGGGCTGACATTGATACCATAGCGAAGACAACTGATATTGACGTGTCAGACCTATTTGCAATGTATTATCAATCAATGGCTTGGGCCGAAACCATGAAAGCAACCTTTAAGTAACTACCTATGAATAATATCTTCGCCCGCGAACCTATTTTTACAATCAACAAGCAACTTTATGCCTACCAGTTTGTGTATAGAAATCAGGGAAAAGGGGCCTTTCCTTTAAACGTCGAGTTGCTATCTGAAAGCGAACAAGCCCATCAAGGGATTAATATTGACGAATTAATGCAGGTTACCAATACCCTAGTTAATTTATCGCTTGAAAGCATTGAACCGTTTATTGAGTACTTTTCATCAGAACAAGTCATGGTAGAAATTTTTGATATTAATGAAAAACCCGATACTGCAACAATTAAGAAATTAAACATGTTAAAAGCCAAAGGATTTACTTTGGTTATCATGTATTTTCAAACTCAATGGCCTGAATTGGTTGCTTTGGCTGATTTTGTAAAGTGCGAAATTATGCACGTAAACCCTGCTGACATCGTTGCTTTGAAGCAAGTATTACCCGCTCATACCAAAACCATTGCCACCCAAGTTCACACTCAGTTTCAGTTTGAACAGTGTGCCAAAGTAGACATCGATTATATTCAGGGGTTTTTCTTTTTAGATAACGTTGAGCAAAAAAGTAAACCGGTTCCCGCCAGTAAACTTGCCTATATGCAATTGATGACTGAAATCGCCAAACCAGAACTGAACATCGATAACTTACAGCACGTTTTTGAAAAAGACCCTACGTTATCGTTTTTGTTGATGAAATTTATCAATAACCCGTTGGTGAATAAGTCTTATAAAATAAGCTCTATACGCCATGCTTTGAATTTCTTAGGCGAACTCATGGTCAAACGCTTCGTAGCAATAATTTCCCTTGCTGGCCTTAACTCTAACAAACCTAATGAACTATTGAACGTATCATTGGCGCGAGCAAAGTACTGTGAGTTAGTAGATGCTGAAATTGCGGATTATGCCGATGCCATGACAGCGTTTCTAGTAGGTTTATTCTCGCTACTTGACGTAATTTTATCGCGCCCCATCGCAGAGCTATTAAAAGACTTAGATCTTGATGAAAAAATAGAGCTGGCACTTGTTCACCGTCAAGGTCGATATGCAGCTATACTGCAAACCGCAAAAGACTTAGAGTCGGGTAGTTGGACGCCACTTGTGGAGGCCTCCAAAGCATTGGGCGTGTCTCAAGAGTTATTATTTGAACAGCACCGTCAAGCAGTACGTTGGCAAAATGATATGAGCCAAGCTATTTCACCATCGTTTCCAGTGGCAAGGCCGAATAAATAAGGATAAATGAGCTATCGCGATAAGAGACAATAGACTTATTCGGGCTCTATTTCATTAACGTGTTTTTGTACCGACAAAAACGAGCCTGTTAAGCCCAACACTACTGATACAAATAACATGATCAGTAAGGCGTTAAAATTCAATCCCGTAATGTCTAGCTGTATTTGATATTGTTGCATTAAGCTATCTAAGCTCCAGCCAACCCAAACCAAAATTACCGTAACCGTTAACCATGCAACTAGACCTCCTAAAAGACCAAACCAAAAACCGGTATACAAAAATGGCCGTTGAATAAACGAATCAGTCGCTCCCACTAGTTTCATAACCAATATTTCGTCGCGCTTATTGAGAATATTTAGGCGTATGGTGTTGCCAATAATGAGTACCACAGCAAAAAATAGCAACAACGCCAAAATTACCACTAATTCTTTGGCAATAGACAACAAGCTATATAATCGCTCAAGCCATTCTATGTCTAACTTGCCAATATCTACTTCTCTTTCTTTGCGCAGCTTATCCAATAAGATACCAGCTGCCGTAGGAGCTGCATGCTTGCTGGTAGGCACCACTAGCACCGTGGCGGGCATCGGGTTTTTATTCAGATAATCAAGCGCCTCGCCCAACCCTGACAAACGTTGAAACTCATCTAAACCTTGTTCGGGTGACACATATTTCACTTGGCTAATTTCACTCCAGGTATTTAGCCTATTCACCAATTGTTGTGCCTGCCCTTCTGTCACATTTTCGCGTAAAAATAATGAAATTTCTGAGGCTTGCTGCCACTGCTCAGTTACTTGTTCAGTGTTCTCAACAATAATGTACAAGGTACTAGGTAAGGTAATGCTAAAACCTAATACGCCAATGGTCATCAAAGATGAAAACGGTTTTCTATACAGTTCGCCTAAGCTGTTTAAACTTTGCCGGATATGGTCAATAAAGGACATGAAAAAACGTTGAAAAACGCCTACTTTCTGTGACGTCTCGGCTTGCTTTCGCTGGTGAAATAAACCGTTCATTTAATATGCCTCTCCGGCCACTTGCGACAGACCATCGGTGATCATGCGACCATTTTTAAGGGTCAAAGTGCGATATTTCATGCGGGCAATTAAGCCAAGGTCGTGCGTTGCTATAAAGACGGAGACGCCCGCACCATTGAAATCTTCAAATAAACGAATGATTTCCATTGATAATTTAGGGTCAAGATTACCGGTTGGCTCATCGGCAAGCAACAATGGCGGGCGGTTAACGACTGCTCGAGCAATACCCACACGTTGTTGTTCACCGCCTGAAAGCGTAATAGGCAAACAGCGTGTTTTGTCGCGTAAACCTACCATTTCAAGCGCAGCATCAACGCGTTTAGTGATAACCTTGCGCGTGTAGCCTTCGATAATAAGAGGCAATGCGACGTTATCGAACACCGATTTGTCCATAAGTAATTGATGGCTTTGAAATATCATGCCGATGTCACGACGAATATACGCAATTTGTTTGCGTTTTACGTTGCCAAGGTCGTGCCCGTTTATCAGTACACGCCCTACTGTTGGACGCTCCATTAAACTAATTAATTTAAGTAGAGTACTTTTGCCGGCCCCAGAGTGGCCTGTCAAAAACGCCATTTCACCCTGTTCAACATGAAAATTGACCTTACTGAGGGCTTGATGACCACCCGGATAAGTTTTACTCACCTCTTCAAATTTTATCATGCTAAAACGGCAGCAACCCTGTGGTTAATAATTTTTTTAATATAAGCACTTAAGTATACGAATACAAAAGGTATTTTGTCGCTCTACTGACGAAAACAGTTAACATATTCGTAATTATTCAGCAAACAAAGCACTAACAAAAGCGTTTGAATCAAATTCCCGCAAGTCGTCAATGCCCTCACCAATACCGATGTAGCGCACCGGAATAGCAAACTCATCGGCCAATGAGAAAATAACACCGCCTTTAGCAGTGCCGTCTAATTTGGTTAAATTGATACCGGTAATACCAACAGCCTCATTGAAGATTTTGGTTTGGCTAATGGCATTTTGGCCGGTACTAGCATCAAGCGTAAGCATAATTTCATGGGGTGCATGTGGGCTCAGTTTCTTCATGACCCGCACGACTTTCTTCAATTCTTCTATCAAGTTATCTTTATTTTGTAGGCGTCCAGCGGTGTCAGCTATTAATATATCAACTTGTTTTGATTGCGCAGATGCAATCGCATCAAATATAACCGATGCGCTATCGGCGCCGGTATGCTGTGCTACAACCGGAATGTCGTTGCGTTCGCCCCATACTTGCAGTTGTTCTACCGCCGCAGCTCTAAATGTGTCGCCTGCAGCTAACATGACTGACTTACCTTGGGCTTGGAACTGTTTAGCTAATTTGCCAATTGTGGTAGTTTTCCCCACACCATTAACGCCAACCATTAAAATCACAAAGGGGACTTTGTTTCCTGCTTCATCTTTCGCAATAGTCAAATCCAAGGGTAGATTGACCGTATCGAGCATGCTTTGCATATGATCTTGTAACAAGGTAGATAGTGCTTCACCATCTTTTAGCTGCGATATTTTTGCTTGCTTGGTTAGCTTATCTATAATTTTATTGGTGGTGTTCATGCCTACATCAGCGACTAACAATTGTGTTTCTAACTCTTCATATAAATCATCGTCGATGCTTTTGCCTAACAATAAACTTGAAAATCCACTCCCAATATTGGCTTTGGTTCTAGATAAGCTAGTTTTTAAGCGCGCAAACAAACTTTGTTTGGGTTCTGGAGTGGGTTGCTTCGGTTCGGCTTCACTTGGTAGATTTGTTGATACGGCGTCTTCAGGTTTAGCGTCAGTTAGGTCTGCTGCTGGTTGATCTAGTAGGTGGTCTTCAGGTTCGTTGGATGCAGTGTCTGTAGACAGGTTTTGTGACACTTTTTCTGGTGACGTTTGACCGGCGCTGATATTGTCATCATTAGCTTCATCTCTTGATGCTTGCTGCTCAGATTGTTTGTCTTTTTTTAACCAACTGAATAATTTTGCCATTTTGCCTACGCTTCGCCTATTAAATCTTGATATGATATCCAAACCAAGGTAAATGATAACACTTAAGCACCCTATGTCGCCAATCCAAGATCGCAACAAATCTTTTAAGAATCGCCGTAAGTCTGGCAAGTTCAATTCAAATAGCAACAACAGCGCCAAGGTGCATGGCGGGAATAAGAAAACCAGCAGGGGCTTAGTGCGCATTATTGCAGGCACTCACCGTGGCAGAAGGTTACCGGTCATTGTTTCTGAGGGCTTGCGCCCCACTTCAGATCGCGTTAAAGAGACTTTATTTAATTGGTTAATGAGTAGTATACCAGGGGCAAAGTGCTTAGACATGTACGCCGGTAGCGGGGGGTTAGGTATAGAGGCCTTATCTCGCGGTGCAGAACATGTGACATTCTTTGAAAGTGATACTAAAGCAGCTGAGCAAGTGACAAGCAACATCGCCACACTACGCGAACATGACAGCGCAACCGTTATTTGTAGCAATATACTGCAGTATCAATTTTCTCAAGCGTCTTTCGATGTGGTGTTTATTGACCCACCTTTCGGTAAAGACATGGTGACTAAAAGCATCGAACTGCTGCTAACTGCGAACATTTTAAGTAAAAATTGTTATGTATATATTGAAACAGGACATGACGATGACTACACATTACCGGCTAACTTTAGTGTAATAAAAGAACTTAAAACCAGTCAGGCATATGCCCGACTATTCCAGTTCAATGCCTAAATTACTCACTTTCTGTTGAATAAGGTCATCGCGTAAAGCCTTCACATTCTGCTTATTCACTTTATGCTCTTGGCAATAAGCCAGTAAGCTTAGTTGAGTTTCAATTTCATATTGCATCAAAGGGTGTTGTTTTACCTCTTCACTGCTTAATTCAGCCTCTGCGCTGGCAAGTATATATGCCTCAACCGAGCCTTGACTCAATTTTGCAATAGTCACTGCGGGATTGTCGTGTTCGTTACAAAAACCTTGTAATGCGCAACTCAATGCCATGCAGTAGTCAAGCGCGGGATATACACCAAAGTTATCAAAGTCAGTTACTTCAGGAATAATATCTTCTAGTTTCTCAAGTTGTACCGCCGCGTTAAATTTGCTTTGTGGCGACATACACCACTCCCACAATAACTGCAGAGCTGATTGTGCTAATTGGGGATCGCCGAATTCGTTTAATTCGCTAAATAGCTGGTAATTAGGCAACATACGTTGCATTAACGCGCAACTGAACATTACATCTTTAGGGCTAGACAGCGCTCTAATTTGAGCAAAGGTGCTCAACTTATTGTCTCGCGTGATCATTAGGTTTCCTGTTCATTAAATAGGTAAAATTATCAACTGCATGTACACACCAGTATTACTGGGTTAATGCAATAGTATGGGTAATGTACACGCTAATACCGTTGAGTAGCATTTGTATGGCAATCATCACTAGGATCATGCCCATCAAACGCTCGATAGCACGTAGGCCTTTATCAGTCAAAATACGGTGGAAAACATTCGACATCATCAGTATGACAGCACTTAAGCCCCATGCTAACAATAAAGCAATGCTCCATTCCATCATTTTATTTGGCCCCTGATTGGCCAACAGAATAAGTGCAGCCATAGTAGAGGGGCCAGCAATCATTGGCACTGCAAGTGGCACAATAATGGGCTCTTCGCCTTCAGGTAGATTCATGATGCCACCGGGCTTTGGAAAGATCATTTTAATGGCAATCAAAAAGAGAATAATGCCACCGGCAATACTCACGGTTTCTTGTTCTATTTGTAAAAAATCTAACAGGCCTTGACCACTAAATAAAAATACAAACAAAATGATCAAAGCAATCGTTAATTCTCTAAAAACCACCCATAATCTTCGTTTAGGAGCGATTGATTTTAAAACTGACATATAAATTGGCAGATTACCCAAAGGGTCCATGATCAAAAATAGCATCGTCGCAGCGGTAAGAATGTCAAACATATTGGGATCCCTATTTAAAACACACTGTCATTTTGTATTGCGGTATAAGTAATAAAGACTTTCAGTTCCGAACAAAATATCATCAGTAACACACGATAATTACTAAATATTTTTAATGCACTGTCGTTAACATACTCACTTCATTATATTTTAACGTCACCGGAGAACAAAAAATGGCATTGATGAACGTTACCGAAGTAGCAGAATATTTAGGCATTGCTGAAAGCAGAGTGACGCGGCTAGAACGCGAGCATTTGTTGTTATCCGCTGAAAAAGACGACAACGATGAGCCCATGTTTGAACCAGACGCCGTAGCGAAATATAAGGAACTCGCAGAACGTCTCGGTGGTATTTAACACAACCAACCAAAACATTCTGCACTATCTATGTTCCAGTAATTACAAGTAGCGTATATAACTTGGCTTATTTGCTCAACAAGGTTTGAGCAACCGACCGTATACCAAGTGCCGTGCCACCAGCGGGCATTAGCTCTGTCGCATTTCTGCTGTATGCGGCGGCTAAATCTAAATGTAACCATTGCGACGTTTCTAAGTTAACAAACCTAGACAAAAATCCTGCTGCATTTGATGCACCACCAGCACCTCCACCTTTTTGCGGTCGGCTATTTGCAGTTTCAGCAAATGGTGACGGACACATACTCTGATGCCACATTTCTAGAGGCAAACGCCAATGAGGTTCATTCACTTGTTTAGATGTGGTTAAAAAGGTTTCGCTGGCATCATCGTGCATGCTAAACAACGCGTTATAGTCTTTACCTAAAGCAGCAACCGCTGCGCCAGTTAATGTTGCCGCATCAATAATCAATTCTGGATTTGATTCTGACGCAGCCATTAGGCCGTCAGCTAACACTAATCGCCCCTCGGCATCGGTATTCACAATTTCTACCGTGGTACCATTTTTGTAGGTAATCACATCGCCGAGTTTATAAGCATGGCCACTAATTAAGTTTTCAGCACAGCACAAGAACAATTTTACGCGCTTCTTTAAACCTCTCATGATGGCTAGGCCTAATGCACCCGTAAGGGTGGCAGCGCCGCCCATGTCGCATTTCATATCTAGCATGCCTTCGCTCGATTTGATGCTATAACCGCCGCTATCAAATGTAATTCCTTTGCCCACTAAGGCCACAGCAACGTCGTTCGCATTTTGTGGGTTATAATCGATTTCGAGTAACACAGGTGGGCGCTCACTGCCGCGGCCTACTTCGTAAATTCCCATCCAACCAGCTTCTTTTAGTGCTTCACCGGTATACCGCTTAACGCTCAAGGTGTTATTTGCGACTTTTTGCAACCAAGATTCAGCGGTATTCGCTAAGGCTTCGGGACTCATATCTTCAGGAGTTTGATTAACCAATTTACGCGTGAACAATAACGCTTCTACAAACTGATTTAATGCAGCTTCATCGCTGTCAGGAGCCCACTGAATGTTGCCCGCAAAATCTGAACCGCAAAAACTTTGCACAAACAAGGTTTGCTCTTCATCTGACCATTCATCAGCAAAGGCGATATTTTGAGCTCCCACACTGGCAACTTTGCGCGCAGCTTGCTGCAAAGCACGCACAGGATTATCCTGCTGATTGAGATGAATAAGTGCACCTTGTTCGTTAAATGAAACTAAACTATTAGCAGAATACGGCGCCGGCGCACTTTGTTGACTAAGTTTTACTACAAAAAATGACATATATGCTCCACAATAAGAAAACAGATTAACGCACATCTATTTCACATAAGGCAATAATAAAAACGAATGGTAGCTTTTCCCTCCCCATTAACGCAAGCCACTTTGGTAAAACGCTACAAACGATTTTTGGCCGACGTTATTTTAGACAGCGGTGAAATAATCACTGTTCACTGCCCTAATACTGGCGCTATGACCGGATGTGACACCCCCGGTTCATTAGTTTATTTAAGCCAATCAAGCAATACCAAACGCAAATATACCTACACATGGGAATATGCCAGTGATGAGAACACCAAGCTAATTTGTGTCAACACCAGCAACGCCAATAAAGTTGTGAAACATGCTTTGCAACAACAACAAATACCTCATGTAAGCGACTATTCTTCAGTGAAGCCAGAGGTTAAAGTAGGCAATAGTCGAATTGATTTTTTGCTTACTCATGCTGACTGCCCCAACTGCTATATTGAAGTAAAATCAGTTACGCTTGCCCAAGGCGACACGGCCATGTTTCCTGACACCGTAACCACACGTGGACAAAAGCATTGCTATGAATTAGCCGCATTGTGTGAACAAGGGCATAGAGCAATACTATTGTTTTGCGTTATGCGGCAATCAATAGAACAATTTAAAATTGCCCAAAGCATTGATCCAGATTATGCTGAGGCTATTAAGTATGCAATGGAAAAAGGCGTTGAAGTGCTATGCTACGGGTGTGAATTAACACAAGAAAGTATTCGCTTAAAAAATTCTTTACCTATACTTTAGTAAAAAACAGTTGCTTTTTTGTAAATAATCACCATATTACCCGTCTTGAATTTTTGTCGTGACGGTTTAGCTTACTTTGTAGAAATGCAATCGTTGCCTTAATTTTGACTCATGGTTAACAACAATGTGTGTATACAGGGTAAACCAGGGCACACGGAAGTTACCAGTAGGAGAATGGCTCATGCCAACAGAAAATAACAAACCAATTGGATTGCTCGCGCTTGCTGAATTAGCTCCATACGTGGAGAAAGACGGCGAAGAATACATGAATGAAGCTCAACTTGAGCACTTCAAGAAAATCTTATTTGCATGGCGAAATCAACTTCGTGTGGAGGTTGATCGTACTGTGCATCACATGCAAGACGAAGCGGCTAACTTTCCCGATCCGGTTGACCGCGCGGCACAGGAAGAAGAGTTTTCATTAGAATTGCGTACTCGTGACCGCGAACGTAAACTTATTAAGAAAATTGAAAAAACCTTAAAACGAATAGAAGAAGACGATTTTGGTTTCTGCGATTCTTGCGGCATTGAAATTGGCATAAAACGTCTTGAAGCAAGGCCAACAGCCGATTTATGCATTGATTGCAAAACCATGGCCGAGATAAAAGAGAAGCAACTGCAAGGTTAATAAACCATGCAAGCTTTTTCTATGTGCTTATCACATGAGTAGCATCAACATCGATGTGCGAAATGATGCTGCTTATGTAGGCCGTTTCGCGCCTTCACCTTCTGGTCCGCTCCACTTTGGCTCACTGGTATGTGCCTTAGCGAGTTATTTACACGCAAAACAACACAATGGGCGTTGGCTGGTGCGTATTGAAGACATCGATACGCCTCGCGTTAACAGCGCCATGAACGATGTTATTCTTTCATCGTTACACGCTCATCATTTGTATTCAGACGAACCCGTAGTATATCAAAGCCACCGGCATACCTTATACGAGAAAACCCTGAGTCAACTCAGATCAATGCATCGCATATATGCATGTGAGTGCAGCCGAAAGCAAATTAAGGCCCGAAGTGGTTACTACGATGGCCATTGTCGTGACAAGAGTCTTGCATTTGCCGAGCATGCCATTCGGTTTCTGCAGCAACAGCCTCGTACTGCATTCTGCGACATGCATTTAGGAAAACAGAACATCACACATCCTATTGCTACCGAAGACCCAGTATTGAAACGCAGAGATGGTATTTATGCCTACCATTTAGCTGTGGTAGCCGACGATATAGCGCAAGAAGTAACGCACATCGTAAGAGGAATGGACTTGCTAGATACCACGCCCATTCATTTGAACCTGACCGAAGCACTCGATGCCGTTCACCCCAAATATCTGCATATTCCTGTGATTTCGCAGCAAGTAGGTGAGAAGTTGTCAAAGCAACATCACGCTCCCCCTATAGATGACAACCGCGCGCTTGATAACTTAAAGCTAGCATTGCAGTATTTAGGTATACATCGTGCATTTAACCCAAACCTAAGCAACGACATGCAAAAAATAACCGATATAGACACCTTGCTCGACTGGGCAATTACACACTGGACTCACAATTTGCTGCCCAAACAAGCGGAAGTTCTTATTTCAGTGACAAATAACGTATACTCTATGCATGAGCGTTACGAGCAGACTACTAGCATGAAGAAAAGCAACTGAAATGGCATTAACTGAAAACAAACTTTTTCCCGAGATTATACCTCGCAATGCACATACTATGCGCAAGTCAGATCTCTCACCCAATACGCTGAAAGTACTTGAGCACCTTATTTTTAAGGGATATAAAGCTTACGCGGTAGGTGGCTGTATTCGCGACCAACTCATGGGAAAGCCCCCCAAAGATTTCGACGTAGTGACTAACGCCACACCTGAGCAGATTAAAGCATGCTTTAGAAACTGCCGGTTAATTGGGCGTCGTTTTCGTTTGGCACATATTACCTTTGGTCGTGAAATTATTGAAGTTGCGACCTTCAGAGGCCATCATGATAGCCAAGAATCACCACCTCTCGAACAAAAGCCCAAAGTCTCCAGTTCTGTAAGTAAAGTGAACAAAAGAGGCGGTGACAAACCTTTCGATAATGTGCTGTCTAAACAAAATGAAGCGGGCCAACTGTTACGTGACAATATTTTTGGCAGTATTGAGGAAGATGCGGCAAGGCGAGATTTCACGTTTAATGCGATGTATTTTGATGTCACCGATGAAAGTATTTTAGATTTTGCCAAAGGTGTAGACGCTATCTCGAGTCGCACCGTGGTTATGATTGGCGACACTGAAACACGCTTCCGCGAAGACCCTGTGCGCATGATACGCGCCATACGATTTGCCAGTAAACTCGATATGCAACTTCCCTTGGCACTCAGTAAATGCATTAAAAAACATGCATATTTACTGGCTAATATACCCGCAGCTCGTTTGTTTGAAGAAGTCAGTAAATTACTACTAAGTGGTAATGGCCTCACTACCTTCCAAAGTTTATTGAACCACAATTTACTGGCACAGCTTTTCCCGCTGTTAACTGCATTGGTTCAAGATACTAACGGTAAAGAGTATTTATTTATTGAAACAATGCTCAAAAATACCGACAAGCGAATAAACAATGATCAACGCATTACGCCGGCATTTTTATATGCCGCATTTTTGTGGTACCCAATGGAAGAGCGCGCCCAAGAATTAATGTTTGAATCAAGCATGACTGCTCACGACGCCCATAACCTAGCAGCAGCCGAGGTACTACTGCAGCAAACGCGCAGAATAATGATCCCCAAACGTTTTAGTATGCCTGTTCGCGAAATTTGGGGGTTACAAAGTCGTTTACAAAAACGTCAAGGCCGTCGCTGCTTGCAGTTACTTACGCACCCACGTTTTCGTGCCGCCTATGACTTTTTGTTGTTGCGAGGCATGGTCGAAGGTGGCACATTACTTGACACGGCTCAGTGGTGGACAGTATTTCAAGAAGCATCTAGTAATCAACAAACCAAAATGATTAATGAACTGCCCAACACTGGACCGCGCAGACGTAATAGAAGGAAGCCGAAGAAATGATGACTGACGTGGTTTATGTAGGACTAGGAAGTAACCTAGCCACCCCTGAAAAGCAGGTGTTAGAAGCCTTAGCCCGTATTCATAGCCATGACCAAATTAGCATTCAGCAGTGCTCACATTTGTACGCTAGCAGCCCTATGGGGCCCAGCAATCAGCCTGATTATGTAAATGCGGTGTGTAAGCTCACTACTTCACTTCAACCCATTGAATTACTCGATGTTCTCCAAGATATTGAGCAACAACATGGCCGAGAACGCAAAGGTGAGCAATGGGGTCCACGCACACTCGATTTAGATATGTTGTTGTTTAATAATTTATCAATGAGCAATGAACGCTTAACATTGCCTCACTATGGTATGTCACAAAGAGAGTTTGTGTTGGTGCCTTTGTTCGAAATATCGCCAGATCTTATTATGCATGATGGTAAAAGTTTAGCGGCTTGGGTATCACAGTGCTCCTTAAATGGCTTACGTAGATTAACCACCCCTATTAACTATGCTTCAATAGCAGCATAATATGCACTACTTACACATCCATTTCGCGCAGTAAGCTTTCAAGGACAACTGATGAAAAAAGTAACCGTTTCTAGTTTATTAAAAATGAAGCAAAACAATGAAAAGATAGCGGCATTAACAGCTTATGACGCCAGTTTTGCCAAGCTATTTGACGCCCAAGGTGTTGACGTAATATTAATTGGTGATTCATTAGGGATGGTATTGCAAGGACTTGACGACACACTCAATGTTACTACTGATGAAATTGCCTATCACACTAAATGCGTGCGCGCTGGGGCAGAAAGGGCTTTTGTAATAGCAGATATGCCATTTATGAGCTACAGCACACCCGAAGTTGCCTATAATAACGCCGCCAAATTAATGCAGGCGGGCGCAAGCATGGTCAAATTAGAAGGTGGTGAATGGCTGTTAGACACCATTAGCGGGTTAGTAGAGCGCAGCGTACCTGTGTGCGGGCATTTAGGTTTAACCCCGCAATCTGTACACGTACTTGGTGGCTTTAAAGTACAAGGACGCGAATCAAGCCAAGCCGAAAAGCTCATTAATTCAGCTAAAGCGCTCGAGCAAGCCGGCATTCAATTGTTGGTACTCGAGTGTGTTCCTTCTGCCTTAGCGGCAATGGTTAGCGACGCCCTTAGCATACCTGTTATAGGCATTGGCGCCGGCGCTAAAACCGATGGGCAAATTTTAGTTATGCACGACATGCTCGGTATCAGCGCCAATTACATGCCTAAGTTTTCAAAAAATTATTTGGCGGCGATTGGTAATATTCAAGATGCCGTTACACAATATATTGATGAAGTAAAATCACAAGCCTTTCCTGGGCCAGAGCATAGCTTCGAGTAAAAAGGTTAGATCCATGCAAGTAGTAAACGACATTAATGAATTAAGAGAAGTTCGTCGCACATGGCAAGCCAGCAAAAATGTGATTGCCTTTGTCCCCACAATGGGAAACCTACATAACGGCCATTTAAAGCTGGTTAAAGAAGCTAAAAAAAATGCGAGCAAAGTGGTTGTATCAATATTTGTTAACCCTCTGCAGTTTGGACCTGACGAAGACTTAGACGCCTATCCTCGCACTTTAGATGCCGACAAAGCATCGTTAGCAGCATTAGGCGTAGACTTACTGTTTATGCCGCAAGCGTCTGATATATACAGCCGCGGCCTTGAGCAACAAACGTTTGTAGAAGTACCAGGCTTATCATATATGATTTGCGGTGCAAGCCGACCTGGTCATTTTAGAGGCGTAGCCACCATTGTGTGTAAACTATTTAATATGGTTCAGCCTAACCAAGCCTACTTTGGTGAAAAAGATTTTCAGCAGTTACAAGTAATCAAAGCAATGGTGACCGATTTATCGATGAATCTAAGCATACATGGCGTGGCAACTGAGCGTGAAGAAGATGGTTTAGCCATGAGTTCAAGAAATGGCTATTTGAATACCGAGCAACGCCAAATTGCGCCTGTGTTATATGCACAAATGACACAACTGGCCAATGCCATTCAAACCGGTAGACGCGACTTCACTGCGCTGATAAAACAAGCCAAAGACATGTTAAGTGAGGCTGGCTTTAAACCCGATTATATTGAAATTAGAAACGCTGAGACCCTACTGCAAGTAGGGCATGAAGATAAACACTTAGTTATTTTAGCGGCAGCCTTTTTAGGGAAAACGCGCTTAATAGACAATATCCAAGTTGAGCTATAAGCGCCTGTATGGCGCTTATTTATTGCTTAACAAGGTGGCCGCATATTTTGCAAAATACGTTAATATACCGTCAGCACCAGCGCGCTTAAACGCAAGTAGCGACTCCATCACTACTGCCTCTTTGCTAAGCCAACCATTGCTAAACGCTGCCTGATGCATAGCGTACTCGCCGCTGACTTGGTATGCAAAAGTGGGCACTTGAAACTCGCTTTTACAGCGCTGAACAATGTCTAGATACGGCATGCCGGGCTTTACCATCACCATATCTGCGCCTTCGTTAATATCCATACTGATTTCATGCAGCGCTTCATCGCTATTGGCAGGGTCCATTTGATAGCTTTTTTTGTCGCCGCCTTTGATATTTCCTGCAGAGCCTACTGCATCTCTGAATGGACCGTAGTAGCTTGATGCATATTTAGCAGAATACGCCATAATACAAGTGTTGGTATAACCCGCGCCTTCTAGGGCTTCACGTATTGCTCCAACGCGACCATCCATCATATCTGAAGGCGCTACAATGTCAGCGCCGCTTTGCGCATGCGACAATGCCTGTTGCACTAGCACTTCAACTGTTTCATCGTTAAGCACATAGCCGTTGTCATCAATTAAGCCATCTTGTCCGTGCACGGTAAATGGGTCGAGTGCTACATCCGTGATTACGGTAATAGTGTCGCCAAACGTTCCTTTCAAGGCTCTTACAGCCTGCTGAGCTAAGCCATCTGGGTTGAATGCTTCACTGGCGTCTAAAGATTTTTTGTCTGATTCAATGACTGGAAATATAGCAAAGTGGACAATGCCAAGTGACACACACTCAGCCACTTCTTTTACTAATAAGTCGATGCTGTAACGATACACATCTGGCATCGAGGGAATGGTTTCACGATTGTTAGCACCCGGAACAACAAACATAGGATAAATCAAATCATTCACGCCAAGGGAGTTTTCACTGACTAATTGGCGTAATACAGGGCTGCGTCGTAAACGGCGTGGGCGAGAATGAATAAGCGGTAACATGAAAATCCTTAACAAACAAAAAAATTGTGGCTAAGTATACCTCATGCTATCACCAAATTGCGCCCCTTCTGCTTGGCGATATATAAATTGTGGTCTGCTTTTGACATTAGGCCCCTAACATCAGCGCTTTGTTCAAGATAGCCACTCGCTACGCCAGCGCTTACAGTGAAGCTAAACGGCGACGAAGCGGCGTCAATAATTAGCGCTGCTAGTGCTTCCCTAAATTGATTTAACTGATTTTCTACCTCTTCAGGCTCGAGTAAACTCGCCAGCATAAATTCCTCCCCCCCAAAACGGCAAAAATTATACTCTTGCTGCGAAAACATATGTTTAAACAAGCTTGAAAATTTTCGCAAACATTCGTCACCGATTAGATGACCGTGGGTATCGTTTATGTGTTTAAAATGATCAATATCTAAAACCGCAATACACAGGGGCGTTCTTGTGTCCATTGCCGTTTTAACATATTGATTGAGTGTTTCTTCAAAGGCGAAACGATTAGGCAGTCCAGTAAGGCCATCTAAGTTTCGCATTGATTCAAGCTCACCACTGGCTCTATTTAAATCGGCTAAAGCACCTTCCAGTTGAATCGTTTGCGCTTTCACTTGCTGCTCTAACTTGCGTTGCGCATTGCTTTGCAATTGCACAATTGCGTCTTTAGACTGGATTGCAGAAGCTTTGTCTTTAACCACCAACTCTTTTAATTGATGGGTTTTATCACTGCTTACCCGATAGTGATACAGCAAGGCTAAGCCAATCACCATTGTCTCTAAATAAAACCCCACTACCAATATCAATAAGGGATCTGCCAACGACTCAGATATGTTGTAACGCTCCATCAATGACAAAATAACCGTCGCGATCAATATTCCCCATATTAAGCAAGCAACTGATTTTGCTGCAAGGTTTGCCTTAGAAAGAAACCAACAAAGCGGCGGCATTGCGCATGCCGACAGTAGTACCAGTCCTATTCCTATCATTACAAACACAGGACTTAACGTAATCATTGATAGCACAACCACAACACTAGATAAATATACAAGTGCGGTACATGTTCTTGAGAATGCCGGGCCAGTATTCCCTAATAACGACACCGTAAACTTGACTAACAGTATGAACATAAAACAAATTGTAGTGCCGCCGATTACCGATTGTAATTGCGTATTCTGAGGCCACATATACTGAAAACCAAAACTGCTTATTGCGAGTATGTGGGCAAAGAACCCCACAAGATGCCCGCTGTAATATAAGTACTCTGACTTTCTAACCGTTGCAAACATCATCATGCAATAGCAGATTAAGGCTAAGGTGTATCCAAACAATAAACCCAAAAATACGGTGTGTTTGTTATTAAAGGCAATAAACGTAGCACTGCGCCAAAGTGATGCATGCAAATTAATGGAAATTTTAGACTGCGCATACACATATACGGTAGTGGGAAGTGTAGTAAACGGCAGTGATACCACATTGTGAGCAAGCGCTAATTCACGCGTATTAAAATACCGTGTGTCGCCACCTTTTAATTCACTAGTGATCTGTTGTTTATTGTGACTTTCGGTAACAATATACACATCGAGTAAGTCTATCAGTGGGTCAGTAAAGCGTAAAAATAAGGTGTCGTCATGTGTCGACGGCGCTATTGGGATTTTAAGCCAAACACCATGCGGAACATCTGGCGATGGAAAGTTCATGTTACCTGCAGCCTTCCAAGGCAAGACTCTGTCATTAATTATTGTGTCAGCCTGATAATTTTCTATTGGCGCAACAAGATAACTAATATTCGTTAACTGCTCACTACCCTCTGCCGCTAACGCAAAATAATTTACTGCCTTCATTAGCAATAAAGCAGCAATTACAGCGAATGTTACCGCCCAATACCGCGAAAAGTTGCGAAACACGTCTTGTAATGTTGAAACTTCAGGATCAGTGTCAGTAAACGTGCGATTCATATTTAGTAGCTATCCACCCACACTTGATTACGGCCTTCATTTTTCGCGCGATACAACTGTTTATCAACGAACGCAATAATGAGCACATGTTCATCTTCAGACAACATGACTCTGGAAGTTGCCCCAATACTTACTGTTAGCGGGATTTCATTACCCTCAAACATAATTTTTTTGTGCTCAAGCGCATGCCTGATTTTTTCAAGTAATTTAGCCACACCTTGCTCATCGGTATTCGGCAGAATAATAACAAACTCTTCTCCCCCATAACGACAGACCACGTCTGACGGACGTTTAACATGCTCTTTTAACAGGTCGGCAAATACTTTTAAACAATGGTCGCCGCATAAATGTCCGTGGGTATCGTTCACTTGTTTAAAATGGTCAATGTCTAGCATGGCTAGACCAAGCGGAGTCAGTTCTCGTTTACTGCGCCTTGCCTCTGCTAATAAGCGTTTATCAAAATAACGCCTATTGTATAAACCAGTTAAGGGGTCTATTGCACTCAGCTTCTCTAAATCTCGGTTTTTATCGGCAAGTTCTCGTAGAGCCACTTCTAGCTCCAAGGTACGCTCTTCTATACTGTATTCTAGCTCCGCTTGGTTTTTTTGTTGAAGCGCAATCAATTCGTCTTGCGCTTTCAGCGCTTCTTGTTCACTTAACACCGCAGTGTCACGAGTTTTCTTGGCAAGTTGCAACTGATTCGAATAATTGACCGACAAAGCAAGAGCTAACAGCAATGATTCCGCAATGGCACCTACCATAATCAAATAAACCGAATCTATTGGCGAGCTATACACACCCAAATTTTCCATCGCGATACTAACGCCAGAAAACAGCAATACAGACCATGCACCACAAAAATACTTAGCGGCTAAACTTCCCTTTATTGCCAAGATAATGCCCGAGGTAAGTATTAATGGCGTACTTACCACTAACAGTATTAATACTGTTTTAATAACAATTTCATAAGGTAGAGCAAAACATGAAATTAATACGACCCCGAATACCGCTTGCAAACTTCTAAGTAAGGTAAATATTTTTGGTACTGTTGTGTGTAAATCGAGTAATTTGATAGATAAGGCAATAATACACATCAGCGTTAAACTAGCGAATATTGGCACTGCAAATTCTTGCAGCCATATATTATTCGGCCAAATGTAATGAAAACCTATTGCATTTAGAGAGGCGACTACCATAGCAATACAAGCCACATAACCGGTGTAGTACGCAAAAATAATATTTTTGCTAGAGGCATAAATAAATAAGTTACTTAGGCTCATTGCAATCATGAAGCCAAAGAATAGTCCCATAAATATTTTGTGTAAACCAGCATGCTCAATAAATTCGGCCTCGCCCCAAAGCTCAACAGGCACTTTGATAGGACCTTTGCTTTCTGCCCTAATATATACCCAAATATCTGAGTTAACTTGAGGAACAGGAAACAGAAACTGTTCGAAGTTCAATTCTCTATTGTGGAAGGGAAAAGCATCTCCAGCTTGGTAATTTTGTAGTGTATTAAACTCGTCACTGTTCTCAGCGACATCACCCTTAGAACGCACAAACCATACGTCAACGTGATCAATTAGGCCATAGTTAACTAACAATAAGCGCCGTTCGTTGTTCTCGTTGGCGGGTAATTTCATACGCACCCAGTGTACGTAGGGGGACAAACCAAAATTTGCACTATCAACTTGTTGCCAAGTATTTTGATTTAATTCAATAGCATCGTTAATGATACGTTTGTTAGTTTGATCAACAAAATAGGTCGCATTAAGGGTAGTAGAGTTTTTCTCACTCATTTGTGTTAAATGATAAGGAATAGCAAGCAATAGCAATACGAACACCGCAACTGTAAGCACAATCAGCGTTGTGGTGAGTTTAGTTGGCGTTACCACCTTTTTCGTCATTCTTCGCCTTATCAAAAAACAGTTGTTGGGTATTTTTAAATGAGTATTGCTGAACCAACTCACTATCAAGCTCAAGTATATTGGCTAATGCTTGACCAATATAAGGTACATTGCAAGGCTCGTTGACTGAACGCCTAGGCCTTAATGTTTTAGGGAACAAGTACGGGCTATCAGTTTCTAACAGCAATCGGTTTAAGGGTAAATGCTTCACCGCAGCTCTTAAGTCTGCTCCCCGTTTCTCATCGCATAGCCAACCTGTAATACCAATGTAACAACCCAAAGAAATATACGCATTCAATTGTTCGGCATTGCCTGTAAAACAATGCGCGACCATAAAGGGTAAATCGCTTGCGTATTTTGCTAACAACTTGACTTGCTCTTCAAATGCATCACGTTCGTGCAAATATATACCTTTGTTATACTCGCAAGCACTGGCCAGCTGTTTCTCAAATGCATACATTTGATTTTTAGGGCTTGAGAAGTTTCGATTAAAATCTAAACCACATTCACCAATAGCCACAATGTTGCTATCGACCAATAATGATTTTAATTGAGACCAAGTATTTGAATTTGTTTCATTTGCATAATGGGGGTGCACACCCGCAGTACATGATATAAACATAGGAGCATGGTCTGAATCGCCTTCTCGGCTTGTAAAATATTGTTGATGTCGCTGGATAAATGAAAGTGACGCTTTGGTTTCATCGATGGTAGATGAAATCATTAGCATATGCGTTACGTTAGCACTAGATGCTCGCTCAAAAACCAGGTTATCAGCAAGGCGAGGATCTAGTAAATTTACACCCGCGTCAGCCCAAGGCACTATTTTAAGCGCTTAATACGCATAGTTCGATTGCTTCCTTCCACTTTTAAATAATAAGCCGAAAAAAAGCCTTTCTCTATGAATACTGATTGCCCCACTTTCACCTTCAATGACGATTTTTCTGTTTCTCGCCACTGTTGACCGTTGCGCATTGTTAGCGTTCTTATACCAAATGGGTTGGCTTGTATTTGGGTAATACTGGTTGTGAGTACTTTATCATCATCATTAGCTTTAATTTGCTCCTTTCCAAAATCATCATCTTGATTGATTTCCTGAGTCGAAGTAGCTAATGGGACAACTTTTGTTGGAACTGACGGAGGTAGTGCTGGCGAGGGAATATTTATGTCTGAAATATCTTGCCCTGCGAACAGAGTGTCGTAGCACGCTAATCTAGCAAGGTCGTTCGTAATCGCTTGACACGTTGAAACATTCTTATCTGCTGATACTGCATACGACATGCAAATTATATTTATTAATACAAAAAAGCTTTTTATAACCTTTTTCATGGAATTCCTCTTATTATTAATGTCTACACGCTAGCTATTACTAGTGCGGTCCTTTTCTGATGTTTCTTCAGACCCTGAATCATCAGGTTTTGTGTCTGCCCCAGCATCAGCTTTGCGGCTATATAGTCCACCAATAATCACACCAATTTCAAACAATATGAGCATTGGCACCGCCAATAATACCTGTGAAATAACGTCTGGAGGGGTTAGCAACATACCAACAGTAAATGCACCAACCACTATATACGGGCGTTTTTTACTGAGTTTTTTTGCGGTGGTCACCCCAGTCCAACACATTAATATGACCGCGATAGGGATTTCAAATGCAATACCAAATGCAAAAAACAACTTTAAAACAAAATCAAGATAACTGGAAATATCAGTACTGACCAACACACCTTCGGGAGCAACGCTATTGAAAAACATAAATGCTAGCGGGAACACTACATAGTAGGCAAATGCCATACCCGCATAAAATAATAAAGTACTGCTTGCCAACAAAGGCGCAATCATACGTTTTTCATTTTTGTACAAGCCTGGTGCAACGAACGCCCACACTTGATAAAGCACAAATGGGATGGCAACAAAGAATGAGAGCACCAAAGTCAACTTAAATGGTGCTAAAAATGGCGAAGCAACCGCTGTCGCTATCATACTCGACCCTTCTGGAAGGGTTGCTATTAATGGCATAGCTAAGTATTGATAAAGGTCTTGTGCAAAATAAAACAAACACAAAAACACCACAAATACCGCTAATAATGCTTTTAAAATACGCGAACGTAGTTCGATTAAATGCGTGATCAGGCCGCTAGATTCCGTCATTTAGTGTTTTCACTACTTGTTTTTTGAGGCGGTAAAATGCTGTTGGCGTCAAGCGCATCAGGTGCATCACTATCACCATTTTTGTGTTGTACTTCAGACTGTTTTTTATACGGTCGTTGCACAGATTCTGCCGCTGCTTTTAATTCGTCTACCGATGCTTTAATTTCAGGGCTTATATTTTCCATGCCTCGTTTTTCAGCTTCTTTCAAATTTTTGTGCAATTCGTGGGTGTCCAGCTGTGACGATATCTCTTCTTTAAATCCATTGGCCATTTGCTTAATACTGCGCACCGTAGAGATACACGAACGAATAGCACTGGGCAAACGTTCGGGCCCCAGAACTAACAGCGCCAGCACCCCAATCACCAACAATTCTAAAAAGCCAATATCAAACATATATTTAGTATTACTTCGTTTTTTCTTCTTTATGCTCTGCTTTCACGGCATCGCTACTATTTGCACTAGGTTTATCTAGAGGCTCAAAATCTGCATCTTGCTTTGGTTTTTCATCATCATCAGCCATTGCTTTCTTAAAACCTTTTAGAGCAGAACCAAGATCTGACCCTACATTACGTAATTTAGACGTACCGAATAGCAATACTACCAGTACCAAAATAACCACTATCGACCAAATATTTATACCGCCCATCACTTTTCCTTTAAATATGCCGCAAATTTCCGATAATTGATTGAATAAACATTATCACTGTGGTGCTATTATACGCTTAAATTGACCAAGCAGGCCAACGACTTTTATTTGTTTATAGATTAAAAGTAAACCTCTTACAGACAAATACCAAAGTAATCAGGAGGAAAAGCTGACTACCGTTTTCAAAATGCTAATTGTTTTTAGCTTGATCTCCAGTGCAGCCCAATCGGCTTTTGCTCAGCAAGCGGAGCGTGCCGACCCGAAAGCTGCCATGCGTAAAATCACCAGTGTTGACAACATTGACTACGAGTACTGCGGAAAATTGGCTTGGCTTGATGACGCATATTGTTATTTATTGTATGGCGTTGATACCACAGCAAACGTATTAAATGACCTGTCTCGTCATGAGGGTGGTAATCAAAAAAGTGAAGCCAGTACTCGTGGCAGGCTCCGGTTTGGATGGGAGCCTCGCTCAGGTGATTTTAGTGAGTTAGATTTTAGATTTAGGGTGCGCGTAAAACTACCAGCACTAGAAGACCGAGTTGAATTGGTGTTATCTGACCAAGAAGACGATGTTAATCAACAAGAATTAAAAGCCGCTCGGCAAGATCAAAATACAAATAATGACCAAGCGGTTATTGCTTTACAATTTAAAAAGAATGAAGACGATAAGGTATCATATCGAGTAGGTTTTGGCCGCGGAAGCCAGTTATATACTCGCGCACGATATTCCGATAAAACAGTATTCAGTCCAAAATCTACGCTACATTATTTTTCAGAAGTAAATTATTACTCTAGCGACCGAATGGGCATTGAGTTTAGTGCCGAATTTGGACACGTCTTTAACCACCGCTCTGCATATCAATTTAACAATAGTTTTCGATTCAGAGACCGCTCGAATGACTGGTTTTGGCGACATGAAATGCAAGTTATTTACTTGGGTAAAAACAATACCAGTTACTTAGCTACTGCTATGATTGACGGTTTGTCAACGCCGCGATATCGAAAAGAACAAATGTTAGTGAGTTTTCGATATAAGCGGCAAATATATCGAGAGTGGCTTTACTTAGAGGTAGAGCCTTTTGTGTTGTGGCTACGGCGTGAAAATTTTCGCGCATCGATGGGATTAGCCTTACGAGCTGAAGTGCATTTTGAAACGTAACATAATAAAAAGCCAATAATGGCACAGGGCCCTTATCGGCTTTGCGAGATTTAGCAATGTGTTAATTAGGTGCGGTTTGGTGGCAAATAGCGAGCTGTTTCCACTTCGTATGAAGCGCATTTAGTGTAGTAAACCCTGAAACATCATGTAAGTTTCTAAACAACACCCAATCTATCAGGCAAAACAAACTTATCGAAACATAATCCCATTGCTCAAAAGCGCCTTGCTCAGCTTGTTTTTCTAGGTGTGATAACACCACATCAATACGCTCCCGTTGAATACGGAAGTACAGTTTGTCAGCACTTACGTCAATTTCTGAGCGCGATAATATAAGCAACTGAACTAAAGACTCGTTCACTGAATCTATACTAGTAAGCAAGTTCTCCTGCTCCCATGTAAGACTCGTTAAACCGAATTTCTGGGTTAAGTAACGGTAAATAACACCTGAATCTAAAATCACCTGTTGCTCGTGTTTTAGCATAGGAATTTTTAGAGTGGGATTGTCGGCCGCTATGGATGCCCTGTCTCGGCTATTGAAAATATCAACAAGTACAAAGTCGTGTTCAATTTCTTGCATGAAGATGCGTAGTCTTCGAACATAAGGTGATGTTGTAGAGCCAAACAATTGCATGATTATCGCCTTTAAATACTGAAACTCGCACCACAACCACAGGTTGTGCTGGCATTTGGGTTATTTACAAAAAATCGAGACCCCTCTAGGCCCTCTGTGTAGTCAACAATTCCGCCAACTAAGTATTGTAAACTCATAGGATCAATCACTAAGGTTACTGTTTGATTTTCAATGGTCATGTCACCTTCGTTTACTTTTTCATCAAAAGTGAAACCATACTGAAACCCTGAACACCCTCCCCCTGTTACGTAGACACGTAATTTCAAATTTGGATTTTCTTCTTCTGCTACTAAGGTTTTTACTTTGTTAGCAGCCGCATCTGAAAACTCGATCGGCATCGCTGATTCTACAGACATTTGATTCTCCATGCCCTGAAGTGGGCCACTGCAAACATAAAATTTCGCTTATTCATAATATGTTGATTATCTAATACTTGAGTGTTTTAATCAAGTATTCAGACAAACACACATTTACAACGATTATTCGCTTAATGCGTCTTGCCACTTAATTACAGTAGAGTAACTACCACGTTTCTTACGGTATTTGTAAATATCGGTGCTTATTTCAAAACGATCGGGTGTAAAGCTTTCAGGCAGCGTTATACTGGTTGCCAGTACTTGAAAATACTTAAATGCAAAATCAAGCGAACTTTTCGGCTCATCTTGCAAATCAACAATATTATAACTAGCCGCTTTTCCGTTTTCACTGCCAAACACACGAATATTAATTGTGCCTTTAATCACTGCCTTAATATTTTCGTGCTGTAACAGTATTAAGTTTAATGCAAAATTATTTTCACTTAAGGTAGGCACTACCTCCATGCGCTCTACAACAAAGCCATCTTGTGACATTTCAGGGGCTAATACACGTTGATAAAAAGAGATTTGCTCTTTTAACGTTTGCTCTCTATTTATCCCTACCTTGATGTTGGCTTGTGATTGCTCATTCGCGAGTTGTGCTATTTCTAATTCAACTTTTAACATGTTCAATTCTGACTGCAATTTTTGGTGTACGCCAGTAAGATTAGTAAGGCTCTTATTCAATAAACGATTTTGGGCTCGTAAATTATCGTTTTCAATATGTGCAAACTCGTAGCCGGCATAAAACATGAGGCATAAAGAAACTAGTGCAATGACATAAAAGCGAACAAAGCCTACTTTTTCGCGATATTTTCTTAAATTCAAACCCTCTCCCAAGCCTTTGTTTTATGTTATGATTTAACCCTGTTTTTGGTCAATCAGACAGTAATTTGCTAAATAACTTCGTGCAATCATTACGCGTGGCATTATCTAAACCCACCACTTCCATACAGCTTTGCCTTATTGGCCTTGCTGGCGGTCTTATTGCGGCTATGGTGATCGTGTTGTTTCGATTATGCCTAGTGTTCTTGCAAACGGCATTATTTTCCAGCGCAGGAAATTATAGCGCATTGCCGAGTTGGCAACTATTACTATTACCTATATTTGCGGTGATCGCAATTATTGCAGTGGCAAAAATCACGGGGTTTAAACATTACCGTATGGGCATCCCCTTCGTTATTCATCGCTTTAAAATTTATTACGGACATATTCCTTTCGCTACTTCTGTTAATCAATTTTTTGGTGGTGTACTTGCGCTTGCTAGCGGGTTTGTCGTCGGCAAAGAAGGTCCAACGGTGCACCTTGCTGCCGCCGCAAGTCATTACGTGGGGCGATGGTTTTCACTGCCCTTCAATAGCTTACGTATTCTAGCGGGTTGTGGTATTGCTGCCGGTATTGCCGCTGCTTTTAACACCCCTTTTGCTGCCGTCATTTTTGTTATGGAAGTGGTTATGCGCGAGTACAAGGTCCACATTTTTGTGCCGGTCATGCTAGCCGCTGCTTGTGGCTCTGTTGTGACGCGCGTGGTATTTGGCGATTATGCCGAGCTCAACTTCTTTGTTTTTCAAGCTATGAGTTATTGGCAGTTGCCGATGTTGGTATTATTAGGCATAAGCTTGGGAATATTAGCAAGTTTGTTCAACAAACACTTAATGTTTACTATGAAGCTGTTTCGCCCCGTAGGTATGGTAATAAGGTTGCTATTGGCAGGGGTTATTAGCGGTTTGGTGGCATATTTTATGCCCCATGCTCTTGGTGCCGAATTTGTAAATGTGAGTAATATTATTGCCACTACCCCCGTATTAGGTGAATTGCTAATTATTTTTATTGCTAAATTTTTTCTCGCCATAGTTGCTATCGCACTTGGCGTACCTGGCGGCATAATTGGCGCGGTGATGGTAATTGGCATGTTGGCTGGCTGTATATTCTTAACCTCTTTAGGCTACTTAGTCGATATGGATGACCTAACAGCAAACTATACGCTATTGGGTTTGGCTGGCTTTTTAGCCGCTGTATTACATGCTCCTATGGCTGCTATTACTGCGGTAATGGAGCTAAGCTCTACGCAAGCTATTATTTTACCAGCACTAATAACGGTAGTAAGCGCTTACGTTACTTCAAAGCAGCTTTGTAATAATAGGTCAATTTTCATTCAGCAACTTGAATATCAAGATCTCCCTTACACCACTACAGCTATACGCGACGTATTACAAGATACCGGCGTGATGGCGTTAATGCGATGTGACTTACACATTATGGACAATGCTAACGACGCTGATTTGTACGCCTACTTGCAAGACCACCCCGAACAGCTGTTAGTGGCAAAACAGCATAACACTGACGGGGCCATATGGCAGTTGGTCAGCTTGGACATTAGCTTACAAGAAAACGCTTATCCAATAACGCTTCACAACATGACATTATTATCACAGCAAAATACGCTAGCAGAGGTGTATGAGCTATTGTACAAACAACGCCAAGGCGCTGTTGCGATTACGTCAACTCAACACCAAGGCGTATGCGGTTTAATCACATGGAATATGCTGCACACATATTTGTTAAGGCAGCAACACTAACGAGGTTTAATATGATCCTTTGGTACACATCATTACACGTATTTTTTATGATTGCATGGATGGCAGGCTTATTTTATTTACCTCGTCTATTTGTTTATAACGCAGAGTCGTCGGTACCCGAAGTCAAGCAACAGCTCAATATTATGCAGCGACGTTTATGGTTATTTATCACGCCGTTTGCGTTTTTAACCTTAGTGTTTGGTGTATTAATTATCGTTGAGTATGGTCGCGACTGGTTTAGAGCCAGTATGTGGCTGCATGTTAAGTTGGCTATTGTCATTTGCTATTATATTTATCATGCGTACCTTTACGTATTAATGGTTAAGTTTATGAAGGGCGCAAATAATCATAGTGCCAAGTTTTATCGCTTTTTGAATGAAGTGCCAGTACTGGCGTTATTAGCGATTGTTATATTGGCGATTGTAAAACCGATCTAGTTTTGCACAAAGGTTTCAAATTGGTTGGGTAAATAGCTAGCTAAGGTCCCCGAAAGAGATACATACTGGCGTAAAGAAGACGCCATACTATTTGCAATTTGAGGTAGTTTTGGCGCTAAATCCACATCATTATTAGCTTCACGAATGGCCTGTGACGGATCCGCAAACGTGGTAAACATCATTAAACAGTGTTTTAGGTCTTTTGCCATTTGCGGGGCTTTATCAGGGTCTTGTTTTTGCATTTTTTGCCATGCACTTTGCCATACCGCCTCACGAGCACTGTGCGCTAATAAAATACCTTGGCACCACTGACGGAAAGGATCGCTATTATCAGCGTTAGGCTTGTATTGAGCATAATGGGGCAAGCTTAGCGATTCGTTATTCATTTCAGCAAGGCAGTGCTTGAAATAAACAAACAATTGCTCGGTAATGTTGTCGGCCTGCGCCGCATTTTGTATTTGATTGTGTTCTTTTATTACCCAAGGTAACCATACATCGGGTAGCGGGATTTCTGGACACGCACACGCCCCTAACAAACACCCCTCAACGTAATAGCGTGAATGTAAAAAACTCACATCTTGTGGGCTTTGGTACAGTGCTTGTAAATCCATAAACTATTGCTCACTTTAACTTTGTATTGTTAATGTAGGTGTTGGCGTGCCATGATACAAGTATATATACGTGTATTCAAAGACATAGACAAGTTATGCAAACAAAACGTCGCCATTTATTCAGCAAAGTTAATATCAGCGGACTGATTATTACCGCAGCATTTATTGGTCCTGGCACAGTCACTACTGCGACGCTTGTAGGGGCTCAAAGTGCTTATCAATTGGTATGGTTGCTAGTATTTGCCGTAGGTGCCACCTATATATTACAGGAAATGGCGTCAAGGTTAGGACAGGCAAGTCAACAAGGCTTATCACAGGCTATTATGAACAGTTTGCCTCCGGTATTATTAAAGGGAATCATAGGATTATTAATCATCATTGCCATTGGCATTGGTAACGCTGCATACGAAGGTGGCAACATTACCGGCGCTGCACTGGGTTTAAGCAGCAGCATTGGCGGCAGCATTACCACTTGGGTATTAATATTGGGTATTAGCGCAATTGGCTTGCTGGTAAGCGCCAAATATAAACTGGTTGAAAAATTTTTAGTAGCATTGGTGGCACTAATGAGCTTGGTATTTATCACCCTCATGTTTTATGCCGGTGTTAACTATGCCTTATTAGCAGAGGGGCTCACCGTTGATGTTGCAGCATTTAGTCAGTGGTCGCTAGCCTTAGCGATTATCGGCACTACTATTGTGCCTTACAACTTATTTTTACATGCAGGTTTGAGCGCGAAACAAGCCAAGCAGTTGCCTACCAATAATATACAGCGCGGCCTGAATACATCCTTACTTGCTAGTATCGGCTTAGGAGGGCTAGTGACTTTTGCGATACTATCGAGTTCAGTCACCGCTTTCTTTGTCACTTCCACGGCGGTCACCAACGGTAATATAGGTCAGCAACTACAACCTCTGCTAGGGGATTCAGCAAACCTCATATTCGGTTTGGGTTTGTTTTCAGCAGGATTAACCAGCGCAATCACCGCGCCACTGGCAGCAGCTTACGCAATTGCAGGTATATTTAATTGGCAAGCGAAGCTGAGCGACAAGCGCTTTTTAGCAATAGCACTCAGCATCGTAGTACTTGGTATGTTCAGTGCTAGCCTAGGTTTTAAGCCCTTGTCATTAATTATACTCGCACAAACGGCAAACGCGCTGTTACTGCCCATTAGTGTTATTTTACTAGTATGGGTATGTAACAAACCCAATCTTATGGGTAAGTGCACTAACACGGTAGTAACCAATGTGTTAGCGCTTATCGTGGTGGTATTAGTACTCGTATTAGCCGGCGCCAAGCTTCTCAACTAAGCGCTAATTAATGAGCAAAAAATTGTGTTTATTGCTCATAAAAATTTGAATTTGGCCGACAAATTACTACCTGTAGTTAACGTTGTGGCCTTCTTATCAGTACTGTAAATTTACATCAACCTATTGCCTCGGCTAATGAGCTTGCCAACGTTAATAACATACGTTGTGTGGCGCAAATAAAGCGAATTTCTCACCCCAAGCAATTGTCATACGCGAAAGAAAACGACAAAGTGATTCATATCAATCATGATCATAGCGTGTCGGTAGAAATTGAAAGTATGAACATTGGCGACATCAGCAGCGAAGAAGCCATTATTGAAGCTTTAATAGACGTAAATTCACGAGAAGAACTCAACCATGTCACACAACAGCTCACCGAAGCCATGCAAAATAACTGGTACGTAATATTTGACGTGAGCTACCTGTGCGTATCAGATACCGGCGCCATTCTTTTCGGCTGCAAAGCCAGCATCACCCAACAAACCGAACAAGACCTCTTCCTCCTAAAATAGCACCAACAAATTAATGGGTTCAGAGTACATTAACTGGTATTTAACCTGTGTTTTTTAAATTAATGTACTCTGACCCCATTAATTCTTTTGCTGGACGTTTTGTAAAATTTACTATGTAAAATTTTATTTGTGAAATTCTTTGGATTTTTGCGCTAGTATGCAGTTGTGGTGTTAACAAACAGTAAACAAATGTTAATTACCCAACAATTAGGATTTAGCCCGATACGAGTTAAATCAAATACGATAAAGTGGGATTCGTGGAGAATTATTATGAACATGCCAGCATTTAACATTAACAATATTCAGCAAGCTACTAGCAACACAAATAATGCACATGTCCTTGCGCTGACAAGTGCCCGTTGGCAGAGTGCCTTTGACTTGTTCGAAAATGAATCAGCAATCTTTCAAATGCTTGACGCACGATTCCCTTTACAAGAACGCTCACATAAAGAAGTAAAGCAATATGTGGTCTATTATCGACATATTATGGCGTTCTTTGCCGACGGTTCACATTGTGGTTTTGACCTTCCGAAGCAATTTGTTGCTTATAATGGCAGTAAAGAACAGCCTTCTTCTATCGTTCTTCAAGAAGACAATTTACATGTAGAGTTAATGTTTAATCGTGCAACTCAACGCGGCGCAAGCAATACCGCGGGTATTGAAGACATACAAATTGAATTTCCTACTGAACGTCAATTTGTAAGCCCTGATGGTCACGATTACACAATATAACTTAAGTAAATACAAAGCGTGATGAGCGATAATCAGTAACATTGGTTATCGCTTTATTCGGTTAACTAAGACCGTGCTAGCCACCTACTGGGATTTAAGGCTTTGCCTTTGTGCCTGATTTCAAAATATAAGCTCGCTCTAGCCTGACCGCCACTGGTACCGGCTAAACTTATTGCTTCGCCGGCTAACACTTTGTCACCGACGTTTTTCAGTAATGCTTGATTACGACCATATACACTCATGTAGCCTTTGCCGTGGTCAACAATTGTGACTAAACCAAATCCTTTAAGCCAATCTGAATATAACACAATACCATCAGCAACCGATTTGACAGAGTTACCAGACCTTGTGTCAATAACAATGCCCTTCCAGCGCACCTGACCTTGACGTCGTTTGCCAAACAAGCGCTGAATTTTTCCACCCACCGGCACCACAAGCTTTCCCTGTAAATTACTCAAGCCCGTTAAAACAATATTTTTGTCAGCATCTTCTCGGGCTGCCTTAGCGGCTAATTCGGCAGCTTCTATTGCTGCGAGTAAATCGTTTTCTTGCTGTTGTAGCTGTGACACACGTTGTTGGTCGCTGCGTATTTGCTGCTCGAGTTTTTGCAAAGAATCAAACCGTGTTTGCTGTTGATCGCGCAAACGTGTTGACTGAGCAGACTGCGTTGTTAATAGGGTTGCTAGCGCCGATTCTTGCTCGTTTAACGATACTTTTACGGTTTTAAGCGCTGTAATAAGGCCTCTGAAATTCTCAATTTCCTGCTGTCTCGCTTTATTCAAGTATTGATAGTATGTGAGCACACGCTCAAATTTCCCCGCCTCTTCTTGATTGAAAATCATTTTAGCAAAATCGTAGTCACCGGCCATATAGGCACTTTTTATTTGGCTAGCCAACGCATCTTGCTGCTGCGCAATACTTGTTTCTAGCCGAGATGCTTTTTGGTTTAAATTAGCCAATTCACCTCGTGTATTCGCTAACTGGGTATCGGTTTGATTCAATAAGGTGGCTGTTTCCGCAATTTTCAACTCGGCAAGCTTAAGCTCTTGTTGCAAGCGCTCAGAATCAAGCATATTTTCTTTCAGTTGTGCCTGAGTTTGCTCGATCAAAGATTGAATAGTCGCTAGCTCTTTGGTGCCTGATTGTGCCCACCCTGTGCTTGAGACAACAACTAAACCGATACACATACACACCAAAGCGATATGCTTAGCCATCGGTTTTCGTTGTTGATATTTCTGCATATTCAGCGCTATGCCTTTACTGTCACTATGGGCGTACCCGTCATTTCAGCAGGTTGCTCCATACCCATTAAATGCAACATGGTTGGGGCAACATCGCTTAACGTACCGCCGCTTCTTACTTCAGCATTTCGGCCATAATAAATAAATGGCACAGGTTCGCTGGTGTGAGCAGTATGTGCCACGCCTGTATTGGGATCTTGCATTTGCTCAGCGTTACCATGGTCAGCCGTGATCAAACACTCGCCATCATGTTTGCTAAGTGCATCAATAATTCTGCCAATGCAAGTGTCTACCGCTTCACATGCTTTTACCGCAGCATCAAAGTTACCGGTGTGTCCAACCATGTCGCCATTAGGGAAATTACAAATAATCACATCGTGTTGGCCTTCCTCAATGGCATGAATAATTGCGTCAGTGAGTTTTTCTGAATTCATTTCAGGCTGCAAATCGTAAGTGGCTACGTCGGGTGATGGTATTAATACGCGGTCTTCGCCATCATATTCATCTTCTTTTCCGCCACTATAAAAAAACGTGACGTGAGCAAACTTTTCAGTTTCAGAAATACGTAGCTGAGTTTTGCCACTTTTTGCTAGCCACTCTCCCATCACATTGACAAGATTTTCAGTTGGAAAACCAATTGGCGCGTGCAAGCTTGTTTCAAACTCGGTCAACATAACAAAATTAATGTTGGGGCGTTTGTTGCGTGTAAAACCACTGAATGAGTCTGTGATTAATGCATGAGATATTTCCCGAGCACGGTCAGCTCTGAAGTTCATAAATAATACCGCGTCGCCATCTTGCATACCGCTATAGTCACCAACTACAGTAGGTTTAACAAATTCATCACTTTGTTCGCGAGCATACGATTGTTGTACACCTTCGCTGGCAGTGGCTACGTGATATTCTGCCTCACCCGACACCAATAAGTCGTAAGCTAATTGCACTCTGTCCCAACGATTATCGCGGTCCATTGCGTAATAACGCCCAATTATAGTCGCCACGTGAGCATTGCCAATTTCAGCACATGCTTGTTCAGCTTGAGCGACATAATTCACTGCGCTTTGTGGCGGCGTGTCGCGCCCATCTAAAAAGCCGTGTACATAAATGCGCTCAGCTCCTTTTGCTTTCGCCAGTTTGACCGCAGCAATTAAATGGTCAATATGCGAATGCACACCGCCATCTGACAATAAGCCCATAATATGCACAGCTTTGCCAGCATTTACAGCCTTATCAATAGCGGTACCTAATGCTTCGTTGTTCACAAACGAACCGTCGTCTATAGCTTTTGTAATTTTGGTAAAGTCTTGATATACCACACGCCCAGCGCCTAAATTAACATGACCTACTTCTGAATTTCCCATTTGACCAGGCGGCAAACCAACATCTAAACCTGACCCAGAAATAAGAGTGCTAGCATATTCCTTACTTAAGCGATCCAAATTAGGAGTGTTTGCTGCTGCTACTGCATTATTGCTGAGTTCTTCACGGTAGCCCCAACCATCTAAAATAAATAAAGCGAGGGTTTTCTTTTTAGCTGTCATAGTGATCCTGTAATAAAATCAAATAAATTCGGGAGGTTATATCTATAATTTACCAGTTATTTGCACATGCATAAACAAATCTAATTGAATAATGTATAGCCAACTGCGACTAATAGTGTCTTTTGTTGTGTGTTTATATATAATTCTGTGCTTTAAACGTGATCATCAAATTAAAGCGAGACAAAATTCAATGGACCAACTCTTAGCATTTGCTAGCGACAACCTAATATTATCAGGAATATGGGTGGCACTTGTTGTCATGTTGATATATTCGTTCGTGTCGCCTGCAATTTCGGGCACTAAGCGTGTAGACAACCACCAAGCCACTTTGTTAATTAACAAAGAAGACGCTGTAGTATTAGACATTCGCCCTCCAAAAGATTTTAAAACCGGTCACATTATTGATTCGCGCCAGTTGAAAGCAGAAGAAATCCGAGCGGGTAACTTTTCTAAGCTTGAAAAACACAAAGAGCAACCCATTATTGTAGTGTGCGCAATGGGCAACTTAGCCGCTGGCACTGCTAGCAAAATGGCCAAGCAAGGTTTTAGCAACGTTAATGTACTAAGTGGCGGAATAAATGCCTGGCAAGGTGCAGGCCTGCCACTTAGCAAGTAGCAACCAGACCGCGCAACAATGCGTGTATTTAACAGGTCTACTACACTCACACATATTTAAGAGAAGTAATTATGCAAAAAATTGATATTTACACAAAAGGTTACTGCCCATACTGCAGTCGAGCACGCAGCTTATTAGATGCGAAAGGCGTACAATACAACAACATTGAAATAGACAAACAACCTGAGCTACGCAGTTCTATGATAGAACGCGCAAATGGCGGTTCAACGGTTCCCCAAATATTTATTGGCGACACTCATGTTGGCGGTTGTGATGACTTATTTGCATTAGAGAGCCAAGGTAAATTAGACGCGTTGTTGTCTGCATAAAAAAACCAACTTAGTGTAGTGGCAAAAAACAAGTCGCTATACAATAGAAGGGTGAAATGCAATACAGTATTTCATTCGTTAATGTTAACGCGCTAACGTAGCGCAAAATAGAAGTAATAATGGGAATCACACATGGCTGAGGAAGCACAAAACCAAGCTGCGACACAACAAGAAGTACAATTTAATATGCAGCGTATTTATACCAAAGATATTTCATTTGAAACGCCTAACTCACCCGGTGTATTCCAAAAAGAATGGAAGCCAGAAATTAAACTGGATATCGATACTCGCACAGCAGAACTTCAAGCTGGGCTTTATGAGGTAACACTATCGGTAACAGTAACTGCCACAAACCAAGACGAAACAGCCTTTTTGTGCGAAGTGCAACAAGCCGGTATTTTTTCTATTGGTGATGTGCCAGAGAACAACAAAGCACACATGTTAGGTTCATATTGCCCTAACTTGCTGTTTCCTTATGCCCGTGAAACCGTATCGAATTTGGTTAATCGTGGCACATTCCCTGCGTTAAACTTGGCTCCTGTAAATTTTGATGCGATATTCTCAGCTTACGTTCAAAAACGTCAAGCCGAGCAAGCTGCTACGGGCGAAGCTCCTAAGTTAGACGCTTAAAACCAAAATACACAAAAGGCTAAACGGCATGCAAACCACTACTACCGTAATTGGCGCAGGTTCATATGGTACGGCTTTAGCCTTTTGTTTATCGCGTAATGAACACCCTTGTTACTTGTGGGGTCGCAACACCAGTGCGATTGAAACCATGCAAGCGCAGCGTTGCAATGAGCAGTATCTACCTGACTTTACTTTTCCTAAGGCGCTTAAGCCAGTTAGCAACCTAGCTGATGCCGTCGCCAACAGCACCTATTTACTTATTGTTGTGCCAAGTCATGCCTTTGCAGATACTGTTAAGTCATTGGCTCCTATGGTGCAAGCGTATCACAAGGTAATATGGGCCAGTAAAGGCCTTGAACCGTCAACAGGCCACTTATTACAAGAAGTCGCTAAGCAGTTTTTACCAACAGACATGCCGCTGGCAGTATTGTCTGGGCCTACGTTTGCCGCTGAGATGGCCGCAGGCTTGCCAACTGCAATTACCTTATCAAGCAACAACGATACCTTAAGTGAATCATTTGCCGCCTTGTTACACAATCCCCAAAACTTTCGTGTGTATCGCAATACCGATATGATTGGCGTTCAACTAGGTGGCGCAGTAAAAAATGTTATTGCGATTGGTGCAGGATTAGCCGACGGTTTAGGATTTGGTGCAAATGCCCGTACCGCTCTTATCACCCGTGGTTTGGCTGAAATGAAACGTTTGGGTATTGCACTAGGGGCAGACAACGACACCTTTATGGGCATGGCCTGTTTAGGCGATTTAGTGCTCACGTGTACCGATAACCAATCACGCAATCGACGCTTTGGTCTTGCTTTAGGTCAGGGTTTAAGTGTTGAGGCGGCTATAGAAAGTATTGGGCAAGTAGTTGAAGGCTATCGTAATACTGATGAAGTGCATATATTGTCAAACAAGCAAGGCATAGAAATGCCAATCTGCGAGCAAATCTACGCGGTGCTATATCAACAAAAGTCAGCTAAAGAAGCTGCTCTCTCGCTTCTAGGTCGAGAGCAAACCACCGAGTAAAGTAATACCTAACAAGCGTTAGTAAACCCTAACTGACGCCACGACTCATACACAAATACCGCCACAGCATTTGACAAATTCATACTGCGACTATTTGCCGCCATAGGAATGCGTACTCTGCACTCAGGTGGTAACGATTCAATCACTTCTGCCGGTAGCCCTCTGGTTTCAGGGCCGAACAACAATGCATCACCCTGTTCATATTGTGCTTCGTGGTGATACACAGTGCCTTTAGTCGTGCAAGCGAATACACGTTTGGGTTGGCGCGTACTCAAATATGCCTCCAAATTTGGATAACGTTGGGTATTAGCAAACTCATGATAATCAAGACCGGCTCTGCGCACTTTTTTCTCATCCCAATCAAACCCGAGGGGCTCAATTAAATGCAAACTGTAGCCTGTATTGGCGCACAAACGAATAATATTGCCAGTATTAGGCGGTATTTCTGGTTCAAACAACACAACATCAAGCATAGAAAAACCTTTGAATTAATAAACTGCGCAGCAGTATAGCAATGATTGCATCATTAGTGGCGAGCAAAAAAATCTAATATGCGCGTCAACGCAAAGTGCTTGGCCGAGTCTTGCTCAAACAAAATTTCATGTTGGGCGTTCGCAACGCTAACCACTTGTACGTTACTCAATTTTTTGGCAGTTTTGAGTAACATACGATTATCAACTATCTTTTCATCTTCAGCACTGAATACGAGCACAGGTATATTAATTATCCCGATTTGCTTTCGCAGTTTTTGCATGGCAATAATCGCCTGCAGTAGCCAATTAAAGCTAATTCCGCCAAGTTGGGTGTTGGGGTTTGCAGACATCACTTCTCTAAACACTTTATAGCGTGCTTCACTGTGAGTTAAACGATTGGTAATAAATGGATAGGGCTGATAATCGCCCTGTCCCCAAAAGTAGCTGATGGGTCTCGCAAACAATTTTTGCACCACCAAACTTGCTTTAACAATTACTTTTACGCAGTATTCAGGAAGCGGCATATGAATACCAAACATCGGTGCACTTAGCGCCAGCTTTGTAAATATGTGAGGGTAACGTTGCACGAATAATGTACCAATGGCTCCTCCCATAGAATGGCATAACAATGACAATTGCATTTGCTTTGCGTCAGCACTAGCAAATTGCTCAGACTGTTTGTTATCTGATTCAAGCAATGGCATCAATACTTTATCAATACAACGCTTAGCATCTTCTACATAATCGTCAAAATTGCCAACGTATCCTATATGCTTGTTCTTAAGCATACGACTCGAACCGCCTTGGCCTCTATGATCAATGATAAACACGGTATGACCATTTTGATGTAATTCATACAGCAGCTCGTGATACTTAACGATGGCTTCGGCACGTCCTGGAAAAATCACTATGCAAGAAGATGAATTTTCACATGGTAAAAATTTATAGTAAGTGCTTACATTCGGATCATGTTGCCAATACCCATCAATTGCGTGTTGCGCAACGAAGTCTTCGTAATCTACTTTTGGATATTGCTGCAACGCTGACTCAGGGTGGAAGTAGTAATTCATGCTCAGACTATTGGAAAATAAAGCAACATATTAAGGCCACCTTGACTAGATGCCAATACTTTTATATTGCCCTTATGTAACTCTATTGAGGCTTTCGCAATTGCCAGCCCTAACCCAGTGCTTTGAGTGTGCGCCACTTTTTGTTGTAAAGGCACTTTGTAAAAAGGCTCAAATATCTGTTCCATCTGCGATGTTGATAAGCCATTACCATCATCTTCAATACTGATACAAACATACTTAACGTCGTTTTTATGAGTAACACTAAAGTGTATTAACACCATTTGATTACAATATTTAATCGCGTTTCGCGTCACATTTTCAATTGCACTGGCAAAGCTGGTTTTATTTACAAACAAACTAAGTGGCACATACTCGCCCATTTCTATTGTTTTGCCCAAAGCCTGCGCTTCAAATTTTAGATCATCAATAATCGGCCCAAACAACTCCGATAAGGCGGCATGTTCACGTTGATTTAATAGTGCATCACGCTGGTGGTCAATTTTTGCTAGCTGCAAACTTTGCCCTATTAATGTATCCATCACACCAATCTCTTTCTCTATTCTATTGGCGTATACATTATTTTGTTCACTATTTGCAGGTAACATCGCCACAGCAAGTTGCATTCTGGTTAATGGTGTACGCAATTCATGGGACACATTTGCCATCAGCGCTTTTTGCTGTTCAACATTATTTGCCAGTTTGCTAGCCATTGAATGCATATGTTGATGCAACTGTCCAAGTTCATCGTTGCGACCAGCAAGTGCCTGATCGGGTTGCTCTATATTTCCTGTAGCAAACTGATCGCTTAACTCGCGCAAGCGTTTAATGGGTTTCGCAATGGAATACGCTATCACCACACAGGCTAAAGTACCAATAACCACAAACACAACAAACGCAGCCCCTAAAATTACCGTAGGGCGCTGTTCTCGCCGTAACATACGGCCTGTAAAAATAAAGTAATTGGCGTTATCGTGCGTAACAACAATGGGGCCTACAAACTCTATGTTGGCAGTGCGTATTAAAAATGGTGAGTGTGATTCTGTCAGTGAAATAAACTTTGATTCTTGTGAAATAAGTGGCCGTGGAAATCCATATTCCATACGTTGACGTTGCTCGTCAAATACCATAATTTGCATTCTGAACCTTGCACTTGCTCTGCGAAGCACGCGTTTCAAGTTTCTTTCACGCTCAATTTGCGCTTGTAAAAACGATGCGACGTCTCGAGCCGGTTGCAGTTGCTCTTCGCTAGAGGCACTAACTTCCCAGCTTTCTCCCACCATTCGGCCAACAATAAATGCGCCTGCAACCATAATAAATACCGACAGCCAGAACATCATGAAAATACGTCCAAACAGGGTATTTTTGGGGTTTATTTTACGTAATAATGTAACCCTAATCATTCGCTTGCTTCGTACTGCATGAGGTAGCCATTTCCTCTTACCGTAGTAATAACATCATTCACGCCATGCTGAGCCAACTTTTTACGTATATTGCTAACGTGCATGTCTAAACTGCGGTCAAAGGCGCTTAGTTTTCGATTCAACACCGCTTGGCTTAAGGCTTCTTTACTTTGCAGTTGGCCCACATGCTTCATTAAATGGCACAATAGCATAAATTCAGTGCCTGTCATGTCAACGCTTTGTTGCTTCACTTTAACTCTTTGGTTGGCTTCGTTGGCCTCAATGTTGTGGAGGGTGATCTTCTGTGGCTTACTAAAAGACAGCTCTGAATTTAATCGACGAATAAGCGCTTTTATTCTTGCTACAAGTTCACGTTGATTAAATGGTTTAGCCAAATAATCATCGGCGCCCAACTCTAAACCCAGTATTTTGTCGAAATCATCGCCCTTTGCGGTAAGCATGATCACTGGTATCGCTGAGAATTGCCGAATACTTTTTAACACATCAAATCCGTCCATTTCTGGCATCATCACGTCAAGTAACAATAAATCATAACTGTAGTGCTTCACACTTTGAATGCCTTCTAGTGGGTTATTATTTACACTCACACTAAAGCCCTGTGTACTCAAATACTCACTGAGTAAGTCGGTAAGTGGAATATCATCATCAATGATTAATAGTTTGTTCATGGCTACTTCTGTCGTCACCCGTTGTTTAATGAGCAGTTTAATAAGTTATGGCGTGTAAAAATGCATCTTTACAAAAGCTTTACATTCACTTGGCGTTACTTTGCATTTAATCCTCTATTATATAACTGTACGTTGAATAACCAACAAATTAAACAAACAATATATCGTGATAATTGAGGAAATTGACATGAAGACATTCATAAAAACACCTGTGATGACGCTTTTAGCGGTAACCTGTTTATCGCTTGCAAGTATACCGGCTACTATGGCAAAGCCACACGCTGGCGATCACCATTTAGCTAAGCACCTGTTTAAAGATTTAGATTTGAGCCAACAACAAAAACAAGACATTAAAACAATACTGCAACAAACACGCAGCGAAAACCAAGTATATACCGGTAACAAAGACACCTTTAAAGCCCAAATGACTACCTTGCTAAACATGCCAACTTGGGATGCGACCTTGGCAACGCAAATACTGTCTTCACAAGAACCAGACCGCGCGCTGATGGATTTAAATAGAGCGAAATCTAAGCATCAAGTATTTCAATTGCTTACATCTGAACAACAAGCCATCGTACTCGCAAAATTTGAAGACCGAGAAGAACGCGCAGATAAAAACAAGTCCAAACGCAAAAAAATGGCAAAACGCATCTCCCGCAAATTAGATTTAAGCGACGAACAAAAATCTCAATTAAAGGCAATCAAAACCGCTAGCAAAGAAAAAATGGAGGCCCTAAAACCTCAGATGCAAGCATTCAAAAATGCAGAGCGTGCCATTATTCATGCAAGCACATTTGACGAAGATGCATGGTTGAGTTTACATCAAGAGTATGCGCCAACTATGCTGCAAATTGCATTAATAAAAGCAGAAGAAAAGTATAACAAGGGCGCGGTATTAAGCGATGAGCAAAAAGCCTTAGCAGAAAAAATACGCAATAAAATGAAAGACAAACGCAGAAGGCCCGATGCAATTTAACAATATACCGCCGGCTTATTAATTACCTGTCCCAATTGATATTTTATAAATATCATTTTTCACCACCCTTTTATTAGGGTGGTTTTTTATCTTCGTAAACACACCAGCATATGAGCTTAATTCACACTGCCGCGTATGTAATAAAAAATATAGTAGTAAGATATGGACTCAATCACTCAAATTGCGCTTGGCAGTGCTGTTGGATACGCCGTATTAGGCAATAAAGTTGGTAAGCGCGCAATGATATACGGCGCCGTGATGGGCACCCTGCCCGATCTGGATGTATTATTATCGTATAACAACAGCATAGAAGCCTTTACTTACCACAGAAGCTTCAGTCACTCGTTACTTACGCAATTACTCATTACGCCTTTTATTACCTGGCTATTGATGAAGTTTGACCGAAAAACAGCATCCTATCGAATAAAATGCGCAATAATGGTGTATTTGTGTTTATCAACCCATGCCTTACTCGACAGTTTCACTGTATACGGTACGCAACTGCTGTGGCCTCTTACCGAATATCCCTTTGGTGTTTCCAACTTATTTATCATTGACCCGCTTTACACCCTACCTTTACTGCTTGGTTTAACGGGCGCTTGCGTGTTTTTTAAAAAAGCAGCTATATCAATGAAATCTAATACTCTCGGTCTAGTAATAAGTAGTATCTATATCGCTTGGAGTTTAGTCGCGAAAGTATATATCGACCAAAAAGTAGAAAGTGCATTGCACGCAAAAAGCATTGAATATGAGAAGTTTTTAAGCACCCCAGCGCCTTTTACTACCTTGTTATGGCGCATTGTTGTAATGCAAAATGACCAGTATTATGAGGGATACGCGTCAATTTTTGACGCCAGTAATGAGGTTTCATTTACACCCTACAAAAGTGATATCAACTCTGTAAAAAGCATACAAGATAGCTGGGAAGTTGCTCGCTTAATTTGGTTCACCAAGGGCTATTACAAAATCCATGCAATCAACAATACCTTGGTTCTATCTGATCTTAGAATGGGTATAGAATGCAGTTATGTGTTTAACTTTGAAATAGGCGCGTATGCTAACAATGCATGGCAGCTAGGCAGCTATGAGCGCTATTCAGAACGCCCTGATATAAGCAAGCTTGGCTTAATATTCACCCGTGTTATTGACCCGTCGGTATCGTTAGCGCCGCCTATAGATTGCCAATAAAGAACGCCACTACGTATTGCAATAACAGCCCGAAGCGTCGGTATCAATTAATGCATTAATACCAAGTTTGTTTGTTTGTTTCATCATGAGATAATTGTTTAACTGTATGTCAACCTCACCAGATTGACTAAAGCAGCCACTTCCGCGTGAGTAAGGACCTAAATAAATCAGCTGATTGTTGTCGTCAATAGCCGCAATTGCAGGCGTAGAAGGAATATATTGTTGTAATTGCGGAAAATCCTTTAGGTCAATATAAATAGCGTTAAACTCGTGCTTCAAGGCCCATTCATCAAGCTTGTTTTGGTGAGGTTCTGCAAGCCATTCACAATAACAGTCGCCCTGGGTAAAATGGATAATACGTGCATTACCAGTTTGCTCTGGCTTGACTGTAATCAATAACTGAGAAAATGTTTGTTCAAAAGACATATCCATTATCGCTTGAGACAACTGCATATTAGGGTCAAATTCGTTTTTATTTGATGTGCTATACCAAGTAATTAAGGCCGAACAGGCAATAAACCAAACACCTATAATCAAGTAACCAATACGTTTAAGCGGCTTCTTTACAGTACTGTGTGTGATCATAATTACCTATGGGATAACGGTTAATCGACTACATTTTAAATCGACGAAGTTGTTCTTCAAGTTCGTCAGATAACTCTTTTAACTCTGATACGTCGTTTTGTAAATCAACAACTTGTTGGCGTTCGTTAACAAAGAGGGAGTTGAGATGATCAGTTGATTCACTGATCGACTCTGACGCTTTTGCTTGTTCAGTTGCAGAGGTTGCTACATCGGTAACATTCTGATTAACTTGCTCAATACTGGAAAACACATCACCCATATTTACCGTAGCAGACTCAGAAGAGGCAACCGCCAACTCCACTACATCAACGCAATTGTTCATATTGGTCACTGAGTGGTTTGCACTTTCAGTCAGTAAAGAAGTTATTTTCTCAATTTCTTCTGCGCTTTCTTTCGACTTTATCGCTAAGTTTCTTACCTCATCGGCTACCACAGCAAAGCCACGACCATGTTCACCGGCTCTCGCAGACTCAATAGCAGCATTGAGCGCTAATAAATTAGTTTGCTCTGCTACTGATTTAATGCTTTGCATCACTTCCGAGATATTTTGACACTTAAAGCTCAAATCACTTATTGCCTCGGACGTTGTTTGCAAAGTACTTTTTAATTGCGCAATGTTTGTTTGACTGTCATTTATCGAATCACGCGTTTCTTGAGTGCTATTTTTCGCATTATCAGCAATGCCATGCGCATTTTTTGATAAATCGGCTACCGCGTGAATACTATCTACAATGTTTCGCATTGATTCAGAGATGGTCGTAACTTGGTTGTTTTGATCATCAACGGTAGCGTCTAGCTCAATAGATGCCTGTTGCACCTTACCAGCAACCGAGGTTAAGTGACCGCTTACCCGTCCAGACTGTTCAGCTAAATTTTTAACTGCTCGCAATAAATTGCTAAGGTCGGCCAAGTCGGCATCAGTGGGTATATTACTGTCTGATAGGTTAACCGTCCCATCGGCATTCATGATCCGTTTAACTGAATTCGTTAATTCCTGTGCGACTTTGTGTTCTTTGCTGCTAGTTTTCACCATTGCCGCTAATACCGCACATTCAATAACAGCAAATGCAGCGTGGATAACTAAAATAACAAATGATACACGCCCGGTTTCAAAAACAATGATGCTTCCATCCATCGACTGAGAAACAAAACCAATCACGTGGTGTACAGCAACCACTGCAGTGCCAGTTATAATTACTCGCCAATCTCTAAAAATAGTCAAAAATGCCAATAATACAAACACTTGGAAATGCATCTCTGTCATTCCCATCGTTTGCTGAATGTGCAATGCAGCCATTAATTGAGCGCCAATAGCAACGGTGTGTTTACTAAGGGTTGACTGCGCTTGGCTCATGCCAAGATATATTGGCACTGCGATAATGAGCAACCCAAGCAATGCCCCCATAATTAGAGTGTCGGTAATGAACCCGATTACCAGTGCAAGCACCCACTGGGCTATCAACACACCGGCAAATACACGGTGATTTTTTACTATTTCAGTGTGGAGTAATGTGTTTACCGCCTGCATAGCAACCTCAATTTGGCGAAGATGATATATCATCCACATATCGACCAAATTGAAGGTTTCTTGAGGCATTGCAATACTACTTGTCTCCACCAATAAGCTAAATAATTTTAGCGGCAGTTAACGCTGTAGCAAACATGACACTTTTATGAATATTTATACATTTTAATTGAATATTTATTAAAACATGGTAACCTACTCATAATTGCTGAATAAGCTTAACTTTTTACGCATTTTTAATAGGAAAACCGGTGGTTTCACGTATATTTATTTGTTGTTCTTTAGTTTCTCCCTCGATACGCTATTTACTACTAGGCCGACGATCATAATCGACTCTGTAATTAGATATA
>JBARZY010000043.1:0-12311 GCA_049650345.1 Glaciecola sp. | reverse complement strand
AACCTAATAGCGGGTATTGCTATGGGTATTAGAAAACCGTTTCAAATTGGTGATGTGATAGAGGCTGATGACGTATTTGGTACGGTTAAAGCCATTAATTTACGAAACACCCTAGTGGAAACCTTTTATGGTCAAATAGAGGTAATTCCGAATAAAATTTTGTTCCGTAACATTGTGACCAATTATACAACTACCGGTACGCGCCGTATCGAAGTGCCAGTAGGTATTTCGTATGCAGACAACGTAATGAAAGCGTCAAGCGTCATAAAGGCCGCTTTGGAAGATGAAGATTTCATCAAAAATAAAGACGATATTGATGTGTTCGCCGAGGCGTTTGGTGATAGCAGTGTGAATTTATTGGTGTGGTTCTGGGTAGACTATCCCGGCCATGTTGGTTACATGCAAGCTCGGCATCAAGCGGTACATTTAATTCATCAAGCATTAGCGGATAACGATATCTTAATTCCGTTCCCTATTCGAACACTCGATTTTGGAGTAAAGGGCGGTGAGAAACTTAACGCCATGTTGTCATCCAAACAGCATTCAGAATAAATAATAGTACTGATACGTTTCAATATAATTGGAGAAATAATATGAAAATTTTACAAAACCTTATGACTACTTTGTTGCTAGTGTTAATGACAGGAGTGAGCGTAAACACTGAGGCATTGCAACAGCAAACAAACACCATAGTGGTTACCGAAGACACGCCTGACAGCGTGCTATTAAAAGGTATCGACTTTGACAAAATGGCTAAGGCAAAACAGCCAACATCTGAATTAACGCTAGAAATAGAGGGTGTTCCACACGATATTGAAGTGAAAACTGAAGGGGAAAAAACTATGCTAGTGGTACCGCCGGTGACTACTGAAACCGCCGATGTAATACTGCAGACTTATCAAACCGCTATGCAAAAAGACAATGTGGAAATTGAATTTAAGCCACAACAGAAGTAATCTAATATTATACAGGTAATTTAGGTTACACTAGCAGGACGCAAAATAACTTAACCCTTTAATGCGAGTTTTATTATGGAAAATACTCACTTGTTGCCAGGCAGTACGGTTAAGTTATGGGCCATGAAAATGAAAAAAGCTGTTGCCTCTTTAGGCAGCAGTTTTTGGTTTTTACCCACGATGTTAATTGCGCTAGCCTTATTCTTTGCCTTGTATCTGTTCCCATATTTTTCATCTTACCTAGTTAAGCCAAATTTACTAAATACACTCGATATTGCTAACCCAAGTACGGCAATGCAGGTGGTTCAAGTGGTTGCATCATCACTCATGACGGTTAGCAGTATTGTGTTTTCGATGACACTTGTGACCTTGGTAATGGCATCAAACTCATTTGGGCCAAGAATAATTAGAAGCTTTATGCAGAACAAAAAAACGCAATTTGTATTGGGTTTTCTAAGTGCGAGTTTTGTCTATTGTTTGTTGGTACTGAGCCAAATACAGGTTGATGCTGCGCAAGCAACGTTGCCCGTATTATCTGTTTTTGTCACGCTTGTGCTAGCGGTGTTATGCGTATTTGTGCTGATTTTCTTTATTCATCACGTCGCGGTTTCTATTCGCGCCGACACCGTGGTAGAAGAAATTGCCAAATCGTTATTGTTAGATATGACGCGTTTACAGGAAAATCATGGTCGTCGCGAGAGTGTTGAGCTTGGACAGAAACCATATGAACGCTATGAGTATCAAAGCGCAGTTAGCACCCGCCTTATGGGGTATATTGAGGCGATTGAATATGCTCAGTTGGCAGAAGTCGCAGCCAAGTACAAGGGTATTATTGATATGCACACGCATGCCGGTAAGTATATATATCCCGACTCTCAAGTTGCTGTGTTATACAGTAATGAAGCTTTGCCAGATAGCATATGTCTTGATGAGAGCATTATAATTGGCACGCAGCGCACGCCCTTGCAAGACCCACAATTTGCCATTAACCAGTTGGTAGAAATGGCATTAAGGGCGCTTTCTCCCAGTATGGATGACCCATTTACCGCCATGACGTGCATTGACAAGCTCACGGGGGCACTAGCCACTTTTCATGAAAAAAACTTACCAAAAACAATGGTACTTGATGCCGACCTCACTGCAAGAGTGCTCACCAATGAAGAAACTTTTGATAAGCTATTTGCGGGAGCATTTACACAAATACGGCAGTCGAGCATTACTCAAACGGCAGTACTGTGTCATTTACTCGATGTGTTTTATAATTTACTCATTGCCAAACAAGATGCCGAACATTTAATACACCCTATAAGCATGCAAGTTCGGGCTATTGAGCAAAGTTTGCAGGCGCACAATGTGCTAAAAAACGATGCCGATAAAAAAGCAGTGTCAGAACGCATAAGGTGTATTACCGATCGCGTCAATAAACAATAACGGAGCAGGAAGCGTAAATTGAAGTCAATTTTATTAATAGACGATGACCAAGAGTTTACTCAAATATGCGTGCATATTATTGAGTTTTTGGGTCATACGGTGTCGGTTGCAGAATCGGTAGCGGATGCAAAACAGTGGTTACAGATGAACGATTTTGACCATGTGTTAATTGATTTCATGTTACCCGATGGCAGTGGTTTACACGTATTTGAACTTTTACAGCAAAAACCGCGTTTGCCCAGAGTTACCTTTATTACGGGTAATCCTAAAATTAAGTCAGCAATTAGCCATATTGCCGGGCCGTCGGTAAATTATTTGATGAAGCCGATAGAGCGCGAGGATCTGGAAAAGGTACTTAACCCTAAAAAGGCAATTGTTGACAAACCTACAACCAACACTAAAAAACCGAGTTCTAAAACTGAGTATACCTTACATTTTGATTGCCTAATTGGCGAGTCGGGCCCCATGCAAAAGCTCTACACCATGATTGAACGCGTCGCCGCCAGTAATGCTAACGTGATGCTAATGGGCGAGAGTGGCGTAGGAAAAGAGTTGGTGGCTGAGGCTATTCATTTTGCTAGTCCAAATAGTGATGACCTTATAGCGACCAATTGCGGTGGCTTATCAAAAGAACTGATAGGCAGTGAGTTATTTGGCCACGAAAAGGGCGCATTTACTGGTGCAGTGGCCCAAAAAAAAGGTGTGTTTGAACGGGCAAAGAATGGCACGCTATTTTTAGATGAAGTCACTGAAATGCCAATAGATATGCAGCCTGCATTGTTGCGCGTTTTAGAAACGAAAAAGGTCACTCGGGTAGGTGGAGCAAGTGAATTCCCAGTAAATTGCCGAGTCATCAGTGCCACTAATCGCAGCCTTGAACAAATTGCTGGCGAAAATATTTTGCGTGAAGATATTTATTTCAGGTTGGCGGTTTTCCCCATTGAAATTCCGCCATTGCGAGCAAGAAAAGACGATATACCGCTGTTAGCACGTACCTTTTTACAACAGTTAAATACCGAGCATGGCGAGCGCTTCGAAATGACGGCAGGACAAATACAAAAGCTAGCGGAGCACGATTGGCCTGGTAATGTCAGAGAACTGCGACATACCTTGCATCGTGCGTTTATTATGTCTGAGCCAGGGTCAAAAAGCCTTGAGTTGCCAACAACGTTTGCTTCCCCTTTTTCTAACAAGCAAGCCCCGGCCAATGCAATGTCCGCAGGCAGTACAATTGAAGAGGTAGAAAAAGCGCTTATTTACGCGACTTTAGACGAGGTTAACGGTAACAAGACTCATGCGGCTGACATGTTGGGGATTTCAACTAAAACCTTGTACAACCGCCTTCAAGCGTATGGAGATACAATATGAGTGATTTAGGTCATAAAATTCATGATGTGCGCAAACCGCTTAATGCCATTAGTATGCAAGCTGAGCTTATTAAGATGCTTATTGAAGACAGTGAAAATGGCGACAAAGTGGAGCAAGCCGCCAGCAAAATAATTGAACACGCAAAGCTATGCAGTGAATTACTTCAGGATTTATTTGATGAAAACCAACTATAGCAACGCGCTTAGAGTATGCAACAAAGCTAGTCTTCAGTTGTGTTGGGTAGGCGGGATAGCATGAAATCTTTAGCACAATTTACCAACGGCACGTGGGCGCTCATTTCTATATTATTTTTGGTATTAATAGGTGCGAATACCTATCTAAGCAGAGCTACCATTGCTGAGCTCAACGAATTACAACTTAATATTCGCCATTCGGGCGAGCTTGTTGATTTGCTACAAAAAGCACACACTAACTTACTCACGGCAGAGTCGGGACAGCGTGGATTTTTGATAACCCAAGATATCGATTATTTGCACCATTACGAAAATGCTATTGCGCAAATAAAAGAAGTTGCGAAGGTAGCGCCCTCGTTGTTTTTAGAAATTAATAAGCAGTCGCAAGATGTAACGCTATTGTTTGAGTTAATTGACAAAAAAATAGTGGAAATGGGTGCGGTGGTGACAAAGGCGCAAAATGAGAAATTTACGCAAGCGATTCGCCTGATTGAATCAGATGCGGGGCGTATACTATATACCAATATTAGAGCGCTTATTGCCGACATTTCAGCGCGCGAAAATGAGAGCAGAGCACAACAAATACTGCATTTAAAGAAGGTAACCGATGAATCTCAACGCAATGTAATTATTTCCTTTTTTACCAGTGTACTGTTAATGGCAGGTTTAATTATATTGGCAAGGGCAAACTTGGTATCTCAACGTTTGCGTCAGCAAGAAATTGAGAATAGAAACGAGAAATTGTCAGAGGCGGTAGCCGAGCGTACAAAAGAACTGTCGTTGTTTTCAGATGAACTTGCCAGAAGCAACCGTGAACTAGAAGATTTTGCCTTTGTTGCCTCCCATGATTTACAAGAGCCTTTACGCAAAATTCTAGCGTTTGGCGACCGTTTGCAAAGTACCGATAGCCTCACCGATAAACAACAAGATTACCTAAAGCGTATGCGCGGTGCGGCAAGTAGAATGAGTACCTTGATAAGCGATTTGCTAGAGTTTTCACGAATAACCACGCGTGGTAAAGCGTTTCAAAAGCTGGATTTAAACGCGCTATTGGAAGCCTGTGTAGATGATTTAGCGGTGCTAATAGACGAAACAAACGTAAGTTTGCATATTGATGACTTACCCTCAATACAAGGTGATCCTACACAAATAAGGCAGTTGTTTTTTAATTTACTAGCAAATGCAATTAAGTTTTCAGCAAGTGAGGAAAATCCAAAGGTAACCCTCACTGTTAATGCTATTGCTCAGCCTGATGAAATTGAAGTGGATGATTTGGGTCAATGGTACACGTTTTCAATTGTTGATAACGGCATTGGGTTTGAGCAGGAGTATGCCGAAAAAATATTCGCTCCATTTCAGCGCCTGCACAGCCGGCAAGCCTTTAAGGGCACAGGTATTGGTTTAGCGATATGTCGGCGTATTGTTGAAAGACACAATGGGCTTATTTCAGCAACCGGGAATATAGAAGAGGGCGCAATATTTGATGTTTGTTTGCCAACAGACAATTACCTGATAAGCATAAAACAATAACGTAGGTAACCATGGAAGCAATGCAATCTGTACTGATTATAGATGACGATGAAGATGACATTTTTCTTATTCAAGAAAGGTTAGATGAAATCATATCTGAGCGCGTTGAGTACACAACGTGCCATGATAAGCAGCTTGCTATTAATTATTTAACCCAGCAAAGCTTTGACTTATGCATCCTTGACTATCGCTTAAGTGGCTTTAAGGGAATTGATATTCTGAGTGACATTGCTGATATCGAATTAGCCACACCTATTATTATGTTGACGGGTCAAAACGACGAAGACGTGGCCAAACAAGCAATCAAACTGGGCGCTCAAGATTTTGTTATGAAGTCGTTGATTGACGATACATTGTTCGAAAAATCTATTCGCTATGCCGTGGCGCGAAAAGAGCTCGCTTATGCCAAAATGCTATCGCAACGCAACGAAGCAGAAAACGTAGCTAAAGATAAATTTATTGCGCACCTAAGTCATGAGCTCAGAACGCCGCTAACCTCAATATTAGGATATACGTCTTTATTGTTAGAGGATGAGTCCGCCGCGGCATTCAAGCCAGAATTAGGTATTATCTCAAAAAACGGTGAGCACCTTCTGAGCCTACTAAATGACGTGCTTGATTTGTCGAAACTCGCGGCCGGCAAATTTGAGCTTCGCGAGCATGAAGTGGAGCTGCAACAACTGTTAAGCGATATCAACGCTTTAGTGGTGGTCAACGCCTTAGATAAAGGCTTGTCACTAACGTTTTCTGGGCTGACTAAATTACCTAAACGTATTGTGTTAGACGATTTACGCTTTAAACAGGTGTTGCTTAATTTGATTAGTAACGCCGTTAAATTTACCGACACTGGCGGGGTGAAGGTTTTACTCTCATTTAAAAAGACAGATAACAATGCCTTGTTAAATATTACCGTAGCCGACACTGGCATTGGTATGAAAGCATCTGAACAAAGTGCGATTTTTTCACCGTTTAAACAACTTGAAGATGTGTCAAATCGCAAAGCCGGTGGCGCGGGCTTAGGTTTGTCTATAAGCGCAGAAATTGTGAAGCACATGTGCGGTGAATTAAAGGTATCATCAAGCTTAGGCAAGGGCACAGAATTTACCTTAACTTTACCGTGTGAAATGCCGTCAGACGAGCTTGTTGATATTTGTGTTAACGAACAGCAGGTTTCACCCTCACAAACCCTTACACCCAGTTTATGCGGTCGAGTATTGGTAGTTGATGATTTGTTTGAGATACGCCAATTAGTGGGTTTTTATTTACGCAAAGCTGGGTTGCAAGTGGACTTTGCTGAAAATGGGCAACAGGCACTGACTATGCTGGGTATAGATACTAACAGTCAGTCTGTAGTGGCAGAAGAATACGATTGTGTACTCATGGATTTGCATATGCCGGTATTAACGGGGCAAGAAGCCATAGTGAACATAAAGCAAATGTATCCTTCGTTACCTGTGATAGCCATGACTGCAGCAATAGGAAAAGGCTTGCGGGTGGAGCTAGTAGAGTCTGGCTTTACCGATTTGGTTGCTAAACCCATTGATACACAAGCCCTATGGCATACGGTAGAAAAGACACTTAAGCACAGTTCAGCACCTGTGGTTCATTTAGTTGAAGACGACGTAGACAGTGCGCAGGTGATGCAGATGATGCTTGAAAAACTTGGGTGTAGCGTGATTCATTCTGCAACAGGTAAACAAGCGCAACATAATTTAGCAAGGCCCAATGTGGATTATCACTTTCTTGATTTAGGTTTACCCGATGTGAGTGCAAAACAAATACTCAATACTTTAACTAAGGGCAACCACGTGGGTAAGGTGTATGTATTGAGCGGACAACAGCCAGATCATTCACTATTTCGCGAATACCCTATTGTAGACCAACTAATCAAACCCATCGGTATAAAGGAACTGCGTGAGATTGTGTGTGCATGAGCGTTAATCACACACAGTAAATGATAGTTGATTACGCCCTAAGGTTTTTGCTTTGTATACTTGTTTGTCAGCGGCGCTAATTAGTCCTCTTAAGTATTGTGTCAATTGCGCTTTCGTTTGTGCGGCAGTAGTCGGTTCAAAAATACTTGCACCCATGCTAACCGTAATAGGAAGGCTAATTTGGTGGTCTTCCAATTCGCAAGTGTGCGCTTGTAATGATCGCTGTATGCGCATAAAAATTGCGTGAAGGTCGAGTTCACTGGCATTGGGTAAAATCAAAATAAACTCTTCTCCTCCATATCGTCCCATTACGTCATTTTGGCGAATATTTGTACCAAGTACCTGTGCGATATTCTTCAGCACAGAGTCGCCTACATCGTGGCCGAAAGTGTCGTTTATATTTTTAAAGTTATCAACGTCAATAATCGCGACTGCCATACTGACTGATTGAGTGCGAGCATATGGATGTTCTTTTGTGTTATGTCGTGATTGTGTGTGGGTATAGTCCTCAAGGATCTTAAAAGCATGATTCAGTACGCTGCGTCTATTGGGGCACGATGTTAACGGGTCGGTCATCGCCAGTTGACTCATTTTGTTACGGGTTCTGCGTTCTTTGATGTACAAATAGGCCATTCCCATTAACAACCCAGCAGTACTTATGATGATCATGAGAAAATAGGTATTTTTGGTAGTATTGCTTTCGATAATGATGGTTTGCATTTTATTATCAGCTTCAAGGCGCATTGCTTTTTCTTGTGCAATGTCTAACTCATAGTCAATCATTAAACGTTGAGCTTCTTGCTCACGTTTTAAGGCGAAGTCTGCTGCATTCATGTCGGCAAATAATTTATGAAAATATAGCGCTTTTTCAAAGTCATTTTGGTGTTCATGCCATAAATAACTCGCCTCTAAAAACGTTAAATTTTGTGAAATACTGTTGCCTTTAGCCAAGTGAGTTTGCAATAGTGCTTCGCATGTATTTAATATTATTTCAGCATTTGACCAGTTTTGATCACTCACATTGAACATTGCAGCATACGATAAAGCCTCGAAAAGGCGTTGAGTTTGCTGATTTTCTTCAAAAACAGGAATGACTTGAGTGTTGAGTTTTACAAGCGCACTGTCGGTTTGCCCCAGCCCATGCAGCGATCGAGCTATAATCTCTTGAGAAAAAGCATAGAACACTTCACTATTGATGGTGTTGGCATAGTTTGCCGCCAGAGTTGCATATTGTATCGCTTGGTCCCACTGCTTTAAATATAGTTGTGATATAGCGATGTTGTGGTTGTACATGACCAAATCTTCAAGTTCAGCCAGTTCGCCAAGCTGTTCAATACCTGTTGAATAGTAGTCAATTGCCTTTTGGTAATCGCCCATCGTGTAGTAAGTGTTGCCGATGTAAAATACTGTTTTTGTTAGCTTACCCAGGTTTGCCGCTATGGTTTTTTCTAGATCAGCTCCATTTACACCATTAAGCGTTTCACTCACGTTTTGGGAGTATGCTTGTTCTGCACTGTCAAACGCTTGAAGGCCTTCTTTATAGGCACCTGTTCGCACATAGTATTGACCAGCAGCAAGGTAAACATCCCCTCGCACCATCAGATTAATACTGGGAATATGGATCAGCGGCATAACACGAGTCAACAAATCATGTGCTTGGGCATAATCTTCTAGCATAAGTAAGGCGTTAATAGTGTAGGTACTTAATTTTACGAATAAATTAGTGTATGCGGTGTCGTCTAGTGCGGTTTGGGAAAATGATATTTGGTTAAAGACGTTTTTGACTTGGCTATAGTTGCCTCGGTCAAGATGCTCTAGCAACATATAGTCGTATATCTGTAGGCTGGCGATATCTTGTTTTGGAGCATGCTGCAGTAAATTTTGGTATTCGATAATTTTGTTATTGTGGCTTAAGGACTCGTTACTTTTGATGGCTTGCAGACGTGCGTGGACATCAGTTGTTGCAATGGCTTTTGAACCGAAAAAAAGCTCAATTACACAAAAGCAAAGTACAAACAATATGGTGTGAGCCACCCACTTCATTATTTTATAACCTCTACGAATGAGTTTTAAGGCCAGTTACGGCACTTAAAGTGATAGGATTGATACTTCTTCCCATCATCGTATCGGCACTGAATCACTAAACTTTAGTTTATAATGTGCTTTTTTTCGTTATTTACATTCTCACTGCTACATCAAGTGGCTTCGTAGCCAAATACATCGCCGATAGGTTTGTTAAATGCATTGGCTATTTTAAATGCCACCTCTAGCGACGGATTATATTTGTTTTTCTCTATTGCCATAATGGTTTGACGGGTAACACCTGCAGCTTCGGCTAAGGCCTGTTGTGTCATTTCATTAGCAAAAAAACGGCATTCTCGTACTTTATTTGTTATTGCCATAGTGCTTACACCGCGTCTTGTCTATATAGAATAATTTGGTGTCCAAAGCGCGTGATTTCAGACAATATAAACACAAATAACAATAGATGAACTTCAAACAAAGGAATGGGGAAGCGGCTTTGCAGAGATGATTCAATGCCAATTACATGGGGTAGCAAAAGTTGTCCTAAGGTCACAATCACGCCAATACTCAGCACCCAATAACCGCTATTGTTCGCTTTGTATGAAACTAGGCTATCGCGTTCATCTTCTAGTACTTTTTCTTTTGATCCGGCCGCGGCAATGACTGATTGAAAGATAACTTCCACAATAATGATAAATAATACCGCACTGCTTAAGTTTGCCATTGCAATATTAGTTGCCTCTTGTTGTGACAAGGTTTGCATGTTTATGCTTAATACCTTGAATGTATACGCGCCAAAAATCACGAGGGTGGCAACGAGTGATAGCCAAGTGCTTTTTTCTTTTAAGGTCATGTTCATGATAAGTCCTATTGTTAATTACGTAAGAGTGATTGTACTTGCCTGTTAAATCGTTTAACCGGCTTCTTGATGAGGAGATAGTAATTAATTTAGAACTTAATGTATAGTATTTTTAACAATAAGTAATTTATTTAAAGCTAATTGCTTGATAAAAGTAACAATTAAATCATAATAAATATTGCAGTTTATGGATAATATCTTCTGCTGGCATGGGTTTGTGATAGAAAAAAACTTGAGCGTGTAAACAGCCATCACTATTGCTGACGCAATTCGCGCTGCCTCATTGGCATGCCGTCTATTTGTGCAAATACTTGTTTAAGGGTAAGTTCGTCATATACTGTTTTACTACCGCCATCTAAGCCAATTAACAGTACTTTTTTGTCGCGCAAGCGACTTAGCAGTTCATTAGCCTGTATATTGCTTACTTCTAAAGAATGATCAGTAAACGCTAAAACATCTTTATTTGATAATGCGAAAACAATCAATCTGCGTTCATGAATAGCTGCAGCATGTTTAGCCAGTATCCCCGTTAGTTTGTTTAACTCAGCTTCATTGTTTGTTTTCACGACTAATACTCTGTGTTGCCACTTAGCATCATTTAAGGTTTTATATCCCACATTGCGCATAGTCGTTTGTGTTGTCTTTATCTGTGGGTGTTTGATTAGGTTTGTTGTCGATGTCTTTGCATCCACAAAATTAGCTGAAAAAATAACACACAAGCTAAAGGCAAGATTAGCGCAAAAGCCTATACTACCGCTAAAATAAGCAGTGCTCTGATTCGACCTTCGTTGCGTATTCATAATATTCGTTTGATACTTAACAATAAATAAAACTTAGTATGTTACTACGGTAAAAAAGGCGACTCGGATGTTCACATCAATTATTGCAAGGTCACTTATTGTGGCTTGGTCTACTTTTGCGGGTATTATTTTCGCATTGTTGTGTGCTTTTAATAGCCATGCGTCAGGCTCGCCTAATGCGCAAACGCAACTACCGAATACGATTATCAATAGTAGCGCGAGCGCCAGTGGTCCTCATATTCAGGTGTCGCTGCTAAGCGAAAAAGACGCACTTGTGCCCGGCGAAACAGCTTACGTCGGCATTTTGTTACAACCCGATCATCAATGGCATACCTATTGGCAAAACCCTGGCGACTCGGGCGAAGCGCCGACTATTGTGTGGCAAACTGAATGGCTCAATAAGGTCGGTGACTCAACAGACGATATCGTTTTTAATGACATTATTTGGCCAATACCTCAGGCAATACCTGTTGCGCACTTAGTTAATTACGGCTACGAGGGCGAAAACCTGCTTATGGTTGCAGTGGATGTACCCGCATCGCTTGAACAAGGCTCACGGCTTAGCATTAGTGCAGATTTATCATGGCTAGTATGTAAAGAAGACTGTATTCCAGGGTGGGCAACCCTGAGTATATCTTACGGTTGTTCAATTAAGTACGCGAGATAATTGCTAGCTAGGCTCTTTGCTCAACAGTATTGAGCCTACCAATTAGCTAATCACTTCTTCTCTATATGCCGGTTTAGTCCATCAATAGTCTGCATTCCGACCTAAACGCCTCTGTTCCTTCCGCCTCTAAATGGTCCACTTTTTTTCATAAGCTGAGTAACCGCAAATGGTACTTTGAGACCAGACAATTGCTGAAGAATGCAAACTGGTGAGTGTTCGCTTTTTGTCTAATGCAAACTGCCAGAACAAGTCATGACTCTTAACTACAAGCGACAGATTAGTTATGAGGCATTACCACTAAGATTATATGTTCTGAACAGTGAAATGATGCAGGCCACTTAATCAGTGGCTTGCATCAATATTCAGTACTTCGGTGTTTTCGGTAAAAGTGAGGGTATTGATGGTGTCGTCAATTTTTACGTTAACGGTGTTGGTTTGAGCGAACCAAATATCGCGTAGGGCGTTATGCACCACTTGCATGCCTGCAAGACTTTTGGGTTTTGGCGTTTCTTGGTATACCCAAAAATGTTGACCGTCAATTTCAAAA
>JBARZY010000042.1:0-59974 GCA_049650345.1 Glaciecola sp. | reverse complement strand
TCTCCTCTGCAATGAGCTCGTGCAAGTTCTTGACCACAAGCATAGGCATAGTGGGCAAAGCCACCTTCAAGCGCATTCACCCTACCAAATCCAATATGTTCAGAATCAACACCTACTTTAGCGTGATGCCTTGAGCGTATTAACCAGTGCGCTTCGTTAAAATAAATGTCGTCTAAGCAATAGTCTTGTCTGCGCTGCATTTTGCGTTGGCACTTTACCGTCAAATGTGCGGCATTTAGCTGGTTTTGATGATGCAAGTCAGAAAAATAGTGAATTGGCGCAGCCGTGCGTTGCTGCTTAACCTCAACCACATGACACAAATTCAATAACGTCGATAACTCGTCAGCAGCAGGCATTTGCTCATGTCGAGCTTCTTCAGGCCCAATGAGTAAGTAATACCGCTGCATATTTACCGAACCTGTACCAGAGTTTTCACGTTTGACCGCATCTAACACATGGTCATAAAAATAGGGAGATATACGCGTATTAATGATGTCAGTGGGGACATCTTGGTATGTGAATTTGACCGGGTTTGTGGCAAATTTAAGCGGCCATTCGCTAAGATCTATCGCTTTAGCAAGCGCACTTTTACTGGTAAATAAAGAGCCGCCTAATGCCACTTGGGTGGCCTTTTTATAGCGTTTTTTGAGTACCGATGGGGTATTGAAATCGTGATAAGTTTCATCTAAAAAATGATCGTCAGTGGGTTTTCGTTCAATACCCTGTAGCAGTACGTCACAATATTGCTGAATAAAGGCCTGCATAGCGGGCACTATGTCACTTTGAGCAACCACTGGTTTTTGACTATAGTCTTTGTCACTGGCGTATGTGCCTAATTTTATCCCCTCACAATGATCCACTGCTAGCGCAAGGCTAACGCAGTAGCGCAAAATATCCCAGTAGGCATGGCCAATGCAAGCGTCATCAAAATCGTTAATTGAGAATACAATGTTTTCACCATGGGAGCCTTCTTCTGTAAAAAAACCAAAATTAGACGTATGGCAGTCTCCCATCACCGTGGTAAGTGGTACTTTGTCGAAGGCCTTGGGAATGGCTATATTATGAACCGCTAAATCGGCATAAAACAACTGCGAGCTGCCGCGAAAAAACACAAACGGGCTGGTACACATTTTTACATGTTTTGGGCAGTCTTTTGCTGCGTACTGTCCGTCAATTAATAATAGTTGTTGATTAATAAAATCTGCGCGACTGGTCATGTTGTTGCCTATCGATTTGTTAGCTTGTGGTATCAAGAGTAAACAGTGCTTGCCAAATAGCAAAGAAATTATGTTAGCAAAAATGACTGCATAGCCACAGACCGGCCATTTATTAACACCTCAATTTTATGCTCACCTGGATAGTACTTACGTGTAGTGACTTTTTTAAAGCTATGTGCTTTTTGTATCACAACCGTGCCCTTCCCTTTTTCTAGCGTAATACTGGTCCATTTAAACACCTTTTTTGAGGTAAGTTTGTTCGCCTTTTGATGATGCACAACATAATCTATTAAAAGCGCTTGGTTACACGCATTATTCCCTTTTAGGGAAAGTGTCATTTGCTGCGATTCGCCTATGGCAAGATGCTTGTGCGACAGAGTCAGGGAGATAGCAGCAAGAGTAACCGGAAAGTACCCCAACATTTCGAGAACTTTAGGATGACCTTGTTTAATCAACGTTCTACAAGCATGTTTAATTAAACGCGTACGGTTTTTGTTTTTTGGTAGCCACCATTGCTGTGCTAGGGCCGCTACCTTATCCGGATGATCTTTGGCAATATCATTTAAATTATTTGCCACAGAACGACGCACATATTCGCTTTCATCATCTTTTAATGCCTCAAGAAAAGGGATTATCAGCTCAGGCTCTGCCACAAATTGATGCAAGCGAATACCCCATGGTAAATAAGGCCGAGTGCCCTCCGATACCAAGCGCCGTATGTGTACGTTCTCATCGCTCTGCCACGTAAGCAGTGTTGCCAACGTTTTAGAGGGCAAGTCGCGCAACAATGGCCTAATAGCAAATTCGGCAGAAAACAAACACGTACAGCGCTTTAGCAGTTGTATACCATGGTCAAAATTTTGTTCAGGATGTAGCAATATAACCGTACTGATATAATCGGCGACCGGCATGATTATCCAACCCGCTAAACCGTCGGATTCGTGAGTAAAAGTGATTGTTTCGTCGCTATTATTAGCGTTAATGGGTGCAAGTGATGCATCTATCAACTTCGCCGAACGAATAAAGTCAGTGGGCAAGTGCGTAGCTAATGCCGCAGCAATTTGGTTAGAACGCGCTTTTAATTCCAACTCATCTAGATTGTTGCAGGCGTCTTTAACAAATTTATCGGCATGAAAAACGTCGCCCAGTAATGCTGCTTGTTTGCTAAGTTGTTGTGCTAAATGTCGTATAACCTTGTGGTCAAAATTATGTTTGAACGCTTCGGGCATAATTTACAAGGCCTTTCTTGTGGGCATCACCACGTTTGCAAATATTAAGCCTGCCACCAAGGACATAAAAATAACAAATGTTTCTTGGCCAATATGCTCGGCTTGCACAAAGTCTTTGCCCGACACAAATGAGTTTAAACCAATGTAGGTTTTTGAGCCTGGTACCAAAACAATTAAGCCTTGCATTAACACAATACTTGCGGGCGCATTAGTAAGCCGAGTAAATAGGTTTGCATACACCCCTACAGCAAATGCTCCTGCAAACGTACCTAAACCAAACTCAAGGTATCTAGCCGCCCAAAAAGTAGAAAAATACCCAACAAAGCCACACATAATCGCCCACGGTGCATGCTTCAAGCGAATATTAAAAATGGGCACCAAAGCCGAACACAATACAAGTACCGCAACAAAGTAGGACCACTGTGGCAGTTTTTGCATGGGCGTGTGTTCTACTTCGTTAAACAAAGCAAAGCCCAAGGAGATCCCTAAAAACGCACCGAAATACAGCTTAAACAACTGCATCACGGCGTCCATCACCCTAGCCGTACCACTTACCACATTGCGCGATGACAACTCAGCAAGCCCTATGGCCAAAGCTAATCCTGGAATAAATATAATAATTGATGACAACACCACCAAGCGTATATTAATGCCTGGTTCTAAGTAATGTGCAATCGCGCATGCCATCAAGCCCGACACTAAAGCAACAGCAGGCTCTAACATGTGCGCTACGCGCTTTGAATGGTAAGACCAATATACAAAGAGGTACATTACTAAGCCAATCACAGAAGTTGCAGCCGCATCTATTAATGACGCCCCCATCAGCACAGCAAAAGCACCTGTAGCAAACCCATAGGCAATGGTCATACCAATTGGATGAATGAAGGTAACTTGCTGTTCTATTTCGGTAAGGCGTACGTCGGCCTCTAGTAAAGACATCTCGCTAGCTATTAATGCTGTCACTAATTCATCGGTCAGGGCAAGCGAACCCAAATCAAGCTCGCCCGGTTGAACGCGCGCAGCATGGTTATATTCTTCTTCGTGCTTGTCGCTCCATATTACAAAGGTAAGTGAAGTGGGCGTTGATATAAAACTAGCATTTACATTAAGGTATGTTGCAACCTCAGCAAGATGAGCTTCTAACCTAAATGCTGGGGTGCCGTATTTGTGTAGCATTTTACCAAGTTTTACAATGAATCGACGGGTACGTACAAATTCAGCTTTATCCACTTATTTTGCTCTTTGATTGTGTTGACATTTAGTTGGAATGTATGCTGGTTGCTATGCATATTGCACCAACAATGCAAAGATATTATCTGAGGCTTTACACCCCTTTGTTTTATTTGTAGATTAAGGTACCAATAGCAACGGGTCAAGCGAATACAGTTGACTGTACAAATCTGTTGTGCGTATTATAACCACTTCTTGACTCATTGCATGGCTATGTTTTGTTTACCCAATTGAGTTTGCATCAAGCAAACCGGCTTGCCAGGCCGTACTTATTGGCATTGCTCTTAATCGCGTCTAGTTGTGCCTACGCAAGCGATGAATGGGTAATGTACGCTCGCAACTTTAACACGCCTCATCTAAAACAAAGCATTCTCAGTTACGCTGAAAAAACCGAAACAGAATTTGGTGAATACACCTTAGTTAGTTCACAAGACATGGAACAAGGGCGAGCATTTGCCGAATTAGTAAAGGGTAACATTGACATATTTATAGGCGCGCCAACAAAAGAACGTGAGCGACTTGCACGCGCTATTTATGTACCCCTTGATAGAGGTATGCTTGGCTTTAGAATATGCTTAATCCACACTGAAAATCAGCGCCTTATGGATGTAGATACACCACAGCACATTATAAATAAAAATTTGAGTGTTGGTTTAGGCTCCCACTGGCCCGACAAATCAGTTTATACTAACAATGGCTTTGACACCGTTACCAGCCCTATCCATGACGCACTTTATGGCATGCTGCATAATAAACGCTTTGATTGTTTAACTCGTAGCGTTAACGAAATAAAAGATGACCTTAATAATCACCCAACATTAAATATCAAAGTGGAGCCCAGTTTAATGTTCATCTATCCCTTAGGGGATTTTATTTTTGTAAACGCCAATAATCATGACCTGTTTGCTCGCTTGCACAAAGGTGTGCATGCAGCGCTCAAAGACAATTCATTTTATGATGCTTTTGACCAACATTATTCAAACGATATGCGCATAAATAGAGTCAATGAACGCAAACTGATTTTTTTGCAAAATAACAATATATCAGAGAAAGCTCGGAATGCGCTAAACACATATGGCATAACAAGTATATTGTCTGAGAGTGCCCAACCCGCTGATGAAACTAATGACTCTGAACAATAAAGTAACAAGTATTATTCTGTAATCTCGTTTACCCTACTCTTCAACTCGTTCAAGGCCGATACAGAAAACCCTCTATCATAAAAATACACAATATTACCGACACTATTTAGCAACATAACTCGTGCATTATTTGGGCGGGTATTACCCGTAAATTGCTGTACTTTATCGCCGTCTTTATAAACGGTAATCACACCCTTCCATAGTTCTTTTGGTATCCCTTTACGCATACCGTTGTCAATAAAGGTGCTAAACATCCGCGGTGCCATACCTTGTATAGTCGGTATTTCATAAACCGGTATTTGAGTATTTGTCATGTCTAAACCAATTAACCAGCGGTCAATATCAAACTGACTGTCTTGTACATATCCAAAAATCAACAAGGTAGTTTGCCCGCGAAACGCCTCTGGTATCTCAACTACCTCGCCCTCAAGACTTTCTCCCGTTGCCGCAATCATTGCGTCACCTAAGTTCAATGTGCCCTTATAGTCATAACTCGCACATGCACTCAGTGCAAAAACGGCCACCATTACTGTTAATAACTGTTGAATAATTTTGTTCATTGTTGATTTCTAACATATTTGTATATGCAATGAATACGGTAGTAGTGCAAATAAAGATTAAGCTTCAATTACGCCTACCATGCCAAGTTCGCCTTTGTTCATTAGTCGATGCTGGTGTAAATAAAACGCTAAATTGAGTTTTACGCGGCGAGTTTGACCGTTGCTATACTCAACGTCAAAGACCTCGTTACAAGTTCTGCTTGACACACCAGGAGGAGTAGTGTGCATGGTAATTATATTGTCGGGGAATATCCCCATATCAAATATGTTAGTCGACTGATTCGCTGGGTTAATACTTCGAACAAACTGCATAAAAGCAGCATTCGACCATAATACATTCCCCTTATCGTCGAGAGAATAAACAGGGCCGTTTATGGCATGCAGCAGTGTTTGATGTTGATGATTAAGCGCATCTATATCATGTTTCAGCAACTCATACTCAGTATTGCTTTGTATATATATTTCTCGTTGTGCCTGGTGTTGTGGCGGGCTAATTATCATATGAACAGGCATATAGGTTTTTGCCGAATCAGCCGAGTTAATGGCTATACGACAATTAATGGCGGTAGCCTTGTTTTGACTCTGTAAGGCTTTTCTCCATGCGCTGAAGTCGGCGTTATGAATCTTATTTTCAAGCAACCGTAATAGCTGCGCCTCAGAAAACTGCGCATTATCGTTTATCGCATCAAGATGTAACATCGAGGCACAAACAGCATCATAACAATAGGTTTGCTCGTTAAGGTCTACACTAACAGTAGCAAACGCCAAAGTATTCACTACCTGTGTTTGATATTCAGCATGCTGAACACTCTGCTGCAGAGCCTTTTGGATATGGTGTTGATCTTCAATAGTCAACACTGTTGCAGCAGTTTGTGCGCTGCCGTATTTTGCCTTGATCATCACAAATAACTTACTGACTTTCGCTTGTACTTGTAGGTTATTGAGCTCAATATTTTGAGCAATATTATTGTGAATGAGCGCCGCATCGGAATCAATAAAATGAGTATACAACTCAGTGTTTAATAGCCTTTGTAAATCTCTACCCATTAATCTTGCCGCTGCTAAATTGGCGTAGCATATAAGGCCTTGCTTGTTCACATGGATAATGCCCGTGGGTAGGTCGTCGAGTTGCGCCTTTGCGCCGTCGATTTGTTGCCTCGCTTGCTTTGCCTGCTTAGATTTTGTGATCAGCAGTACACCTGTTAGCATGCATAGCAGAACAATTAGTAATGCACCAACATACCCTACAACAGATAACGCTTCGTTGCTTTGTTTTTCTATTATTTTATTAATTTCATAAGCTTGAGTGCAATATGGCAGAAACAACAATACCATTAACAATGGTGTTGTTTTAACAGCAAGACGAACGTACTTAGCCATTCGTGTATATTTTACATATAATTTTCATCACCATAGCTTACATATTTATTAGGAAGTGATGAGCATTCAGAACTACAAATAAGTATTTTTAATCATACGCAAAATTCATATTCAGGAACGAAGACTATTTTGTTACTTAAAAAAGCCAACAATTTGTTGCCATTGAGCTTCAGAATTCACGTTGATAAGTTCGTATGGCTTTAAAGGCCTTACGGTTTTGTGTTCAAACTGCTTAAAAAAAGTAAACACAGAGTACTTTTGTGTATTGACTAACACATGGCTGAGTTCATCGCGAACTGGCGGAGTATTGCGCAAATAGATTGGGAAGTGCATGCCTTCATGAGATTTATTGTCTTTTGAGGTTTTAGCCGCAACACCTTTAGTTGTAGCACCAGCAAATTGTTCACTACGAAAACAAGTATTGAGTTTTTCTTTTTGTGCTAAGGCTATCAAGCGCTTTACCGATTTAGCATTTAATAAGGGTAAATCTACCGGTATAATCAATAGGTCATAATCAAGATAGTGGTGCAATGCGCTATGAATGCCAGACAGCGGGCCTTTGTTGGGGATCATGTCTGCAAGCGAGTCGAGTTCACCGTCGTTTCTACTCACTACGACTTTTGCTACTTCACACGCGCGCAAAAGCTTTTGACTTCTAGCCAACATCGTTTCGCCGTCAATTTCCAGCATAGCCTTGTCGTTACCCATTCTGCTTGACTGGCCACCGGCCAATACTAGCCCAAGCACTTTCATTTTTTTACCATATTCTGTTATGCCCAAGTTGGCGCGGGACTATACCAAACAATGCGTTGTGTTTCGATGCATTAAGCGCTAATCTGAATAGTAAGCATGTAATGTTAACCTCATAATAATAAAGAGAGATTTATGCCTTTCAATCAAAACATGACTGACGAACTCAACCTTATACTCAAATACCCAAGCAGCAGCCTAATGCAAGGCCTTAAAATTCATCATGATGCTGACCCCGCGATTATCGCCGCAGCACAACGCTTGTACAACAAGGGAATAGTTAGCCAACCCGATGGCGGTTATTTAACTAACTTAGGCTATGATCTTTGCGAACATGCAAAAGTCATTCAGTCGGCATTAACACACACCTAGTCTACTTTTCGTGATTGCCACAGGGCTTTCGCACGTTGCAAGCCCTGTTCACTGCTGAGATTGTGCATGCAACATAAATAAACCGCTAAGGTACTCTGTATGGCGGCAGTAGCGTAGTCGACCACTACTTTACCTTGCCACACATCTAATAATGCGTTTATGCCTAGGTTCCTAGTTTGATGGGCCCAGTGTGGTAATAGTGCAGGAAACGCTAATTCAGTTTCGCAGTTATTACTTACATAGTGCATAGAAAACGCTTTTTCTGGTGTTGCTTCTACTTCTCCACTGTCACCTCGAATACAGGCCACGTTTACTTCATTAAGGTTTTTTGCAACATTAATATGTGTATTGTCGAGTTCACGATGAAACACACCATGCACACTGGCTTTGGCCGCCGCGGGATTAAGCATTTTTGCTAGGGTATGCATACACGATCTAAGTCCCAATGTGTGCCTCATTGACAATAAATTTGCCATCTTCGGGTGGACATCGGTAATACTCATGTAACAAAAATTGTGTAGTGCTAATTGTTGAGAAGCATCTTGCATACTTCTCGCTATTGGCCAATTCAATGCTCTAAACACTGAATCTAAGTAAAGTCGGTTTGAGTCGTGTTCTTCTAAGCCATGTAAAAATATTTTATAGCCATTTTGAGCAAGGGTTTTGACAGCCAACAATAACCAAGGCAAGTGCCTTCTTTTGCCCGCATAACAGCCTAAATCTAAATCAATAGGTGTATTGAGCTGAAGGGTGTTTGGCAACGTTGCACGGCATGCCTGTAAAAAACCACTAAGTTCTTCATCGGTTTCTTCACGCATGCGCAGCAACATTAGCAGCGCACCCGTTTGTTCTGGCAACGCTTCATTCCTGAATATGCGCAGCATCACATCTTCTGCTTGAGCTTGGCTTAAGGTTTTACCCGATTTTTGGCCACGCCCGATTAAGGCAATATACTGTGATATGGAAGACAAAACTTGCGCGTCTTTAGAAGAAGACATAGTTAATATTGGTACTCTTTATTTAAGGGCCTTGCTAAATGAATGATAGGCAAATTACCCGCCTGTTACAGGGGGGAAAAATGCGACTTCATCCTCTGGTTGTACAATATCTTGTAAATCACTCAAGGTATGGTTAATGGCGACTAGTACATCACTTTTTAGTATAGCTTGCCAATTATCGCCCTTTTCAGATAACACCTGTCGCAAAGCCTCAGCTGACATCGATGCTTCCAATTGTAAATCAATGCTAGCGGTGCCTAATTCTTCTCGCAAACCAGCAAAAAACAGTATTTTGGTCATATTTATACGCTTTAATTGTACAGATAGGGTGCGCAAAGAGCGCGTGTTAATATCTACAACAGCTTAAAGGTTTATACATTCAAATTACAGAGGCAGTGCAGGAGTTACTTAAATTAATCTAAGTTGAATTTATATATAGCCGTTACTTTTTTAATTGGTTGTAGTTAACGACAGCGTTTTCACCTTTTTCTTGCGCTTTTTGCAGAGCGATAGACGCGACCGAGAGCAGACTATTTAAATCTACGCCAATATTTGCACTCACCGTAATAAAACCTATGTTTACATTTGTCGCCATTGGCATTTTATTTTTAACAATGCTATCGCTAAGTCTACGTGCCATTTGATTCACGTTTGCGTTTTTGGGAACAGCAATGCAAGCCATCATCACGTTATTTTTGTAGTAGCCTATTTTATCGGTTTCTTTGGTAAGTGCTTTTTGACTTGCTCCAATAATGTTATTCAGCACATTAGTATTTGAAAGTAAAACTTCATCGTCAAATCCCAACAACATAAGCGCTAGTTCTGTTGACTGAGTGCCAGCCAAGTTTAATTTCAACAAGCTTTTATCAGCAAAATCTACAATATAAGAATTTTCTTTTGCGTTAATTTCCTGTGGGCCCACCGTTGGCGACTCTAAACTAATGGTAAGCTTAGAATTTATATCGCGATAAACTAATGAAAAAACAAGCGCAAACAGCGTTGCTATTGCTAACCAAAGAGCCTTAGCAAATACCTCAAATTCCGTAATTGGCGACATGGAGTAATTAGGCAGATGTTGATGAAACGCAAACAACAACAATATACTCACTAATAATATGCTGGTGAGCACTATGGGAAAGTGGTTTTTAAATACCAGACTGATTAGCACCGGCATTACAGGTATTAGCACCGTAAATCGACTATTTACACCGCCTGAAAAAGAAGTGACCAACAAAATAACAAACACTACACCAACAACTAATACTAGGTTGTTATATTTGTACTGAGGTTGCCAATGAATAAACCCCGCCATTACTATAGTTAGTGCACAAGCCACGGCAGCGATTTGTCATAACTCAGGCGCTTGACGACCGAAAACGTACATAAGTAAAGAACCCACAAACGTCATTATTGCAATAATGAATGCGGTTTTTTTAACTAAATGAACTGTGTATTTATCAATATTTTGCACTTACTTCCCTAAACCGAAATACAACGACTAATTCTCACTTTCGACTGCTACTTTGGGCAGCGAGCAAGAGTATACAAGTAGTTTTGTAATTCACAAAATTTGACCCATATCATTGCTAGCTTCACCCACAAGTGATACAAAAGAAGGTGTATTCCCGTTTCGTAAGAGAGACCAACTATAAAACCTCAAGACAACTACTTTGTAACGGCCGCAACAATAGCCGCAGAGCTAGATAAAGCGCGAGTGGTAGCAAAAGAAGTTTCCCTTGCTTCCAACAATGCCGGAGTCCTTGCGGTTAGAGCCGGCACTCAAGCGGCAGGTTTTGGTGCCTTAGCCGAATTTTTAGATCAACTGGCCAAAAAAATAATACATGCCTCTGCTGATATTAATCAACAAGCCATTAATATGAGCAAAATAACCACGCAAGCAGTGCGTACAAATTCAGCCAAAAAGCGTTATGAAAGAGCTTATGCCAAAGCACAACACGCCGAATATGTGACTAGCTTAGATACCAGCTTTGATGAAGTAAAAACCACGCTAAACGAAGAAAATCAATCAATTGTAACTAGTACACGACATTTATTGCGCTCCCTTGAAACGCTAAAACAAGAACTTGCTGTGGGCAAAGTGTTGGCGTCAATGTCGTTGGTTGAAGCTTCGCAAGCAGGCAAAGAATTTTCAGCACAACTGGCTGATAACGCCAATAATATTTCAGGCTCTATTAACAAAATCGATTCTCATGTAAGTCTGTCACTTAAACTGATTAACAAAAGATAAAAAAGCTTATGAAATCTAATAATATTTACACCAGCGATACACACGAATGGTTTATGTTTGCGCGCGACCCAGAAAAACCAGAAAGTGTAATCGACACCAATCAGTACATGATTAAAACCAAGCATAATGCTTTGTTGATGGATCCTGGTGGCATTGAGTTATTCGCACCTATGCTAGCGAGTGTAGTTAAAGAGCTTCCTATCGAGCAAATCAAACACGTATTTGCTTCTCATCAAGACCCTGACATTATTTCATCTCTTGGCCTTTGGGATAAGGCGCTTAGCGACGCAACGTTGTATTCGCCACGTATTTGGGAAGGTTTTTTACGCCACTTCGGTATGGAAACCATGGAGTTTCACGGCATACCCGATGAAGGAGGAGCGCTTACTATCGACCAAACTGAAGTACAGTTTATACCCGCCCACTACTTGCATTCATCAGGTAATTTTAATGTTTATGACGCACAAGCTAAAATACTCATGAGCGGAGATATTGGCGCGGCATTGGAGCACATTGATGCGCCTATTGAAGTAGAAGACTTTGATGCGCACATTCGTTATATGGAAGGGTTTCATAAACGTTGGATGCCGTCCAACAGAGCAAAAAATGATTGGGTAGAACGAGTTAGCAAACTCGACATTGAAAAATTGTGCCCGCAACACGGACGCATATTTACCGGTGACAACGTTAAGCGCTTTTTAGATTGGTTTGAAGCCTTGGAAGTAGGCTGTGCGGTAGAGAATTATGCTAGTAAGCGCTGCTAAAATCAGAATGTTAGATAATATTCTGATTAATAAAACTTTATTTAAAAATTTGATTTAGTGTAAAAAAAACGTTAATTTAACACCGAAGTAGGTCACCGTATTTGGTAAGACCATTACAATTTGAACTCAGGGAATTATTATGAAAAGGGACTCTTTCAAACTTTTGAAAGTAGCTAGTAGTGTTAGTTTAGTACTCACACTTGCCGCATGTGGCGGCGGTTCATCAGAGACACCGCCACCTGATCCAGATCCAACTCCTACCCCATCTTATTTCAATGTAACTGTTATCGATGGTTATATCCGCGGTGCAATTGCATACATCGACCTTAACGATAACAAAACGCGTGATGCAAACGAACCTTTTACCGAAACCGTTGAAGGCGGTGCTGGCGCAATCGAAACTACCGGGCTGGGTCTAATTCCTGAAAACGTGAGTGTTATTGTAGATATCCCTGCTGGTGCAGTAGATGAAAGTACCATTTCAGACGAGAATCCAAACGGCGTTCCTGTTACCGACGATGAAGCCTTCCAACTAGTTTCATTACCAGGAGAAAGCGTTGCTACCCCTCTAACCACATTGGTGTCTTTGGTGGCCGGTAGTACCGAAAATATAGAAGAAGCCAAAGCACAAGTTGCTCAAAGCCTAGGAATTACTGAAGAACAAGTGTCTAGCGATTATATTGCTGACACCGATGAAGCCTTAACCGTATTAACCGAGGTTATGGTTGAAAATGAGCTCATTCCAAAAAATGTTACTACAAACGTTACCAGCGCAGATGTTGTTGTTGCAAAGTCGGTTACGTCTACAATTGCCACCGTTATTAAGCAAGCACAAGAAGCAGGCACCTTAAGCACACAAACGGCCGTTATTAATGGGGCCGGTAAATCTCTTTCAGACGCCATGCAACAAGTTTCTGCTTCACAATCTGAAGCACTAGACACAACCAGTGATGAAAACCTTGAACAAATTGTCAATCAGGTTGGCTCTGTTGTTGCTGCAGTTTACGACTCCGCAGTGATGTCTAGTACAGCACTTAATGAAGAAGAGCTTGCCAACATAGCATTACAGTCAAATGTGGTATCAAATGCAACATCTTCAAATATAGTCGCACAAGCACTGTCTGACGAAGGCTTAAGTGAAGAAGCTATCGCGCAAATTACAGTATCAACCAATGTGCTTTCAAACGTTGTTGCTGGGCTTATTTCTGAACAAAACAACACCGACGCAGGCTTAGATGAAACCGCCGTCACACAAATAAATAACGTTAGTCAAATTATCGCTAATGTTGTAAACAATTTAGCAGATGGTCAATCGGGGGATAGCGGTGAGATTTCTGAAGATTCTATCAGCAATATTCAGAGTGTTGCCTCGATTGTAGCAAATACAGTAGGTAATTTGCTCACCAACAATGCCTCTACCAATGTGAGTATTGACGACATTGCTGGTATTGCAGAGCTAGTCGCAAATGATGCTGTAGAGCAAGCACAGGAACTAGCAGAGAGCGGTTTAAGCCAAGAAGAAATAGATGCACAGTTGGCACAATCGGTAAATGAATCGGCGTCAAATCTTGAAGAAGCTGTAGAGAATAATGTTGATATTGATGACCTAGACGGCGACGGCATTGCCAATAATATTGATCCTGATATTGACAATGACGGCGTACCAAACGAAGCAGACGCTTTTCAACTAGACAGTACAGAAAGCCTTGATACCGATGGCGACGGCATTGGCAACAACGCCGACAATGATGACGACAACGACGGCGCACTTGATGTAAACGACGCGTTTCCACTAAATAACGCCGAAACATTGGATACCGATGGCGACGGTGTGGGCAACAATGCTGACTCCGATGACGACAACGATACCGTACTTGATTCAAATGACGCTTTCCCATTAGACAACACAGAGAGCATCGACACCGATTTGGACGGCATTGGTAATAACGCCGATAACGATGATGACAATGACGGTGCGCTGGATATAAACGACGCGTTTCCACTAAATAACGCTGAAACATTAGATACCGATGGCGACGGCGTAGGCAACAATGCTGACACCGATGATGACAACGACGGTGTACCAGATACTGACGATACTGATTCAATTGACCCCAACACTCGTTATGGCGGATTGGCAGACAGCATGTTTAATGGTGATGTATACGCACTATCATCATACGAACGTAGTGATATGGGCTATGATCAGATATCTGTAAATACTGCATCACTAAATATTGATATCAACAGTTTTGAGTTTTCCTACAGCTCCAGCTTAGCTAGTTTCAAGGCATTTCAAGATTCCGATGACGACACTGACCTTTATCTAAGCAATGGCATGTGGACCGAGGAAAGTAATGACTATGTTGTAACTTCATTCAATAGTGACGGTTCTATATCAGTAACTGATGCTTTAGATATGGACATTACTATTATTGGTACTTCCTTAAATGTTCAGTCAGGAACAATGCGTCAAGCGCTTGCTGGTGCCAATCAACTCGAATGGGCAAATAATGTTGCTGCTGATGCTATGTTTACTGGAAATGCTAAGGTTTATAACACGTCAATGCGTTATGACGTAGACCAGTATGTTGTAGATTACAATCCAAGTTGTTTCGGATGTGATGGCGTTTATGTAAGATCACTAAATAGAACCGCGATTGTATTAGACGAAATATTTGTTGATGAAGCCGATTCTGGCCTATATCACCAGCAATTACCCGTTGAATTTAGTATTCATGAAGACAATGGCTATGGTTACTTAAATTTAGAACTGATCTCCTCTGAATCTAACAGTGGTCAAATTAACTTTTATCTCAACGAGGAAAATCAAGACCGCAGAGTATTGTCAGCCACAGGCCAGTGGGAAAAAGTCACCATCGATGGCACTGAACTGGTTACAATGACTTTGCCTAATAACCTTGAGGCGCTGGCGGGCCTTGACATCGATTACGATGAGTTAGCGTCTACATTTATTGCATCCGTGCGCGGCGAAGTATTAACCGGCACCTTGTATAAACAAAACGTAGTAGAAGAGGACGGTGTTTGGTTAAATGGCGCTGCACATCAGCAACTGCTTGCTAGCTTCAGCTATATAGATACCGACGGTGATGGCTCGTTTGATGCCTACGACAATGACGATGATAATGACGGCGTTGATGATGCCGAAGACGCTTTCCCGCGCAATGTAGGATTTTCATCTGACATCGACAACGATGGTATTGCTGATGAAGTTGATACTGACATTGACGGTGATGGAGTTGAAAACAACCTAGATATTGCACCTGCAGACGCCACCATTAATGTTGCGGTAACAATGACAAGCAGCGATATTGCTAGTGAATACCTCAATACCGAACCTACATTTGATAGAGTAGGCAGTAGCATTGATGAATACTTTACCTTTAATACTGATGGTAGCGGTGAATCTTCTAGCCAAATTATGGCAAATACCGATTTTACCTGGGCAATTGTAGACGGTTCAATTGAAGTCACATTTGATCAAAACGTTGGCGGCAACACTGTGTTGGTCTCAGCTGAATCCCTATTTGATAGCGGCTTAATTAATGAGGCTGCTAAAAATAGGCTACTAGCAGATTGTGGTGGTTGTCAGTATGAAAAAACGATAAAAAACATATCCACTACCTTACACTTAATCACATCAGACTCCCAAGCGCCGGAATTTTACAAAATAGAGCGAATGAATGAGTCGATTGATGCGGTATATTTCTCAATTCCTGAGATTACAGATACCACAATTACCACCGAGAATGCATATGTTACTACATACAGTAATTTGGATAACATCTCGGCTACCGGCTTTGTACAACAAGACCTTGTTGGCACTTGGGCAGTACCCACATCGTTAGAAAACGAGAACTTCTTTGGTATTGATGCACTGACGCTTAACCAAGATGGTTCAGTCTCTTCGGCAATTAATACAAGTGCGTTAACGTGGTCAGTAAATGCCAATGGTGAGCTTGTAATTACTGGTAGTGTTAACGGAAAACAAAGCGATATCGTTATTAAGCAATTAGCACAAAATACCGATGGCAGCGCAACATTTGTTGATATGACCTACGACGGCGAAACGCAACGTGGTTACCATTACTTGGTGCAAGAACAGAACATCGACCTAAGCTTAAATACTTTTGATAGCTTACTAATGAGCAGCTTTGTCTTAGAAACTGAAAGTTATAGGGATGAAAACGACAACATAAATATTAGCGACTTCTTTGGCTTCTACTTCCAGACAGATGGTTTTGTGGCTCGCGTATTTGGTAACGTTATCGTTTCAGGAGATGAGCAAGAGCTGCGTCGTTGGACACAAGGTGCTGACAACCGAATTACAATGACAGCATACCGTGACAACTCTAACGGCATAGATCGAAACGAATGCGCAAGAACACTAGATAATGCTTGTGTGGCTTGGCGCGAACGTTTTTGGCAACCCCTTAATCAAGTAGGGGATAGGCTATACGTGATCGAATGGGAGCGTTACTATACCAATTGGAACGATCAAGTACCTGACTGGCAATTACTTATTCCGCCGCGCGTTAATTATTATGAAGTATATGACTTTGACCTAGACTTTATTGACGAACGTTATACCGATGGCGACCCTGATAACGACGGTATTAGTGGTAGCGCAGACGCGTTCCCATTTGATAACACCGAATGGCTTGACACCGATAATGACGGTTTGGGCAACAACGCCGACGATGACGACGACAACGACGGTGTTAACGATTGGTTAGATGATTTGCCACTTGATGCAACAGAAACCGTAGATACCGACGGTGATGGCATTGGTAATAATAGCGACAACGACGACGACAACGACGGTGTTGATGATGCCAACGATATATTGCCTTTAGATGCTTCGTACGCATCGGCGCTATCGTTGAGTAGAGACAACTTATCTAGCAATTATGTACGTTATTATGCAGGCAAACTAAACGATCCGTCTGTCGCAACAATGTTTATCTCCAGAGGAGAGTGGACATTCAGTGACGACCAAGGTGTATTCACTAGTCACAGAACCCCAGAGCCGTATAACTACACAATTAGCAACAACACGCTAACGCTTACTTATACTGATGCATTCGCAAACATTGAATCGGTCAATCTTGAATATTTGCAAGAATTAGGCATGTTCAGTGCTACTGACCTGCAGACCTATATTGATAACGGTGGTGAACTGTACGTTGATGCTGTGGTAAGTAATGTAAGCGCTGACCTCTATCTGGCAGAAGATACACAAGCTATAGATACATTTATAGTAAGCGACACGACTGAATACACTTTGGTTGACGATACTGTCAGTATTGCACTACTAGGTGCTGCTAACCTTGCGGTTGAACTGACCCTGACGCCACGCGTAATAACCTTGCTTGATGTAACTACAGTGACTGGGCTTAATTATACAGAAGCTGAGATGTTAGGGAAATGGGGCATCCCCACAACAGTAGAGGTCATTGATAATACAGCGAGTATTACCTCCGACTATGCAACCTTTAATGCAGACAACACCGGAAGTACTGAAATATCAGGCGCTAGCTTTACGTGGGCAATCGAAGATGGTGATTTAGTTATGACCTTCGCTGATTCTACAGAAATGCACCTAAAACGTCTTCAAAGTGAGCCCTATACCGATTTAGTGCTGGCCACCGCTACCATTAATAATAAGCGATATAATCGTATCGCAGTAGCTGGCAAAGATAGCGGTACCGCTACTATTCAAAGTTTTACTGATCAATTCTTAATGAATAGCTTCACGCTTACCAATCCAGATGCTTATGACAATAATGACGACGTCTTGTTAGATGAATATTTTGGCTATATTTTAAATAGTAATGGTTCTGGCGCGAATATTTTCGATGCACCATTTAATATCGAAGATAGAGTAAACGCTACCTATAGAACCTGGAACACAGTAACGGGTAGTGATGGATCAACAGAAATCGTAATTAGTGCTAGCGTAAGCAGAGACGACTTTGGCAATGTGACCGAGCAGTACAGTGAGTGCCAACTCAATGGCACTACATGTTTACCTTTCCGCGAACGTCACTGGAAGTTACTTGGCGAGACGGCAGATCGTATATACGTTTTAGAATGGGCTCTGTGGAATGATAACGCTTACGATAGCGGCACAACAGATACCGACTTTAGATTGTTTATACCGCCTCGCGTGCAGTTTTATAGCAAGTTTGTACTCGATAGCGACTACGATGGCGTTAAAGACGATGTTGATTTAGATGATGATAACGACAACGTTCCTGACACTGCAGACGCATTCCCTCTGGACCCTTCAGAATCCCTCGACACCGATCTTGACGGTATTGGCAATAACGCCGATAGCGACGACGACAACGATGGTGTTATTGATTACGAAGATGCTTTCCCACTGGATGCAAGTGAGTCTGAAGATTTCGACCTAGACGGCATTGGAAACAATACCGATACCGATGATGACAATGATGGTGTAGCTGACGTAAATGATGCTAGTCCACTTGATGATTCAATTGGTGCGCGATTAACAATTTCGCAAGATACTGTACCTAGCGCATACGTGCTTATGTTTGAAGGCCTACTCGACGACCCCAGTATATCCTTTAGAACTATAGGCGGTAACCAATACACCTTTAACGATGATCTCACTGGTGGCTTAATCACAAGAAGCTCAAATACTGATTACACTTGGTCGGTTAACAACGACATTTTATCAATCACCTACGATAACGCCTCAATTTCATTAAGTTACTCGAATGTCGCCGACCTTATCTCGTTGGGTCTCGCAACAGAATATGAAGTTCAACTAATTGAAAATGCGGGTATCTTTCAAGTTGGTATTAACAGAGGGGTAGTTGGCGAAGATTGGTCAATAGTGGCAACCGATAATGAATCTCATTCGATTATAAAAGCGACCCTTAGCTCATTACAAATAAACGACGCTCCAGTCAGCCAAATATTGTATGGGCAAGACACTGCTCCCGTTATCACAACATCAATCCTAAGCGATGTGGTTGAGTACGATGTAAAAGATGACATAGCAACCATAGCCTATACGCCTGATAATGTTGTAGGGACTTGGTCAATGCCGGCCGGATTCAATGAAAACTCAGATGGGTCTATAGCGGGATTACAATCTGACCTAGTGACTCTGAATACTGACTTTACAGGTACCAGTAAGCTAATGGGGCTTAATTTTACCTGGACAGTAAACAATGAGGGCGCTTTATTAATTGATTACCCCAATATCAATGAAAGTATTAAAATTAGTCAATTGGAAGTGTTTAGTAATAGCAGCTCTGTGTTAGCTGAAATTACCGCATCTAATGATACTACTTTCAGGAGCTATTCGACTGGAGCGGTAAAAACTGACCAATCTGTCGATTGGCTGTCGTTACAAGACACCTTCTTAATGAGCGCATTTACACTCACTGACCCTTATGCCAGAGACGAGGACGGATCAATCATTAGCAATCAATACTTTGGTTTCAGACTGGAAGAAAATGGAAAATCGACCAGAGTCATCAATAGAGAACTCGATATTAGCACACCCGATAACTATAACGGATGGAACCAGTATTACTGGCAGCAAGACGATAGCGGTAAGCTAGTTATTGATACTCGTCGCATTGACGGCATACCAAGCGATTGTTACCAAGAGCAAAATCCATCGTGTATTACTTACAGACAACGTCAATGGATACCATTGAAACAAGTAGGCAATAGAGTATGGGTGCTTGAGTGGCTAGAAATAAACAATGCTAACGAAACCGATCCAAGCTTATATACCATTCTTTCAGTGCCTAGAATCAATTTTTATGAAGCGTTTGATATTGATTCGGATGCTGATGGCTTACTTGATAAAGACGACTCTGATATTGATAACGATAGCGTAGTTAACGAAAACGATGCATTCCCGTTTGATTCAGGTGAAACGCTTGATAGCGACGGTGACTTGTTTAGCGACAACATAGATGCGTTTCCGTTTGATGCAACAGAGTGGTTTGATACCGACAGTGATGGTACCGGAAATAACGCTGACGCCGACGATGATAACGACGGTATTGCCGACGACATTGATGCGCGTCCGTTCATTTATGATGGACCAAATTAAGTAAGTCAACGCTTTGTATAGACTAAGGCGAGCGCATGCTCGCCTTTTTTAAAGGGAACGAGAATGCAAAAATTAATGATATGGGCAGTAGGCGTGCTAAGCCTATCTACTCTGTATTTAGGAATACAGCACTATAATATGCAGCGTCTACAAAACGATTTATCTTTGCAGTTATTTGAGCAACAGCAGGATAACGAATGGTTAGAAAGGCAACTGCAACTTACCCAAGCGCAGTTAAAGAATAGTCAAGCGCACACCAAGCCAATAAAAACAGGACACATACAAGCATTTGCTCCCTCTACAAGGCCCAACAGTGATGTTGAAGATCATCAATTAACGGCACAGCGCAATGTTGCAGGTGCGAACAATGCCAATGTAGAAGTGGGTGGCAATGCCCATTTACAAGCTAAAGCAATACAAACTGAAGAAGAGATAAAACGCACCCCAAACGGTGTTATTTACTAACGATCACAACAAAAAAGGGTAGCTATCGCTACCCTAATTATAACAATACATTACTAACTACAAGCGAATCACTTTTGCCTGATATGCATGTAATTCACCCAAATCATTTTGTTCACTATGATGTTCATAATTGTCAATTAATACCGATGAGTGACTCACATCACTATTCACCAATTCTGCCAAATTTAGCGAATGGGTATGCTCTGAGAAGTTAAGCAATACCAACAGGACTTCATCGTCTAACGTTCTGGTATACGCATAAATATCTGGGTCGTCATTTAACAACAGCTTATATTCGCCATAAATCAGCGTTAAGCTATTGTTCCGTAAACGTACCATTTTTCTAAAGTAATTTAATTCAGAGTCAGCTTCGTTTTCTTGGCTAGCAACATTTACCTCAACGTAGTTCGGATTAATCTTGAGCCAAGGCTTACCTGTGGTAAAACCTGCATTTTCAGAATCGTCCCATTGTATTGGCGTACGCGCATTGTCGCGAGCACACAATTGATGTGATTTCATGAAGTGCTCAAGATCGCCACCTTCGCTTTTGGTAAGTGCATGCCAGTTAATGGTCATCAAATCTTGATAGTCTTCTATGTTTTCAAACTTAATGTTACTCATGCCAATTTCATCGCCCATATAATAATAAGGCGTGCCGCGCATCGACAACAAAAATGTGGTTAACATTTTAGAAGAAAAACGTCTGTATTCAGGTGCATCATTTGCCCAGCGAGTTACCATGCGAGGAAAATCGTGATTGCCTAAATAGGTGGTGCCCCACCCTTTTTCATTAAACACTTCTGACCAATCAGACATCACTTTCTTAAACTTCACCAAATTTTGAAAGTCGTCATTAATCATAAAACGATCACCCACACCAATGTTCTGGTGATCAAAGTGATAATTCATGTTCAATTCTTGTCGGTCTTCATCAACCAAGTCAAGTACGTTGTCTAAGTGTGTACCTGGACCTTCTGCCACGGTCATACAATCATAGTGTTGCAACACCTCTTGATGCATTTCATGCAGGTACTGGTGCAAACGAGGCCCTTTTGCATACACGTCAATCATCGCTGCGCCTTGGTCTTCTTCTGCAAACTCTGGATATCCATCGTGCTTAGAAATAAAGGTGATAACGTCCATACGGAAACCATCAATGCCCTTTTTAAACCAAAAATGCATCATGTCATAGATTTCTTGACGAAGCTTAGGGTTTTCCCAGTTTAAATCAGGCTGCTTTTGCGAGAAATAGTGCAAGTAATAAGCGTCAGTTTGCGCATCGTATTTCCATGCATTGGCTTCAGGATCAAAGTAACTCCAGCGCTTCGGTGGTGTGCCTTTTTCAGCAGGCCACCAATGGTAATAATCTCGATAAGGATTATCGCGAGAACTGCGAGACTGCTTAAACCACTCGTGCTCATCTGAAGAGTGATTAACAACCAAGTCCATCACTACTTTTAAACCACGCTGGTGCATGCCCTCAAGCAACTCATCAAAATCGGCCATGTTACCAAATTCGGCCATAATATCTTGGTAATCAGAAATATCATAGCCGTTATCGTCATTGGGCGAACTATAAACAGGGTTCAACCAAATAATATCAACGCCTAAATCTTTGATGTAATCTAAACGATTGATAATACCGCGTAGGTCACCTACACCATCACCATTTGAATCTTGAAAGCTGCGTGGGTATATTTGATATACCACACCCTCTTTCCACCATTGGCGTTTAATATTAGCTAATTTCATATATCTTTTGCTTCCTGACTTTGACTAATTTGAGTATCGCTGTGAGAGTTGATACGTAGGGCTAAACCTGCACCTACAATAAATAACACACCACACAAGGCCAATGCATTTCGTGGATCACCGCCCAACACTGAGTCATAGATAAAGCCGATACTTACCATCTCTATAATTTGTGGTAAACAAATCATGGCGTTTAACAAGCCCATATAAACCCCAATTCGCATCATTGGCGCTACATTGGCACAAATAATAAATGGCACGGTGATAACACCAGCCCAACCCACACCAACCAGAGCCATACACGCTAGGGTCATGTATAAGTCGGTGGTTAGTTGCATAGACAAGAAGCCTAAACCGCCAACAAACAAGCAAAATGCATAAACTTTTGCGTCACCAAATCGATGGATTGTTTTCGCAATAAAGAAAGACATGACTAAAGTGGTAACGTGCATAACCGCAAATGCCGTGCCGCCTTGCGCTGTGCCTTCTGCAAATCCAGGTGAATCGGGTGTAGGCGCGTTATAAACGTGATGCGCAATAGATAACGACAAATACTGCCACATTAGTGGAAGTCCAAACCATGTGGCTAACTTAACCCACCACACTGCGCGGAGTGTGGACGGCATATTCTTTAATGCTGACCACAAGTCGCTTAGCACACTAGAAAATACTTTACCGGTGTTCTCCTTTCGAAATGCATCAAGGTCTTCTGGTGGATACTCTTGCACCTTTGAGAACGACCAAAAGGCAGTAATAAGTATAACCACAACACCCACTACAAATGAGTATTTAACAATATCAGGAATTTGCGTGCCATCGGTTACCGCACTCACTCCAAATGCAATCATTACCACAGGCATTAAGCTTGCGAGTATTTGACCGCCAGATATCATGAATGTTTGAAGGGCAAACGCAAATGGACGCTGGGGCCTATTCACCATGTCACCAACCATGGCTCGGTAGGGTTCCATTGCCGTATTCATAGCAGCATCTAAAATCCAAAACAAACCAACAACCATCCATAGCTCAGGTACGTATGGCATGAACATTACAGCAACGCTGCCTATTAGTGCGCCCCATAAGAAGAATGGTTTTCTGCGACCAAAGCGGGTCCATGTACGGTCGCTTATCGCGCCAATTAATGGTTGAATCAACAAGCCAGTAACCGGGCCTGCTAACCACAACACAGGTAATTCGTGTTCGGCGGCGCCATGATAACTGAATATTGGGCTAAGGTTTGCTTGCTGTAGGCCAAATCCATATTGAATGCCGAAGAAGCCGAAACACATATTCCAGACCTGCCAAAACTCCAAGGTTGGTTTCTGTTTATTGTTCATCATTAATTCCGTTATTTAGTTGATAGAATATTGATTAAGCGAGATTGAACTAAACCAATGCCACTTGTGAATAATTTGTAAGTATTCATGAAAACACCACAAAAATAAAGCAAAACTTAAAGGTTTAAGCCGATACTTATGGCTGGACTTAAATAATCTAACAGAATACTTATTGATACGTAATTTTTATTTCAAATATTTATTATATTTTTCAATAAGATACAACCTCAAAAACCCCAAAAAACCTATTAAATAAGATACATCAATAGCTGATTGACTTAAAAAATTTAGACACACTCTTAATTGTTAAAGCATGATTACAGGCATTTTAATGTAAGCAAATCGTGCCATTATGTTAAGTTTTTTACTATAACGATTAAGTTTTACTTTTATTTTGTAAATTTGGTGTTAATATGTGCATCAATGTGGTTATTTGATGAGCACACACTTGCAGCAAATTCAGCCTAAACCACAGTACTGGCAAACTAACTGCCCGTTATGCTTGATGTTCGGATGCACGCCTTAGTGCAGTCGGATGAAAACTCAGTTATGTGATTTAGCTGAAAATTTAAAATTTAAGGGACACACATGAAAAACAGAAAATTTTTTAAACCAGCGTTGCTATCGTTAGCAGTTGCATCTACCTTCACTACAGGTCAGGTGCTGGCGCAAGAAGAAGCGACAGCAGATGCTGACGTAGAAATTATTGCAGTATCAGGTATCCGTGGCTCACTAATAAGAGCCCAAGCGGTAAAGCAAGATTCTACCAGCATTGTTGAAGCTATCTCAGCTGAAGACATTGGTAAATTACCCGACACCTCAATTGCTGAATCACTTTCACGTTTACCAGGCTTGGCCGGTGAGCGCGTTGGTGGCAGAACATCAGGTATTTCAGTTCGCGGTTTTAAAGAAGATTTTGTGGGTACTTCTCTTAATGGTCGTGAATTAATCGGTATCGGCGATAACCGTGGTATTGAGTATGATTTATACCCTGCCGAAATCATGACTGGCGCCACCATTTATAAATCAGCTGATGCAACACTTATCACGCAGGGCCTTGGCGGTACCGTTGATTTACAAACTGTACGTCCACTAGCTGCTTCTGAAACACTGACTATTACTGGTGTATACGAAGCCAACCAAGCACCTGCCGACAACCCTGATTTTGATGACAAAGGTAAGCGTTATTCATTATCGTTTGTTGAAAAATTTGCTGACGATACGCTTGGTCTAGCAGTAGCACTTGCCCATACTACTTCACCAAACAACCAAAGAAAATACGGTGTTTGGGGTTATAACGCAAATGACGAAGGTCAAATAACACCTACAGGGCTTGATACCAACGCACAGTCTACTGAACTTCAACGTGACACTGTTTCTGCTGTATTGCAGTATCAACCAAATGACCGTTTGAATGTTATTGGTGATTTCTTACAAATCGACTTCGAAGATTCAGGTGTATTACGTGGTGTTATCGAACCATTTGCTACTAGTGGCGTTTCAGGTTCTGGTTTTAATACTACCGGCACGCAAGTTGAAGCTAACCCTGTATTACGCACCGATCCTTTGAACAAAGACGGTGAGCTAACTGCTTACGGTTTAAACATTGAATATTACGTAAACGACGATTGGAAAGTAGAGGTCGATCTTTCTCGTTCTGAAGCAGACAAATTTGAGCAACGTGCTGAATCTTATGCGGGATTAGGTCGTTCAGGTTCATTGACTATCGATGATTTTGGAACGCGTACTTTTGAAATGTCTTCTGAAGGTGTTTTCTTCACTGGTCAAACTGGTCTAGATGCGTTCTCTGATCCAAACACTTTGCAGCTTACTGGCCCGCAAACATGGGGCGGTGGTCTTGCTAACTTAGCATCACAGTTTGAAACAGACGAATTAAGAGCATCTGGCGAACCATTTAACTTCTTAAATGCGCAAGACGGCTTCAACAACTTCTTCACTATTAAAGAAGAGCTAACGCAATTTAGATTTGAAGTTGAAGGCAACCTTGACCACGACATCATTACTACTGTAACTGCAGGTATTAACTACTCTGACCGTTACAAAGATAAAGAAAACAACGGTTTCTTTGCTACAGCTAATGTGTTCCCGGGCTCACAATCTATTGCTGAGTCAGGTGTGCCAATTGCTGGATTAACTAACTTAACATGGGCTGGCTTGGGTTATGTAGTCGCTTATGACGGTAACGCACCATACGACAACGGTTATTATACTCAAAACAACGGTGGTTTCCTTGAGCCAGACCGTTTCGGTGACACATACGTAGTAGAAGAAGAAGTGACTACCATTTATGTAAAAGCTGACTTTGAATACGAAATGGGCGAAATGCTAATTTTCGGTAACATTGGCGGTCAATATGTTGATACCGACCAAACCTCTAGCGGTACCTTGGGTGTAATTGGTGCAAACTTCCGTGTGTGTGATGCTGACAGCGATTCAGTTATCGACGCAGATTGTGCCATCACTGACGGCGCTAGCTACTCACACTTTTTACCAAGCTTGAGCATTAATGCTGAAGTTGCTGAAAACAAGTTTGTACGTTTTGGTGCATCAAAAACTATTTCTCGCGCACGTTTAGATCAAATGAAGGCCTCAGGTTTTGTAAAGTTTGATTTGAACGACCAATTTATTACGCTTCGTGATGAAGACGTACTAGCCGGTGCTGGTTCACCATGGTCTAAGTCTGCGGGTAACGCACAACTACGTCCGTTAGAGTCAAATAACTTTGACCTATCATTTGAAAACTACTTCGACGACGAAGGTTATGTTGCGGTATCTTTATTCTATAAAGACCTTGTTAACTTAACCAGAACTGCTAGCCCAACCATTGATTTCACTAACGATGAATTCAACAACGGCGCTAACTATTTTGTTGAAGGTTTCCATAACCGCGTACTCGATGTTGATGTAACCAACTCGCAAAATGGTATTACTTATCCTGCGGGCACTAACGTGATTCCACCAAGCCTAGGTCAGTTCTCGTTCTTTGAAGACGGCCTAAAAGGTTCAGTACAAGGTGCAGAATTTACAGCAAACATTCCTTTAGCAATGTTATCTGAGTCACTTGACGGCTTTGGTGTGGTAGCTTCGGCAACCTTTATTGACGCAGAAGTAGACGATGGTTCATCTATTCCAGGTCAATCTGATGAAGTAATGTCATTTATCGCTTACTATGAAAATGAAGGCTTTGAGTTCCGTGTTGCAATGACAGATCGTGATGGATACACCACCTATGAGCGTGGCGGTTCTAACAAGATTTCTGAAGCAACTCGCGACGGTACTCAAGTAGTTGATGCACAAATTTCTTACGACTTCGAAAACTCAAATATTGAGCAATTACAAGGTTTAAGAATATCACTACAAGGTACTAACTTGTTAGATGACGCTGACCAAATCTCGCGTGACGGTAACGGTATTGTTACTACACGTCGTGAGTTCGGCCCATCTTACATGGTTAACTTTAACTACTCTTTCTATTAATAGTTAAGTAGTGAAAAAGCCTCCTGTTAGGAGGCTTTTTTTTGTCTTCTTATCACATGTAGAACCCGATTCGATTGTGCTAATATACAACAGTAATCAACATAACAATATGCGTAAAAACTGAGGGCGCTAACATGCAAAAAGCAATCAAAAAAGTGGTTATTGCTGGCGGTGGTACTGCCGGTTGGATGGCCGCGGCATTACTAAAAAAAGTGTTAGGTCAACAGATTCAAGTACAACTAATTGAATCTGAAGATATTGGTATTGTCGGTGTGGGCGAGGCCACCATACCGCCTATTCAAACCTTCAATCAGTTTTTAGGTATCGACGAAAAAGAATTTTTACGTGAAACCAACGGCACCATAAAACTCGCTATTAAATTTGAAAACTGGCGAGTAGATGGCGAGAGTTATTTTCATACCTTTGGCGCACCGGGTGCTAACTTAGGCTTTTGTAACTTCCAGCACTACTGGTTGCGCGCGCAAAAAGAAGGCTTAGCCGAATCATTATGGGACTTTGACTTAAACTATTTATGTTGCGAAAAAGAAAGTTTCAATAAAATTAAAACACAAAACCCGATGTACGATATTCCGTATGCTTATCACTTTGACTCCGCTTTATATGGCAAGTATTTGCGCAAATTGTCAGAACAAGCTGGTGTTGTAAGAACGGAAGGTATTATTGAGCATGTAAAGCAATGCGACACTAGCGGACATATCACGGGTGTGCAGCTTAAAAGCGGCGAGCAAATTGAGGGCGACTTATTTGTTGATTGTACAGGCACTCGCGCCCTATTAATTCAAAAAGCCCTTGGCGTTGAATATGAAGACTGGTCGCCTTGGCTACCCGCTGATTCTGCCTTAGCGGTGCAAACCGAACGCTTCGAATCGACCTTGCCATATACTCGCAGTATTGCCCATGATAAAGGCTGGCAATGGCGCATTCCTCTTACTCACAGAAATGGTAACGGCATTGTTTATTCGTCGCAATACATGAACGATAGCGAGGCCGAAGAGCGTTTACTGGGTAATTTAGACTCGCCCACGGTAACCGACGTACGCAAAATAAAATTCAATACTGGCCGAACTACCAAGCAATGGCACAAAAATGTGATTGCGGTAGGTTTATCAAGCGGATTTTTAGAGCCTTTAGAATCCACCAGTATCCATCTTATTCAGTCAGCGGTAGTTAGGCTGCTGAAGCTGTTTCCCCACAACGGTATAGAACAATCGGTAATTGATTTATACAACCAAGAGTCCACCGTTGAGTACGAAACTATACGCGACTTTATTATATTGCATTATCATGTAAACGAACGTACCGACTCAGATTTTTGGATTGATATGCGCAATATGGCCGTACCTTCGCGCTTACAAAACAAAATTGATGTGTTCAGTGAGGTAGGTAATATGCTCAACGACCAGCACGACATATTTCGTGATGCATCTTGGTTACAGGTTATGCTTGGTCAAGGCATTATGCCAAAAGATTATCACCCTGCGGCAAACGTGCCTAGCAACCAGCAACTGAAAGATACTCTGCAAAAAGTGGCGACAGCTAAACAAGAGCCAATGAGCAAAATGTTGCCCCATGACACCTTTTTGTCACACTATTTAGGTGCTTAAATGACGACATCAGCCACAAACGTTAAGAAAATAGTGATTGCTGGCGGCGGCACAGCTGGTTGGATGGCCGCAACACTTATGCAGCATTATTGGTCCTCAAAGGGTATTCAAGTGTGTTTGGTTGAATCTCCTAGTATTGGCATAATAGGTGTGGGCGAAGGCTCTACTCCTACACTGCGACGATTCTTCTCTGACTTAAACATTCCCGAAAACGAATGGATGCCAGCGTGCAACGCCACCCACAAGGTCAATATTAGGTTTGATAATTGGAGTCCTCAGTCGGGTATAAACAGCTACGCACATCCTTTTACCAGTCAAATAGACACCTTTTCAGAGTCACATTTTTATCTTAATTGTTTAACCCGTCGTCATGGCCTCGATGTAAATACTACACCCGCCGATTTTTTACTAAATGGTTGGCTTGCTAAACAGAACAAACATCCTGCTACAAAGCCAAGTTTCCCATTTGTTGTAGAATATGGCTATCACTTCGATTCGGGGCTGTTAGGACAGTTTTTGTGTAAACGCGCAGTCAAGTTAGGCGTAGAACATATACAGGCCAATATTAGTGAAGTAAATTTATCGGCTAGTGGTAATATTCAAAGCCTGTTGCTTGATAACAACACCGCTGTTAATGGTGACTTCTTTGTTGACTGCACAGGCTTCGATTCGTTACTGCTACAAAAAGCACTAAAAGTAGGTTTCACGCCTTTTAAAGACAATCTATTTAACGACGCTGCCGTTGCAATACCCACCGACGCCTTACAAAATATAGTGCCTGAAACACGCGCTACTGCACTTAGCAACGGCTGGGCTTGGCAGATACCCCTTACGCATCGTACTGGTAATGGGTATGTATATTCTTCTGACTATATAAACGCCAATCAAGCTGAAACAGAATTACGCGCACATTTGGGTTTACTAGACGCCGATGTTAGTGCAAAACACTTACAAATGAATGTAGGACAAATTAACCAGCATTGGCAAAACAACTGCTTAGCCATTGGTTTATCGCAAGGGTTTATAGAGCCCCTTGAAGCAACCGCCCTGCACCTTACACAAATATCGATAGAAATGTTTATTGAAGCTTTTGAGCAAGGTCATTTTAGTAACCAACAACAAGCCGCATTTAACAAAACCATGCATGAGCGTTATGAGCGAGTGCGCGACTATATTGTGGCTCACTACAAACTTAACACCCGTAGCGACTCACAATACTGGATAGACAACCGCGAAAATATGAAACTGTCAGACTCTTTACTGTCATTACTCAGTGTGTGGTACAACAAAGGCGATATTAAACAAGAAATATACCGCCAAGGCTTGCAAGATCATTTTGGCGTTAGCTCGTGGCACTGTTTGTTAGCAGGCTATGGTGCATTTCCCCCACTTGCAAAAAATCAACCAGGGGTTGGTGATAAGTACATTGAGTTTGAACTGGAAAAAATGTTCACAGGCTGCATGCTGAACTTTGAGCAATATCAACACACTCACTAGCGCTTACAACGCTAGTTAATCTGGACAGCTACCTCTAACCACAAGGCGTGTATCTAATTCAATATGCTTATTAGTATCGCCTTGTTTGAGTGATTCTAACAAGAGGTTGGCTGCAATACGGCCTTTTTCAATACTCTGTTGGCAAATAGTGGTAAGCGTTGGCTCACTTCTAGCCGCCTCTGGAATATCATCAAAACCTGTAATTTGGACGTCTTGAGGTACCCTAATGCCCAGTTCTCGCGCTACTTTTAAAGCCGACAAAGCGAGTATGTCACTCATACATAATAGAACGTTAGGACGAGGACTAGTAGTAAGCGCTTCACGCGCAGCAATCTCGCCTAGCACCATATCATTTACCGGTATATGCCAAATTCGGTTAAGCGGTATTTCAATGTCATTTTCTTCTGCCGCCTGCATATAGCCCATTAATCGGTCGTATGATAATTGCTGAAAAACCGCGCCTAGATCGTCGTTAGTTAGGCGAGTAACACGCTGAGCGTCAACTAAGCGCAAGCCCATCACTGACACATTAATAGCGTGCTCGTTGGACTGCTCGTTTGCGGTGTGATTTGCTATCTTTTCTTTACTAATAGAGTTATTAAACGCATGGTGCGCAATCGCTTTCGCGGCAGATTCATTGTTAATATTCACTGACTGGGTATCACCTGCTGGCGTATCGGCTTTCACCAACGGCTTATTCAATCGCGCTAAGGTAAGGAGGTTTTGCTGGGGAATAGAGCCATAAATAATAAAGCCGTCGGGTAATGACTCGGCACTGCTTTGCTCAATAGAGTTACCATTACATGACAACAACAGCAACTGTTTGCGATGATCCACAAGCACTTCCGAGATGCCGCGTAAAAATTGACTCGCCACTTGATCTGAAAACGTATAGCTGAGGGTATCGGTGAGCATAACGCCTATAATCCCTGACTCACCCATTCTAAGAGAGCGCGCAGCTAAATTAGGACCATGATATCCAAGTTTAGCTGATTCATCTAAAATGCGCTGACGCAACTTTGCCGAGAGTTGATCTGGGCGGTTAAATGCGTTTGATACCGTCGCAATAGATACACCAATATGCTTTGCTACTTGGGTTAGGTTTAACTTCTTTTTCATAGTCCTTGCGCTTATATTTGCTGCTGAGTCCATTTACTGCACACAGTCTATATGATTGTTATACAACAATCCTTAAATTTTAAGTAAAATTCTTAAACCGTTGTTTTAACAATCTAAATAAAAAAAGCGCTACCACACACTGATAGCGCTTTTTAGCTCAATGCTGTCAAACAGACAACACACTACACAAAACTTTTTGCACTACTAAATTTATTTGACGAAAACTGCATGACTACCAACAGCTGTTGGTACTGAATACAATGTAAGTGCATCAACATGCAAAGCCTTACATTGTTACTTGAATAGAGCTTCGCGGCCAAATAGTCTAAAACGATTAAGTTGAAATGTACCATGCTCTCAGCGCATTGTAAATGTACTGTTAAAAAAAGTTGAAAATAGGCTAGCAAACCCGTATATTCCTGTACAAAATAAAAGCTTAAACGTTTAATTTGCCATTATGAATATTGAAATAGAAAGTATCAAAACCTTGCGACGAATCCTTGCTAACACTGACATGACAGTATTAAGCAGAGCCGACAGTAAAATATTTGAAAAACGCTTAGAACAGCATTTTACGCCGCTGTTTGGCTTGTTACATGAGGTATACGGTACTCAGTATGATTTTTATTATCATGTTCAGCATTTAGTTTCAGTATTACTTAAAGGCTTTAAGCAACGCTCTGGCAAGCAGAAGAAAAAAGATGCTCACAGGACAAAGAATCCAGTATGGTTTGGCGATGAAAAAATGCTTGGTATGGCCTGCTACGTTGATTTATTTGCCGGCGACATACAAAAGCTACAGGACAAAATTCCCTATTTGAGTGACTTGGGCATCACCTATTTGCATCTTATGCCCTTATACAAATCACCAGAAGGCGACAGCGATGGTGGCTATGCAGTATCAGATTATCGGGTAGTTGATCCTAAACTCGGCACCATCAACGATTTAAAGAAACTCGCAGATGCCATGGCCGATGCAGGAATCAATTTGGTGCTCGATTTTGTGTTTAATCACACATCTGATGAACACGAATGGGCCATGCGAGCCAAACAAGGTGAAGTAGAGTATCAAAACTACTATTGGATGTTCGACAACAAAGACATTCCTAATCAATATGAAACTCATTTAAGAGAAATATTCCCGCAAGTAAGGCGCGGTAATTTCACTTTTAATACTGATGCTAACAAATGGGTATGGACCACCTTTAACAATTTTCAGTGGGACGTAAACTATAGTAACCCGGCAGTATTCAACGCCATTACCGATGAAATGCTATTTTTGGCAAACATTGGATGTGATGCCTTACGCCTTGACGCTTTGGCATTTATTTGGAAGGAGATGGGCACTAACTGCGAAAACCAGCCAAAAGCACATTCACTGATTCAGGCCTTTAATCGTTGTCTAAAAATTGTCGCACCTGCTGTGGTATTCAAATCAGAGGCCATTGTACACCCAGACGAAGTGCTTAAATACATTGATAAAGACGAATGTGAATTATCGTACAACCCTTTATTAATGGCACTTATTTGGAACAGCGTTGCTACTCGTAAAACCAAGTTATTGACAGCCTCTATGCAAAAGAGCTTTGCAATATCAGACGACTGTAAATGGGTAAACTACGCGCGTTGTCATGATGATATTGGATGGACCTTTGATGACAATGTGGCGGCCAACCTTGGTATTAATAGCTTTGACCATCGCCAATTTTTAAACCGTTTCTTTACAGGGCGTTTTGAGGGCACATATGCCACCGGCGTCGCTTTTGGTGAAAACCCAGTAAACGGCGACTGCAGAGTATGCGGTTCGCTGGCTTCTCTCGCAGGTTTAGAGCAAGCAATACGCTTAAACGACCCCGTATTACTAAACCACGCTGTTGCGCGTATATTGTTAATCCACTCGATTATATTAAGTATAGGCGGTGTGCCACTATTATACTCGGGTGATGAACTCGGCTTATTAAACGACTACAGCTACGAGCATGACTCAAGCAAGCAGCACGATGGGCGATGGGTACACCGTATTGCAGTAACCGACGAGAATATTGCTCAGGCAGAGGTCAAATCTTCACCGTTTTATGCCATTGCCCAAGGCTTGAAATCCATGATTACACAACGTAAAACACGTCCAATATTTGGCTCAGGCATCACAACCATTATTGATTCGGGTAACGAGCACGTGTTTGCTTATAAACGAAGCGATAGCAATGCGCCATCAACTCGTTTGGTCGCTCTGTGTAATTTCAGTGAACGCCAGCAGGTTCTGTTTAGTAATGCGGTTGTAGGTGTGGGGAGCAACACAGCTAACGACTTGATTAGTGGCGCCGAAATTGACGTAAACAATAACCACATCACGTTAGCACCGCTTCAAGTAATGTGGTTACTGATTAACAATTAGTAGCAATTATACTAAGGGTATTTTTACGCTGCTTGCTACGATTTCATAAACATCGCCAGCTTGCAGCGTCACTGAATTGTCTTTTAAATCTTCATTGAAGTGTGTCGCTTGCTCATTACTGAGTGACTTGCGCAACAGCACGCCATTTAACAAAATAGTTTTCCCGCCTGAGTCACTTGGTATAAAAAAGCCATAGTCTTTAAAGGCAACACGCAAAACGTGTTCGCCTTGTTGAGCAATAAAAAAACAGCCCTTCTTTTGACACACCTTCGCTATTTTGGTCTCTACCAAAAAAGGCGTGTTTGTGTATGTTTGGGCGTTTTCTACCAACATAGACAAACTTACTTTTGGCAAATTGGTATTCAATTTATCGCCAAACGTTTCGGTAGAGGCATCTTTTGCCACAGGCTCAGACAACCTGACAACCTCAGAGTTAGCCCTGCTATTCGATATATTGACGGCAATTAGCGCCACAGTGAAAAAGAGCTGTAGAGATTTCATCACGACATTTCCACCACAACTCTACCTCTTACTTTACCAGCAAGTAGCTGAGAGGCAGTGTCGATAACTTCATCCATACTAATGGCGGTTGATAACTCTGCTAACTTATCTACATCGATTAGCTCGGCAAGTTGCTTCCACGCTTGCTCGCGGTCAGCTATTGGGCGATATACTGAATCGATACCCAATAATTTTACTCCACGTAATATAAACGGTGCCACGCTGGATGGGAAGTCCATGCCTTGCGCTAAGCCACACGCTGCTACTGCACCGCCATATTTTGTTGATGCACATGCATTTGCTAGTGTATGACTACCGAGCGAATCAACCACGCCGGCCCAGCGCTCTTTTGCTAAAGGTTTACCTGGTGCGTTAAGTTCATCACGATGAATAACAGCGCTAGCGCCTAAACCCGTTAAAAATTCACTCTCTTCTACCCTGCCGGTAGACGCCACAACGGTATAACCAAGTGCACTTAACAACATAACTGATACGGTACCCACACCGCCATTTGCGCCAGTAACAAGCACTTCGCCTTGCTCTGGTGTAACTCCTGCTTGTTGTAAAGCACTAACGCATAGCATTGCGGTGTAGCCAGCAGTACCTAGCATCATTGCATGGCGTTCACTAATACCTTTAGGCAGGGCAATAAGGTGATCAGCATTCACGATAGCTGATTGGGTAAGGCCACCATGAAAACGTTCGCCGCAACCAAAACCGTTTAATACCACGGTATCGCCTTCTGCAAAGGCGTCACTGGCGGTTTCTGTAACTGTGCCCACACAATCTATACCAGGAGTCATAGGGAAATCGCGAATAATCTTGCCTTTGCCAGTAATCGCTAAAGCATCTTTATAGTTAATGGTACTAAATGCTACTTTAATTCGCACTTGGCCCGATTCTAAAGGTGCTTCGGTTATGTCGGTTAATGCGGCTTGATAAACGCCATCGGGGTTAGTAATTTGTATCGCTTGAGGCATGGCTCCACCCTTTTTGTTGGTTTGTAAATAAGTTGTCATACAGTAACAATGTATATGAAAAAAGTAAGTCAATTTCTAACAAAAACGTCTACGCGCTTGGTCGTAGGTTTCACTAGTACGGTAAAAACAAAAAAGGCATTGTTACTGCTAACAATGCCTTTTTCAGTTTTGAAACAATCAGCTTACATGATTAATCAAAGAACATTCTGAAAGTCACACCTACAGTACGAGGCTCACCAACACGATAGCCCAAACGCGCTCTTCCGCCACGCTCACGATCGAACGACAAAAGTGCATTTTCATCAAGTAAGTTATTGGCATACACCAATACTTCAAACTCGTCATACACCAAACCAGCACTTAAATTAAGCGTGTTATATGCGTCTAGCTCTAAATCTACGGTTGTCGTTTCAGTACCGGTGGCGCCGCCGAAGGCTAAGCCAGACTGAAATACGCCAGCACCAGCAACTTGGTCACTAGGTTGCGTAATGCGATCGCCTACGTATTGAAATGAACCTTGTACATAGGTACTAGATGAACCTAATACTGGCTGGTCAAACTCATAGGTAGTAGAAACTGCAAACGAGGTATCAGGTACAGAAGCCAAACGGTTACCGTCTTCAACACCGCCTAACACTGCGCCATTACTGTCTAATACAGTAGAGCCAAATTCAGCACTTAAGAAACTACCGGCAAATGACGCAAACAAATTAGGCGTAAATTGACGAGTCACTTCAAACTCAATACCTTGGGTATTCGCTTTTGGCACGTTGAAAGAAATACGTGACGAGCACGAACCAGCATCAAGCGTGACTTGTAAGTCTTCAATGTCGGTATAAAATGCCGATACGTTAGCACTCCATCCTCTACCTGACGACTTAACACCTAGCTCGTAGTTTGTTAGGGTTTCATCTTCATAATCTTGGAAACCACCAAACACCGCTAAATCTTGCGCGTTACACAAACCTTCGTTAAGAGGGTCGTTTACGCCGCCTAAACGGAAACCTTGTGCCACTTGTGCATTTACATTCACGCTGTCGCTAACCGCATATTGGGCAATTACGCGCGAGGTAAAACCATCTGACGTGGTGGCGTCGGTTTGATCATCACCGTTTGAAAATAAACCGCCTGTGGTAAAGCGACGTGTTTCATCGTAGTCATACCAACGACTACCCGCAGTAACTAGCAACTTGTCGGTGAACGCATAATTAACCTCACCAAAAATAGCCAGTTGCTCTAGGTCGTACGGTAAGTCAGCATTGTATGGTGAATTAGCCATATAACCGTTAGCTACGGCAGCAGCAGTGCCTGCACCCAACGCTGCGTCGGTGGCCGCGTCATAACCTGGTGTAGGTAAACGCTGCGAATAAGTACGCTCGGTGTTAGATGAAAACGCACCTACAATCCATTGCAATGGGCCATCTTGGTTAGAAGCAGCCCGTAACTCAAAAGTATCTTGTTGTACTTCAGTGCGGTCAAGCAAGTTAGAAGGTAACAATACGGCCTCATCAGCAAAGCCTAAATCAATACTAACACTGCCGGTTAATGCACTTGCATCGCGGCTCATAAGTATATCGCGGTCGGTGTAGCTGTATACAAAAGTGATATCGGCTACGTCGGTCTCGTAAGCCGCGGTAACATCTGCAATTAAGGTATCGTCTTCAAAGCCTTCTTCAAGCAACAAATACTGCTGACGCTCGCCTAAGTTGTAAGCGGGGCGTGTGGTAGTAAATGGGTTGGCAAACACGTTAAATACTTCTTGGCGATTGGCACCACTAGTACTAATGTTTTGAAAAATCAAACGCGGGGTGATGCTTAGTTGCTCATTTGGCGTATACAGTAACGACACCCGACCGCCGGTTCTTGAACCATCATTTACGTCTTCTTTTACTGTGCCACCTTCACCAAAAGCATCAATAAATCCAGCATATCCTGTACGGTATGCTACTGCTCGCATGGCCAGTGTATCGTCAACCAAAGGAACATTTACCATGCCCTTTACGTGATTGCCGTAATCACCGTCGGCAACCGAATGAATGTTCGCTTCTACTTTACCTTCAAAAACATCCATTTCAGGTTGGTTAGTAATATAACGCAAGGTGCCGCCGATTGAGCCTGAGCCAAATAAGGTGCCTTGTGGACCTCGTAGGGTTTCAACACGACTGAGGTCAAATAAGTCTAGGTCAGGCGTAAACAACGAAAGCGAAATAACGCTTTCGTCTAAATACACACCCACTTGCTCTTTTACGCCGGGTTGGTCACGCACAATTTGGCCTGCCGAAACGCCGCGCATAGATACTTGGCTTTGGCCTGGACCTAAATTTTGAATAGATACGCTAGCAACGTTTCGCGCCACGTCTTCTAAACTGTCGGCGCCTGAACGTTCCATATCACGTTGTGTTTGTGCGTTAATTGAAAACGGTACGTCTTCAATCGCTAAGCTACGTTTTGTAGCCGTTACAATAATCTTTTCTACTTCTTCATCTTCATTAGCATTGGTTTGCGCAAAAACTGGCGCACAAAATAAACTGCTGATAGTTAAACAAAGGAGGCTTTTCTTAAATGTTGCGTAATGTGTGTGTGACATTATTTTCCCTTCTTTTTGTTGTGTGTATAAGCTGCAAAATCATTTGCAAACTGGTTGCGTCTGTTTACCAAGCAGACACTGCGAGTATATACATAAGTGAATGTTTGGATAGTCTAAATTATAACTTTTTACAATTTAGTTGTAGTAAAAACAAATGGATAGGCATAAGACTAAAGTCGAGCGTGTGTAGACGATATTTAAAAAGTCAGGTGATTTGTATCGTAAAAACTGATTGCCATGATTGTTTTAATTCGTTGTAAGTTTGCACAGGCGATCTATACCATTAAAGCGTCAACAATATATCAGCGGGTGCAAATAATCACCTCTGAGTAACTCAGTTTGCGAGGAAAAATACATGCAACATTCATCTAAAGAATCAGCGGGACAATGTCCTTTTATGCACGGAGCAAACACCACATTGGGTGGCAATAGCACTAAGAATATCGACTGGTGGCCAAACCAATTGAACATTGGCATTTTGCATCAACACAGTGCGCAATCAAATCCCATGGACGACAATTTTTCATATAAAGATGCGTTTAATCAGTTAGATTTACCCGCCGTAAAACAAGATATTCAAGCGCTGCTTACCAACTCTCAAGATTGGTGGCCGGCCGATTATGGTCACTACGGACCATTTATGATAAGAATGGCTTGGCACGCAGCTGGTACCTATCGTGAGTCTGACGGCAGAGGCGGCGCATCAACCGGCAATCAGCGTTTTTCACCACTCAATAGCTGGCCAGACAATGGTAACTTAGATAAAGCACGCCGTTTATTGTGGCCAATCAAGCAAAAGTACGGCAACCAAATATCATGGGCCGATTTATTCATTTTAACGGGTAATGTGGCAATTGAATCAATGGGCTTACCCACGTTTGGTTTTGGTGGTGGTCGTGAAGACATTTACGCTCCTGAAGAAGACATTTATTGGGGCACCGAAAAAACATGGTTAGGCAATACTCGTTATAGTAATGACCGTGAACTTGAAGCGCCTCTTGCTGCGGTACAAATGGGCTTAATTTATGTTAATCCTGAAGGGCCAGATGGCAACCCAGATCCATTAGCCTCAGCCAAAGACGTACGCGAAACTTTTGCTCGCATGGCGATGAATGACTACGAAACCGTTGCTCTAACTGCGGGTGGACACACCTTTGGTAAAGCGCACGGCGCAGCCCCCGACAGCAACCTTGGACCAGAGCCAGAAGCAGCGCCAATGGAGCAAATGGGCTTAGGCTGGAAAAGTGGCTACAAAAATGGCGTAGGTCGCAATACCATTACCAGCGGCATTGAAGGCGCATGGACGTACACCCCAACTACATGGGACATGAGCTACTTTAATGTATTGCTAGGTTACGAGTGGGAGCTAACCAAAAGCCCAGCAGGTGCGTATCAATGGCAGGCAGTGGGCCTAAGCAAAGAGCACCACGCACCCGATGCTGAAGATGACTCAATACCAGTAGGTTTGATGATGACCACCGCTGACATGGCAATGAAAGTGGACCCAGAGTACCGTAAAATTTCGGAGCATTTTCACAAGAATCCTGAGGAATTTGCCGATGCCTTTGCCAGAGCATGGTTTAAACTGACTCACCGCGACATGGGGCCAAAGGCGCGTTATTTAGGTAGCGAAGTACCAGCTGAAGATTTAATTTGGCAAGACCCATTACCGGTTGTTGATTACACAACCATTAATGAAGCCGACGTTGCGTCATTAAAGCAAGATATTGCAAGTAGCGAATTAAGCGTACAAGAACTGGTATACACCGCATGGTCATCAGCTTCTACCTTCCGTGGCTCAGATGCAAGAGGCGGTGCTAATGGTGCACGTATCCGTTTAGCCCCTCAAAAAGACTGGGAGGTAAATCAACCAGAGCAGTTGGCTAAAGTCATTGCAGTGTATACCGACATACAAACTCGGTTTAATGACAATCAAAGCGATAACAAACAAGTGTCTATCGCTGACCTAATTGTGCTTGGCGGAACCGTAGGCATAGCAAAAGCATTGGATAATGCTGGGTTTGATATAGATGTACCATTCACACCTGGCCGTGTTGATGCCTTTGATGAAGACACAGATGTAGAATCGTTTGCTGTGCTAGAGCCTATTGCTGACGGCTTTAGAAACTACAGCAAAAAAGCGTACTCAGTGCCAACTGAAGAGTTGCTGCTAGACAAGGCGCAACTGTTAAAGTTAAGTGCACCAGAGATGGCTGTATTAGTAGGCGGAATGCGCTCTATAGGGGCTAACTACAACAACACGAACTTAGGTTTATTTGGACCGCAACAAGCACAAATAAACACTAGCTTCTTTGTTAACGTGTTACGCCCCGATATTGAGTGGCAGCCACAAGGTGAACAGGCACAAACCTTTATCGGTAAATGCCGTTCATCAGGTGATGTGTTAGCGAACGCGAGTCGCGCCGATTTGGTATTTGGTGCCAATTCACAGCTTCGTGCCATTGCTGAAGTGTATGCACAAAGCGATGCCAATGAAAAATTTGCACGCGACTTTGTGAAAGCATGGACAAAAGTAATGAATGCAGATCGCTTTGATGTGAACTAGCAAACTAACATAATAGTAAACGCTGTTAAACAAAACCACCCTCGTACATGGGTGGTTTTTTATGTCTTAGATTTGCCTAACGCTTATACAATTTGTTTGGTCAACTGCGCAATATGTGCAGGCCCAATTTCACAACATCCGCCAACAATAGTCGCGCCTTGTTCAATCCAACCTTGCGCTTTATCAGCATACGCTTGTGGCGTTAAATCTTTTCGTGTTTGCAAGTGCTCTACGGTGTCTCCTGGAAACAAGGTTTCGACTGACGTGAACCCATTGGCATAAGCACCCAATACAAAATTAGACTGTTGCATTATTGGCCAGCATGCGTCAATGGCTTCAGGTTTGCTGCAATTAAGTAACACAGCATCGGGCTGATATTGAGCCAACTCTTTCAGTGCTACCGACAGGGCCTCTCCACTGCGTAATTGCTGGCTGTTGTCGTCTTTTACTGACAACGCTAGCCACACCGGCTTACCACTTTCTTTCGCCGCCACACAAGCTGCGCTTGCCTCGGTTATCGACGACATGGTTTCACAAATAAATATATCACTGGCAGGATTTTGTAAGGCAACCAACTGGCGATACTCTGTTAGCGAACGCGCAAAACTTAAGGCCGCTTCACTTTTATAACTGGCAACCAAGGGAGGTAAGCAACCTGCTATTTTGACCTCATCAATGCCCGACACCTCAACCGCATCGCTAGCTGCTTGCATCGCGCTTTTATGGAGCTGCGCTAAATCAGCCAAATGATTTTCTCGAGTTAAGCGCGAAGGTGTTGCCGTATAGGTATTTAGCGTAATCACTCTAGCCCCAGCATGAATAAAATCTAGGTGTAACTGCTTCACTAACGCGGGCTCGTTTAGCATAATGTCAGCTGACCACATTGGCGTAGCGGGACGAGCACTTCTGCGCAATAACTCTTGCCCCATACCGCCGTCTAATATTGTGATGTGTTGCATTAGTGCTGTTTACCTTTTTTTGTGTTGGCGTTAACCGAATTGCTTATTTGAGCGCGTGAGTACGTGTCACAGCGTTTATGCCAACCAGCCAACCATTTTTTTTCCACCGCTTGTTGTGGCGATTGCTTCACTCGCCTTGATAATACCTGCTTGCAGGCTTGGCTAAAGCCTTTATGTATATTGGTAGTTTGAGGATCGATAGAGCTTAGTACCTGCAACAACCCCCAGCCATCACCATTGTAGCGCTCTTTCGGCGATATACCCTCGCCTTTGAAATTCACATAATCAATTAGCGCGTACATACCCCGTTCTGAAGTGGCTAAATCTGTAAACATGGCTGTGACATGTTGTTTTTCACTTGGGGCATCAAGCTGCGCTAACATAAGCGGCAACGAGCGCTGCATGCGACGATAAATAAAGTTAACTTGATGTTCAAAGGTATTTTCTAGCAGCATCCGTAACTCAAGCATAGCTTGGCTGCCTTTAGCTGCTTCGTATTCAGCTTTGGTTTGCCATGGAAAGTCTTGTTGCTTTGCCAGCCAATTTGGCATGTCAACACCTTGAGCAATTAAGTAGCGCAGTAGATCAGGAAAGGTTTCTGTAAACGGACTTTTTAAGCCTTGTGGAAACCAAATGAAATGCCCAATACCTAAGCTGGCAAATGATTCACCGTTATTCCATGCAATTAAGTGACGTGGGTTGCTGCCGGTTTCATTCTGATAAATTTGTGCGCCAATGTTGGCTAGCTGAGTGCGCGTTAATATACTTTCAGCTAGGGCTTTTTGGCTAGCAGAAACCGTGACAAGTAACAGTAAAAATAAACAGACAGCTTGCGCAGACATAGTAACTCGATATTTTACAGTGAAAGGGTGGATTAAAAGCGTTAGTTTTACTATTAATATTAGCAATCAACACAAAAGATAATTTGGAAAATCATACTTTTATGATGGCTATTGTTTACACATATTCCCTATACTTTGGTTCAAAAAAACGTAAATAAGAAAATTAGTGTATAGTATTCATTATAAGTTACGTTGAGCGTTTTAGTGAATGCACACAGTAAATTTCTACTCGCCGCAATATATATTTTTTCATATACTGCAACAAGGCAAATCATGAGCAACATTATACAATTAAGAATAAGCCAATGGGTAGTACTGCTGCTGAGTGTAAGCTTAATATTGTCGATTTGCCTCGTATCCACGCAAACCATTACCACTAACTATGCTCGCAATCAACAAGCCATTGAAAGCGCTATTAATACATTAAGCTCGTCGATAGAAGATGATTTATCCAGTGTCATTAATGACGCCATAAAACTCACCCAGCGAGAAAGTCGAAACATACTCATTGGTGAAGCCTTAAGCGGCGGTTCATCACTCACACATTTACAAAACCAGTGGGCGGTATTACTGAATATTTACCCCTCTATTCATCAAGTTCGTTTACTTGATTTAACTGGAATTGAGTTATTTAGGATCAATCAACAAAACGGCAAATCGTATTGGATCGGCCCCGCTGAATTACAAAATAAGACCAATCGGTATTATGTTCAAGAAGCTTTAAAGCTTAGCAATGGCATATACGTCTCGCAAATAGATTTAAATGTTGAAGGCGGTGAAATTGAGACGCCATATAGGCCAACCGTGCGCACCGCAGCTAAATATATTCGAAACGGACAAGCTATTGGCATCATTGTATTTAACATTGATCTAAGCGCCGCCTTTGCCAAAGTAGAACAAAAACAAACAAGTATGCAGAATTGGCTAGTTAATCGTGACGGTTATTTATTAAGCTCACCCAATAATAACGAATGGGCGTGGCAAACCGATATCGATAACGGCAAGGTAATTGACATATTCTCAGGCAAAATTCTTAGCTTAGAAAATATCAACCGCCTAGAGACCACCAAAGCGTTTTCAAAACAATACAGCAGCAGGGTCATTAACCTATTTGACCAAAGCCTTGCAGATATGTCGTCTGTGTCTCCCCAGCGTTTACTCATTGCAGAAAAACCACCTCACTTATTAGCGGCTAGCAAGCAGTATTTTTATTTGGTGTTAAGTGTGGCGCTGTTACTTATAATAGGGATTGTGTTTACCTCGTACTTATTGCTTAAAATGGTTAAAGTTATGTACTACGAGCGGCAAAAAGCAATACGAGCCGAACAGGCCAAATCAACATTCTTAGCTCGTATGTCACATGAAATACGCACTCCTATGAACGGTGTTTTCGGTTTACTGCAAATAACTAAAGGTGAGCGCAACTATAAAAAAATAAATGATAATTTAGACAATGCTATTCGCAGCTTCTCGCTGTTAAGTCGAGTTATCGACGATGTGCTCGACTCATCCAAAATTCAGGCTAATCATCTTGAAATTGTGAATAAGCCGTTTAGGCTAGACAAGCTATTTAAAACCGTTGGTCAATTGATGGGGCGCGCTGCTTTTGGCAAAGACATTGATTTATGGATAGACATTGACCCCAATAGCCCACGGTCAGTTATTGGCGACGAAGTAAGGCTCAACCAAATATTAACTAATTTAATCAGCAATGCGGTGAAGTTTACCGACAAAGGCGAGGTGAAATTAAAACTCGATTTAGTTGACTCACAAGCATCTGAAGACAAAATAAGGATATCGGTAAGCGATACCGGTATTGGCATGGACCAAGAAGCATTAACACGAATATTCGCGCCGTTTTCACAAGCCGAGATAAACACTAGCCATCAATATGGTGGCACTGGTTTGGGATTAAGTATTGCCAAACAACTGGCTGAGCTTATGCATGGTAATATCACGGTAACCAGTGAAAAGGGCAAAGGCAGTTGTTTCACTATTGACATTGTACTAACCCGCGATATGGCGTCACAGAATGCTGAGCCACTCGACAATCAGATTGAACAAGCCGTTATTGTGTCTACTAGCGACACTGCCATTAGCGTAATGCGTCGCCAATGTTTGTCATTGGCTTGGCCAACTACCGCTATCAACGGCGAGGCACAACTGCAGAGTTTGGTAGGCAACATACAACAACAAACCGTGATATTTGTTGATGAACAAACCTTACCTGATAACGTGTATACCACTTTGCAAGACATTAAACAAAGCAGCAACAAAGTAACGATTATTTGTATTGGACAATTTAATCATGCTAGACATGACAAGGCTAGTGAGCTTTATGATGATGTGCTCGTTAAACCATTTACACCATCTGATATGCTTGACGTACTAAACAGCCAAACGGCTACCCCGTTAGCAATTGCTCCTAATAAATCAGCCAAGGCATTGCAAGGCGTAATGGTTTTATTGGTTGAAGACCATATTATAAATCAACAAATAGCCGCTTCAATGCTTGAGGCAGAGGGCGCTTCGGTGAAGTTGGCAGAAAATGGCAAAGAATGCTTAGCCGCGTTAAGCAAGGGCCATACTTTACCCGTTATCATTTTAATGGACATGCAAATGCCAATTATGGATGGACTTACCGCTACTGTTGAAATACGCAAAAACCCTAAATGGGACTCCATTCCTATATTAGCGATGACCGCAAACGCAATGGAAGAAGACAAAAAAGCCTGCCTTGATGCCGGCATGCAAGGGCATTTGGCAAAGCCGGTAGTAAAAGCAACATTGATTGAACAAGTTGTTCAACTCTTGGCAAGGCACTAACATCAACATTTATTGAAGCAACGCTGTATTACTGATAGCCTACTTTTTTGTATTTTATATTGTTCATCAATGACCTCAACAGCATCATTCGGCACAGTCCTCGCAGAGGCAAACAAGCTTATAGCAAATAACCAAATAAACGAGGCTATTGCACTGCTTCAACAAAACGTTGAACGCGAACCTCGCTTTTATGAGGGGCACTTATTACTGAGTAAATGCTGGTATCAAACCAATCACATTAAACAAGCCGTGTTAGTTTGCCAACAAGCCGAGCAAGTAGACCCTTTACTGCAAGAATTTCATAGCATTCAGCAATACATGCAGAATAACGCTATGGCAAATGTACAAAATACAGCGCAGTCAATGTTAGCCTCAATCCCCAATCATCCTCGCGCCATATTCACACTCGCTCATATTGCTCAAAAAAACGGCTTTCTTAGCCAAGCTATTGCCTTATTAAAACAAGGTATACAGGCGTCACCCGCCAACATTACTTTGCAAGGCATGATCATTGGAATGCAAGAAGCAATTGGAGAATACACCGGCGCCATTGACTCTGCTAAAACATTAGTAACGCTCAGTAATGCAGTCAATGCAAACGACCTGCCTCAGCACTATTTAAGGTTGCTTAACCTAATGTTACGACTTGGTCAGTACACAGAAGCAAACGTTGTGTGTAAACAGGCTGATGCCCTAGCATCAAAAACATCTGTATTTTGCGCCCAGTTGGCACTTATTCGTGCCCACATTCAAAGGATAACAGGCAATAAAGAAGCCTGTATATCATCGTTGCGCGCAAGCTTAACACACGATGCAAAATGCGCAGACGCATGGTGGGCGCTCACTGACTTAAAAACGTATACATTTAGTGGCGACGATACAGCGCGCATTAAAACATTAATTACTCGCACTGATGTGTCTAGCGCAGCTAAATGCAAAGCCGCTTTCGCCCTTGCTAAATCGCTTGAACAACAAGGCGACTATGCAGCCAGTATGAATACATATCATCATGCTAACCGTTTGCACGCGCCACAAGTGAGTGACCCCACGCATTTTGAACAAGAATTTGCGATGCGCAGTAAGGTATTTAACCAAATGAGTTTGCGCACACAAGCTAGCATTGACAAGAACTTGCCTACGCCAATTTTCATAGTAGGTTTACCTCGCTCTGGCTCAACCCTATTGGAGCAAATACTGTCAAGTCATAGCCAAATACAAGGCACCTTAGAACAAGCCACTTTGGGCGCTATTGAGCGTCAAGCCAATGAGTTATGCCGGCTTAAATATAACAAGGGCTTGCTATCGTCGCTTGAGCTGCTTAGCAGCAGCGAACTGAGTGACTTGGGCGCGGCATATATTAAAAAAGGTGGTTTATTTCGGCATAATCACGCGCCTTTTTTCATAGACAAACAACCCTTCAATTTTCGACAAGTTGGCTTTATACATAAAATACTCCCACACGCGGTGATAATTGATATACGGCGCAACCCACTCGACTGCGGGCTAAGTTTATATAAGCAATATTTTCCGTCGGGCGTAGATTTTAGTTATCAGCTTGGTCACATTGGTCGTTTTTATAATGCTTACACTGCGTTAATGACACATTGGCAGCAAACCATACCTAATAAAGTACTGAGCATACAATATGAAAACTTGGTGCAAGAACCTGAGTTGGTCGTTAAACAAATTATGACGCATTTACACCTACACTATGAAGCGCAATGTCTGCAGTTTCATCAGAATACACGCAATGTACATACTGCAAGTAGCGAACAAGTGCGACAACCTCTGAACTTGAAAGGTATTGGCTCGTGGCAACGGTACGACAATGAGCTGGGAGAGCTTAAGTTAGCGCTAGGTGAAGATACGCTGAAACACAGTTTACCATTCATGCTTCCTCGATAAGACAGTTACTATTTAGCGAGCTGGTCTCCCTTATACTTGCCATTTGGGGGTAATGTGTTAGTTTTATAATGCACCATTATAGTGCTTTATTTGCACCATCAATACACTTGTGCTTGCAACAATACCATCGTAAATAGGATGTTTGGGCAGGAATAAACCTGTTTTAAACCCCATTACGGTGCATTTAGCGAGTATCTGATGTGGCATAAAGTATGCTGTACTAAGCTTTGCAAAAACACCGATTTGCGTTTAATAGAGTGTTAACTGCTTTGTTAATAGTGCAAATACAACCGTTTTTAACAGTATAAGGGCAATTATTATAAGTATGCCCGAGGGAAACATTCATGAACAAACACAACACACATAAAACGTTAATTAAACGTTCAAGCATATCGCTTTGTATAGCAACGGCTTTAGGTTTAGCGGCACCGGGTATGAGTTATGCCCAAGACGCTGGCGCTGAAGAAGCTGCCGAAGTGATTAAAGTGACAGGCTCACGCATACCTAGCGATCCAAATGTAACATCGTCGGTTCCGTTACAGTCACTTGACGAAGACGATATAAAACTGTCGGGTGAACTCAACCTAGCAGATATCGTAAACGATATTCCCGCGCTAGTATCATCGCTTACTGCCGAAAATTCGGTTACCGGTGCTAACGAACTTAACCTTCGCGGCCTTGGTGGCGAACGTACTTTAGTATTGGTAAATGGTCGCAGACATGTTGCTGGTTTTAGAGGCACATCGTCGGTTGATATTGGTACTATTCCTCGTGCATTAGTAAAAAGCGTTGAAGTAACCACCGGTGGTGCTTCTGCTGTATACGGTGCTGACGCGGTAACTGGTGTGGTTAACTTTATCTTAAAAGATGATTACGAAGGCTTACAACTTGATGCCACAGGCTCATTACCTGAGCAAGGCGGCGGCGAAGCTTTTGCATTTGATCTTCTTTATGGCCAAAACTTTGATGGCGGTAAAGGGAATATTGTGTTTGCTGCATCGGTAGAACAAGAAGAATCACTCACCTATGCTGATCGCGACTGGTCTCGCAACAATGGCATTGCCTCGGTAGAGCCTCGCGCCAACCCAGACACCAGTGAAGGCGCCGCAGCACGCGCAGTAATAAACGACCCTCGCTTTTGGCTAACCTCGCAAGAAGGCTCAATTGCTCCAACCTTTGGTGGACGTGACGTAACCTACGTTGACATTAACCAAAACGGCATAGCCGATTGTCAAGAGTCTGAAGGCGGGCGTACAGGATTTTTAGCCGGCTGTTGGTTAACTAACCCAGACGGCTCTATACGTGTAAACCAAGACGGCACTGTACTTAATGGTTTATGGGGTATTGGCGGTGACGGCGGTAGAATCAGCTTTGACCGTGACACCTTATTCCCTTCTACCGACAAGTTTGTACTCAACCTTAACGGTCAGTATGAATTTAGCGATGATCTAATTGGTTTTTTCGAAGCGAAATACGTAAAGGCCGAATCTACCTCCTTTGCCGAGCAAGATACGTTTTACGATACCTTGTTTATTCCTGCCGATAACCCGTTTATACCCGCCGAGCTATCGCCAGTACTTGACGAAACAGGCGGTTTGTTGCTAACCCAAGATCCGGTAGACTTTAGTGACAACAATCCATTTACCTATACCCGTGAAACTACGCGGTTTGTTGCCGGGCTTGAATGGTACATAAACGATGATCACAGACTAGAGTTTTCAATTAATCACGGTACCTTCAAAAACACCTCTGAAACAACCGGTTTGTATTTAGATAGAATTTTTGCAGCCATTGACGCCACTACCGATGAAAACGGCAACACAGTATGTCGTTCAGACATTGACCCAAGTGCGGCATATGAAATTGATTACTTTACCGCAGGGAATGGCTACGCCAATGGTGGTTTTTCAAGTGACAGATACTACTCGTTTACCCCTGGTGACGGCCAATGTGCGCCACTTAATCCATTCGGTACCTATTCAGCCAGTGCTGCGGCACAAAACTTTGTCACATCAAACTTAACCGATGTGTTAGAAGTAGAACAAACCGTATTGTCACTATATGTGAGTGGTGAATTTGAGGTGCTTGAAAGCGTATTAGACGGCCCAATTGGCTATGCAACAGGGTTAGAATATCGCGAAGAAAGCAGTGATAATCGCCTTGACCCACTTACTTTAGGTATATTGCCTGAAGGCACTTCATATACCCCAGGTGTACAAGTAAGTGAAGTAGATGACTTCCTGTTCTCATTTACCGATATTGATAACTCACAGCAGTTTAATACACAAGGTGAATACGATGTAACCGATGCATTTTTAGAAGTGCGCTTGCCGGTATTTTATGACCGTGAGTTTGCCCACGAGTTAACCGTTGATGGTGCTGTGCGCGTAGCCGATTACTCAACTTTAGGTAATGCAACTACGTGGAAATTTGGTTTCTCGTATAGCCCAATTGAAGATATTGGCTTTAGAGCAACAATATCAGAAGCGGTGCGTGCACCTAACATTTCTGAGCTATTCGACCCAAGATTACCTATTACTATTTCAGCCACCGCCGACCCATGTGATCCTGGCAACGTAAGCAACGGCACAGCGGCGCGTGAAGCAAACTGTGTTGCCTCATTGCAAGCGGCAGGCGTTGCGACTACAGACATTGTAGATGCAAACGGCGACTTTATTTGGGTTAACCCACTAACAGGGCGTTTTGCCGGTACTTCTGGTGGTAACCCTGACTTAGACGTAGAAACCGCTGAAACCTTTACCTTTGGCGTGGTGTTGCAGCCAAGTTTTGCAGAGGGCTTAGTGGTCACTCTTGACTACTGGGATGTGCAAATTGATGACGCCATATTAGCGGTAAGTTCTGGCGATATACTAGACGGCTGTTTCGATTCTGACAGCTACCCTAATTTAGGTTTCTGTGAGCAATTTACGCGACGCGCTGACGGCGGTCTTAACGACCTTACCACGGGGCAAATAAACTTTGCTCGCCAAGCTGCAGAAGGCATCGATTTCTCAGTAAGCTACTCGTTTAGCGTAGAAGAAGACACTTTTGGTATTAGTTTAGTGGGTACGCATCAGAAGTCGCTTGATAACTTCTTTAACCCACTTGATTTAACCGAAGTGAACCCAGAAGTGGAAGAAGTACAGTTGCCAAAAACATCTGGTAACTTGCAGCTAAGCTGGGAGCGAGGCCCGTTAAGCGTAGCTTTACAAACCTCTTTCCAAAGCAAGCAGTCGGTTGACGAAATTGAGCTAGTACGCGGCTTAAATGGTAACAGCGCGCTTTATGGTAATGCGGGATTCTTTGACGAAGTATACGTTGTTGATGTAAACGCAAGCTATGAAATTAGCGAAGAGTTGCTAGTATTTGGCGGCATAAACAACCTAGCCGATGAAGAACCTTATGCAACACAAACTGCATGGCCAGTTGGTCCTCGCGGTCGTACCTTGTTCGTTGGGGTGAGTTACTCAATGTAACGATGTAGCATTGTAATATAACGCCCAGTGACGGTTTTGCCTCACTGGGCGTTTTTTTATGGTGCCTATATTTGTAATTCACTTAACGTAATCCGTCTTTTTTCCAACACCTCATTGTTAACACCCATTGCTTTAAGTTCAATAACCGATTGCATCAGGTCTTGCTTGTGCCAGTGTATGTTTATTAAACCAAAATGCGTATCTCTTACCGCTTTGCCCTGCCTAAAGGTATTGCCTTCATTCACCTTATGAAAATCTTGCGTTAAGCCACTGGCAGTAAAATCCCACATTGGGTAAGGCACATTGCTGCCCAATTGCCCCGTGTCTTTTGATATTTCCATTAAATGCCTGTCGCCACTTAATAGTACTACCCCGTTCGCTTGTGTATAGGCAATTAAATTGTACAAGCGCTGACGCTCATGGGGAAAGTTACCCCATGTCTCCCAAGCATGTTCATATGCAACCACCTGAAACGAACTTACCAGTAGCCTTATATCAGCCGCTTGTTTTAGTTGCATTTCAAGCCATTGCCATTGACGCTCGCCTAATATGCCTTGGGTTTTGTCGGCTTGCACAACATATGGGCCTTTACCAGGTGGGCGGCCATTGGGGTTTTTCACGCGTTCGCCCAAGTGGAATCGCGTATCTAGCATAATAATTTGTATTTTATGGCCGCTGTGCTCAATGGTGTTGGCGTGGTAAATGCCCTCTTGTTTACGAATGGGGCTGTTTTCGGCAAAGTTGAAAAAGTCTAAAAAGGCTTGTTGACTAGCATGTTTAAGTGAAAACTCAGAGCCGGCATCGTTTGCGCCAAAGTCATGATCATCCCATGTCCCCATAAACAAAGGCACTTGTTCACGAAAAGCAGCAAACTCAGCGATGTTAGCCTGCTCTTGATACGCTTGTGCAAAACGCTCAGGCTTATCAACCGGGCCATATACGCGTTCACCATTTATAATTTGATTGTCGGCATACACGTTGTCACCAATGTATAAAAAGGCATCTGGCTGATGCGATGCAATATCTAGCCAAATAGGCTGTGGTTTATATTGTTCAGCGCAAGAGCCAAAGGCAATAGTAGTGGTTTGTTGAGCATGAGCATTAGCAATAAGCGAGATAAAACAAAATATCAGGGTAATAAAGTAGCGTAAATTGAACATTGTCAGCATAGCCAGAGGTTTTATAAAACTAAAGAATAACATAATAAAATCAAACAAATAAACTGTGGTGTTGCGCAAGTGGCGGCTTAGTGTCATATTGGTAACGCAGTATTTACGCTACTTTGTCATCATGTAAGGAGGGGATTTGTTGTTAAGGTCATTAGGCACTTAGCAATGGAGACCTAAAAATGCACATGCAAATAAATTCAACAGCAGTAAAACAATTACGCGAACAAAAGTGTTGGTCGCAACAACAACTCGCCGACATGGCCGGTATAAGTTTGCGCACCTTACAACGTGTAGAATCAAAATCGGTTGCTTCACAAGAAACCGTAAAATGTTTAGCGGCGGTATTTGAAGTTGATTTAGACAACTTACTTCCTCAGCTTGAGCAAAGCACATTGAGGCAGCCTGAACACGATAGCGAATCTTCTAAGGCTATCACTCACAACAAGCACGCCAAAATCCGGTTTTATGCAGGCTTGTTTATGGTAATGGCGGCTAATATTTTTGGCATGTATGGCGTATTTAGCGCTTATGATGCTCTCAAAATAGACTACGAAACTTTTCAAATGCTCAAGGCATTGGTTTCAATCAGCCTACTGGGTAGCGTTGCTGCCATTCTATACAAAGGATATAAGCAAGGCTTAATCTCCTTCTCTGACTGGTAAGTCTCTCTCGTTACTTCATTTAACTTACACACTTTTATTAAGGCTCATCTTAAGGAATTATTATGTCTATTAACCCCCTATTCACGCGCTATTCATTTATTGGTTTTGCCAGCTATATTGTGGTTACCGTTATTGCTTCAATTCTTGTTATGTCATATTGGGTAACAGGGCAAAATCATGCTGAACTATCACAAACCGCCTTGGCCGAACTGGCATCACAAGACCAATTTGTGCAAATAGCAAGTATGGTTATTGGTGCGGTGGCTACGTTTGTTATTGCCTTACTAATAACCAAACATAGCAAACAGAAACGCTATCAAAGCGCGCTCGGCTTTGCGATTTGCTTAACTTCATATGGCCTATTTAGCATTGCCCTTCACCCCGAGCACGAACTTTACAGACAAGTACTGAAAGTCGTTATGCCCGGTGTGTTGTGTTTTTTGGCTGCTAAATTAGTGTTGCGTTCGTAAAGGTAGATGTTAAGCCGATTAAAGTACTCTGACCCCATTAATTAATGGGGTCAGAGTACTTTAATCGGCTTGAGAAAATAACTTAATGCTCTCTTGTTTGTGCTGCTTCAGATCGTACATTGCTTTGTCTGCATAACTGCGAAGTTGCTTTGGGTCTTCTGAGTGGTCGGGGTAAATAGCAAGACCAGCGCTAGCGCTAATATTGATGGGGTGTTTATTGATAGATGTGAAGCTGTTCAACCTATTGATTTGCCGTTCTACTATTTCAATTGCTTCATCCGTATTATGAATGTTTGACAATATATACAAAAACTCATCGCCACCCACTCTTATTGCGCTATCCACATCACGTATTTCGGCTTTTAGTAAGGTAGCACTTTTGGCGATAACCTTATCGCCTATGTCGTGCCCGTAATTGTCGTTAACTTGTTTAAAATCGTTTAAGTCAACAAACACCACAGCCACTTTGGCGTTGTTTCGTTTTGCCTGATTGATTGCGGCTTCAATCATTGGAATAGCGAGTCTAGGCGCATAATAGTCGGTTAATGTGTCGTGATTAGCCAAGTATTCAATTTCTGCTTGTTGTGCCTCTATTTTTTTTAGTTGTGATACTAAGGCTGAGTAGCCTTGATGTGCGCCTATTAAAAGTAAGGTAATTGACAAACAAGACCCCACTGCAACAATTACCCATGAGCCATATGTTGCGCTATATACTTCAGGGGGAACCGTATAATCAACAATATCATTAACAAAGAGGTAGCCTAATAATAATACAAATCCGAACCAAGCTACCGAGAACCAAACTGCTGACCTAACACCCCACAATATGGCAAACAAAAACGAAGTAAACGTTGCAAAGGTAATCACACCACTTTGCAGACCATAAGAGAACATACCGCCTACAATCATGCTGCTTAAAATAACAATAAGCACAACAAAATCAATATGGTAATTCGTTTTGTTGGGCCGAAAATAGCAACATAGCGTCGCAATAGATACAATAATGTGGAGCACAAAAATAGGCTGAAAACCGATTTCTGACCACCTAAATAATGATAGAGGTAAACCAACGCATATAACCAAAGTAAAACCGGACATAAGCTGTCTAGCCAGTTTTCGCTTAAATTGTTCAAGCGTACTATCAAATAGCGTTGACACCACAAGCTTGCCTTATTGTTTTACTGATTAAAGTATTAAATAGCATTTTATTTGTACATTTTGTATTTTTTTCATATTAATGCAGAGTTAACTTCAAATGTTAGTTTGTGAATACGTAGTTGATTGGCGGGCTTAAATGTCAAAAATAAAGCCGTAAAAACAATACAAACACTATATTGTATCGCTTAATACGGCTGTTTCTTTATACTAATGTTTATTATTTATACAATATTTTTACGCAAGCGCTTGAACGATGCAACTTTTTGCACACCGTGAAGCTTTAATAAGAGCCTAGACAACACACTCTTCTTTTCATGATAATAACTAGAGGTTGTGTCAGCAGGAATTGCATTAAGCTGTACTTCCCAATCTGCTGATGTTTCATATCCACACTCAATTAATTCAGGCGTAAGCGAACCATGAAGTGCTTGCTGAGCTTTAACGCGTCCTAGGTTCTTTTTCCATAAACCGATACTGGCAGGCGAAATAGGACGAACACCGTTTAGTGCCTGCGATGAACCTTCAGACACCTTTGCATGCTCATGGTAGGCTGAAAAATCATGCAGCTTTTTAAGCCATGGAAACTTTTGTTGAATTCGTTTTTGACAGGCATCAGGGTTAGTCACAAAATCTTCATAGCGAATAACTAAACAATTATCAAAACCTTGTAACGCTTTCCCATGTGCATGTAAATCGCGCCACAAGGGTATATTAGAATAGAATTTAGATTTGTCTTTACCATGACGACTCACAATTGCATCGCGAGGGTCACGCAATAAATAGATGGTATGTAAGCCAGGCGTATTGCCAAGCACTTTTGACATGTAATACGTGTCTTTAGGCCGTTTAGTAACAAGCACCTGACTACGTTCAGCAGTTGATTGGTTGAAGCGCACCTCATGGTCATAATGCTTATCAACCTTAAAGCACGTCACCATCGCTTCATGTAAAAGTGTAGTGCCGGTTCGCGGCGAACACGCGACTATGTGAATCTGCTGAAACATGACTGTCCTGAATTTCAAAATGTTGAAAACAGGCAAACATTGCTGTTTGCCGCTAAGCATTTATGTGAGCTGATTGCTCAACAGAACAGAGGGTAAGGTAGCAGCCAATGCCACGCAATAAAAGGGACTGAGGCTTTACACTGCTTTACATTTCTTTACAGTTGGATTTAACCACAGCATGAAGATTCTAGTCCTCTTTTATAAACAGTAATTAACCTGTTTGATCGGTCTTTTCGTGACCATTAACTATGCTTTCTAACGTGTTAACTAAGTTTTGACCCGTTTCTTTCATTTTCAGGTCATTCTTTGATTGTAGTACACCATCTATATCAAATGGGACATCGGAACATACTCCAGCATATGCCATGGCCCATTCGTCGAAACTGCGCGATTCTATAGGCTCAAAATGAAGTACTGTGGCCTGTTTGTGTCTTGGATCCATTTGTATGGTTTCAAATAGTTCATCAAGTGCATCCTCAGTGCCTTCTACTACTTGGCAAAACCACCCGCCAGAATATAATAGGGCGCCTGTAATCCCCTTTTCAGGATTGTTACGATGCGCTGACGCTAAGATACGTTTCACTTCTTCTTCTATTTCTTCTTGATTTTCGCCTAGTGCGCTTTTACTAATGTAAGCTAAATTATATAGTTCGCTCATAAATTAACCTTAATGTTGTTGTTTAATAAATAGCCTGAAACTTGTTCAACGGGTAATGGTTTGGAGAAGTAGTAGCCTTGAATTAATTGCGCCCCCATGTCTTTTAATAAAGTCAATTGTTCAGCAGTTTCTACTCCCTCAACTACAGAAGTTAAATTAAACGTGCTAGCAATGTTCAAAATGCCCTCCGTCAAACGGAAGCTTGCATTTTCAGTCGCTTTTTCGGTACCTGTTAGGTCTTTTATGAACGAGCGATCTAACTTTAAGTATTCAAGAGGTAGCGCGTTTATTTGGGTAAGAGACGAATATCCAGTGCCAAAATCATCAAGGGCGATTTCACAGCCAACTTGTTTCAGCTGGTTTAAGGCATCTGCTAAATTTTCAGAAAAAGCCGATGTTTCTGTAATTTCAATTTTTACCAACTCTGGTGAAAAATCGTTAATCTCTAGTGCTTTAGATAAAGCCCCCAGTAAGATATCAGGTTTATCAAATTGCAACGGGCTCACATTGATACTTACGCCCACTCCTTTGCCTTGAGCAGTGGCATTCCACTGCTTGGCATCTGCGATAGCACGACCCATAACCCATATACCTAACACATCAATTGCTTGAATTTGCTCGGCTACAGGTATAAATACGGCTGGCGAAATATTACCATCCAATGGATGCTGCCATCTAAGTAGCGCTTCAAAATATTCAACTTTTCCCGAATGTATGTTAACGATTGGCTGATATTGTAGGAAGAATTCATCGTTGACTTGTGCGTTGTGCAACTCAAAATGACGCTGTACCAACGACACCCTGAGCGTATTTTCTAGTTCATGGGAATCAATAGCTGCCTGTTGTAACTCTGGTGAATATTCGCATGAAAGAATTTGTAATCGTTTGGCTTGGTCTACCGCTATCTCACTAGCATGTAAAAAACTCAAATAATTAGGCGGTTGAATAGTTTTACCTACATAACCTACTTTCACGCTAAGAACCATTACTTTCCCCATAACAATTAGAGGCCTTTGAGTAAAGTCCAAGAGCTTTTCAAGCTGTTCTTCAACGACATGATCATCGTTAAAAGCAACAAAAAAATGATCGCCATGTGTTCGAGCTATTATTATCGCGTAAGGGAAAAGAGACTTGAGGCGCTTAGCTATTTTAACAATCACTTTATTTGCAGAATTAGAGCCCAATCCCGTATTAATTTGTCCAAACTTTGAAATCTGCACAGTAAACGCTGTTTTCAGGTCGTGCTTCGCGTTGATATCGTACTGCGCTAATTCATGTTCTAAACCCGCTCTATTCAATAGCTGGGTAAGCGAATCGGTGTAGTTATTGTTATCCATATACGTATGGCTCATGAAAGGCTACAGATCTAGCGTTTTAACGGCACCGAATCAAAAATATTTAGTGTAACTTGATAAGTATGCAGTCTGACAAGGGCACAAATTGGCTATTTGTATGTTTTAGTCAAACGCAAGCATACCCACCCTGACCATAATGATATTTCTTCACTTACTTCACAACACCGTTCGTCTTACTTGACCGCTTAGAGCAAGCACACAGTTATCATCATCCGTAGCAAATTCATCTAACGTAAATGATTTCGTCACAACCTGCTCAACAGCATCTTGGTAGTTCTCATCCCTGGTTATCGTATCCATACTGTTAAAAAGACGAGTCGAATTAATCTTGTTTGGCTGTCGATATTGATAATAACGATTAAACCAACTGCGCCCGGTGAGTTCCCTTACATAACCAGAGAAAGTAAAGGTCAAATTGTCTTGTATTGAGCTGGATATTAACGTGGCATAGGGTTTGTCTATTTGAATTATATTACCTTGAATGTCTTCGGTCTTAATATGGTCCTTAGGACTTCTCTCGCTGAACGTTTCCCCATTTACCTTTATATCCCAATAAACTCCGTCTGGTGCTGATTTATTTGCTTTAAAGGTTTCGCACTGGGTCAGATCGATATTTTTGAAGGCAATCTCATAATGATAATAAAATGCTTTAACGACTTTTTGTTCTGCGTCCGCTAGCGTCTTTTCTAATTTCTCGGTAGCAGTTCGCGTTATATTTGACACTTGTGCTATTGTATCTTGCGGAGATAAATGTTTATTGTTCAGTTGTGCGATGATTTTGGTTTGGTAATCAATGATATCTTCTTGATTTTGATTTAAAGCGTGTATTAATATTTTACGATTTTCTTCAGCGTTGAAGATGTTAGCTACGTGTCGCTCTTTTAACTCTGTTTTTAACGCATCAAAGCTTTTCACCACACTTGTATGATTATCATCGAGTAACTTATGTAAATTGTTTTGTTGGGTATTTTTAAGACTCTCTTCTGATTGCTTTATTGCGTATACAACAATTGCAATAATCGTTGAAATTAGCATGAAACTAAGTGCAACCTTTCCTGCAGGTGTAATAATTTTAATTTTCTCACCGTTTTCATTCTCAACCTCTTGACGTGTGTCAAAAAACTGCGTCAATACTCCGATGGCTAAAGTAATAAATAATGCAATTAGCTCGATATGAGAAAGGATTGTAGTTTTCTCTTCCATAAGTACTCAATAACATGTATTTAAAAATTTAAACTATCATTACATACATTTAACTCCAATCTTAAATAAAAGATATTTATGTAAAAATATCTTGAATATTCACAGTACTTAGCCGGCATATGGCATATATAACTCCTCGTAGAAATTAAAGGTCCTTATCGAGGAGATCACGTGCTACCTAGAAAGTAAAGTACCGAATATCTTCTTTTGCTCTTTATGTATCACGTATTTCATTTGTGCAGGCGTAAATTTTTGAATCAGAAGAGTACTAGAACACCTAGTAACCGCCGCGAAATTCGTGATACATTAAAACAGCAGTCGGGGGAGTAGGAACGGCAATTACCTAAAGGAATATTAGTTATGAAACTCGTAGACATATCACCCGACCCTAAAGACAATCTCAATAACGAACCCGAAGTTCTTTTAGAAACTACTAATGAAAGAACTCATAATATTAACCCTATTGAGACAGAGTCAAATGTACAACCACCAAGTTATCAACAACCCGTCACCAGTAAAAAAGGTGCTGACCATAGCTATTCAACACCGAGTGAGCTTGCTAAAACCTCTGATGAACCAGTTACACATCCTATCGATAGTTTTGCTGATAAAGAGCTAACGTTACTGCCAGCTGACACTAGCATTACTCCAGTAGCCCTTAGATCAAAAGTGTTCGATATGATCAAATATTGCACAAGCCGTGGCATTGACATATCCACACCAAGTATAGGGGAAGTCATTCAGCGCTACCCTAATTTAGATAGCAACCAAGATATCGAAATAATAGATAAAAATGGTAACGAACTCTTGCATTTAGGAGCAAATAGTCTGATAAATGCTTTCAACCAACTAGTACAAAAAATCAAGCCTGCAATTCCCGCTAATATTGGCACAGCAAAGTTAAACGTGTCTAGAAACAGAGGCACATGGATAGCATCTATCATTAGTATAATAACGTTTATCTGCTTAATGTTTGCTAGCAGTATTATGCAAAATTATATTGATAAAACAATGGGCCCTCAGCAACTGCTTTCACAAAGTGCGGCTTTAGAAGTTGAAAGACATTTTGATGATTTCAAGCGGTCTCTTCGCCAAAGCAACATTATTTTAAGTATACCGGTTGAGGCCAAGCTTAATAATATTAGTGAGTTAATTATTGATGCGCCTGTCGATTTTCAGTCAGAACAGGTGCAGTTGCTAACTGACGATCTACGTTCAAGCTTTGCTAAACAACAAGAAAAGAATAGCGCCAGCGCGGCCAATGAATTTGATTTGTTACTTTCTGCTTTGCGTTCGTCTTTGAAGGCCATGATTCAACAAAGACAACTTAGTGATGTTGATGATACAACGACAAACATAGTAGTGACTCCGTTTCACTTAGTACTATTTGCCCTTATTGGTGCAGGACTAAAGCTGTTAATGGAAATTCGTCCATATTTAAGAGATCGTAATTTCGACGCGGCGCATACATCAAGTTATGTTTTACGATATTTAAGCGGGACTTTGTCAGGTATCGTTATTACTTTACTCCCCTCTGAGGTATTAAATGTGTCAGCGTCAATCCCAATGTACTTTTTAGCTATTGTTGGCGGCTTTGGCGGGGGGCTAATTACCCGCATATTGCAATCATTCATAGATGGTCTGGAGAGTATTGTTGGGCAGAGTCCAAATGAACGAGTCAAACAAGCCTTGATGAAGCAAAAACTCGAGTTTACCAGCCTGCTTGCATCAACTTTAAATAATGAAAATATATCTCAAAAAACAAAAAACGATTTACGTAAGATATTAGAAGAAAGAAGTAATTAACAAATAATGAAGCGATACACTTTTATAAGTGTATCGCTAATGTTCTCTATATTTTAATCACTTTGTTTTTATGTTTATTTTGTGCCTGTAGCGTAATTGTTCCGTCAAAAAGCTCATCCTTACCAATCATGGTTTGTAATACAC
>JBARZY010000041.1:0-2945 GCA_049650345.1 Glaciecola sp. | reverse complement strand
GTTAACAAAATCACGCATGGTAACAACAGGAAAGCTCAAGCCGTAGGGTTTGCCTGTTTCTGGATTAATGCTGGCAGGGCCAGTAGTAACAACGTTTTCGTCGAAGGCGCTTATGTTAACCAAGGAATCAACACTAATCACAAAAAAGCGATTAGTATCGATGGCTTTATTGGGGCCGATAATACTGTCCCAATATCCAGGTTCTTCATCGCTTTCATGATATTTACCCGCGGCGTGCGAACTACCCGTAAAGTAATGGGTAATTAACACCACATTATCTTTTGCGTCATTGAGTGTTCCATAGCTTTCCCAGCCCACTTTAACGTTTGAAATGGTTTTCCCCCCAAACGTGGTAAATGTATCTATAATGTGGGTTTGCTTATTAGTGAGCATGGTACGGGGTTCTCCTTTGCCTGTATCAGCGGCAGGTTGGTCAGCGCATGCTGGCAACATGAATATAGCCATACATACACAAAATAAGCGCTTATAGAACACGCGATAAAGAGTCATTAGTGTCATAATTTTCGCTTCTATTAAAACATAATAAATAAGGCAATAGCCATGGCTAAGCCAATAACAGGCACGACTACCGTTAACGCCGCCATGGGTGAATATGCTGCCTGATGCGTTTCGTGGCATATGGCCCGAATAGTGGTTACAACATAGCCATTATGTGGCAAAGAATCGAGGGCTCCCGATGATATTGATACAATCCGATGCAATTCGTTGGGGTCAACGCCTTGTTCTAAATAGTAGGGGCCAACTTCTGGCAATGCAATGGCTTGTCCGCCCGAGGCACTGCCGGTTAAGCCGGCAATAACACTAACCGCTATGGCTGCACCTATTAGTTCGTTACCGGGTATTTGAGTCATCACCTCTACTGTTTGCTGAAAGGCCATGGTGGTTTTTGCCACCGCGCCAAAACCTACTACTGCCGCGGTGTTACCAATCGCAATAAGTGCGCCTGTGGTGCCCATATTGATGGCTTCACTCATGTTAGTAAAATAGGAATAATTAACGGCCATCAAGGTCAATACGCCACCACCCAAGGCCGCTATAAGTGCGTATTGGGCATATGCCTCATGTAAGGTAAACGAAATTAACAGCACCACAAACAGAGGGATAAAGCCGGTTAATGGATGTGGATAATCACGCTCTTGCACCTCAGGATCGACTGATTTTGCGATAAAGTGCTCGCCGTTTGCTACTGCTTTGTTGATCATCTTTTTCAGCCACCAATAGCCAAAAATAGCCATAAAACAAGCAACCACTAAACTGACTTCCCAGGCAGCAAAAGGCGAAGTGCCTAAATATGCAATGGGGATCCAATTTTGAATTTCAGGTGAGCCCGCTGAGGTCATGGTGAACGTGACCGAGCCAAAGGCCATAGTTGCCGGAATGAAGCGCCGCGGTAAATTTGCATCTTTAAACAAGCTAAGCGCCATCGGGTATACCGAAAACGCCACCACAAACACCGATACACCGCCATAGGTTAATATAGCGCAGGCAGCCACTACCGCCAATACTGCCTGTTTGTAACCCAGTTTGTTTATAATAGCCCGCGCCAAAGAATCTGCAGCGCCAGTGTCTTCCATGAATTTGCCAAAAATAGCGCCCAATAGAAACATAAAAAACCATGACGCTACAAAGCCCGAAAACCCGCTCATATAGGTCACAACAAAATTACTGTCGCCTGCAAATATGGGCATGCTATTGGTAATCGCTACAAATAGTGCACATAAAGGGGCGGCAATGAACAAATTCATTCCGCGTATCGTTAAGACAATAAGAAGTGTTAAACCACCTACTAGTCCGATCAAACTTAACATATTGATTTTCCTAATCTGTAACACGCACCACGCATGTTTTTTGTCTGTGACCGCAGAACGCTAGGATGAGCTAAGTGTGATTTATACTAGCTCATAAGCCCATAGTACGATGGTACTAGATATTTTTACCTAAAATTAACCTAAATTTTACATCGACCGCAACGCTAAGAATAATTTTTGTGATTACTTTGTGACTTTGTCTTAGGGAATAATATGAAAAACACAAGCAATAAAAAAGCGAGCAAGTTTGTTTTAACGGCAACAGCATTTGCTGTGGCATCATTTGTTAATAGCATGGCTGTAAATGCACAACAAGCCAATGACAACACCGAAAGTGTTGAACAAGAAGCGGCACTAGAGAGAATAGTGGTGACCGCACGGCGCAAGGTGGAATCGCTACAAGAGGTGCCGGTTGCGGTTACCTCAGTAAGTGCACAAGACCTTCAAGATAGGGGCATTAGTGTACTGACTGAAATTCAGCAGTTTTCACCAAATACCACACTGCAAGCCAGTCGCGGCACTAATTCAACCCTCACTGCGTTCATTAGAGGCGTGGGTCAGCAAGATCCACTTTGGGGATATGAACCCGGTGTAGGTATTTATGTTGACGATGTGTATATTGCGCGCCCTCAAGGGGCGGTAATGGATTTGTTAAACGTTCAGCGGGTAGAAGTACTTCGCGGTCCACAAGGTACCTTGTATGGCAAAAACACGGTAGGTGGTGCGGTTAAATATGTAACTAAACCTATGTCTGGTGGCATGGAGTTTGACGTTCGTGCCACGCTAGGGACAGCCAGTCAACGCGACATTATGCTAAGCGGTCAGTTGCCTCTAATTGAAGATAAACTGTATTTAGGTGTGGGATATGCCGATTTAAGCCGTGATGGCTTTGGGCAGTTTTTAGTCGCGCTCAGCGGACAAGATACTGAAAATTACAATAAAGACGTGAGCGCAGCGCGCTTAACGCTTGAATACCGCCCACGTGACGATTTGTTTTTTAAATTTGATTATGACAAAACAGAAGATAAATCGAACTCTCGAGGGGGTTATCGTTTAGCGCCAAGTTTACTAACCGATGCACCGTCTCCGGCAAATATTTATGATTCGTACACCAGC
>JBARZY010000040.1:0-5229 GCA_049650345.1 Glaciecola sp. | reverse complement strand
AGCGTTCATCAAGGCTCTATCACTGCATTTTATACGGTACTCACCGAAGGTGATGATTTACAAGATCCCATAGCCGACGCGGCGCGTGCAATACTCGATGGCCATATTGTGTTATCAAGACACCTTGCTGACGCCGGTCATTATCCAGCGATTGATGTAGAAGCATCAATTTCAAGGGTAATGCCACAAGTGGTTGCTCCTGAGCATGATCAAGCAGCACGCAGTATTAAACGCGTATATTCAACATTTCAGCAAAACAAAGATCTCATTAATATTGGAGCTTATGTAAAAGGCTCAGATGCGCAAATAGAACTATCAATAGCGGCAGCACCTGCTATTGATGCATTTTTGCAGCAAGGCATGAAGCAAGTTCTTGATATGAAAGCCAGTACTGAAACCATGCAAACCCTTGCCTCCGGTATACAAGCGGTGAATAAAGGATGAGTCAGCTAAGTCAGCTGTATATGGTCGCGAAAGTGGAACTAGAGCGTGTGCAGACATGTGCACAGCAATACCAGCTAGCCAATGTGCACTTGCAAGAAAACCAACAAAAACTGTCTGGCCTTGAACGCTACCGACTCGATTATTTGCATGCAATTAGGCAAAAAGCTAAACAAGGTGTTGATGCCCTAGCCATTAATCAGCACCACCAGTTTGTTGGTAAGCTTGATAAAGCCTGCGAACAACAAGTGCAAATCATCAACAATGCAGTGCTAGTGGTAGATCAACGCAAGCGTCAATGGATGACACAGCAACAAAAGCACAAAGCAATATTGCATTTAATTGAAAAGAAAGAAAAAGCATTAACACTTGTGGAAGCAAAGCGCGAACAGCTTATGTTTGATGAAATAGCGCTGCAGCGTGCATTTCGAAAACCCAGTTATTAAGTCCTAACTCCCTTTCTAGTTACCCTCATATATATTTTGCGTTAACTTTTCTTGTATTGGTATAAAAAATGCTAATACCTATGTAGGAAAGTGATTTATAAAATTTATTTGTAATAAAAACATTGGTTTACGAAATGTTTTAAATAGGATAAGAGTATTATGATGCAACAAATTGCCACCGCGAAGTCAGGTTCTGCCGCCTCATCATTGCCGTTTGACAATGCCGTGCAAACTGAATCTAAGCAGGCCTTTAATGACATATTTGCGGGTGAATCTGCTCGTACAACTGCATTTGAAAAAGCGAGGCAGCAAGCTGATAGTGCAGCTGTTAAGCAGCATCAGCAAGAACCAATTCAACATCCTCGACGCGATAGCAGCTCAAGCGAGGAGGGAGTCGCAGATAAAAATACCACGTCAGCAAATAAAGCCCAGCATAATGATCCTGAGCAAAACGCGCAAGCTCAATCCCGCAACGACAAGGCTACAGTGAAAACAAGCAATGTGGATAATGCTGAACAAAGTCAGCCTAATCAGGGGCAACCAGCTGAAAGTAATAATGAATCAACATCAAAAACTGTCGTTAAATCAAGCGTGGATGAAGAGACAAAAAGTAGGGTTAGCGAAAATAGCGCTGAGATAAAGAACGAATTTGATTACATTAGTTATGTTAACCAACTTGCTAAATTTACCGGCAACGAGACCTTTGCTGATGATGCAGTACTTGTACCGGAGATAAATGTTACCACCGATAATAGCGAAATTTTGGCGTTGCAAGTACCGCTTAGCGAATCTGCAACCGGCGAATTACAGAGTGACGCTGACGAATTTGTGACAATTAATTTAAGTAAACAAGATCTACAAATGATTTTAGATGCACAAAATAGTCAGTTGGATTTAAACGCAGAGGCATTAAGTGAGCAAGATTTGCAAAAGCTGCAAGATATCATTGCTTCAATGCTGAATCAGTTGCAACAAGAAGGCGATACCAATAAAGAGACTGTAAGTATCGATCAGGAGGCTGCTGACAAGGCCTTATTATCAATACTGTTGTTAAATCAACAGCCAAGCAAAAATAGCGATGCTAAGCCCGATATTGACACACCCGCAGTAGCGAAAATTGAACGTTCAGCTATTAACGCTGGCGTATTGGAGGCGCTTAATAGTAAAAATACAGATGCTGCAGAAAAAGCTAAGTTGAGTGATCTTACTAATGTGACTGCGCCAGACACTAATGATGAGTGGGCTAAAACGCCCGACACAAATGCCAAGCTACCTAAGCAAGATGTGTGGAGTAAAACACCCGATGCGCAAGCAAAACATACCAGTGATACTGCAAAATCTCCTATAAATATGCTTGCTCAGTTAAATGATGAGCAGACCACTGAAGCGCTTAAAAATTTAAGTGAAAGGGTGCAATCGATTGTTGCTGAGCTAAAAACACCCACCAAAGGCAACGAGTTTGTGGCGGCTTTGCAAAGTGGTGTAAAAGAATTTAAGCAACAGCTCGCCGCTGGTCGTGAACCTGGTATGGACTTAAAAGCGCTAATTAATGACGCTATTGCGTCAACAAATACCGAGCTTGATAAAGGCGTTCAACCAAAACTTGACAGTGCGGCCAATCAATTTAATGCAGTGTTGAATTTAGCCAGTGCCGTGAATTACTCAGCGACCCAACAACAGGCGCAGGTATTAGGCATGACCGACAATCAATTTGCAAAAGAAATTAACGCGCTGCAATCAGAAGGTACGAAACTTGCTAATGCTGCTAATAGTCAACTAAATGGCCAATCGAGTGTAGATAAAGCCATTAATATATTCAAAGCAGAGGGGCAGCAACAACTCACTGAAAAAGTACGTTGGATGGTAAATGCGCGTAATCCAAGTGCAGAAATTCGATTGGATCCACCCGATTTGGGAGGCATGCAAATTAAAATTAATTTAAGTGGCGATACCGCCCAAGTTAACTTTAGCGTGCAATCGGCAGCTGCCAAAGAAGCACTTGACCAGGCTGTGCCACGGTTACGAGAAATGCTATCACAACAAGGTATAGAGCTTGGGCAGTCTTCGGTTCAACAAGAGAGCCAAGGACAACAAAATAATGCGCAAGACGAGTCAATGGCTAATGAGACAGGCGGTGCGTTTGGTCAGCTTGATACGGCTGAAAATGCCGAAGAGGCGATCGAGACGGTGGTGCAACAAAGGGTATCAAATGGCGCGATTGGCGGCATCGATTATTATGCATAGCACTGTCCTTAAGTTAACAATATTCGAATAAAAGGTAATACAACATGGCTGAAGAAGAACTACAAGGCGAAGAAGGCGGCAAGAAAAAGTCAAAGCTAATGCTCATTATTATTATTGTAGTGGTGCTGTTAGCCGGTGGCGGCGGTGCTGCATACTTCTTTTTGTTTATGGGCGATGAAGAAGTGGCGGAAGAGACTGCAGAAGAAGAAGTGGCTGAGGGCGTTTCAACGCCGCCAGCCGACGGCATTGCGATTTATGTGGCCATGCCGCGTCCGTTTCAGTTCAATGCGCCAGGCATAACCCGCGAGCGAATTGTGCAAATTGAAGTGCAATTGATGGTACGCGGGCCTGAAAACGAAGAATTAGCTAATCGTCATATTCCCATGATTGAAGGCAATTTATTGCAAGTGTTCAGTTCATCAAATGCAGATGATTTGGTAACTGACGTCGGCAAAATAGAGCTGCGAAATAAAGCAACTGCACAAGTGCGTCAAGTTATGAATGAGCTAGAAAAGAGTCCTGTTGTTGAACAGGTATTATTCACAGGTTTTGTCATTCAATAAAGTAGGTGATTAAGTGAGCGATTTATTATCACAAGACGAAATTGACGCGCTATTACACGGTGTCGATGACGTAGAAGAGGAAGAGGTCGAGGAAGTCGAGCATGATGGTTCGGCTATGGAATACGACTTCTCTTCACAAGACCGCATTGTGCGCGGTCGCATGCCTACCCTTGAAATCGTTAATGAACGCTTTGCAAGGCACATGCGCGTGAGTTTATTCAACATGATGAGACGCTCTGCCGAAGTGTCAATAAACGGCATTCAAATGATCAAATTTGGTGAATATATTCATACCTTGTTTGTGCCTACTAGCTTAAATATGGTGCGTTTCCGTCCGCTTAAAGGTACTGGATTGATTACCATGGAAGCACGCCTAGTATTTATTATGGTGGATAATTTCTTTGGTGGTGATGGTCGTTACCATGCCAAAATTGAAGGCCGAGAGTTTACGCCAACAGAGCGGCGTATTATCCAAATGCTGCTCAAGCTTATTTTTGAAGATTACAAAGAAGCATGGGCGCCGGTAATGGATGTTTCCTTTGAATATTTGGACTCTGAAGTTAACCCTGCAATGGCAAATATTGTGAGCCCAACAGAAGTGGTGGTGATCAGTTCTTTTCATATTGAGTTAGATGGAGGTGGCGGAGATTTTCACATTTCACTCCCATACTCTATGCTCGAGCCCATTAGAGATATGTTGGATGCGGGCGTTCAAAATGACAAAGAAGACACCGATTTCAGGTGGAGTAAAGCATTACGAGATGAAATCATGGATGTAAAAGTGGAATTAAATACCCACTTCTTAGATTTGACGGTGAATCTCGATACATTAATTAATTATAAAGACGGCGATATTATCCCAATTAGGATGCCTGATACCGTGACCATTTCAATAGAAGAGTTACCGACCTTTAGAGCTAAGTTAGGGAAATCTCGTGACAACGTAGCCCTTAAAATTACCGACAAAATACCCAGACCAAATTCTGTGAAGTCTGAATTACAGCTGTTTACCAAAGGTGGCAAAGTGATTGACAGCGATGCAGAGCTTCAAGTGTTAGAAGAAGATTTATTACAAGTTTTAGTAAGGAGATAGCAATGAGTGAAGACGGCGAAGGCTTAGACGATTGGGAAGCAGCCATGCAAGAGCAAGCAGAAGCTGAAGGTGGTGACGCCGAAGAGGCAGTTGACCCCGATGCGCTGATTGCTGAGGCTGAAGCGCAAGCAGCAGGTTTAGATGAATTAACTGAAGGGCCTATTGCGACCGACGAAGACAAAAAGCTAGAAACAATATTAGATATCCCGGTAACCATATCAATGGAAGTAGGCAGAACGAATATTAGTATTCGAAATTTGCTGCAACTAAACCAGGGTTCCGTAGTTGAATTAGACCGAGTTGCCGGTGAACCGTTAGATGTTTTGGTAAATGGCACGTTGATTGCTCATGGGGAAGTAGTAGTGATTAACGATAAATTTGGAATTCGGTTAACGGATGTTATTAGTCAGGTCGAAAGAATCAAAAAACTCAAATAAAAAAT
>JBARZY010000039.1:0-2082 GCA_049650345.1 Glaciecola sp. | reverse complement strand
CATTGCAAAGCATACCTACTCGTTGTTAATGTAGCAGTATACAATTTATAACTCGTGTTGCTATGCGCATAATTGTTTTTTGTTGCAGCCTTATTTTACTGTTCAATTCGGCATTTTCGTCGCTGGCTTCTGCTGTGCGCTTTTCTGATGCCGCCTCTGCGTTAAATGAAAATGCATTGGTCATTTGTACAGGCAGCACAGTCAAAGTAATTTCAAGCTTTCATTATTTTGAATTGGGTGAAATTGTTGAGTTGAGCAATGAACAACACAGTGGTGATGTATCTGATTTAACATGTCCCCTCAATGACTGTGTTGAACCGAGTAAACTTCCTAATAATGTTGTTGGGTATGAGTTATTATCTCGCGTTAGCTTTCTTAAGCTACGCGTTTATGAGTTTCAAAACCCTTATTTATTCAATGCGTACAGCATTCCTGCCACGCGCGCACCTCCTGTAATGGCGTAATAACTCTTTAATTTACGTTTATACATTTTTTATTACAGGTATTTTATGCATTACACATATTTATGCACCAGTACATCGCTGGTAAAGCGCGCTATTGTTATGTCTTTAGCGGCCACTTTTTTATCTTCGCAAGCAAGTGCAAACGCAAGTTTAGCTGCTACTACAGCCGACATAGAAACAATTGAAGTGTTGGGCCAAATTAACTCATTAATGATTGAAAGTGAGATTGATTTAACCGCTAGCAGTTCGCCAGATTTGCGCGCTCAGCTTACTCAATTGCCCAGTGTTTCTATTAACAGCAATGGACCGGTCACTGGTATTGTCCAATACAGAGGTCTTTATTCAGACCGCGTTCAGGTGAGTGTCGATAATCAATTAATTGCTGGGGCAGGTCCAAACTCTATGGACAGCCCTTTATCCCATGTTATTGGTAACGTATCGCAGCAGGTGAGTTTGTATCAGGGCATTGCGCCCGTTAGCGCAGGGGCTGAAACCATAGGTGGCGCGATGGATATTAGCGAGGCAATGCCGTTTTACACCAGTTCACACGCTTATGAGGTTAACGGTGCCCTTAATTTAGGGCACTTTAGCAACAATAGCGATAACGTAAGCGCAATCGTGCAGGCGGTTAATCAATCTCAATATATTGCATTAAGTGCCGACTCGCAGTCAGGTGATTCGCTCAAAGCAGGGAACGGCATAACAATCCCCAATACCTTTTATGATCGCAGCGCCATGAAGGTTAGGGCGGGTATACAACATAACAAGCATCGTGTATATGTTAGCGTGAGTTCGCGTAATACCGATGAATCAGGCACGCCTACACTGGCTATGGATATCATATTTATTGATGCCTTGGTGTCGTCACTAAATTACCAATATCAACTTAGCAATACTTGGCAGCTTAAGACAAGTCTTGCGGCTAACAACAATGAACATGACATGAACAACTTTGCGTTGCGGGAAAACAATAATCCTATGTCGCATCGTTTAAATTCGGTGTTTAGTCAAGGTCGCTCAATTGGGTTTGGCGCGTTGCAAACAAGCAATGAATGGGTGAATGAATATGGCATAGAGGCTAGAACGCGTACTCAAAACTCACGTATTACTAATCCTAATATGGCGGCGTTTTATTTGCACAATTATCGCGATGTTACTCGCGATATCGCTTCTGTATTTGGTCAATGGCAGCGTAATATTAGTGGCGATACCGGATTAAATAATTATCAATTAGGCTTAAGATTGTCTGAGGTACGGGCATCGGCAAATAATATTGATTCAAATATGGCAATGATGAGTCCTGCGGTACGCAGCTTAAGAGACGCGTTTAATGATGCCGATAAAGACCTTGATTTTAGCCTGATAGACATGGTGGCTAAAAGTAGCTTTACGCTTAACGATAGTCTACAAATGCAACTTTCTGCTGGCATTAAAGAAAAAGCGCCGGGTTATTTTCAGTTATATTCGTGGTTTCCATTAGGTATTTCAGCGGGTTTAGCCGATGGCCGAAACTATCTGGGAAATTTATCGCTTGAGAAAGAAACCGCCCACAAACTTGACCTTGGTTTTGTGATGAAAGGTAAAAATTGGCGTTTCATGCCTAATATCTTCTACACTA
>JBARZY010000038.1:0-4724 GCA_049650345.1 Glaciecola sp. | reverse complement strand
GCTTTCATGGGGTGCAAACGGCGCTTTTGTATGGCTAGCAGATAGCAGCGGTGCGCAACCACTCGCTAAGCGTGTAAACGTACAAGTTCAGCAGCGTTTACGCGGTAGAATTTTAGTTTCGGGTGATCTGCGAGATGGTGAATCACTTGTTGTTGAAGGAATACAAAGTTTACGGCCTGGGCAAGCGCTAAATATTCAAAATGATAACCCCGGCGCACAAATTAGCAGAAAACCTAAGCAACAACAGGTAGCAGGCTAATGTTTAAAAATAATCTTTTTAAAGACGATCTTCCTTCTCTATCTATTCGTCGTCCAGTATTAGTATTGGTGCTTAACTTACTTATTGTTGTAGCCGGAATTGCGGCAATATATGCACTTGAAGTGCGCGAATTGCCCGATGTAGACAGGCCAATTATCACCGTTTCAGCAAGCTACCCTGGCGCCGCCCCTGAAACTGTCGATGCAGAAGTTACCAGCCGCCTGGAAGGCGCTGTGGCAAGAGTCAGCGGAGTAAAAGCCATTCGAGCTCAAAGCGAAGAGGGCAGCAGTCGTATTCGTGTTGAGTTTCGCCCAGGTATCAATATCGAAGATGCCGCCAACGAAACTCGCGAGTCGGTGTCGCGGATTCAGCGCCGATTACCAGACGAAGTTGAGCAATTATCCATTGTAAAAGCCGACAATGACGCCCGAGGTGTCGTTGATATTGCGGTATCAAGTGAGAAACTTGACCTAGAAACCCTAACCGACATTGTAGAAACCGATTTAGCGCCGTTGTTCTTAAATATACCAGGCGTAGCCGACGTGCGCCTTAATGGCGATCGTCAACGGGTATTGCGAGTCAGTGTTGATAACTTGCGCCTAACCAGTTTTCAATTATCGATATCAGATGTAGCCGCAGCGCTGGCAACGGCACCATTTGACGTGCCTGCTGGCAGCATTCGCTCTACTGACCAACAACTAATAGTAAGAGCCGATGCTACCTCGGTGAGTGATCAAGATGTTCGCGATATTATTGTATCTGGCGATGTAAAAATAGGTGACGTTGCCAATGTGTATTTTGGCCCTGCCGATTTGCAAAGCATTGTGCGACTAGATGGTATACCAGTAATTGGCATGAGCGTGGTGCGTCAAGCTCGCTCAAATACCATAGAAATATCAGATGAAGTACTGAGTATGATGGGCGATCTGCGCAAACGGTTCCCTGACTTAAACCTGACTGTAACGTCTGACGACGCAGAATTTATACGCGATTCGGTAGACGAAGTATTGTTATCGCTGTTGTTTACGATTGGTTTGGTCATCGCGACCTTATTGGTGTTTATCGGTAAATTTAGAGCAACGCTAATACCGGCCTTGGCAATACCTGTATCGCTGGTAGGCTCGCTTGCCATATTATGGGCGTTTGGGTTTTCAATTAATATCCTTACCTTGCTAGCGTTAGTACTAGCAACAGGTCTGATTGTAGATGACGCTATAGTGGTTTCTGAAAATATCCAGCGTCGCCGAGCACAAGGCATGGGCGCACGAGCCGCAGCAGTAATAGGCACCCGTGAGGTCTTTTTTGCAGTGGTTGCTACCACTGCGGTATTAGTAGCAGTATTTGTACCCATTGCCTTTTTACCCTCAACCGCAGGCAGATTGTTTAGAGAGTTTGGTGGGGTATTAGCAGGTGGGGTAGTTATTTCGTCATTTGTTGCCTTAACATTAGTACCAGCTCTCACTGCCAAAATACCCGCTATAGACCAGAATACCGTAAAAAAACCCAGTGTATTAAGTAACTTTGGCCATGGGTGCGTTAACTTGTATGAAAAAGTACTGCATTTTGTACTGAAGTTTTCATATGCAGTCGTTGCGCTATGTTTGGTAATTGCGGGTAGTGCCTACTTCGTATTTAATGAACTGGACAATCAACTGTTGCCTTCAGAAGACCGCGGCGTAGTGCGCATATTTGCGCGAGGACCCGATGGTACAGGCACAAACTTCATGGATCGCCAAGCCCTTAAAACAGAGTCGTGGTTGCTCCCGAATTTAGACAAAGGCGAAATAGAATCAATTTACACAGTTGTGGGGCGTTGGGATCCTAATATTCTCTTTATTACCGTTCCGTTGGTTAACTGGGATGACCGGGAACGCTCACAACAAGAAATTATTTCTGAATTGCGTCCAATGCTATCTCAAGTAGCAGGCGCTCCAGGTAGAGCTTTTGGTGGCAATAGCTTGAACTTACGCGGATTCGGTGGCGGATTTGAAATGGCGCTTACTGGTGACAACTACCTAGAAATTTATAGAGCGGCCACTGAATTTGCCAAACTCATTGAAGATAAGCTGCCAGAGGTAGGCGCGGTAGAAGTGAGTTATGAGCCTACTCAACCACAATTGCGTGTGAACATTGACCGTCGTCGCGCAGAAGAACTTGGCGTTGCCTTCTCTGACATATCTCGCACATTGCGTGCAGCCATTAACGGCGATGATATTGTTGATTTAAACGTGGGCGACCAAGCCGTACCCATAATATTGCAAACCAGCAGTCGTAATACACTCGACCCTGGTAGCTTACTGAACCTATACGTTAGTTCAAACCAAGGCAATTTGGTGCCGTTAAGCAGTGTCGCCTATGTTACCGAAGAGGGCGTAGCGGCCGAACTAGAGCGTCACGCTCAGCGCCGCGCTATTGAACTAGAGATGGAGCTACCCGACAGCCTAACCATTGAGCAAGCTGTTACCATAGTACGTGACTTAGCAAACGAAAATCTCCCCAATGGTATTGGCTTAGTATTTTTGGGTGAAGCTCAAACGTACCAAGAAACCAATCAACAAGTGATGCTCACCTATGTATTAGCGTTTTTAATCGTGTTGTTGGTGCTTGCCGCTCAGTTTGAAAGTTTCAATAGCGCTTTTGTTGTTATGCTAACTGTGCCGTTTGGTATTGCCGCTGCTATTTACGCACTGTATTTTACAGGCACATCGGTCAATATATATTCACAAATTGGCTTGGTGTTGTTAATTGGGTTGTTGGCAAAAAATTCAATTTTGTTAGTGGAGTTTGCCAATCAACTACGCGACCAAGGCATGGCCGTAAAAGACGCTATTGTGGAAGCCGGTAAAGTACGGTTACGCCCAATAATGATGACCCTAGTATCGACTATTTTAGGCGGGCTGCCTTTAATATTGTCCACTGGCGCAGGCGCTGAAGCGCGTAATGCAATTGGTTGGGTGGTATTTGGCGGCTTGGGCTTAGCGGTAGTGTTTACTCTGTTTTTAACGCCTGTGTTGTATTACGCCTTTGCTCGATTTAGTCAGCCCAAAGCCGATGAAGAAGTGCGTCTGAACAAAGAACTAGAAGCGGCTAGCGACCTGAGCGAAAAACCCCTTGAAAATACTTAACGGCTGCGCTCGAGCTCAGTAATGACGCCGCGGCGAAACTGAGGCGTTACATCAAAATACCACAACATAGTGCGATTAGTTTCGGGGTTATGAACCTTGATAACTTGGATAGGCAGTTTATTTACGTAAGTAAGTGACTGCCCCACCACCACGAACTGATGCAACTGCACAAAGGCATACAAGTCGTTTGCACTGGTAATATACAATGGTGTAGTGGGTGTTTTACCGTCTCCAGTACGCCATATCGCTTCAATTAAACCATCAAGCACACCGTTATGATATTGACCTGTTTCTAAATTACCCAATTCAGTAGCACATATCGCTGCACCATAATGCCCCGTTAACGACGTATAATTTTGTTGCAATAAGGCCCGATTGGTTTGCAAACACGCTTGCCATTGCTGATTTTGCATCTGGGTTTGAGAGCGTAATTTACTCACTTGTTCAGCGTTATTAGACGGCTGATAAAGGGATGTTAATGGATACACTTTTATTAAACGGTTGAAATCTTCTGCAGTCGCGGCTTGTTCACGAATCAGATTAACCAGTGAATAATAATCTGCATCACTTTTATCGTAGTTTAAGAGCTGAGAAGATTCACTTTTATTTTCTACGTGTTCACTTTTAGAGTTAGGATGGTTGCTTTGACACCCTGTTAACAACATTACCAATAGTATGCTAAAGCCTCGCATAGGTGTCCTCACAATGCATAACCTAAGTCAATGCCGCAAAGCATACTCAACCTTGAGGCGTTTATGCAAGTAACACCAAACAATACACAATAATAATTTGTATACCTATGCCCTCAATCTAATACAGCATCGTATTAATATACGTGTTGTTATTCGACCCATACTAGTGACTAAAACCAGATAGCTTATCTTGCATTTGTGTAGCAAGCGTTGATAACTCATCGCACATAGCTTTCATGTCTCTGGCGCTATTGGAGTTTGTATCACTGATACTGCTAACCTTATCTATACTTTGTTTTATTTCTATCGATACTTCTTTTTGTTGAGCAGCCATACTTGATGTAGCATTATTAAGTACTTTGATTTCATCAACCGCCACCAAGGCCTGCTGTAACACTTCGCCAGTTTTTGAGGTAGATTGCACTGTTTCTAATGCAGCTTCTTTATTGCTAGCCATCGCGATTGAGGCTTCTTTGCTGCCAGCTTGTAATTTCTCAATCATATTTCTGATCTCTTCAGTAGATGATTGTGTGCGACTTGCTAGCGATCTTACTTCATCAGCAACCACCGCAAAGCCTCTTCCCTGTTCTCCGGCTCGAGCAGCCTCAATAGCAGCATTCAGCGCAAGTAAGTTAGTTTGCTCAGCAA
>JBARZY010000037.1:0-2376 GCA_049650345.1 Glaciecola sp. | reverse complement strand
TAAGTGATTTTAGATTAACCAGCTCAAACGGGTATTTACCTTCTGAGCGGTAATCGTAAAACACGCCAAGGTTATCAAGCCCTTTACTCGAAAATACGCGAGCAGTTTTAGCTGGGTTGTATTTTTTATTTCTTTTCATAGCTTACCCCGCAAAAGGTTCGCAGCTTGAAGCGCAACCTTCATTCATATGTTCTGGATCATCTTTTGATAACCACATTGGATCTGCTTGCTCAAACATAGCTATTATGTCGTCGCTTGTTTTGTAATTTCTGTACATCGTTCTTGGCTCGTCAACATGAACACCTTTTATCTTATTGCTACCAACATGGCCGTAGTCTTTCTCCAAAGTGTTTACGAACTGCTCCGGTGCGTCTCTGTAAGCCTTTATTGCTTTACGCTCTGACTTTCTAAAACACCCAACGCAATTACCTAGGTGCTCAGGAATGCCCAAATCAAAATCACGCTCTTCCCACCAGTCAAGAATATCTAACTTATCAGGCTTTTCTGGATGCCAATCAACAAGAGGGTAAACCTTGTTTTGATTTGTATCTAGCCCCATAAACTTATCGTACATAGACTTCATCTTTTTTATTAAAGGCCACTTGTTCGTCTTAATGGAAAGCTTATCAAATAATTGGTCAATCAACTCCCAAGACTCTATTTTATGAGCACCTCTAATAAAACTCCTAAAATCCATTGCGTCATCATTGTTTTTAATAGTCAAAGGTAATGCTTTTTTAAGAATCGCAATATTTTCACCCCCCATGATTCTTACCGGCTCATCTGAACGAATACCTAAAGCTGTAAAGTAGTTAGAGTCACCATCTGCTTTGTTACTCCAACCCATAACGTTTTTAATATAATCGTGTATAGGCTGCTCTTTTAGCTCCCTTGTGCAATGAGGGTATGCTGAATTTGGGAGCCCGTACTTTTTAACAACATCTTCGAATGGTTCCATATTCCTTGATGCTGTTTCGTAAGTGACTAACTTGTGAGTGCTTGAGACTCGACCTTTATGAACTACAGCCTCAACCCATACAGGCCTAACACCAAACAACCTTTCATTCTCAATATCGTTATTATTTACAAACTCTAAAGTTTTGTGATGTTCCCATCCTGTATTTGCAAATATACCAACAATATTATATTCATCGGCGTGATTTTCTAGTATGTATTTATACATAAACTCAGAGGTTCTACCGCCACTTCTGCAAACTAATAAATTCTTTTTCATCCTTCCAACTCCTTACAAAATTCCCACTGTGCATTTAATTTATCGGGCATATCGTCAAACTTGCCATAGTCGCAAAACTTACCGCAAGGACTAATAGCAATGCCCACCTTGTAATCGTCAATAACGCTGTGCTTAGTGAATATATCTTCAATCGTACTCATTGCAGGCAAACCGTATTTATTTTTGGTCTGCCTGTATTTTGTGTTGTTCATATAACCAACCCTTTAGTTATCGCGTTTCAGTAAGCAAACTATAATCAATTAAAATTAGGTCGTCAATGATTAATTATAGTTTATTTGAATTAATTTAAGGTTTATTCCAAAACAGTTATAAAAGCCTCAACTCTTGGATTGTCTTTATCGCACCCGCCGTAAGCTTCTGAGTTGGCCGTAATGAAATTAATGTTGTCATCTTCAAGCAATCCATGCTCAACAAGTGAGTCCTGAAAGAACTTCTTAACCGTACCAACAAAGTTATCTAAGTCAGGATTATTATTTGACTTTGAGTAGTAAACATAATGAACTTTTATCTTTCCCTCTATCGGGTCTAATTTATCCATCTGGCTTTTCATGTGAAGCTTGAATGATTTTTTAGCATCGTTGCTAGTGCGATGAAATGCGTTACGATACCAATTAACGCTTAAAGATGGGTTTTTAGATGTTTTTGTAGGTTTTGCTATTCCGTATAGCGGCAATATAAATTTATAGTCACTCATAAATCACCTATTGCGCCCAATTAAGGGCGCGTTGATTGGTTAGAAAGGAGGTGTGTCTTGTTGTTGATTTGGGTTAAAACCACCTTGTTGCTGCGGTGCATTTTGTGGTGCTGGTTGGTATTGACCGCCTTGTTGTGGTGCTTGCTGCTGGTAACCACCTTGCGCCTGCTGCTGTGGCTGGCTGTTTTGGCCTTGCGTAGTATTACCGCCCTCTTTACTGCCAAGCATTTGCAATTTACCGTCAAAACCATCGACAACTATATCAGTGCTGTACTTTTCAACGCCGTTATTATCAGTGTGCTTGGTGGTTTTTAATTTACCTTCAACGTAAATCTGTGAGCCTTTGCGTAAATACTCGCCTGCAATTTCAGCTAGCTTTTGAAAGAATACAACGCGATGCCATTCAGTTTTGTCAACCATCTGGCCG
>JBARZY010000036.1:0-7454 GCA_049650345.1 Glaciecola sp. | reverse complement strand
CTATAACTGTCTACTTGTGCCGACCGTTCTAACTTTTCTGCACGTGCACTTTCTGTTTGTTCTGGCAAAAATGCCGATAGCTCGCCAACAAATGGGGCAAACACTTGGCCCACAGAAAAGTCATAATTAACCGCTTCAAGTGGTTCTGCAGGAGGATTCGTTTCAGACTTTTTTGCAGGGTCGTTTCCCCCTTCAACACTGCGTTGTTCAAGTTTCTTTGCAACTTCTAGTAGCTCCAATGTGCTGTTGGTACTAGAAGGAGGAATAGATGTTGTTGGTACTTGTTGTTGCTCAACATGATGCTGATTATTACTGTCGTAACTGCGTTGCCACTGTTCATCATAAGCGCCCTGCTCACTCATGGCAGCGTCAAATTCATCGTCTGCAATAGGCGGCTCTAGCTCATTATTTGACATGCCTTGTTCAACTTGTGCAGACGGAGTATCCGTGTCATGCCCAGACGGCGACGGTTGTGATGATTCTATCTTCACCACAGCGTCTTTTTGCACTATATTGGCTTGCTTTTCTAAGCGCCTGTCTGGCTCATTATCCATTTTATGCATTGGTGCTGGTGCTGATGCTGGTGCTGGTGCTGGTGCTGGTGCTGGTGCTGGTGCTGGTGCTGGTGCTGGTAAATCAGCATATTCATCACTAACTAAACTGTCTACATCTAAATCAATTTTTTGTGCCGGTGAAAACGCCAACATGCGTAACACCGTCATTTCTAAACCAGACTTAGCATCAGGGGCATGCGGTAAATCACGCTTTCCGTTAACGCCAATTTGATACAACATTTGCAGATGCTCTTTACCTAGGGCTTTAGCGAGCGTGTATATGCCTTTTGCTGAACCACCTTCTAACTTGCATACTTCAGGAACAATTTGTGTCAACGCTATTTGATGCAACATAGCCAATAATTGCGATAAGACCTGTGCATAATCAGGCGACTGTGAGCATATATTTTCAAGCTGAGTCATGGCTGCTTGACTGTCTCGTTCGGCAATCATTTTTACCAATTTGAGCACTTGATTTTTGTCTAACAAACCAAGCATATTAGTAACAGTAGCTAAACTAACTTGATTATTACCTTGTGCTATTGCTTGGTCGGTTAAGCTTAATGAGTCTCGAATACTGCCTTGTGCTGCACGTGCAAGTTGCGCTAAAGCGGCATCTTCAAATGCAATTGATTCTTGCGTTAAAATGTAGCTCAAGTGTTGTTGGATCTGCTCTTTGCTTAGGGCCTTAAGGGTAAACTGTAAACAGCGCGATAAAATCGTTACCGGTAACTTTTGTGGATCGGTTGTTGCCAGTAAAAATTTAACGTGCTCAGGAGGCTCTTCCAAGGTCTTCAATAAGGCATTAAAACTGTGCTTAGATAACATGTGTACTTCATCAATAAGATAGACTTTGTACTTGCCTCGAGTGGGGCGATATTGCACGTTATCAAGCAGCTCTCTGGTATCTTCTACTTTAGTCCGTGAAGCAGCATCAATCTCTAATAGGTCAACATAACGGCCGTCACTTATATCTTTACAGGTATCACACACTCCACATGGGTTTGCGCTTTGTCCTGTTTCACAATTTAAGCTTTTAGAGAATATTCTGGCGATAGTGGTTTTACCCACACCGCGCGTACCGGTAAACAAATAGGCGTGGTGTAATTTATCGTTTTCCAATGCATTCGTTATGGCATCAACCACATGCTGTTGCCCGACTAATTCTGGAAAGACTTGTGGACGCCATTTTCTTGCAAGAACCTGATAGCTCATGAGCTAATTAGTCTCCGTCAAATTCGCAAACACAATAAGGAGTAATACCCGCTGCTTTCAATTTAGCTTCGCCGCCAATATCCGGTAAAGAAATGATAAAACCAGCGTGCTCAACATTTCCACCCAAACGTCTAATTAAGTTTGCAGTCGCAATCATGGTGCCGCCAGTTGCTAGAAGGTCATCGATCATGAGTACGTTGTCGCCTTTAGAAATTGCATCTTTGTGAATTTCTAGTACGTCGGTACCGTATTCAAGTTCGTAAGATTCTGAAATCACTTCACGGGGCAGTTTTTTCGGTTTGCGCACTGGCACAAAACCGACGCCAAGTTCTAATGCTAGTGGCGCGCCAAACAAAAAACCGCGAGCTTCAGTGCCGACTACCTTATCAAATTTTTGATCAGAAAAACGTTGCTTTAGTAGCTCTATGCACGCTTGAAATGCCTTATGATCTTGTAATACGCTGGTGACGTCTCTGAACAATATACCGGGCTTTGGGTAATCAACAATTGTCGTTACCGCATTTTTTATAAGGTCTACAGACACATTTAATCCTTGGATGTGTTTATTTTTACTTTAGAATTTTGATATACAGAATATCGTTTTTTCAGCAAATTGCACGTACTGAAATAAGATTTTACGGTAAATTGTTGTGTTAACTGTAAATAACTATTGGTAAGGCAAAGACTTGCATATTGAGGTGGTGGGAAGAGACGCGTTGCTGGAAAAGGTAAATTGTATAACCAATAAACAACGCTATCATTTAAGTAAGAGCAACCTGTAAGTTATGCATACGGTCAACTGATTACAGGGTAACCATTCTCACTACCCAAGCAATAATGTGTAGTAGAGGAAAAGCGACCAAGGCTGCTAAAATACCAAAAAAGTATAACCAGTTAAATTCTTCTTTAAACTCAGTGTCGTTACCCATTACCGCCTCTACATATTGTGCTAAATTTTGAGGACTGGATAATACTTGATCATGATCAAAAAAAATAGATATAGCGCAGATATTCAGTATCAAAATTAAGAATAAGGTATACTTTTTGCGTGCTGTTTGACCAAACAATACGAGTTGATTAGAAGGCCTTATTTGCTTTCAGCGGTATATCCAATTCTAAAGCCGCCCCAATGCTTACCGTTGACGTATATTGGAGCAGATAAGTCATGCATTATCTCACCAGTATCTCGTTTGTATGTTTGCAAAAGAAATGACTCGTTATTTTTTGCACAACGAATGCCAGTTGGATCATTGAACATACGTTTAGTACGGCTCTGCATCAGGTCTTTTTCATAATTGCCGGTGATGGGTTTACTAAAACACTTATTGTGCGTGGGGAAATAGCCGTTAATGTCAACCGCACCCGCATATATTATAAAGTTATTCTCAACAAGAATAGGCTCCTGAATACTAGGGAATGCTTTATCGGTGAACGCATCATAATGTGTCGTAAACTTAGGAGGATTAGTATTTGAAATTTCTTTGTATTGCGTGTCAAAGACTTGCTGAGACGTTAACTCCCCGCGCTCAATTGCATTACTTAGTATATCGCCTATAGCTTTTGCGCTGTTTATTGCTAGCGCTTTAACCGACTGATGCTTACTATCAATATTTAAGCTGCCGAGACTTCTAAAAATAGATTCAGTATATATACTCACTTGAAACGCTTGATCTGACACATCTTCTAGAGAAGATGTATGATAATCAATTGACTCAAATACTGTTTTTGCAATATTTGAAATACCAGAATTATCCTCTTTTGATCGTTCTATATCTTCATTCAGTGTAATCACAGCAGTTTGTGCCTGTTTAACTGTATCCATAGAGCAATCAAGTTTCTTAGAGGTTTCTTCAACAAGCTCTGACATTTTGATGCCTGAGTCTGCAACTTGCGTAATTGCTGATACTGATTCTTCACTTTTTATCGTAATTTGATTCAATACCTCTTCAATACCTTGGGTTGCTTCGGTAGTGCGTTGTGCTAAGTTTCTGACCTCATCGGCCACAACTGCAAATCCTCGGCCTTGCTCTCCGGCTCTTGCGGCCTCAATAGCAGCGTTCAGCGCTAACATATTGGTTTGCTCTGCTAATTGATTAATAGTATCAACAATGTTCGATATTGAGCTTGCATTGTCTCTGAGCTCATGTAGCAAAGCAGTAGTATTTTCTATTTGCGCATCTAATCCTTTTTGATGGACACTAACTTCCTGAAGTACTTGTATTGATTTAGCTGATTCATCGTGAGATAGCGATATGTTTTTATAAACAGTGTCACTTAGTGATCTCACGTGCTCATTTGATGTTTCAAGATTTTGCACGCGGTCAGCAATGTCACGACTGCTTTGGGCTTGTTCTTTGAAAAAATCAGACATTTTATCGATAAAATGCGAGACGCTTGCCCCACCTATCGCTATTTTACTAGATTGCCGTTCAATGTCATGGGCAACTTCGCTTGTAATCACATCAGGGTCATCACCATTATTGACCTCTACTTTCACAGCGTCACTGTGCACCTTAAATAGTATTAAGTGAGTAATACTCAATACAGTTGCAATGACTACAGCCGCATAAAGCGAAGGAAAAACAAACACTGCTGCCGCACTAACGAGAATGCAAGTAAGAAAAGACGCCAAATATTTCATGAACCGAACCATTAAACATATACCTAAGGTGTTATCGGCCATTTCTAAAATTTTATTAAGCACTTTATTTTTAGAAGTTGTAAGTGGTAGATTAGATGTATAACTCAATGAATTATGGATATTTGTGAGCAACCTAACTATTACACTTGTCAGCGTGGGACTTATCTCAATAGCTTGCCAATTTTTTGCTTATAAAATCAAAGTACCGGCCATTCTACCTTTACTAATAGTGGGAATTATCGTTGGGCCAATTACCGGGCTTATAAATGCTGATACGTTATTTGACGACTTATTATTTCCAATTGTGTCACTATGTGTCGCTATTATATTATTTGAAGGTTCCCTGACACTCAAGTTTAAAGACATCAGTGGGCATGGTTCTATGGTGCGTAACTTATGTACTTTTGGAGCTCTAATAACCATGCTTTGTATTGCACCTGCCGCATATTTTGCGTTAGGCATTTCATGGGAACTCGCTTTTTTGTTCGCTGCGGTCGTTACCGTTACAGGCCCTACAGTAATTGTTCCTATGCTACGAACTGTGCGTCCCAGTCACCAAGTTTCAAATATTCTACGCTGGGAAGGTATTATTATTGACCCAATTGGCGCACTACTGGCAGTACTCGTGTTTGAATACATTATTTCTTCTCAAAATGCGATTGGTAATACCTTTATCGCTTTTTTCTTAACTGTTGGGGTTGGCGTGGTAGTTGGTGCTATAAGTGGCTATTTATTGGGCCTTGCCTTGCGTAATAACTGGATCCCTCATTACCTAACCAATACTGCGGTACTTACATTGATGCTTGGTGTATTCGCTGCATCAAACTATGTAGCCCATGAGTCAGGGCTTATTACTGTTACAATTATGGGCATGTGGCTTGCCAATATGAAACGCGTGGATGTAGATGACATACTAGAGTTTAAAGAAACATTAAGTGTGTTACTCATTTCCGGTTTATTTATATTATTGGCATCAAGGATAGATATCAATGCAATCATTCAAGTAGGGTGGGCCGCGGCAATAGTGTTGGGAGTTATATTGTTTGTTGCAAGACCCCTTTCAGTACTATTGTCCTCAATAGGCTCTAAACTCACGCTAAAAGAAATTACTTTGCTAAGTTGGATTGCCCCTAGAGGTATAGTTGCTGCAGCAGTCTCCGCATTATTTTCTCTCAAGCTAGAGGCTATCTCTTATCCACAAGCTGATTTATTAGTACCTATGGTGTTTTTGGTTATTATTGTTACAGTTGTTATACAAAGTTTAAGCGCTGCTCAATTAGCAAAATGGTTAGGAATTCGATCACCTGAACCAAACGGCTTACTATTCTTTGGCGGTGGAGAATTTAGTCGGTTGCTGGCACAAGAGTTAAAGCAGCAAGGAGTTACGATACGTTTAGCCGACACTAACTGGGAAAGCATAAGCGCCGCACGAATGGACGGATTAGATACTTATTTTGGCAACCCTATTTCAGAACATGCCTCTCGTAACTTAGATTTAACCCTTATTGGCAAGGTATTGGTTTTATCTCCTTACAAGCAATTAAATCCATTAGTCACCTTTCATTTTGAACATGAGCTTGGCAAAGGAAGCGTGTTAGGTTTAACGACAAAAGATGAACAACAACGTCCAAGTCATCAAGCATCTGATGCATACAATCAAAAATTAAGCTTATTCTCTCACGATGCGTCATACGGGAAACTAATGAGTTTGATAAATAGTGGTGGAGTAATTAAGACGACTAAACTGTCGAATGAGTTTTCTTATAAGGACTATGAAGAACAATATTCGGGTCGGTTGCTTCCCTTATGTGGTATTACACCTGGTGGAGAACTAGAAATGTTCACAACGACTAAGACACTAAAACCTAAACAAGAATGGAAAATAGTCTCATTGGTTATGAGTAACAACAAATAATGTAATGCCCATTCAGGTCTTTCTAAGGTTGAAATTTCTGCCAGTTTTGTTTCAGTTTGCTCAATGCTGAATAAAAAGGCTCAGGTGGCGTATTAAACAAACTACTTAGTGAGTAAGAAACTGCTTCGATGGTAGACAGTTGATGCGTTTTTTTTGCGGTTCGTATGTCATACTGCGCCTGCGGGGGAGTCGCAAAATGTAAACATCGTAGTTTTTGTAACCACTCGTTAGCGTGATAGATTGCGTTGGCTTGTTTCCAACTAGCATCTATAAATATTAATGTTGAACTACTAGACACTGTTGACCGTGCCTCTTCAATCGGTTGGCTATCAACAATGGGGTAAATTAAATACGCGTCATCGCTATCACAGAACTTTTCCACCTGCTTATGCTTATTAGTATACATAATTACTATGTCCGAAATTATTAACGATAACAGCTTTAACGTATTTTTAGGGTGGCCACGCTCTCGTATATCTTGTATCACAATAATATTACAAGGCTTCATCACAGATGAAATTGCCGTACACACACAAGTGCGCAAAGGATATCCACAACTTTTGCAAATCTCTCTACTCATAAACCACCTAAAACAATTATACACACTAACTAAAAATTAATGGGGTCAGAGGACATTAATTTAGGCGAGATGGGTGGTCGGTGAGGCTAATAAAGTACTCTGACCCCATTAATTGATTTTGTTGCGGGCATAAAAAAACCCGCTAGCGGTTGCTATGCGGGTTTCTTTAATTGGGAGTCTGGCGATGTGCTACTCTCGCATGGGGAAACCCCACACTACCATCGCCGCTAATACGTTTCACTTCTGAGTTCGAGATGGAGTCAGGTGGTACCGTATCGCTATTGTCGCCAGACAAAAAGGGACAATTTGGATTTACTGATAATTCGTAATCATATTCAACAGAGTCACTACTCTATTTAACTTTTTTGATTTAGCACACTTGCCACATCCAACACCATTAGGTGTTGTATGGTTAAGCCTCTCGGGCAATTAGTACAGGTTAGCTTAACGCCTTGCAACGCTTCCACACCCTGCCTATCAACGTTGTAGTCTTCAACAACCCTTATGAGCGATTAAATCGCTAGGGATGACTCATCTCTGGGCTCGCTT
>JBARZY010000035.1:0-6913 GCA_049650345.1 Glaciecola sp. | reverse complement strand
TGGTTAATGATTACGGTGTTCTCGCTGGTATTAATGTATCAAAGCGAGAAGTTTAGTGCTGCCCATTTGTGGGTGTCGGGCATATTGTGCTGTAGCTTTATGTTGTTTTGGTTGGTGTCGACCTTGCCCAGTGAACGTCTTAAAAGCAATACGCTGCGGGCAAGCGTTACGCTAGTTACCTTTGTTAACATTATTGCGATTTACTTTTATATACCGTATTCGTTTGTCGCCATACTAATGGTCATTTTTAGCGGTATTATGCCCTATTACATGAGTATTAAGCGGGCGTTCTTTTTGTCGCCGCTTTGGGCATTGCCCTTATATTTGGTTTATACCTATTATTGGCAGCAAAGTGGTGTAGGCATAACCGCGTTTTTGTTTTGGACCTTTAACTTGTTTGCCTTAATTATGGTAAACACGGGCTTGCGTGAGCGCCAAGCTCGTTTGCAAACCGAGCTTATCAACAGCCAACTTATTGCCACACAGTCGTTATTAAATGAAGCGGTAAAACAAGGTGAACGGGTAAGAATAGCGCGCAATATACACGACTTACTGGGCCACCATTTAACAGCGTTAACCATTAACTTACAGGTGGCGTCGCGTAAATCCAGTGGCGAGGTGAAAGAGTCAATTGACCAGTGTCACCAATTATCAAAACTGTTATTAAGTGACGTGCGCGAGGCCGTAAGCGATATACGCGATAAAGGTAAGCTTGATCTACAAACCAGTATTGATAGTATTTTGGCGGCCCTGCCCACCGTAAATGCCCAGCTTAATATCGACCCAAACATAAACGTGAGTGATATTCATGTTGCCGACACCATAGTGAAATGTATTCAGGAAAGCGTAACCAATAACGTAAAACACGCGCAAGGCACAATGATGCAAATTGATTTGGCCTTAGTAGCGTCTAAGAATGGTGCAAAAGCCTTGCAGTTAGTCATGAGTAACGATGGCAAGATACCCGTTAAAATAGTTGCTGGAAATGGTTTAACAGGTATTAAAGAACGTGTGCGTGGTATAGGCGGTGAAGTTGACTTTGCCATTAACAACAAGCAATTTGTGACCACTATTAGTATTCCGGTAGGTGAACATGATTAATGTATTGTTAGTAGACGACCAAACCTTGGTTCGCCAAGGCATAAAGAGCCTGTTGGGCTTGTCTGAAACAGTAAACGTAGTGGGTGAAGCTGAAAATGGAGAAGCCGCCCTAGCCATGATGCCACACACGCAAATTGACGTGGTGCTAATGGACATACGCATGCCCGTAATGACAGGTATTCAAACCGTGCATGCCATGAAAGAGCAAAATATAACTATACCGGTAATTATGCTAACGACCTTTGATGATCACGAATCGGTTATTCAAGCCATACAAGCCGGCGCGCAAGGCTATTTATTAAAAGACGTGTCGCTTGAAACCCTAGTAGACAGCATTGCTACGGTGCATGCGGGCGAAACCCTCATTCAACCGGCCATAACCGAACGCTTAATTAAAGGTTTGCAAGGCAAAACAGGCAACTTTGAAGCCGCCGATATGCCCGAACCTTTGTCAAAGCGTGAAACCGAAATTTTGCGCCTAATGGCCGCTGGCTGTTCAAATAAAGAAATGGCGCAAAGCTTGTTTAAATCTGAAGGAACCATTAAAAATCAAGTGTCTAGCATACTCAGTAAATTAGGCGTGCGAGATCGCACTCGGGCCGTATTAAAGGCGATTGAGTTGAGTATTATATAGTAATTAACGCCCTGTAAACGGCCGTTACCGAACGCGCGAAAGAGTGTCCATATTTTTTACAGCGTGCACGCTTTCGTCTGCACTTTGATTGTAAGACGTTAAAAAATAACAACATTTAATTTGGATCGTTTTTTGCTTATGGGTGTTTGAATCACAATTGACTACAATTTGTCAAAAGTGGCTCACCCCAATAAACATATAGCTTACAAGCATTACACAGTACAAGGAACAAAAGGACTTAGTATGAAATCAATGATTAAAAAAGGCTTAGCCACAATAGCCTTAGCAGCATCATTAATTGCGCCTTCTCAAGCCGCATTAATCGACATAGAGCTTTCGTTAGTAATAGATGTATCAGGTAGCGTAAGCACCAGTGAATACAACTTACAAATGGACGGTTATGCAAATGCATTCAGAAACAGCAGCGTAATTGCGAATATTGAAAATGCAACGCACGGTATAGCAGTAAACGCAGTGTTTTTTGCAAGCAACTTTTATACGTCAACGCTTGATGCGTTTACTGTGCTTAGTACAGAGGCTGAAGCATTAGCTTTTGCTGATTTGCTTGATAACTTTACTCGCCCAGGTGGCGGCGGCACAAGTATTTATAGCGGCGTAAATCGTGCTGTTGACTTACTTCAAAACAATGGCTTAGACGCTACTGTAGGGACTATTATTGATGTATCTGGCGACGGCACAAGTAACTCAACCTTAGACCAACAAGCACGCGACAACGCGGTTGCCAACGGTATAACCGTAAACGGCATTGCTATTGGTGGTAGTGGTATTGCCAACTATTACACAAATAATGTGATTGGCGGTCCAGGTGCATTCTTAATTGAAGCGTCTGACTTTAACGCCTTCCAAACCGGTATTATTGACAAACTACGCATTGAAACACAAGCGGTTCCAGCTCCAGCAGCACTTGTGTTTATCCTTGCAGGCGCGCTTACATTGGTTGCTCGCAGAAAAGCATAGTGCTTTTGCAGCAGTGCCATGTTAGGTACGCTTAAAAAACAAAAAGCCAGCTATAAGCTGGCTTTTTTAATGCGTAATAATTACCCATATAAAGAAAGTGTGAGTTGGCCGCATAAGCCGGGTTCTGTTTTGTTGCGTTTGAAACAAACACAACAACGACAATCATTCGTCTAGGCTATTAATCGCTCAATAGCTCAAGCAACCTACCCGTTCCCAACGCGGGTCGCGCCGTAAGGGAACCTATTTGGTCTTGCTCCGGGTGGAGTTTACCTTGCCATATACTGTTGCCAGCAATGCGGTGCGCTCTTACCGCACCCTTTCACCCTTACCCAATGTGCAAGCACAATGGGCGGTCTTCTCTCTGCTGCACTTGTCGTCGGCTCGCGCCGCCCAGACGTTATCTGGCACCCTACCCTATGGAGCCCGGACTTTCCTCCCCTTTTACCTTACTAATTACTTAATAGGGTAAAAGCAGCGATTGCCTTGGCCAACTCGGGCGCAAGTATAAACTAAGCGTTGGCATTGTGATAGATGTTTTGCACATCATCACAGTCGTTTAGCATATCCATGAATTTTTCGAACATAGGCATGTCGTCTTCTGGAATGTGTTTGGTTTCTTGGGGTACCCAGCTAATTTCTTCTACGTCAAACTCGGTGTCAGGGAACGATTCAAGCAAGGCGGTTTTGGCTTTGAAAAACTCGGTATGCGGCACAAATACGGTAACTTGGCCGTCTTCTACTTCTACGTCGTTTACGTCAACGTCAGCTTCCATTAGCGCTTCTAAGATAACTTCGTCGTCGTTACCGGCAAAGGCAAATACTGCAAGGTGGTCGAACATGAACGCGGCTGAATTTTGTGCGCCTAACTTACTGTCTGTTTTGGTAAAGCAGTTGCGCACGTCGGTAATGGTACGGTTAACGTTGTCGGTAAGGCAATCTACAATTACCATGCAGCCGCCCGGGCCAAAACCTTCGTAACGTGCAGGCGAGAAATCCTCACCGGCGCCGCCTGCGGCTTTATCAATTGCTTTGTCGATAACGTGTGCAGGTACTTGGTCTTTTTTGGCTTTTTCAATAAGGCGACGAAGTGATAAGTTTGCATCGGGGTCAACGCCGCCATTTTTTGCAATAACGTAAATTTCTTTACCGTATTTTGAATATACTTTGGTTTTGGCAGCAGCCGTTTTAGCCATTGATACCTTTCTTACTTCAAATTTTCTTCCCATAATGCTCTCTTTTATGGCCGTTAAAGGCGCTTATTATGATTTTGTAACAGTATTAGCGGTTCACCGCGCGCATGCACGATGAGCTGCTATAAAAATAGTGCGCATATTGTAACGAATATTGCTTTATTAGCCTACTGCCAATAACAACAAACATTGTTGCTGTATATTAATTGTAATTAGGCTTAGGCCAAATGCGGGCGAGTCAAATATTCATGTGACTGCATTTCTTGCAAACGGCTTAAGCAGCGCTGAAACTCAAACGACAAGCGCCCACCGGTATACAGCTCTTCGGTATCAACTTGTGCCGAAATAATGAGTTTAACGTTACGCTCGTAAAATTCGTCAACCATGGCGATGAAACGTCTGGCAATGTCGTCGTTTGCCTCGCCCATTTGTTCAACATTGGCCAGTAGCACGGTTTGAAATACTCGGCTTAGTTCAATGTAATCGGTTTGGCTGCGAGGCCCGTCGCATAGCGCTCTAAATTCGAACATTACCACGCTTTCGGCTTTTTTAAGGGCAGGAATATTGCGCCCTTCAATTTCTACCACAGTGTTGCTGGTGTATACCTCGGCGGCGAGTTTTTCAAAATATAAATTAAGATTTTGCTGGGCCTGGTCGTCAAGTGGGAAATGGTATATTTCGGCTTGTTCCAGTGTGCGCATGCGATAATCAGTACCGCTGTCTACATTCACTACGCGTGTGTGCTGATTAATAAGATCGATTGCCGGTAAAAACCGCGCACGCTGAAGGCCATTTCGATACAAGCCATCGGGTTCAATATTTGAGGTAGCAACCAACACAATGCCGTGGGAAAACAGCTCTTGCATTAAGGTGCCTAGTATCATGGCGTCGGTAATGTCAGATACAAAAAACTCGTCAAAGCAAATTATGCGGGTTTCATTTGAAAGCTTTTTGGCAATAATTTTGAGCGGATCAGACTGGTTATCTAGTAATTTAAGCTCTTGATGAATGCGGTGCATAAAGCGATGAAAGTGAACGCGCATTTTGTTTTCAAAGGGCAAGCAATCGTAAAACGTATCAACTAAGTAAGTTTTACCGCGCCCCACACCGCCCCAAAAGTAAATACCCTGAATTTCAGGCTTGTTCATTTTAAGACCAAAGGTGGTTTTTAAAGTAACACGCCAACGATGCTTCTTTTTAGGTTGGGTAAGCTCTTCGTACAAGCGCTGCAATTCTTTAACGGCGTTTTCTTGCGCCTCGTCGTACTGAAAGTCAATTAACGAAAGGTCGTCTTGGTATTTTTCCCAAGGTGTCATTCATTGCCCTTATTTATGCTGCAATTGTAAGTATTTATTGCTTTATTATACGCCTGTTAGCGAAAATTGAATAGCCATGTTTGGCCGCTGTGCTGGTCTACCTTGGTCGATATGGCACAATTTTAAAATGTACTCACTTACCCATACACAAAGCGTGACAAAAAATTCAACAAATAGCGCTTGCAAGTGCGCGCGCAATAGTCAAAGATCAGCACCATTAAGGCACTATTTATTGGAGTTCATTATGGACGTAACAACGCTGGTTATTGGCGTAATATTGGGGTTAGTTTTTGGGGCCGTGGTTACATGGTTATTAATGCGTGCATCTATGCAGGCAAAAAGCCAACGCAATAATGCTACCGAGGCTGAAATTAAAGGGCTGTTGGCGCAACAGGCACTGGGTCATATAGAGTCTAGCCGCCAAGGTATTCAAGGTATTGAAACACAGTTAAATGCACTGAAGCAGAGCTTGAATCAATACGAAGGTGCTTTGCAAGCGCCCAGCGACGATGCCGAAATGCCATTTTTTGGTGAACATGCAAGCGTGTTTTTACGTAACACTAGCAATACGTCGTCGAGTAACAACCTTGAAACCAGTACCGGTGATCAGCCTAAAGATTTTGCTAACAACGGTTCAGGTTTGTTTGCAGGAAACCCTGCTTTACTGGCAGAGGAAAAAAGCAATAATTAACTTGAGTTATGAACTATTGCCCCTAAATCAATGTCTGTACTAGGTATTAAAATTATTTAGATATGACTTTTAGGAGCACTGAGATACATGAATCAAGTTATACGCAAAACCTCAATAGCGTTTGTTAGTGCAATATTTATTGCAGCGTCTTCTGCAAGCGCTGTTGCCGGTATCCCGTTTTTCTCAAAAGATGAATTACCTTCGCTAGCACCCATGCTAGAAGAAACCACACCGGCAATAGTGAGTATTGCCGTGTCGGGCACACAAACATCGCGTCAAGAAGTGCCTGAAATGTTTCGGTATTTCTTTGGCAATCCAAACCAACAAGCGCAAGAACGTCCTTTTAGAGGCTTGGGCTCGGGTGTTATTATTGACGCCAGCAAAGGCTATGTGGTGACCAACAACCACGTGGTAGATAACGCCGACAAAATTGTAGTGAAGCTTACCGACGGGCGCGAACTTGAAGCCACAAAGCTAGGTGCTGATGCACAAAGCGACATTGCCTTATTACAAATTGAACCCAGCGATTTAGTTGAAGTGCCACTGGCAGATTCAGACAAACTGCGCGTGGGCGATTTTGTAGTGGCTATTGGTAACCCCTTTGGTTTAAACCAAACCGTTACTTCGGGCATTGTGAGTGCGCTTGGGCGCTCGGGCCTAAACATTGGTGGTTATGAAGATTTTATTCAAACCGATGCTGCCATTAACCGCGGAAACTCGGGCGGTGCCTTAGTTAACCTGCGCGGCCAGCTAGTGGGTATTAACACCGCTATTTTTGGTCCTAACGGCGGTAACGTGGGCATTGGATTTGCTATTCCTAGCAACATGATGAAAAGCCTAATTGACCAGCTAGCCGAATTTGGTGAAGTGCGCAGAGGCTTGTTGGGTATTTTGGGCCAAGATGTAGACGCCGCCTTAGCTGAAGCCTTTAATTCAGATATAAACATTGGTGCGTTTGTGCGCGAAGTAGTGGTTGACTCAGCTGCCGACAAATCGGGCGTAA
>JBARZY010000034.1:0-2527 GCA_049650345.1 Glaciecola sp. | reverse complement strand
AAAATGATGGAGAAAATGGGAGCGCCCAAACCCAAAGATCTCTATCCCTCTTTAATGAGAATGCAGTCAGCTACGCCTGAGCAAACGACATTTCTCTTGAGTAAAGCGACTGAGCGAATGCGATTAGGCAACGAACAACTTTCTAATGGGTTTATGTGGTTGGCAGAGGCCTCACAGGCAGAAGATTATGCCCAAATGCAAATCGCGCTTGAAACAGTAAAAGAGGGAATTGCCCATTTTGATAGTGGTCTTGCGACTAAACGTGCGCTGCTAGATGGACAGGAGCCAAGACGCGTAGCCTTAACGTGGTTCAAAACTCAGATGGATATACTGCCCAGCATACCTGAAAACAATCAGACCATTATTTGGGGGATGACGCCCTTTCACACTTCTATTATGGTGATTTTATTACTCTTTGCCGTTGCCATGATATACGTGTATGGATTTAAAATGCGCAGAGCATCAGCGTTGCTCGCGCAACTCAAAAATGATGAAAAAAATACTAAGACTTCAAGCACAAGTCAAAAAAATAACACTGGCGTATTAACAAATACTGATACGCCAATCGTTGATGTAAAAACAGCGATATCCATCCCAACTAATAATGGTGTAAACAATGACGTATCAGCCTCAACACCGGCAAATTCTGATGTCCCAGGGGCGCGACGAAAAGTGTTTAGCGGTGAGATGAAAGTCATAGCGATATTCATTGAAACCCATGATGTTAAAACATTTCGCTTTGCTCATCCGAACAATGACCTAATTCCTTTCAGTTACGAACCGGGTCAATTTGTCACTTTTTCGCTTCAAATTGATGGCGTCGATAAGCCAGTTAAACGTTCTTATACAATAGCTTCATCACCCACCCAAACACATTATTTTGAAGTGACCATAAAACGTGAAGAGCATGGTGTGGTATCTCGTTTTATGCATGATAATGTAAAAGTGGGAGATTCGCTTATTGTCAAAGTGCCAGGTGGAAAATTCTTTTTTAATGGGAAAGGTGAAAACAGCGTCATGCTCATATCAGGCGGCGTCGGGATCACACCAATGATGAGCGCAGTAAGATATTTAACTGCGACTTGTTGGGACGGTGATATATATTTTCTGTTTTGCACACGAACTACGAAGGATTTTATTTTTGAACAGGAGTTAAGGTATTTACAGGCTCGTTATTCAAATTTGAAAGTACTTGTGAGTATGACGCAAGCAGAGGGGACATCATGGATGGGCCCACAGGGGCGTTTGACCTCTGGATTAATTAAAGATTTTGTACCTGAAATTGAAGCAAAAACTGCCCATATCTGTGGACCACCAGCAATGATGGACTCCATGAAGGGTATCCTCTCTGGTTTGGGCGTGCCTGAGAGCCAAATAAAAACGGAGGCTTTTGGGCCAGCGACTCCTAAAAGGCCTAATAAACCTATCGTTACAAAGCCTGTGCTAGAAAAAGTGAGTGAAAGGCAAATCAATTTTAGTCTTTCTGGTAAACAAGCTCCGGTTAATACCGATGAAACAATCTTAGATGTTGCTGATTCACTCGATATTGATATTGATAACTCTTGCCGTGCTGGCTCATGTGGAAGCTGCAAAGTAAAGCTCACTAAAGGAGCCGTAGAAATGGAGGTTGATGACGGGTTAGAGCCGCAAGATAAAAAAGAAGGATATATATTAGCATGTCAGGCTATCCCAACGTCCGATGTTGAGGTAGACGCTTAAATGAATACACATGAGCGAAATCTAGTCGGTAGCTTAGTTGCACTCATGATGTTACTTTGGCTAGGATTTTTGTGGCATCGCTCTTCACAGTTTCCTGGTAGTCTAAGCGGTTTTGTTGTGGGAGCACTAGCTAGCATGTTGATGCTGATCCCACTTTTATATATGTTTATAAAGCGAACAAAGTCCCTAAAAAAGAGCATCACAAAATTCATTCCCATGGCAACTCTGCTTAAAATCCATATTTACGCGGGTGTGCTAGGACCGATATTGGCGTTGATACATAGCGGGCACAGATTTGCTAGTCCCGTCGGTATAATACTTGTGTTGTTTATGATGATAGTGGTTCTGAGCGGTTTTGTAGGCCGTTATGTACTTGGTTTAATATCAACGAAAATGAAAGAAAAAAAGCGTCAATTAAACGAGTTTCAACACGCACTAAATGATTCAAAAAAAAGCTTGAGAGATGGTGTTTGTGATGCTCAGTATAAAGCGATTACTAAACGCACTTCGAATATCCTTCCTTCCTTTAGTCTAAGCTTGCTCGCCCCTAGACAAGATATATCATTGCAAAAAGAAAAAGAGTTGCTGAAGATAGTGGATGCCATCTCAGACATCGAATATAGCATTATGATCCATAACACAGCAAAAACTTGGTTTTCTCGCTGGTTGAAGTTTCACATCTTTATTTCAATGACGCTATATTGTGTTCTGTTTATACATATAGCAAGTGAGGTTTATTTTGGGCTTAGGTGGCTATAATGAAATGGCTTGTCGGTGTATTAGCAATCATAGTCTTAGCGTTTGGCCT
>JBARZY010000033.1:0-28866 GCA_049650345.1 Glaciecola sp. | reverse complement strand
TGGCACGCCTCATGCTATCTAGACCTTATACGATAATGTTTATCGCGTATCAGCACGCTAGGAGAAGCAGCATGAACGAGACCTTAGTTGAGTTATCTCGTTGGCAATTTGCCATGACCGCCATGTTTCATTTCATATTTGTGCCACTTACACTTGGTCTAACCTTTATGTTAGCCATTATGGAGTCGGTGTATGTAATGACAGGCAAAGAAATCTACAAACAAATGACCAAGTTTTGGGGCAAGCTTTTTGGTATCAATTTTGCGATTGGTGTAGCAACTGGCTTAACCATGGAATTCCAATTTGGTATGAATTGGTCTTATTACTCACATTATGTGGGTGACATATTTGGCGCACCCCTCGCAATTGAAGGGCTAATGGCCTTCTTTTTAGAATCTACCTTTGTTGGTTTGTTCTTTTTTGGCTGGGATCGCATGTCAAAAGTGAAACACTTAATGGCAACATGGTTAGTCGCCATTGGCTCTAACTTCTCGGCGCTTTGGATACTTATAGCTAACGGGTGGATGCAGCATCCCGTAGGTTCTGAGTTTAACTTTGAATCAATGCGCATGGAAATGACCAGCTTTTCAGAGGTGGTTTTTAACCCTGTGGCACAAGTTAAATTTGTCCATACTGTGTCGGCTGGTTATGTTACCGCCGCCATTTTTGTATTGGCTATTTCGTCATACTATTTACTCAAAAACAAAGACATTGCTTTTGCTCGACGTTCATTTGCCATTGCTGCTAGCTTTGGTTTGTTGTCGGTAATGTCGGTTATTGTATTGGGCGATGAAAGTGGTTACGAACTGGGTGATGTACAAAAAGTAAAACTTGCTGCAGTAGAAGCTGAATACCATACCCACCCAGCGCCGGCTCCGTTTACCTTAGTAGGCCTACCTAATGACGCCACCCAAGAAGTGGACTATGCCATACAAATTCCGTATGCAATGGGCATTATTGCCACGCGGTCTCTTGATGAAGAGGTGATTGGTTTGCACGATCATAAAATTGCGCATCGCGAGCGCATATTATCAGGCATAAAAGCCTACGAAGTACTAGACAAAATGCGTTCAGGCGAAGCCAGCATTGAAGAGCAACAAACATTTGAGCAACACAAAAATGACTTAGGCTACGCATTGTTACTAGAACCCTTTGTCGATGACATTACCAATCCTAGCGAGCAAGCAATTGCTAAAGCAGTGGATTACAGCATCCCCGCAGTTGCACCTTTATTTTGGAGTTTTCGCATAATGGTGGCGGCCGGTTTTGCAATGTTAGTGCTGTTTGCCTTGGCGTTTTACTACAGCACCAAACATCAAATTACCAAGCCGCGCTGGTTACTAAAAGCGGCCTTATGGAGCTTACCATTGCCGTGGATAGCGTCTGAAGCGGGTTGGTTTGTTGCAGAATACGGGCGTCAGCCTTGGTCTATTGCAGAAATTCTGCCCGTGCACACATCAGTATCCAATTTAAGCGTGAGCGACGTAGTGATCACCATGGTTGCCTATTCTAGTTTTTACGCGCTTATGTTTGTTGCCGCGTTTTACTTAATGCAGAAGTATGCCAAAAAAGGGCCATCAGCCACCTTTGCTGAAGCGCAGCAAGCTTTAGAAGAGCAGTCAAATATGCCTACAACATCGCAAGGAGCGCCCTTATGATTGACTACGAATTTTTACGACTAGTTTGGTGGATATTGGTAGGCGTATTGCTGATTGGCTTTGCGGTTACCGATGGCTTTGATTTGGGTGTTGGCGCATTGCTTACCTTAGTAGGCAAAACCGACGCCGACCGACGGGTAATGATTAACACCATTGGCCCGCACTGGGACGGTAATCAGGTTTGGTTTATTACCGCAGGCGGCGCAATATTTGCGGCATGGCCATTAATTTATGCCACTGCGTTTTCAGGCTTTTACTTAGCCTTAGCGCTTACCTTAATAGCATTGTGGATGCGCCCACTTGGTTTTGACTACAGAGGTAAACTGCCACATCAAAAATGGCGCAGCATGTGGGATTGGGCCTTGTTTGCTGGTGGCATTATTCCATCATTAATATTTGGCGTGGCCTTTGGTAATTTACTACTGGGCGTGCCTTTTGAACTTGATGACACATTAAAGGCTACTTACACCGGCAGTTTCTTTGGCTTACTCACACCCTTTGCGTTATTAAGCGGCCTGGTATCCGTGGCCATGCTTCTAAACCACGGGGCCACATGGTTACAGCTTAAAACCGACAGTAACTTGTACCATCGGGCCCGCGCAGTATCGGTTGTATTATCATTGGCCACTGCGGCTTTATTTAGTCTAGCCGGAATATATTTAACGTTTGGTGTAGATGGCTTTGTGATTACCTCAACAATAGATACTGTGGCAACCAGCAATCCCTTAAACAAAACCGTTGACGTGGTTTCTGGCGCTTGGTTGAGCAACTACAGCCTGTACCCGTGGATGATTGTAGCGCCAGTGCTTGGTATTGGCGGAGCACTGGCTTGTGCTTTCACCTCGTACACAGCTAAAAGTGGCTATGCGTTTGTCGCAAGTGCACTTAGCATTGCCGGCATTATCCTCACAGCAGGATGTTCAATGTTCCCCTTTTTGATGCCCAGTAGTACCATGCCAAATGCTAGCTTAACAGTATGGGATGCAACTTCGTCACAACTAACCCTACAAACCATGTTTATTGTGGCCTGTATTTTTGTGCCCATTGTATTGGCCTATACCTTATACGGTTTTTGGGTTATGCGCGGTCGCATTAAACAATCTGACTTAAACAAGTCTCATGCAATTTATTAATTAAGGAAAAACTATGTGGTATTTCACTTGGATATTAGGCGTGTTACTCGCCTGTTCGTTTGCCATTATCAATGCGATGTGGCTAGAGTCTACTGAAAACATGGACAGAACGGACGAATCATAATAATGCCTACTTCAACGACACCTGAACAAGCTGCAACTGCATGGCTAAAAAAACAAGCACAATATGCTCGTGGTTGGCAAATTCAGGTGTTCGTTGTTCGTTTAATACAGCTTGCTGCACAAATCAGTGCATTTTGGTTCTTGGCTTCCATTGTGCACGGCATCGTGAATGAAACCACGCCACTGCAGCAGGCTGTACCCTTTAGCAATGCGCACAATCTACTCCCTTTTATACTCGCTATGCTTACATGGGCGGTCTGTGCGTTTATACAAGACGCCATGCGCCATTCGATAAAAACAAAACTGGAACACAAACTCGAAGGCAGATTGCATCATATACTCGAATCGCAGCAATTGGCCCTGACCAAGCGCTATTCAAGTACTTTTTGGCAGCAACTTTTTTTAATCAATGTGCCCGATATAGGCGAGTTTCTCACCCAATACAGCATTCAAAAATGGTTAGCAGGCGTAGGGCCAATAGTAGTATTGCTGGTTATTTTTCCAATAAACTACGTGGTGGCGACAACCATGTTTATCACCATGCCTATTGTTCCCTTGTTTATGATTTTGGTGGGTAGAGGCGCCACCGCAATACACAGTAAACACTTTGTGGCCCTTGAACGCTTGGGTGACATGTTTTCTGACCGCCTAAAAGCCCTGTCTCTTATTACTGTTACTGGTCAGCATCCCGCGCAACTTAAGCGTTTATCACACGCTAGCGATATCGTTAATCGCAATACCATGCGAGTGGTGTCTATTGCGTTTTTATCTACCACCGTGCTCGACTTCTTTGCCACGGTAGCCATGGCTTTAGTCGCGGTTTTTATTGGCTTTAGCTTGTTGGGCGAATTGTCGATTGGGCCCACTATTACGCTACAATTAGGCTTGTTTATGCTGTTGGTTGCGCCCTTGTTATTCTCTGAGCTACGCACCTTGGGGCGCTATTATCATCAAAAAGCCAAAGCAGAGGCCGCAGCACAGCGTATTGCACCGTTATTTGAAGAAGACCATCATCAGCACAATCCTGCAAGCAATATGGCATGGCTCAACTTTACCGTAGACGAACCTCATTTACGCGCTAAAAAGTTGAGCCTACAAAACCAACAATGGACGCGACTAACAGGCAATTCCGGTGCAGGTAAAACAGTATTACTTGAAGCCTTATGCGGATTTAGGGCAGCATCTCATTGCCTGCAAGGAAAAGTAGGTTTGTTAACCCAACAAGTTGCTGTGCTAAATAAATCGCTCAGAGACAATATGACTTTAGGCCACACTATTGCCGACTCGCTTATTATTCAAGCCCTACACGATGTAGACCTTAGTAACTGGTTGGCAAACCTTGAAAATGGGCTTGATACCGTTCTTGGCGACAATGCCGCGCTATCAGGAGGCGAGGCACAGCGACTATCGCTAGCGCGCATAATGCTAATGAACAAAGACATTATTTTACTGGATGAACCCACTGCGCATTTAACCCATCAGCAACATGAGCATTTATCCGCTCTTATTCACCAAAAACTCAAGCACAAAACGGTTGTATGGGCGTCTCATAAACCCTTGCCAGAAACGTGGTTTTCGCAAACTTGGCACATTCATAACCATATAATTGAGGTTCAGTCATGAGTTCATCGCATGTTCGGGCATCAACACTCCACCTTGTAAGCTACTTAGTATTGGCAGTCGTGCATTTATTGGCAGGCTTTTTCATTCTATTGGTTGCGTCGTGGTTTATAGCAGCCTGCAGTATTGCCGGTATCGGTTTTAACTACATGTTGCCAGCAGTTATTATACGGGTGCTTGCCATTTTGCGTATTGGTTCGGGTTATTTTTCAATGCTGGTGGGTCATCATCATTTATTGCAACGTTTAGCGGCTATCCGGCTAAATATTTTTGCTAACTTAGCTAACAAAACTCACATTTCAAGACAAAGCTCACTTGATGCACTTCACCATCAAAGTGAGGAAGTAGCATCAATCTGGATGGCGTGGGTAGGACAAAATGCCGGCGCGTTTTTATCATTAGCGTGCTTGCATATAGTAAGTGTAGTGTTAGTGCCGAGTCTTAGTACAATTACTCTGGTGTTTGGCATTGCATTTACTATTCTTTATATCTCGTTGCTGGTATCTATGCTTTCGCTTAGCGCTACTTTGGTGAAGGCAAAAGAAAAAGCTCAGTTCGATATTGTTACGCATATAGAAAGTGCATCGCTTTGGCATTTGTACCCTAGCTACCATGCGCAAGCGCCATCAACTAAACAACTAAACAACCTACAAAACCGCATTCAATTTCGTATTCGCTTAGCTAGCTTGGCCCTGTTTACATGTGCGACCTTGGCAATAATAGCCGTATTTACACTTTACGGGGCAAGCCTTGGTGGCAATGACGTATTTGTTTTGGTGCCTATTGCCTTGCTTAGTGTGAATGATTGGCTAAGCCCCACTTTGCAAAGCCAGCAACAACTGATTAAATACCAACATGCCACTCGTGCAATTGCGAGTATTGATAATACTATTACTCCCTTAAAGCTAAACAATAGCGCAATATCAGGGCTTGTCTTACATCAGTTTGTGCCTCAATACACAAAAATGAAAGCGCTTAATGTTGCGTTTTCAAATACCGGGACGCACGTTATTACCGGCAGTTCAGGTACTGGCAAAAGTCGCTTGTTACAGTCTATTTGCGGCATACTTCCCTACCAAGGAGAACGCAGAATACAATGCCCTAATACACAGCTAAACATACCTACGAGTAATTACGAACAGCTTGCTCGTTGCTTGTATGTGGAGCAATTCCCATACGTGTTGTCAGATACTCTCGCCAGCAACTTACTCCTTGCTGCCCCAAACGCCTCTGTCACGCAATTGAAAAAGGTACTCTCACAGTTACAGCTTACGCATTTGAGCGAGTTAAATGAATGGGTAGGCGAAAACGGCCGTGCACTGTCGGGCGGTGAGAAAAAACGCATCGGCGTTGCCAGAGCCATGCTCAGCCATGCAAATGTTATTTTACTAGATGAGCCCTTTGAAGCACTTGATGCGACCAGTATTGCTTGTGTAACCGAAGCGATTAATGCACTTGCGCAACATAAAGTGGTGCTGCTTGCTACGCACTTAATACCAGAATCGCTAAGAATTGATACTACCCTTGATCTAGACAAAATCACTTCAAAACAACAAGACATCGCAAAACTCAAATGCAAATGAGAACAAATATCATTTGCATTTTGTATAACTTAATTTATCATGTGCTCGAAATAACACAACACAGAGCACATTTTCATGTCGGGCAACAAACCTTCTATTACCACTTTTGGTTCACACACTTTATTGGCGACCCTTACCTTAGGAATGGGTCAAGTAGCGGCTGAAGAAGCCGTTTCACCGCAATGCGACACACAAGATACCGCGTGTACTCAAGAAGCCATTGAGCTTATTCAAGTACACGGCGTACGCCACTCTATTTACAATGTAAAAGAGTCGGGCGACATTCGTCGTTTGGCCGATTTAGCAGATACACCTGCAACTATTACCGTTTTAACCAAAGATCAAATTGAAGAGGCGGGTCAAAGCGATCTGAAGGAAATTTTGTCGGCACAAGCTGGCGTAACCATTGGTACCGGCGAAAATGGCAATGCCTTTGGCGATCGTTATATTATTCGCGGTCATGAAGCGCGTTCAGATGTATTTGTTGATGGACTGCGTGATCCTGGCATGACAACACGAGAGAGCTTTGCCACCGAACAAATCGAAATTACCAAAGGTCCAAGCTCAACATTTGCTGGACGCGGCTCATCAGGTGGTGCGGTTAACAGCATTACCAAAAAAGCGTCAACCGCCTATGATTTTGGTCGCGTTGATGCCAGTGTAGGAAGTGATAAGCATCATCGCGTAGTTCTTGACTACAACACCCCTATTACCACTAATTTTGCCGCACGCGTAAACATTTTAAGCGCGCAAGAAGATGCACCAAACAGAGAAGGCATTGGCCGCAGTAGAGACGGTTTATTGTTGTCGGGTTTATACGATAACACCGACGATTTGCGCGTGTATTCAGATATTTATTATGTAAATGCCGACGACACACCCGATCTTGGAAGCTACTTTGATGACGAAACCCGCAAGCCGGTTTCAAACATTCCCGTTTATGCCCAAAGCAGCGATTTTCTAGAGTCTGAGGTCACTGCATTTACCGTACGTACGGAGTACGACATTAGCAACGACCTGAAATTTTTTAACGCCACACGCTATGGTGAAACCAGCAACGGCTATTTGTCTACTGGGGCCAACGGCAGCTTCCGCGCCGATGAAGATCCAACCGCACCGGGCGCTGAAACCATTACGCTAAGTACCCACCAAGGCTGGCAAGAAGTTGAGTACTTTGCCACCCAATTTAATTTATTCTACACAGTAGATGCCGCGGGCATGGAGCATAAGCTACTATTCGGTTTAGAGTTTTCTGATGAAGAAGTAGACAACGGTGTATATAACCTTGACTACGCTGGGGCCACTAATTGCTTTACGTCTGGTCGTCGTGGTGTAAGTGAAGGATATTGTTTGCTTGATGGCAGTGGCAACGTTTACAACAACCCACAAGATATCATGCAGCGCAGTGTTGAACGTGGCAGCTCTGATGCGCTATTTAAGGCGCAAACCGTTGCTGCATATGTTATGGATACAGTTACCGTAAACGAGCAATGGAAGTTGTTCTTTGGTTTACGTCAAGACACTATCGACTATAGTAACGATGTGGTAAGTCGCGGCACCGAGCTTGATTATGCCTATAAAGATGATTTTTATAATGGCCACGTAGGCGTAGTATACAGCCTAACCGACGAAGCCAATATTTATGCCAGTTATTCAACCGCGACCAATATCAATGGTGGTGAATCAGACCTTGGAGCAAACTGCGGATACGGCGGTTTGTGCGGCGACCCTGAGCAAGCTTCAGTGGCCGATCCTGAAACCGTGGTTAACCTTGAACTGGGCACCAAATGGTCATTGCTTGATGAAAACCTGTTTTTAGCGGCTACGTGGTTTCAAACCACCAAGCATGATGTCATGGAAAGTGTAGGCGATGCATACTCTACTTTAGGCACGCTCAATACCGGTAAAAACCGCGTTGATGGCTTTGAATTTGCCGTTAACGGTAACTTAACCGAGCAACTGAGCTTGCAAATAAGTGCCGCAGCCATGGACTCAGAAGTGCTAGAATCGGTCACCGAATCTAACATAGGTTTGCAGTTAAGTAATTTTGCAAAAGAGAGCTTCTATGCTCAGTTGCGTTATCAGCCTACAGATGCCTTTGCATTTGGTGGTAACCTTACCTACCAAGGTGAGATGTATGGTGGGCAACCCGATACCGCAGCAGGATATGACAGCGATAACGGTCAATACAGTGTGGTAGTGCCAAGCTATAGCACCATTAACCTATTTGCTAATTATTCGTTTACCGATGCAATGACCTTACGCGTAAATGTAGGCAACCTATTAGATGAAGAATACTTTACCGCTGCGTATCGTTCAGGTGCATTTATGTACTTAGGTGATGCTCGCTCGTATAGAGCCACGTTAACCTACGAATTTTAATCCCGTTTACCAAGGAAACAGCACATGTTAGTCATAGACAATTTATTTGATGAGCAAGCCTTAATTAACATCAATAATCAGCTTGATGCTTTTCCTTGGGATGATGGCAAAGCAACCGCTATGGGTATGGCAGGTGCCGTTAAACATAACCGCCAAGCCGACCCCACAAACAGCAGCGTAAAAACCTTAGCGAATAGCTTATTGGCACGCTTGGGTAACCATCCATCGTTTGTGTCTGCGGCTTTGCCTCATCGTATATTTCCACCTTGTTTTAACAGCTATGCGCAAGGCGAAACCTACGGTTTTCATGTTGATGGCGCTATTATGCGGATACCTCACAACAATGAGGTACTGCGCTCAGATTTGTCGATGACGATGTTTTTTAGTGATGCCAACAGTTATGAAGGCGGTGAACTTGAAATTAGTACGCCGTTTGGTATTCAACGCGTAAAAGGACAGGCAGGATCGGCTATTTTGTATCCGTCGAGTAGTTTGCATCAGGTAACGCCTGTTACTAAAGGCGTGCGACGAGCGGCGATTACGTGGGTACAAAGTTTGATACCCAGTTTGCCCATGCGTGAAGTACTATATGAGCTTGACCAGAGTATTCAAACCTTAGTGAGTAACCCTAATGTTGATCGTACAGAGCTAGATAGGTTGCATCATGTGTATCACAATCTTATTCGTCAACATTCGCAAATCTAAACGTAACACCTAATAAAAAGGCGGCTACCGGTGATATAAAATCACGTGGTGCCGCCTTTTTTGCTATGTATAACCTGGCTTACTATTAGAAAATATAGTTAACCGCAACGCGCATTAAGTTAGTGTCGGTGTCTGCAATATCATCTGTGCTTTGTATCACATCAGCTTTTATGGCTACGTTAGTGTCTAGATCGTAACGCACGCCAAGCGATAGCGTCGTTGACTCACCAATTGCTGGCTGTTGTAAGCCCACTAATAGCTGCGTAACCGTAGGCTGTAAAGCCTCAGGAAAAGCACCGACTTGGTTCAAAAACTTAAAACCACTGTTGGTGTCAGATTTTTCATAAGTTACAAACGGTGTCCATTTACCACTTCTGATACCGGCAGTTACATAATAGTTAATATCATCGGGGTAAAACGAGTCTTCAATTTCTACACCCGTGTACTCACCCGCTACAAACCAATCGTACCTGTCATACGCAATACTCATACCATAAAATACACCTGAATCTTCAGTTGCAGCAAGCAAATTTCCAAGGTTTGGATCGATTGCGGTAAGTGAGTCTAACGCGGGTGCAAGTGCAGGAATGTCAAAAGTAGACTGCCCCGTTGCATATACGCCTCGAAAGTTCCAATTATTGTAAGTAAAGTCACCCGTGACTAACACTACGTTATCAATGGTTAAATCTGCGGGAGCACCGGCTAAAGTGAAATCACTTTTTACACGCCCTACAATGGCTTGTAATGAATACTCTAAATCACCTGCATACCCATTGTAATCGGCTCTTACGCCATCAACATTATTGAAGGGCACATCGTATACCGACTGCGGTGCTACCACCCAATGATAAGAGTAACCCACATCAAGTGATGCTGAGTACTTAAACAGCGGCATTCTTATACGGCCAGCAGAAACACTCACGCTGTCGCTGACTTCATATGTCATGTATGCCCATTCAAAATTGGCATCGTAGTCGCTTTCACCACGTGCAACGATTTGACCGGTAGCAGTAATTTTGTCATTCACATCGCCGCTCACCTGAATGGCAAACAAGCTTTGCGCATTAAAATCAACGTTGTCATCATAACCATATAAGGTTTCGTCACTGCCGGTTAAACCTGCAGTTAAATTGGCGAAGCCGTTTACTCTAACATCGGCGTGTGCAGTACCTGTACCAAGTGCTGCAAGCACGGCCAGGGGTAGCGTTCTTTTCATAAATAACATGGGCGTCTCCTATAACTGTATTGCTTTAACAGCATCTGTTACAGACGCCTTATTTACGTAGCCAATTACGTTGGGGTTTTTGGCAACTAGCTCAATAACTTCTGCGTCACTGGCCACTTCTTTTGGCGGAATACCTTTACCTGTAAAGACTAACTTAGACCAATACGCTGACACTTGGCTAGAACTGCGGCCTAACACATCTTCATCAAAGCTCTGGCGAATATCGGTGGTAGACTCTTGATTGATTACAATGGTTTCTGACCCATCGGAGAACTTCTTTTCTTTACCCAAAAAAATACGTTGAACTGATTTTGAATCCAATGAACTTGAATTAGTCGGGTTTACAACAATTACTAGCTCAGCAAATACATTGCTTGAGGCCAGTAACATGGCACTAAATAAACAGGTGCGTAATTTCATAAAAACATTCCTACTAATTGATCTGGTATGGTAAATCATCTTTACCTTATAACTACTTCAATAGGTTATCGGCAACAAGTACCCAATATTTACCCCTGAATGCAAATGAATTTGGGCCAGACAAATATGTGTGATGATATAAATAGCCGTTGATATTCACCTAAAGCCTTATACAATTAAAAAATAGTCAGCTTGTGTAAGTGATACCATGTCTGAAATGGTCAATGTGAAAAACAAAAATATGCTGTTTGATAAATTGCAAGGCACTGGATTGGTACTTAGCGGTGTTGCCTTGCAATGTTTGTTATTACTCTATGCAGCTTGGATTGCACAATCTACACTGATAATCATTTGCACGTTAATATTGATTGCGTGGGCGGTGAGTTTTGCGCTGATAGTCAAAGGCCGTATTAATTCAGTTGCTTATATCAACGCATCACTATTCTTTCTTCAACTCTGCTTGCTCAATGTTATTTTAGGCAGCGAAGCCGGCACTCACCTACTATTTTGGCCCTTGGCCTGCATTTTTATCGCCAACCCTCGCGTCGGACTCACTTTTTCATTTGTATTTGGCTTGTTGTGTATTGTGGCGTTTATTGAATTTAACTTACTGACTGTCTTGCCATCAATAAGCTCAACGCTTACCGCAACACTCGATAGTAACAGTGCGCAGCTGATTAAATTAGTAAGTGTTTTAGTGGGCGGTGCGTTTTTGGTATATAGCGTCATCACTATGAAAGTCGCGTTTCAAAAAAAGCAAAAACAACTGTATAAACTCGCCCATATCGACACACTAACAGGCTTGTATAACCGACGCTATTTTGAAGAATTTATGCTTAATAAACAGCACAGCGTTGTGCCACAACAAGGCTATTGCCTAGTACTGGGAGATGTGGATCATTTTAAACAAATAAATGATTCAGCAGGTGATTTGGTATTGTACTTTTAGGCGTAAAAAAGGCACAAAAACACTCACTGAAAAACTCAACTATACAGCTGATCATGACGAACTTACCGGTATATTCAACAGAGGTAAACTCAATAAATTGCTCCATAAGCAATATCGCTTATTGCGCACGTCTCGCGGCAGTCAATACTGCATTTGTTTTGCCGACATTGATTTTTTTAAAAAAATTAACGATTCCTATGGGCACAATATAGGCGATGAAGTTTTGCAAGACGTGTGTAACATTATGCGCGATAATGCTCCTACCAACATGCAAATTGGACGTGGGGGAGGAGAAGAGTTTGCTTTGCTATTTGTTGATACCACCCTTGATGAATCACTGCGCACGCTGGAAAAAATACAGTATCAACTTAGCACCACGTTACTTAGCTCAGCTAATGTTCGCGTGAGCTTAAGTTTTAGTGTTGTACAAGCAAAATCAAGCGAAGCATTGGACCACACCCTGAAACGTGCAGATGTGCTGTTGTACAAAGCTAAACAAGCTGGCCGCAACCAAATTGTGAGTTAATACACAAACACTTTACTTAATTTTACTAACGAACAATAACAACAAGCTTACCAATTTTTATGAATGCATTTATTGAACGACTATTTTCCCTCAGTGCCAAAGGCACCACATTTAAAAAAGAGATACTCGCAGGGCTAACCACCTTCGCGGCGATGTCTTATATATTGGTAGTCAATCCTAGTATTTTGTCTGCCAGCGGCATGCCCATTGAAGGTTTGATTACGGTAACAGCGCTTGCAGCTTGTATTGGCACCTTGCTAATGGCCGCCATGACCAACTACCCAATAGCCATGGCTCCGGGCATGGGCTTAAACGCATTTTTTGCTTTTACGATTTGTTTAGGCCGAGATATCCCTTGGGATGCCGCTTTGGGAATTGTGTTTTACAATGGCGTGTTGTTTTTGCTGCTATCGCTTTTAGGTATACGTAAAAAGATTGCCAATGCCATTCCCGATGCACTAAAAATTGGCGTGCAAAGTGGCATTGGATTATTTATTGCGTTTATTGGCCTGAAGAATGCTGGGCTTATCGTGGACAACTCGGCCACTTTTGTGGGCTTAGGCAATTTATCAGAGCCTGCCACTATGCTAGCCTTGCTTGGCATTGTGGTAACCATAGTACTGGTAGTTAGAAACATTGCTGGTGCAATATTGTTGTCGGTGGTGGCATTAACCGTTATTGGCTATTTCATACCTCAAGGTGATACCACTCTTACCACTGCCCCAAGCGCAATAGTTGGCTTGCCAGAAGGCATTAGTAATACATTCTTTGCTATGGATATTATGTATCCCATTACCCATTTTGCACAAACTTGGGACTTAATTTTCGCTCTATTGTTCGTCAATATGTTCGACACCATAGGCACGCTAATTGGCGTGTCGCGCAAAGCTAAATTAGTCAATAAGCAAGGTGATTTACCTAAAATGGGCAGTGCCATGACCGCCGATGCCACCGCAAGTGTCGCGGGTGCAGTATTAGGCACATCGCCTGTTACCTCATACGTAGAATCTGCAGCCGGTGTATCGGTAGGTGGCCGCACAGGCTTAACCTCAGTCGTAGTCGCCCTTTGCTTTCTGCTTGCTTTGTTTTTAACGCCCTTAATGAAAGTGATTCCACTTATGGCTACCACACCGGCGCTGGTGATGGTGGGTATATTTATGATGGAATCGTTTAAACAACTCGACTTTGACGACATGCCCTCAGTAGCAACGGCGACTATTGCCATGTTAGCAATGCCGCTTACCTTTAGCATTAGCGAAGGTATCGCCCTTGGGTTTATTACCTATGTAGGTATTATGCTAGGCACCGGAAAGTACAAACAAGTATCGTTAATCACCTATATTCTCGCCGCCGTATTTTTGGGTCGGTATTTGTTTAATTTAGGGTAGCCAGAACAAATCGACACCGTAGAATTAGCCTAAAACAGGAAAACTAATCATGAACAAACTTATCATCAGAGCATTAACCGTTTTACTGGTCGCGTTAATTTTACAAACGTCGATAATTTCCACAGCCTTTGCTAGCATCAATGATAAAGACACACCGTATGGACCAAAACAGTTTAACGTAGCCAACAAGTGGACAGCCATTGTATCGGCCTACGAGCCTGAAATTGAGGCAATTAATAGCGCTTTTGCAAAGCGAGACGATGTGACTATCACCGACGTTATTCATATCAAGGGCGTAAAGTATCAACTAGGAACATACAAAAGTGAAAATATTATTATATTCACCACCGGCGTAAGTGTGCCAAACGCAGCCATGACCATGCAAATGGCACTCGATTACTTCCCTATTGATAAAGTGGTAATGATGGGCATTGCAGGCGCAATTAACCCTAATTTCACACCGGGTGACATTGCAATACCTGCGCGCTGGTATTTTCATGATGAGTCGGTATATGTTAATCCAAACCCCAACAAGCCCGGCACTTATCATTTACCCGACTACTACGAACAAGCGCTATCTCGTTATAAAGAAAGAGAAAAAACTGATCCTCACGCTCCTAAATACGAAAACTTCGGCATGATCCACCCCCAGGAAATCGCCATTGTAAAAGAGGGCTTTAGCCAACGTAAAAAAATACCGTATTTTTCAGTAACGCCGCAATTGTTGGCCTTAGCTGAACAAGCCGTTAATACGATAGAGCCCATTACTATGCCCTCAGGTAAGGCAATTAATATTAGTATTGGTGGTAATGGAGTAACTGGCTCGGTGTTTGCCGATAACGCCGAGTACCGAAACTGGTTGAGCGATGTTTTTAATGCCCAAGTTACCGAAATGGAGTCCGCAGCGGTGGGGCAAGTGTGTTATATCAATGATGTAGACTGGATTATTATTCGCTCAGTTAGCGACTTAGCTGGCGGTCAAGCTGGCAAAAACGAAGAAAATGTATTTGATGCTATTGCGTCGGGTACCGGTACAAAATTGATGATAGGCTTGTTAGATGAAATTGTAGCCGCAGACTAAGCAGTGTATTAATCATAAATGTGCGAACAACTTGTTAAATCACTGTAAATTTCAAACTTTATTATGTGAAAGCTACTGTTTTTCAATCAAATTGTATAAAAAACATACATTTTGGAAATTTGTATCTGATCCTACCAGTTAAGACAATTATTAGCGTAATTCTCCATTGCCGCGTAAATAAAGGCGTACAGCCAAAAAGGTTGGCCTTACCACCTACCACCACGGTTAACCATTGAAATTTATACTAAAAATCTCCTAAAAAAAGTCGATACTATGCCCAATTAAAATAGTTTATTAGGGTGAAACCATGAAGTTTTCTGAAGATTCTGAAAGCGCTGCTAACTTTTTGCGCCAAGCTGTCCCTACTATGGTCAAGCACAACATTGTGCCTAACCCATTAAACTACACCTTATGGTACAGTTATTATTCTAAGCAATATCCAAAGTTAAACGATGACTTGGACAATGCATTAGAACATTATGGCACTTGTCCTCCCAGAGTGGGCGAACGCCTATTTATGCGCCACTTTAACTTGGCAGAAGACAAGAAAAGTGAACAACTAGAAAATGTACAGCAAGCGTTGTCACATGTGGCATCGTCATTATCAAAATCGATTAGTAGCACAAACCAACAGTCAAAAGACTATGCGCAAGCGCTAAAAGGCAACATAAGCAGTTTAGATGCTTTATCGCTTGAAGACTCGCTGCGGGCTATCATTTCTGATTTAAGTGCAAATGCCAATGCCATATACACAAATAATGAATCTTTTGGTGAAGAACTAAATATTGCCCAATCTGAAATAATTGCGTTGAAGCGTGAGCTTGCGGCAAGCAAAGAGGAAGCCAACACCGACCCACTCACGACACTTTCAAATCGTAGAGTGTTTGAAAATATCTATAACGAGTTTGTTGCAAGTAACGATGATGATGAAGAGTTGTCGCTAATCATTATGGACATAGATAAGTTTAAGGCTTTTAACGATACATATGGCCATTTGGTTGGCGATCAAATATTAAAATATGTCGGCAAATTGCTCAAAACGGAGTGCCCCTCTTCTATTACGCCTGTTCGCTTTGGTGGCGAAGAATTTGCCTTACTTTGCCCTAAATTAACGGTTGATAAGGCCGCTGATTTTGCAGAAAAAATTAGACGTAAACTCGCTAGCACACCACTTAAAAACACGCATACAGGTGAAAAGATACCCGCCATCACTGCCTCGTTTGGCGTGGCATTTAAAAAGTCGGGAGATGCATTAAACAGCATTATTGAACGCGCTGACACGGCCTTGTATCAAGCGAAAAATGATGGACGTAATTTAGTAAAATGCGCCTAAGGTAAAATCACTGAAAAAGGGAGCTACTGCTCCCTTTTTTTATGCATGTTTTTTGTATTTAAAAGTCTAGGTTAAACCTTACACCATAAATTTGTGGCATGCCGCGCACGAAAGTAGGAATACCCAAGCCACCACCAGTGTTCCCTGCATCAATTAGAAACTCTTCGTCAAACAAATTGTCTGCATATAACTCTACAGAATATGTAGCGTCAGCACTTGGCTTCATTTTAATTGATGCGTCAACTAACCAATAAGCATCTTGAGACAAACCAGGGTAGTTACTGCTTTCAAAAAACACTTCCGATTGATAGCTCATTAACCAGTCAGCTTCAAACTCCCATTCATTTACATTAAATATTTTATTAATGTTAAATGCGCCACTTACCTCTGGTGCAAGGCGAAAGCGATTACCCGCGTATTCAAACGCTTCGCCAGTAGAAGTTTGATTCGCAAACGTTGCGTCTAGCAAGCCTAAACTGGCTGTCATCATCAAGGTGTTAGAAGGCATATAATTTAGCGTCGCTTCTAAGCCAGACATAGTCGAATCGCCCACCGTTACAGTAATGCTTTGTAAGGTGGTAGGATCGGTAAACGACTGCTGATAATCTTGATAAGAATAGGTAAAAATGGCACCGGTAAAGGTGACTTTTCCTGCTTGGTATTTTGCGCCAACATCAAAGCTGTTAACTATTTCTGCTTTGGTAATATCTACACCACCCGCATTTGGGTTAACTACTGGTGAGCGTCGGCCTTTTGCGTAGTTAAAATAGGTGGTCCAGTTGTTATTAAGTGAATAGTTAAGTGCAAATCTCGGTAGGGTTGCAGTAAAGCTCGCCTCCCCTTCAAACACACCAAAGTTTCGCGTAAAACGCGTCTCGTCAATATACCGTAATCCGGCTGTCATACTGAGGTCGCTAGTAATGTCGTACGTGCCTTCTGCCACAATAGAATTGATATCTATTTCGGCTTCAAATACAAATGGCCCTTGTATTAAATTAGCATCTAATCCATCAATAGACACTGGGTCACCGTTGGCGTCAAACAATGACCCTACCAGCATATTTCTGACCATTTCTATGTCAGCTAAGCTGGCATCGGTTGCAATGTTTTGGTCAAGGGGGATGTTAGGGAATGCCACTTCTAAATTAGCAAGTACTGCGTCAAATGTGCCGCGTACCGATGGGTCAACCATTACATAGTAAGGTAAAATTGAATCGTCTTGGCTGGTAGATACACCCACAAATCCAGCGAAGTCAGTTTGATTATCATAAACGATACGCGCTGATGCACCTTTTAATTTAGCATCATTTTCAAAGTAGGCATCTTGTATGCGCAAACCAGAACCATCAGCATCAAACCCTTCCTGTAGTTCTACATCTTTATTATAAGCATCTGCGGTAATAGTTAGTGCATCGCTAAGCGCATAGCTTGCTGAGATATCAAATGAGGTGAGCGTTCGTTCTATTCCCAACAAAGGCCCTAACCCCAATTCAGCAGCGGTAAATGGGCTTGTATCGCCATTTTTAGGTGCAATAGATCCTGATTTAAATGCAATACCAGGTTGGTCATTATACTCGTGTGACACACGGGTAATTAACTCTAGCTTGTCAAAATTAGAACGCAAGGTTGCCCGAATGGCTTGCACAGAGACACCATTTAAGTCGTTGTTTCCACTACAGGCGACTGTTTCGTTTAAATGATTAACGACCACGCCAGAAGTGTTGTACGCATTATCGCTACAAGCATTGTTTTTAACTACACCATCCATTTCTCGATACAATGCTGCAACACGCATGCTGTGGTTGTCGTTTAAAGGCTGGTTAAACATAAATTGCATTTCAGTACCTTGCTCAGAGTTGTATCCAAGTTTGACCTTGCCTTCTTGTTGATCACTGGGCAAATTTGAAATTATGCTAATTGCGCCATTAGCTGCTGCTGCGCCAAACAAGGTGGGTTGTGGTCCTTTAAGCACTTCTATGCGTGCAATGTCGTAAAGCGCTGCACTTGCCACTGTTTTTTTACTAATATCAATGCCATCTTGATAAACTGAAATACGCGGCGTGGCAGAAATCGACGAGGTATCATCGGTGATACCTCGCACATTAAATGAGGGCAAGCTAACGGCTTGTTCTTGAATAACGACATTCGGTAGCACTCGCGATAAGTCATCTAGTTCTAAGGTATTGGTTCTTTCTAGGAACTCGCCACCAATAACATCCATAGTAGACGGCACTTCCATAATAGACTGTTCGCGTTTTTGAGCAGTTACCACTACTTCTTCAATTTCTTGTGCCTGTGCACCGGTTACAATTAATGATACAACAGCACTCACTAACCCTACTTTAAATTTGACCTTAGTCATCTCACTACACTCCGTTAAGCGAAAAATTAAAAGCATATCTTGCACGCTTTATATTTCATTTATGTTATTGAAATATTTATCTTTTATGGCAGATTGATGACAGCGGTGGCTAGCCAAAAATAAAACTTTTGACTAGCATTTATCATGGTTTGCTAAGGCAGTATTACGCTTTGTAAGTGATGCTGTGTTGGTCAGCTACTTCATAATCAGGGCTAAGAATTTGATCAATATACACCCAGTCAACCTTTGCTTCATTAGGCGTTAACGTGACCGTCATGTAACCACGCTGGTGTAAGTTACAATATTGCAAGTCATCAATTAATAAAGGAAGTTGTTTCGCCATTTTTTGCGAACTCTCGGCGTTAGTTTTTAAGTAATACTCCATACCTGGTGAAGACACACTTGGCGTTGCAAACTCAGCGCCAATCGCCTTACCTTGTTGTGTGGTAAGCACAGAGTGCCATGCGTTATGGGTATCACCAGCCAACACCAACAGCGACTTATTAGCCGCTTGTGCGCTTGCGTATAACTTCTCCCGCTCAACTGGATAACCATCCCACGCATCTAAATTGTAAGCCATTTTAGTGTTAATGCTCGCCAATTCTTCTGCAGTTAGAGTTTGGCCCCCAAGCTGCGCTTGTTTAAGACCTGCTAAATGGGCAATTATGTTAGGCACTTTCGTTCTATCGCCGCTACCAAACACTTGCGTGGGTAACATCATTTTAGCCATGAGCACTTGTTGGCCTAATACTTGCCATTTTGCCTTTGATTGACTCATTGCGGTTGTCAGCCAAGCTAACTGCGTTTTTCCTAACAAAGCACGCGATGGCTGTGTTAAGTCATTTACAAAACGAGGCGTGTCAAACCCTTTGGTATCGGCATTTCTATAATTGGCGTATTCTAACTGCTTATCTCGGCCTATTATGCGCGTATCGAGCATGTACAAACTGAGTAAATTACCAAAGTTAAACTGACGATATATCTCAGGGCTTTGTTTACCCTTTGGAGGCCTAATTGGCATCCATTCGTAGTACGCGCGAATAGCTGCCACTCGCCTTTCAAAAAAATCGCCTTCACCTTCATTATGGTTTTGCGCGCCTGATTTGTATGTATCGTTGGTCACTTCATGGTCATCCCACACCGCAATAAATGACGCGTGAGCATGTAAGTCTTGCAAGCCGTGATCGGTTCGATATAGCGCGTAACGTTTGCGATAATCGTCTAATACAAATAGTTCAGTGTTGTTGTCATGGGCAAGTGCGCGGCCAATTTTTGTCGCATTCTCGGTGGCGTAACCGTTCATGTCATATTCGTAAATGTAGTCGCCTAGGTGCAATACAATGTCTAGCGCATTGTCTTTTGCTGCATGCGCATAAGCATTAAAATACCCTGCCGGATAATTTGAGCAAGACACCACTGCCATTTTTACATGTTCAACATTGCCTGAAGGCAACGTTTTAGCACGGCCTATTCGACTGCTGCCGTTAGCGGCTATAAATCGATAATAATATGCACTATTTTGTTGTAAGCCTTGTACATCAATTTTAACCGTGTAATCGCTCTGCTTATTGGTTGATGCTTGACCCGTTCTAACAATCTTAGTAAATGCAGAATCTGATGAGATTTCCCAGTTTATTGCCACAGATTGATCAGCATCCTGTAACGGCAAGGCGCGTGTCCATAAAATAACGGCAGTTGCTTGAGGGTCACCGCTGGCAACACCATGGCTAAAATTCACCTGACTTAATCGCTTCTTTGATGAAGTGCTTGTACAGCCCGATAAACCACTAGAAATGGTTAAGCTTGCTGATGCAATGGCGCATCCAGCTAAAAAAGAACGTCGATTTATATCCATGTAAAATACCTAATAACAAGCAAGTTACAAAACAATAAACAACAAAGATGATGATACTGTTACGCTTTGGTGACATTCATATGATGCGATAAACAGTCTTGTATATTCCAAGCGTAAAAAACGCCTACCAAGAGGTATTGGTAGGCGTCAGCATTTGGTATTTTTTTAACGCCTTGGACCGTTAGCCGCTTACAGTACCGACAAGCTAACTTCAATATTACCGTGCGTGGCATTTGAATATGGACATACTTGGTGCGCTTTTTCAACCAGTGCTTCGGCAGCTTGTTTATCCATATCGCCTAACGACACGGCCAATTTAACCGCAATGCCAAAGCCGCCATCAATAGCACCAATAGACACTTCTGAGTCAATGCGAGTATCGCTAGGTAAGCTTTGCTGACTTTGACCTGCCACAAATTTAAGTGCACCTATAAAGCATGCCGCATAACCTGCTGCAAACAATTGCTCTGGGTTAGTGCCTTGGCCATCGTCACCACCTAGCCCTTTGGGTGTTGATAGATCTACTGATAAGCGACCATCATCAGACTTAGCACTACCTTCTCTACCACCAGTAGCACTAGCTTTTGCGGTGTAAGCTACATTTTGTAATACATTCATATTTATCTCCTAATTATTTATTTTGCATGCAAAATAATAACGCAATGAAAATACATTTGCAAATATTTTGCATGCAAATTATTATCATACCAATAGGAGAACACGATGTCTTACCCACAATTAACCCTTGATAAACAGCTTTGTCATCGCCTTTATATGGCTTCTAACAGCATTATTAGAGCTTACCGAGAACCTTTAAACGCGCTGAATATTACTTACCCACAATACGTGGTTATGATGGCACTTTGGGAAACAAGTCCATTGAGCATTGCTGAACTGCTTAAAAAAACCGTAATTGATGGCGGCGCAATGACGCAGATACTAAAGAAAATGAGTGACAAAAACTTAATAGAGATTGTGACAAATGCCCAAGACAAGCGAAAACGCGAAGTGCACCTGAGCAAAGATGGCCTTGCCCTGCGCGAGCAGGCAAAAGACATTCCTGCGAGCATTACGTGCAAGTTTAGTCAAATTGATACCGCACAAGCCCAGCAGCTTATGCAACTGCTCGATAAAGTAGTGAGCGATTTGAACGCATAAAAAAGCTCGCAAACACAAGGTATTGGTAAAGCCCATGCGCGATTAGAAAGTGGCCAAGCCAAGGGGAAGGTAGTTGTTACTATATAAAACATGCAATAGTGCATGCAGATATGCACCGCACTTAGCTAACAACAGCCGTTAATTATGTACCCTAAAACCATCGGGCTGCCCGTTGTATTGTTCTATGCTTACCAGTGTTAACTGGTAAGCTGATGTACCTAGCATATCTTCGTACAAACCCCCGCGAAATTCTCCAGCAATGGTGTAGGCCTGACTAAGATCAGGAATAGCCATACTGTCCTCTACCCTCACATAAATCATTTTATTAGGCGGCGGTGGTGGATAATGCGTACATGCGCCAAAATATGGCACAAAAAAGAAACTTTGTAACTGTTGGTTGTCGCCAATTTCAAGCGGGACAATAAAGCCAGAAATGTAAGCCATTTTACCTAGCCATTCATCAACCACATCAGTTGAAAACATGGCTTCTCGGTAGGTTTCGTCGGTACTGGCATTAATAGATAATAAAATATTCTCGGCTAGATTCATGGCAGTAGGCACTTGGTATTTTTGGATAACCGCGCGCTGTTCTGGCGGAATTAAATATTGCCATTCAACGCGTTCAGCATTCGCCTGCTTATACCTTTTGAGCAACTCAGCATTATCACTCAAATAAACATAGTTAAGCGACGGAATAACAACAGAAAGCTGATGCGACAATACCGCTCTATATTGCCAAATCAGTAGACTGACAGCCCATATAAAACAGCCTATTGTGAGTGCTTTGATAATACCTAACTTCATAAAAACGTTATAACATAACGCGCCATGTATTTCTACGCTGTGTACAATGGCTGGTATCTTTGTCACTATATTTGAGACACGGTATTATCAACGACTTATCCATGGAGGCTGTTATGAAAAACATAGCAATAATTTTATCGGGCTGCGGCGTATTTGATGGCAGCGAAATACAAGAAGCGGTATTAACCATGCTGTATGTAGCGAAGTCTGGCGCTAGTTATACATGTTTTGCACCTAATATTGAGCAAATGCATACGCTTGATCACATAACAGGCAATGAAATGGCAGAAACCCGTAACGTTATGGTTGAGGCCTCTCGTATTGCACGGGGCAATATTACCGACATTGACGAGCTAAACGTTAACGACTTTGATGCAGTGCTGCTGCCCGGTGGCTTTGGCGTGGCAAAAAATCTATCAAACTTTGCTACCGCTGGTGCCGAGTGCTCGGTTGAAAGCACCACCCTAAAAGCACTTAAAGCCTTTGCACAAGCAGGTAAGCCTGCCGGCTATATTTGCATAGCACCGGCCATTGTGCCGCTTGTGTATGGCAATGAGGCTAAAAGCACCATTGGATGCGATGAAGCTACCGCAAAAGCTATTGAAGAAATGGGCGGTGAACATGTTGAGTGCACGGTCAATAATGTAGTAATCGATAAAGACAACAAGTTGGTGTCTACACCTGCATACATGCTGGCAGAGTCTATTTTAGAGGCCGATGAAGGGATTAAGAATTTGGTGAGTGAAGTGCTTAACTTGTGTGATTAGTTGTTGTGCGGGTTTACTAACATACCTGCTTAGTTGTGTTGCATAAAAAAACCCGCAAATGTTTTATTTACGGGTTTTTAATTACCTTAAGAAAGGGCTAGCTTACATCATGCCGCCCAAGCAGTGCAAACACCTTATATTTAAACGGATTTAATCCAGACGCTCAATTAATACCCCACTATATACCCTGCAACTACTTAAGTTTGTTATATACTTGGTACACTGTTTTAGGTGCCACATCTAGAGTTTGTGCAATATCTTTCACTTTTGGCTTAATTCCATTGTTCAAATACTTATACAATTCTTGTTGGATAGTTTCCTGCAAGGGAGTTAATGGCCGATTTTTTACAGGCTTAGGTCCTCTAGGGCGACGCCTGTTCGACACATAATAATATGCTTCATACCTGCGGAACAAATGAAGAACAATAGGCCAGCCGATCTCTTTCCAATCACTCACACACCAACTTTTTACGCCAGTAGTCTGCCACATGATTCTCTCTCTTTTGTCCTTTGACTCATCCAGTGAATCTAAAACACCATAATAAAACCATTGTGGCCAATTCTCTCGTCCATCGAGAGAACCCTCTACTTTTCTGTATAGATTTTTATAGTTAATTTCTGCCTCATGAAGTAGCACTTCAACCAGCGTTTGCCATTCGATATCTTCTGAAATCCAGCCAGTTAATAGTTTTGATTTGGGGGCAAACGACATAGTCCATTTATTAAACATTGCTGCTCGGCTCTCACGTGAGATATCATCAGAATACAATCGTTCCAAATCATGTGAAAACTCTGGACGCTCATCTTTAACTGCTTTTTCAAGAGCCCTCTTTGCTTTAAGGTAATTCTCTGGCGACCTAGTTGGGTGATGCTCTGGACAATAAGAGTTCGATTCTCTTCGTTTTTTATCTAAGTCATCAACTCTCTCTTGATTATGACGTACTCTTTTCCAGCAAAATACACAAAAATCTTGTGGTTCATTAGTTTCACGGTGTCTGTGCTTTTTATTGATAAAAGTCCTTATCAACTGAATACCGTCATATAGACTTTTTATAAAGCTGAAGACGATCCTTTCATCATCCTCTTTATCAGACAACCCCCAGTTCGACCTGTAATAATATCTTTCCGTTGCCTCAAGTCTATAGAGTGACTTTGTCAATCCCCCACTCGATTCTACAAAATCAGAAATGCTTGTAATATCAAGCTCTAAATTATGAAAATACGGTAGCGAATCCTTCTCTTCATTTGTTAAAGGCATCTCGTCCCAATTGACACTATTCAGAGCGTGCACAACTTTAATAGGTATGAAGAGATTTCTCAATTCATCAAATATATAAACCGAGCCTTCCCTAGGCTTTCCAGAAAAGGCAATTCCTTCATCATTAGTACGTTTCTCTAATCTCCCGAGAACTTCCCCTATTGAGTCGACGAATTCGCATCCGGAAAAATCATATAGCGACATCAATTTCAACTTTTTCAAAAAATTCAAACTGCAAAATTTTACCACAGTTTTCGTAGTTATTCCCAATGTATAGACTTTTTTAGAAAAGCTAATTTTTGTATTACCAGTCAGACGATGAAGTATGGAGACGTTATGCAATACATCAGAGCAAAGGAAATTGCCAAGTTATTAGGTGTGAATGAATCAACTATCTGGCGTTGGAGAAAAAAGAAGAAGTTTCCCGAACCGTTCAACTTAGGGCCAAACACCGTAGTTTGGTCAAAATCATCCATTGAAAAGTGGGTTAACTCAAGAAGCAAGGATGCAAAATCATGAATGATAAAGCTACTTACACCCCATGCACCTGTGGTGCGTTTACTGAACAACTTGAATTCGACTTCGGTCCCGAATTTTCAAGCCCTAAGAACGAATTGCGCGATGACACCAATTCGACATCGCGTCAACCTTCACCACCTTGTTGCGGCGATGGTTTCATTGGTATCAAGGAGGACTCACAATGAAAAAACGTACTCCAACTCAACAAATCAGCGTTCGTTTAGCTGCACTTGACCATGAACGATTGGTTCTAGAAGCCGAACGTAAAGGTACCACTGTTGCAGAGGTTGCTCGGCAACGGATTCAGCTTGCGGAAAAGCAGATCGAACTAAGAGATATGTTAGCGAGCCTACTGAACCACCTAACCAAACATTCATTTGTGATTACTTCCACAGTAGCTGGTCTGGATCCCGATGAAGCTGAATCTGCTCGCCTTTCAATTGAGAAGCAAATCAGAAGGAGGATCAAATGAGCCATGTCAAAACCAAGGGTAAACGCATTGCCGAACATGCTATGGTAATCGCAACACTTTCCGTGATGTTATTCGTATTGATGAAAGTAGCCTTTCTTAGCTACTTCAATCTGTGGGGGGAGTTAGCGTCCATAAAAGAATGGTGCATTGAGTTCCTGCTTACAATGGTAGGTTTCTCAAACAACTTGTACAACAATGTACCTGAAGTTTCAGATATATTGATGCACGGCTCTTCTGCCATATCAGTAGCATCAATTGCTTTAAGCACATTGATTATCTGGTTCTTTCGCATAAGAAACTTTGAATGGTCTCAATACAAACACGTTGAAGGGCCTCGCTTATTAAAAGGAAATGCTGCCACCAAACATTTTCGAAAAAGAGCTCGTAAAGAGGGCCCCCAAGGTCTTTCACTTCATCCCAGTATACTTTTACCAATCATTCGCGAAGCAGGAAATATTCTAGTATGGGGTATGCAAGGTGCTGGCAAATCCAACTTTATTAAGTGGTTGGTTAAACAGTTATTAGCTCAACGCGAGCGAACTGTTTTATACGATGTAAAAGGTGAATATACCCAAGCATTCTTGAATGAAGATTGCATGTTCTTGAGCCCTCAAGACTCTCGCAGCGTCAACTGGAATATTGGCAAGGACTTATCGACAATCGGACTTGCTGAGGCTTTTGCAGAAGCGGTTATTCCAGCAGAGTCCACTTCTGAATCATTCTGGGTCGATTCAGCTAGAACTGTTCTTGTAGGTGTCATAGTGGGGTTAACCAAGGAGGGGAAGCCATGGTCCTGGTGTGCTCTTGATCAAAGGCTCTTTTGCTGCGATGAAGATCTGTCGAATTGGTTGAAAAAACATCACAAACAAGCTGCAACGCTGATTGAGCCAGAAAGTAAAACGACTGCCTCAATACGTTCAATGTTGGCGACAAAGTTAGCTTGGTTGAAAAACATGACAAGCTATGTCTCGAATACACCGCCTGATTTCTCGGTTTCTGGTTGGCTAACAAGGAATGACAAGACAACTTTAATAGTTCAAGGGGATTTAGCTTCCCCGCTAATGAGCTCAGCCTTGATCACTGCCCTAATGAGTGTTTTGAGTAGTCATTTATTAGCAGGAGCAGACAACGAAGAACAAAAAACCTGGCTTGTCTTAGATGAATTGGCGACTTTGAACAAGTCCAAGAGCATAGAGAGATGGCTCGCTCTAGGACGCAGCAAAGGTTGCAGAACAATTGCAGGTACGCAGCTATTGTCTCAACTCAATTCAATATACGGACAAGATGACTGCAACACCATTTTGGGTCTGTTCAGCAATGTTGTTGCATTCAAACTTGGACCAAATGGTGAGTCTGCTTCCAAGGCTTCTGCTTCATTCGGTCAAAGGCGCGTTGAATACCCTGTTGTTTCGACAAATGAGAAAGGTGAAAAGTCACATTCTTATCACCAAGAGTCGATAGCTCTTGTAACGCCTGAAGACCTTGTTCATTTGCCTCAACCAACACTAAAGCGAGGTATCTCTGGGTACCTATTGATTGGTGGTTCCAATGCAGTTTATGAACTTAACTGGCCAATCGGTAGGTACGAGAAAATGGCAGAAGCTGTCATCAAAAAACCAACTCGTGAGCCCACTCCCCCTAAAAAAAGTAAAAACCGGCTGAATCGGAGGGCCTCATTATGATGTCATTCGCAAAAATCCGGGACGGTAAATATTACTTAGATTTAGCCGCGGAAGATTACTACCTGAAAGGTGGGGAGCCGGATGGAGTATGGTGCGGAGCTGGAGCATCATCATTAAAGCTCAATGGCACTGTTAGCTCTAATGATTTAAGCAATTTGTTGAAAGGTTACTCCCCTAATGGCAAAACCGTACTGTGTCAGAAGGCGGGTCTAGGCCATACCCCTGGTTGGGATCTCACATTTAATGCGCCTAAGTCAGTCTCTCTGTTATGGGCCGCCGCATCGCCTGAAATGCGCCAGAAAATTCAGGTGGCTCAGTTGACAGCTGTGAAGGAAGCAATCGCGCTCATTGAAGAATATGCCGCGTTTACTCGGCGTGGTGAAGCGGGAAACGAAAGAGAGCAAGTTGCCGGATTGATTTCGGCAGTATTTGAGCACTCGACAAGCCGGGCACTTGATCCTCATTTGCACTCTCATGCAATAGTCGCTAACGCAGCCCCGCGCAAGGACGGAAGCTGGGGAACGCTTGATTCCCGCACAATTATGCTTTGGCAAAAGGCAGCGGGTATGATCTACAAAGTAAGCCTTGCAGATTCCATTAGGGAAATGGGCTTCAAGACTGAACTTGATGGTGAAACATTTCGTGTCTGCGGAATTCCAAAATCAGTATGTGAACATTTTTCCAAGCGTTCAGCGCAAATCATGAATGCACTGAAGGAGAGAGGTATCAAAAATCGCTCGTCTGTATCGGGAGATTTAGCATCACTGAGCACGCGAGATGTCAAAGGCGAAATCCACCGAGCTGAGCTTTTTAAAAAATGGCAATCGGAACTTTCATCGCTGGGTTTAAATCAGCAGACAATAAGCAAGTTGCAAGAAAGTACATTGGACGAAATAGACCTTTTCAATGAAAGTGTTGTTGAACATAAAGCTCTAGCTGACACTCTCACAGAAAAGTCTTCGTCCTTCACCAAGCAACAAGCTTTCTTTAAAGGAGGGTTAGAGGCGTTAGACTATGGTCAATCATTGCAGTCAGTGCGAGCAATAGTTAAAGAGCTGACTCAATGTGAAACAACCGTAGAGCTCGGCAAAGACTGGAAACATAACGATCTTTTCACAACCCAAAATGTCCTGCACACTGAAAGGTCACTGATACATAAAGCAAAACAACTTGCGAGCACCGTTTGGGCCGACATCCCGTCGACGACAATTGAGTATTACATTGACGAGCTGTCTATAAAATTAAGCGATGAACAAAAGTTTGCTGTCCGCAATGTTTGTACTGAATCACAACTTGCAATTTTGCAGGGCTCTGCTGGCTCTGGAAAATCAGCGTCCATGCAGTGTGTTCGAGATATATACCACTCAACAGGAAAACAGGTTGTTGGTGCTGCTTTGGCAAGGGCCGCGGCTAACAACCTCGAAAATGAAGCAGGGTTTAAGTCATTTACCATCGCGCGATTACTTGCATGGCTAGACACTGCTAAACCTCCTGTTTCACAAGGCGATGTACTCATCATTGACGAAGCAGGACAAGTTGGCACTTTTCAGCTTGAACAGTTAATGGCCTTCGCTACACAACTTAATTTTAAAATCATTCTTGTTGGAGAAGACAAGCAACTTGATGCTATTGAGCATGGTGGTGTTTTACGCTATCTGTCTGCCCCTGATGTAATTGGTACAACCAGAGTAGAGACGATACGCCGGCAAAATAATGACTGGGACAAACAAGCTGTTGCAGATTTTAGAGATGGATATGCTCACCAAGCATTGGCCCAGTATCAAAAACGAAAACAACTACATTTTGAATCCAGCGATGAAAATACCAAAAAACGGATTATCAGTGAATGGACTCGATTCCGTC
>JBARZY010000032.1:0-2989 GCA_049650345.1 Glaciecola sp. | reverse complement strand
GTGGTAAACAATATAATGAGTAGCAAGTAAACATGGCAAACAGAAACAAAAAGCGATTTATCGCAGGGGCAAAATGCCCTTCATGTTCGCAACTAGACACCCTAATGCTATATTTTGAAAATAACGTCGAAAAGTTAGCATGCGTAAACTGTGACTATGCAGAAACCCAAACTACCGAAGATGTAACCGCTGCCAGCAAAACCAGCAGCGGCGTTATAGGGGTATTTAAGCCTTAGTGTTTTAATGACACGAGTTGCTTTTCAAGCTCAGCGCGAACCTGCTCCAACAAGCCATTTTGCTCAACTAAGGTATTGGCTTGTTGCTTGTTTTGCTCAGCAGTCGTTTTCAGCGCAACTACCTTTTGCTCAATGCTGGTGTTTAATTGCGTTTGTTCATCCAAGGTGGCGGTGATATCTTTATTACGTGCAGTGATGTCAGCCACAGCGGTGTCCACCTCTTCCAGTACAACGGAAGCCTCGTTGACCGATGCTTGGGTTTGTTGAACGGAACGCTCACCCTCTTTTATTTGCGACACCGCCCCAACTGCCCGCTCTTGTAATTTAGCAATAATATGCTTAATTTCCTCAGTAGATTGTTGGGTGCGTGATGCGAGGGTTCTGACCTCATCTGCTACTACTGCAAAACCTCGTCCTTGCTCACCAGCTCTTGCTGCTTCTATGGCTGCATTCAGCGCCAATAGGTTTGTTTGCTCTGCAATCCCATTTATCACTTCTACTACTGTGCCTACCGTTTGCGTGTCGGCATCTAATTGCGATATCACTTCTGAGGTAAGTTGTATTTGACGTGTTGACGAATCAATACTGGATAATGTTGACTGCATCACATCGCGGCTTTTCTTCGCTGAGGCAGCTACATGGTCAGCAATACGATTTGCCGACAAAATATTCTCAGCCATTGCTTTGGCGGCTGACCCCATTTGAAGCGTAGCAGCATCAATTTCATGGGCCTGATGTTGCTGCTCATCGGCTTTTTGACTTAATGCAATTGCGCTATTTGAAATATGTACGCTGGTGCCGTTTAACTCATCTTGATTGCGATCTAGCCCTTTAACGACTTCAGCCATTTTAACCCGTACTTTCTCAATTGCTCGGGCCATTTGGCCTATTTCGCTGTTGCTAGTAACCTCTACTTGCTGGCTGAAATCACCCGCACTCACCCGCTTTAAATGCTGTATTAGTACCGATATAGGACTTGATACTTTTGCCGTAATTATTCGTGCGCTAATTAACACTGAAGCAATAAACACCATGGCTATTACCGCAAACACCATAAACTGAATGCTGTGTGATGAGGCATTCAGCTCACTGCTTTTTCTGTTGTTTATTTTACTGAGCTGCTCAATACTTTGTGATAGTAATTTACTTGGACCACGGTCAATGCCTCGGACCATGCTATCAGCAACTTTATGATCATATTCACTGGCTAAATATGCTTCATATCCCGCCTGATATTGGCTAAGTATAGCTGCATGTTCATTCAAAAATTGCTGTAGGCTTGCTTTTACGTTGCTGGGTATAGGTGTGCTAGAGAGTAATTTTGCTTGCTTTTGTATGTCTTGTTGTTTACTCAAAAACTTTTCCCAATATTTGTTGCGATCATCTTCATTGTGACCACGCAACAACACATTCTTCCATTCTTGCACTTGGGTTTTAAAATCTTGATTCACTTTACCCAAGGCAATTGCATTAGTCGCATCTACAGTAACTAACTCTTCGTATGTTGATACTGTCTGCGTTAATACAATCGCGTTAATAATGGCAGCGATGCTAAGGGCAAGCATGCTGAGTATAAAAATAGTCAGTAATCTCGTTCGAACGGTATTAAATGTAATGGCCATGTGAGGGTAAAAATCCAATATGAGCAAAAGTCATATTGGTATCGGCAGGAAATTATGAAACTTCACGGTGACTAAAAAAATTAATAGTGGGGAGGAAGCTCAATTTGGTCGTTGATTTGAGAGTCAGGCTCTTGACTACTTTTAAGCTTGTCTATCAGGGCATCAAGTGTGCGTTGTAATACATCAATTTGGTTTTGCTGCTTGATAACTGTTTGATTCAACATGTCAATGGTGTCTTCTTGATAAGCCACTTTTATTTCTAACCCTTCTAGGGCGTTTGTGATTTCTTGCGAATGTTCGTTCATTTTATTTGCCACTGTTCATAGTTACCACTACTTGAAATAGACACTGGTAGCTTATTAATAAATTCCACCGCATACACTACCGCTGATTGAGGAGCTGGCCCATCGTTTGGCGCAACTCGCCATTCATCAATGAGTTCACCCGTTTGGGTACTCCACAACGCAAGACGTTTTGCTGGTGAGCCGGTGAGTATTTGCTTACTATCGGCAGAAAATGCGGCGCTGGTGAATATAAGTTGGCGCTCAATAAAATGCAGCTGCGAGACCTGATTCCCTGATTGCGCATCCCACACTTGTGCTTTATCTTGGCTATCTGCCGTAAACAAATATTTGGCATTTTGGTCAATAAGCACCTTACTTACTCTATGCGGGTGCTCAAACACATGAATGATTTGGCCATTACTAGTATTCCACAAGTACGCTTTGTAGTCGTTACTACCAGTGAGTGCGTAGCGCCCGTTAGCTGATAAATCGACACTGTTGATTTTTTCTTCATGACCAATAAATTCCAGACGGCGCTGAGTACTGGGCTCAAAAAACATAACACTGCCGTTAGCGCGACCTACTAACACTGCACGACCGCCATTAGCCACCGCTACATCGCGTATGGTCGACTCATCTATTCGCCAAAAACCCAATGGCTCACCAGAAGCAAGATCCCACAAAGCAAACGCTTCACTGTCGGCTGTGACCACAAATTCACCATCTTTCGAAAAGCGAACATTGTCAACCAAGTTTACTCCTTCACCTTGATGACGCCACGAATACAACATGCTAGGCGTGGCTTTTGACAAGTCGAGTACTTTTATTGCACCACTTACCTCCGATA
>JBARZY010000031.1:0-2989 GCA_049650345.1 Glaciecola sp. | reverse complement strand
GTGGTAAACAATATAATGAGTAGCAAGTAAACATGGCAAACAGAAACAAAAAGCGATTTATCGCAGGGGCAAAATGCCCTTCATGTTCGCAACTAGACACCCTAATGCTATATTTTGAAAATAACGTTGAAAAGTTAGCATGCGTGAACTGTGACTATACAGAAACCCAAACCACCGAAGAGGTGACCGCTGCCAGCAAAACCAGCAGCGGCGTTATAGGGGTATTTAAGCCTTAGTGTTTTAATGACACAAGTTGCTTCTCAAGCTCTGCGCGGACCTGCTCCAACAAGCCATTTTGATCAACTAAGGTATTGGCTTGTTGCTTGTTTTGCTCAGCAGTCGTTTTCAGCGCAACCACCTTTTGCTCAATACTGGTGTTTAGTTGTGTTTGTTCATCTAAGGTAGCGGTAATATCTTTATTGCGTGCAGTGATATCAGCCACCGCTGTGTCCACCTCTTCCAGTACAACGGAAGCCTCATTGACCGATGCTTGGGTTTGTTGAACGGAACGCTCACCCTCTTTTATTTGCGACACCGCCCCAACTGCCCGCTCTTGTAATTTAGCAATAATATGCTTAATTTCCTCAGTAGATTGTTGGGTACGTGATGCGAGGGTTCTGACTTCGTCTGCTACTACTGCAAAGCCTCGTCCTTGCTCACCGGCTCTTGCTGCTTCTATGGCTGCATTCAGTGCTAACAGATTGGTCTGCTCGGCAATCCCGTTTATAACTTCTACTACTGTGCCTACCGTTTGCGTGTCAGCATCTAATTGCGATATCACTTCTGAGGTAAGTTGTATTTGACGTGTTGACGAATCAATACTGGATAATGTTGACTGCATCACATCACGGCTTTTCTTCGCTGAAGCAGCTACATGGTCAGCAATGCGATTTGCCGATAAAATATTCTCAGCCATCGCTTTGGCAGCGGCCCCCATTTGAAGCGTAGCAGAATCAATTTCTTGGGCCTGATGTTGCTGCTCATCGGCTTTTTGACTCAACGCGACTGCACTGGTTGAAATACGTACGCTGGTGCCATTTAACTCATCTTGATTACGGTCTAGTCCTTTCACGACCTCAGCCATTTTGACCCTTACTTTCTCTATTGCTCGGGCCATTTGGCCTATTTCGCTGTTGCTAGTGACCTCTACTTGTTGACTGAAATCACCCGCACTCACTCGCTTTAAATGTTGTATCAGTATCGATATAGGACTTGATACCTTGGCCGTAATAATCCGCGCACTGATTAACACAGAGGCAATAAACACCGTTGCTATTACCCCAAACACCATAAACTGAATGCTGTGTGATGAGGTATTCAGTTCACTGCTTTTTTGATTGTTTATTTTACTGAGCTGCTCAATACTTTGTGATAGTAATTTACTTGGCCCACGGTCAATGCCCCGCACCATACTATCAGCAACTTTATGATCATATTCACTGGCTAAGTATGCTTCATATCCCGCCTGATATTGGCTAAGTATAGCTGCATGTTCATTTACAAATTGCCGCAAGCTTGCTTTTACATTGCTGGGTATAGGGGCGCTAGACAATAATTTGCCTTGCTTTTGTATGTCTTGTTGTTTGCTTAAAAACTTTTCCCAATATTTGTTGCGATCATCTTCATTGTGACCACGTAACAACACATTCTTCCATTCTTGCACTTGGGTTTTAAAATCTTGATTTACTTTACCCAAGGCAATTGCATTAGCCGCATCTACAGTGACTAACTCTTCGTACGTTGATGCTGTCTGCGTTAATACAATTGCGTTAATAATGGCAGCAATGCTTAAGGCAAGCATGCTGAGTATAAAAATAGTCAGTAATCGCGTTCGAACGGTATTAAATGTAATGGCCATGTGAGGGGAAAAATCCAATGTGAGCAAAAGTCTTATTGGTATCGGCACGCATTTACCAAACTTCACGGTGACATAAAAAATTAATAATGAGGAGGAAGCTCAATTTGGTCGTTGATTTGAGATTCAGGCTCTTGGCTACTTTTGAGCTTGTCTATCACTGCATCAAGTGTGCGTTGTAGTGCATCAATTTGGTTTTGCTGCTTAATAACTGTTTGGTTCAACATATCAATGGTGTCTTCTTGATAAGCCACTTTTATTTCTAGCCCCTCTAGGGAGTTTGTGATTTCTTGCGAATACTCGTTCATTCAATTTGCCACTGTTCGTAGTTACCACTGCTTGAAATAGACACTGGTAACTTGTTAATAAATTCCACCGCGTACACTACCGCTGATTGAGGAGCAGGCCCATCGTTTGGCGCAACTCGCCACTCATCAATTAGTTCACCCGTTTGGGTACTCCATAACGCAAGACGCTTTGCTGGTGACCCGGTAAGTATTTGCTTACTATCAGCAGAGAATGCAGCACTGGTGAATATAAGTTGGCGCTCAATAAAATGCAGTTGCGAGACCTGATTCCCTGATTGCGCATCCCAAACTTGTGCTTTATCTTGGCTATCTGCGGTAAACAAATATTTGGCATTTTGATCAATAAGCACCTTACTTACTCTATGCGGGTGCTCAAACACATGAATAATTTGGCCATTACTGGTATCCCACAAGTACGCCTTGTAATCGTTACTGCCAGTCAGTGCGTAGCGCCCGTTGGCAGATAAATCAACGCTATTGATTTTTTCTTCATGACCAATAAATTCCAGACGGCGCTGTGTGCCTGGCTCAAAAAACATAACATTGCCGTTAGCGCGACCGACTAATATTGCGCGACCACCATTAGCCACCGCCACATCGCGTATGGTCGACTCATCTATTCGCCAAAAACCCAATGGCTCACCAGAGGCAAGATCCCACAAAGCAAACGCTTCACTGTCGGCGGTGACCACAAATTCGCCATCTTTCGAAAAGCGAACATTGTCAACCAAGTTTACTCCTTCACCTTGATGACGCCACGAATACAACATGCTAGGCGTGGCTTTTGACAAGTCGAGTACTTTTATTGCACCACTTACCTCCGATA
>JBARZY010000030.1:0-2562 GCA_049650345.1 Glaciecola sp. | reverse complement strand
GTAGAAAAAGTAAATAGATTTTACTTTGACCCCGAAAACGAAATCGCCAAAGCCTCCCATGCTAATATTAGTGAATCGGTATTGGTATCAGTAGAAATTGCCAATGAAGAAGATGGCAAAATTGCCATTTCACTGCAAGACTTATTAAAGAATGAATCTATTCATCGTGTTCAGCCGATGCCACCGTCAGACTCAAACGGTGGTGATGTATTTAGTTTAGGCGGATTGTCTGACAGCAAAACGCGTATTGATGAAATTAGAAACTTCCCTGAAAACACCCATGTGGTTGTAGACTATGTGTTTGAAAACAGCACCCCAAAAGTGTATGGCGGTGCTGAAATAGCAGACCAACGTTACACAACGATTAGCTTACAACACGCATTTATAAAAGCACCTGAAAGCGACTACACGCCGCGTAGAGACGACCCACGCGTGGGTTATTTCACGCAGCAAGTTGACGATTTAACGTCATTTGATGTGACTAACTATCGTGACGTAATCAATCGTTGGAACTTAGTGAAAAAAGACCCCAATGCAGCCGTATCAGACCCGGTAAAACCCATTACGTGGTGGATTGAAAACACTACCCCCATGGAATGGCGTGATACTATAAAAAATGCAGCGCTGACTTGGAATACGTCTTTTGAAAAAGCCGGTATTAGCAACGCCATAGAAATTAAAGTACAACCCGACGACGCTACCTGGAGCGCCGATGATATACGCTACAACGTGTTGCGCTGGACATCATCCCCTACCCCGCCATTTGGCGGCTATGGTCCAAGTGTTGCACACCCACTAACCGGTGAAATTATTGCCGCCGACATTATGCTTGAATACAGCTTTTTACGCCGCAGTTGGTTAGCTGAAAAAATGTTCAGCGATGGCACCGTGAATATTCATTCTGAAGAACATGCACAACCGTCGGCCTCTGCACGCTATTGTTCACTGGGTCATGCCATGAACATGAATCGTCAGTTTGCCAATATAGCGAATATGGCCACTAACGCCGGCGACATGGCGCAAAGCCGTTTAGCGCGTCAAGACATGCATTATTTGATTATTCATGAAATTGGCCATACTTTAGGACTTAACCATAATATGATGGCCACCCAGTTGCATGGCCACCGCGAAGCTCACGACATCGAAGTGACCCAAGGTATTTTGGCCGGTTCAATTATGGACTACCCTGCAGCAAACTATGCGCCAGTTGGCATGGAACAAGGTGATTACTTCAGTGAAAAGCCCGGCCCCTACGACGATTGGGTGATTGAATATGGTTACTCACAAGGCTTGCCCGATCAAGAATTAGAAGAAGCACGCTTAAATACAATATTAAGTCGCTCTACAGAGCCTGAACTTGCCTTTGGTAACGATGCTGACGATATGCGCGCACCAGGCCGACACGTTGATCCACGCATCAATATTTATGATATGTCGAATGATGCAGTGAGCTACGCCATTGACCGTTTTGAACTGGTTAAAGATGTGTCAGGTAAACTAAAAGCAAAAACCTTAGTTGAAGGCGAATCGCATCAAGCATTGCTAGTCGGCTTCAATATTTTGTTTAGAGAAATGTTTAGCCAGTCTCAAGTGGTGAGTCGTTACATTGGTGGTGTTTATCTTAATCGCGCTATGGTAGGTCAAGAAGGCTACACCCAGCCCTTAACGCCAGTACCAGCGAGTTATCAGAAAAAAGCCATGAATACCTTGAGCCAGTATTTCTTTGCCCCTGATGCAATCACGCATATGGAGCCTTTATATGCTTATTTACAGCGCCAAAGAAGAAGCTTTAATGGTTGGGCACAAGACGAGTCTCCGCGTATTCACAATATGTTGTTGGCGGCTCAAAAACGCGTGTTAGATCATATTTTACATCCAAATGTGACCATGCGTATTACCGACACGGCTTTATTTGGCAATGAATACACCCTTAACGTGATGATGCATGATCTCACCGGTGCTATGTTCAATGCTGACATAAAAAAAGATGTGAACACTTATCGACAAAACTTGCAGCTTGAATATGTTGAGCGGCTTATTGCAGCCTCAGGTTTAGAGTCAAGCAGCAGTTACGATACTATTACACAAGCAACGGCAACACACGAGTTACGTCGTATCCTTGATATGGCTGACAACTCGCGCGGCAACGCTAGCAGTAAAATTCATAAGCAATACATAGTAAATCGTATTACACGGGCATTTCACAAAAGTGAAACCTAATACAGAGGATTAACCCCAAAAGGCTGCTGTGTGCAGCCTTTTTTATGTCAAAAAATAAGCAAAGTGGCCGATATCCCCTATATAGCAAACCAACTAAAATATGGTCATCATGCATACATTTAGCCAAATGCACATTGAAGCCGCGCGAAACTCCACAGACGACTTCAACCTATTTCACGACAAACTAAGATGGGACATGATACCCAACAATCCATTTGGTGGCCCAATTGCGCTTGGGTTTCAGCTAGGTTGCTATATAGAAACACAAATCGATGAAGTTCGTCAGCAAACTCCCAATACAGCCCCAAACACAGAAGTTAACTACCTATATAGTGGCTATGA
>JBARZY010000029.1:0-4531 GCA_049650345.1 Glaciecola sp. | reverse complement strand
CGCGTTGCGATGCGGTATAACTTTTGTAGGCCGTTTGTACTGCGTCTAAGCATGGTTTGTGTTGTGCGTATTGATCAAGCACGTGCCGCTGGTTTTCAGGTTTTAAAAACTGATAGTGGGCATGCTGACCGTGTATTAACGCGAGGGTTTTACCTATAGCCTTGAGTTGCGATAAATTAACTGGGATGCCATTTACAAATGCTTTTGAACGACCCTCATGGTTAATTACGCGACGAATAAAACACTCGTGTAAATTGTCGTCTTGTTGCAATTCGTTTTCTTTTAATAATCGAAGGGCTTGTGGCACTTTAGTAATATCAAAATGTGCAATGACTTCAGCTTTGTCGGCGCCTTCGCGGACCATGTTTGATTCTGCACGATCACCTAAACATAAGCCGAGTGCGTCAAGCGCGATGGATTTACCAGCACCTGTTTCGCCGGTAATAGCGGTTAAACCATTACCCAAGGTTAAATCGACCTTTTTGACAATAGCTAAATTTTTAATGGCAATATGAACAAGCATAAACAGAACCCGCAACAAAAATGTTGTTTAATAACGATACTGTTAATATATACAGTGTTTAAAACAGTGTAAAGGATTTGCTTAAAATAATTTGCTGCCCCAATTAAGTTTGGTTCGCAATACATTAAAGTAAGAATAGTCCTTTGGATGGACTAAATTGAGTTTGTTTGGACTTTTCTTAATAAGCACTTCATCACCAGGTGCCAAACTGATCATCACATGACTGTCGCAACTAATTTGCACGTTATCGCCATTTTTAAGCGATATTTTTAAGCGTATATCTGCATTTGCATCGACCACAATAGGGCGGCTACTAAGCGCATGAGCAAACATCGGAACCAATGCAATTGCGTCTAAGTGAGGCATTAAAATAGGCCCACCACCAGATAGTGAATAGGCGGTTGATCCGGTAGGAGTGGCGATGATTAAGCCGTCGCTACGCTGGCTAAATACAAAGGCATCGCCAATGTAGAGTTCAAACTCCATCATATGAGCAACTTTACTGTGGTGAAGCACAATTTCGTTTACTGCCATATGAGTGCTTTGCAGTTTGTTATTACTAAGTACTTGGGCCTCCAATAAAAAACGTTCTTCTCGTTGTACTTCATCGGCAAAAATATGCGCTAATTGGCGGCTAATATCTTCTGGATTAATATCGGTTAAAAATCCCAGGTTACCTCGGTTTACCCCAACCACTTCAATTGGGTATCCGGCAAGCACGCGCGCTGCACCCAGCATGTAACCGTCACCGCCTACGACGATTGCAAGCTCCGCTTTTTCGCCAATTTCTTGCATACTGCAAACGTCGATTGAAGAGTCTTGCGTCGCTTCTTCAATACGGTGCTCAAGCAGAATATTGCAATTACGTAAACGCAGTTCTTCTATGAGCACATGCAAGCTCGCTAAGGTGGCACTATGGCTTGGTTTTCCTATTAAACCAACGGTTTTATAACGCATTGCAAAACTACTGTAGACTTATCAATGCTTAAAGGTAAACGCAATCGTATTGCTCATGCAAGTGTAATTTGCAAAATATGTACAGTTTTATCGGGCTATCCAGCCGCCATCAAGCACAAGATTTTGAGCCGTCATGTTTTTAGCCGCATCTTGCATTAAAAATTCAGCGGTTGCGGCAAGCTCTTCAATATCAATAAATGCCTTTTTAGGCATAGGCTCTAAAAATATTTTCTCAATAACCTCTTGCTCTGTCATATTGTTTTCTTTGGCTTGTGCACCTATTTGTTTTTCTACTAAGGGTGTTTTGACATAAGCTGGGCACAAATTATTAATGGTAATATTGTTGTTACCGGTTTCAAGCGCAACCGTTTTAGCAAAGCCAACTAAGCCATGCTTGGCAGCCACGTAAGCAGACTTATAAGGTGATGCAATTAAAGAATGAATAGAGCCCACATTAATAATTCGGCCATAGTTACGTTCGCGCATAGCGGGTAAAAATGCTTTTGTCAGCAATGCTGGCCCAGTTAGCATCACGTCAATTAACAAACGAAATTTGTCAGCGGGAAATTCTTCTAACTTGCTAACATGCTGTATGCCTGCGTTGTTAATCAGTACATCCACTGGCCGTGATAATTGCTCAGGTAGATCTTCAATAGCGGCGGTGTCGGTAACGTTCAGGCTTAATGCCTCTGCTTTGTTTCCGGCTTTGACTAAAATGTCAGCGGCGTGTTTGGCGGCATCTTGGTTCATGTCGGCAATAATAATGTAATGCCCTTTGTTGGCCAAATAAGTAGCGATACCAAAACCAATGCCGCTGGCGCCACCGGTAATCAATACTGTTTTACAAGTCAGCTCTTGAGTTGTTGATTGCATAAATTTTCCATAAGTTGATAGGGCGGTGATTACCGCCCTATATATTACGCTTTATCTATAAGGCTTAATTATTAAAAAGTGTAGGCAAATTTTTCATCATTTCATAGACCGCTTTTATTTGTGGTCCTTGTTTATTGGCATAATCAGCATTGGTATATCCCCACCAATCCCAACAAGCTTGTGGGTTCATGGGCATCATGCTCGATGTTGCGACTTGTGGATATAGGACGATCATCTGATTACTTGCTGCCCATCTATTAAATCCTGATTGTGCCGCATAGGCATCGTCAACGTTGTCAATTGACTGGTTACACCCATGAAAACTGATATGTAGGGTACACGTGCTACCGGTTTTACAACTATCAGGAATAAATACAAAACCAGTGTTGTGCATACCTGTATTATCGAGATTGGCTATTTGAGCTTGTTCAAAACGTTGCAGTGTACCTTGTTGAGAGACTTCAGCGTCACTCACAGGCGCATTTAGTTCAGCATAAATATGATTAAGTATTTTACCTGCTGCATCAAAGCCACATTTACCTACAAATGGACTATTTGATTGAGTGCAATCATCGCCAGAAAGAGCAGTGGGCATGAGATGAGCAAAGTCTTGGTTTTGCTCATAAACCACGTTTTCAGGCCGCAGTAAGGCTTCATACTGTTGATACAAGGCGTTGCTTACGGGGCGTATTACTCGGCTATCTTTTGTTCCATGTAACATCCACACTTTATCGTTTTGTAGATATGCTGCGGGTGCCAATTGGCCGCTTTCATGTCCTTGCTTAATAGTGTGTAGCAGATCTCCTGGAAAATCATCAGGGACCTTGCTGATACAAGACTTAAGGGCGGTCATAATACTGCCTTGTGCGCAATAATAAGGGCCTGCTGCCACAATACCTGCACCTATTACTGTATCGGCATGTGATAAATGGAATTGGTTAGCCATATAACCGCCAGCGGATAAACCCGATACACTGGTATTGTTGTAGTTAATGTTTACCTGTGAACTATTAGTAGTGGCAGTTACACTACCTACCGCTCCGATTAATAAAGCTCCAGTAATAACAGCTGATATAAAATGTGTATGTGATATCACGTTCTGCTCCCGCTATTCGTTTAAGAATGATCTAATAGTTTCGCTGTGGCTAGCAATACCGGCTACGCCTTCGAGGTGTCCCATGTTGGCTTGCTGTGCATTACCGTTTAAATAATCGAGGCTAACATCTGCATTATTTTGCGCTAAACCTTTGGCAATTTTTTCAGCGTGATAGGGCATTAGCAGTAAATCGGTAGTGGCGGGTAACAGCAACACTTTTGCGCTAATATTCTCTAATCCCGCTTGCAGTGTGTCTTGCATACCGCTGATAAATAATTGATTTGCCCTGACTAAATACAACAAATGATTAGCATCCATGCTTGCTACGCGCATAGCTGCGCGTTCATTTAGCCAATTGACCATACTGGGTTTGGCTAATATATCTTCTAAAGGAGCTTGCTCTACAGGTTGGTATCCTAGTTGTTGACCAACCTGATTAAAAAACTCTGGATGCAAAGCAGATTGCGTGATTAGCGCTAATGCTTGCGTGAGTCCTTTATTTGGCCACTGTTCGCGAGGTTTGTGGTAGTAATTGCCGTTATCAAAATTAGGGTCAAGGGTAATAGGTACCACCCATTGTTCTAAAAACGTGGTGGTCCATGCGTCGGCGCTAGCCGAGCCAATGACCGATATAAGCCGCTCAACCCAGTCAGGATAGGCACTGGCCCACTCAATTGCCTGCATTGAACCCATTGAAGGGCCTGCAACGGCATACAATTTGCCAATACCTAAGCTTTCTAATACTGACTTTTGTACGTTAACAAAATCACGCATGGTAACAACAGGAAAGCTCAAGCCATAGGGTTTGCCTGTTTCTGGATTAATGCTAGCAGGGCCAGTAGTGATCACGTTTTCGTCGAAGACGCTTATGTTAACCAAGGAGTCAACACTAATCACAAAAAAGCGATTAGTATCGATGGCTTTATTGGGGCCAATAATACTGTCCCAATATCCAGGTTCTTCATCGTTTTCATGATATTTACCCGCGGCGTGTGAACTACCCGTAAAGTAATGGGTAATTAACACCACATTATCTTTTGCGTCATTGAGTGTTCCATAGCTTTCCCAGCCCACTTTAACGT
>JBARZY010000028.1:0-2341 GCA_049650345.1 Glaciecola sp. | reverse complement strand
CCGATTCGACTAAAAAGTGCGCGCTTAAGGGCAATAATATAAGCCCCACAATGACCCAAAATACTGCCGTGCCAGTAGGCACATTGCTGGGCACTTCGGTTTCGGTCTCGGCAATAAGTGGGTCGTTCTTTTCCACTTTAAACGACAACAAAGCCATGCCAGCTATAACCAACACAAACAAGGTAATAAGTACTACGCCTTCAATGCGCGATAACTCGCTGTCGGCCAAAAAATACACCGCAATAAGCGTGATCACTAGCATAACGGGCAGCTCGCGCTTTAATGTGGTTGACGACACTATTAAAGGTTTGATAAGTGCGGTAATACCCAGCACTAGTGCAATGTTAGTAATATTCGAACCCAAGGCATTGCCCACTGCGGTATCGGTGCTACCGCTGAGTGATGCAGTAGCGGCAACTACAATTTCAGGTGCCGACGATCCCATAGCAACAATAGTTAGGCCTATCATCATTGGCGCTACGCCAATATTTTTGGCCAATGCAGAGGCGCCATACACAAATCTGTCGGCACTCCAGCTTAACACCACCAAACCCACAACAAATATTACTAGATTAATCAGCACTTATCTTTCTTCTCGGTAATTACAACTTATTGATTGTCGCAAATTGTAGCGATTTCCCATAGTGAAATCACATAAAAACGAAAATAAATAAGTTATAATTAATAAATGTACGTTTTGTTACTTTTTTCTTACGCTAAAAGCCTTGAAAAAGGCTAAACTATACCAATCTTTGCTAGCCGTTTATTGCAATTGTATTGCGCAAACGGCAACGCGACTTTATATACCTTTGGTTATTGGCCGTCCTATTCAAGTGTCAAGCGTCCATAAGGTGACAAATTTGTAATCGTTTGCTTGTGAATATTTGTGATCAAGTACCGTGGGCAATCGGTAAATATAAGTGTGAAAAGCGCATATGTTGAGGCTAGAGGCACCACTTTATGCCATAAAGTTGAACTTTGTCAGGCTAACATAGCTCGTACACACAACAACAAGATAATATTGGCAAGCGACACACGTTGTTGCCGGTATTGATCAACAATTAATAACTTAGGCGGACACTCGCACGTGCAAGAAAACGTAGTTACAGTATCAAACATGCAATTTTCTCGAGGTGAACGAGAAATCTACAAAGACATTTCTTTGTCGGTGAAGCGTGGTGGTATTACCGCTATCATGGGGCCAAGTGGTATTGGTAAAACAACACTACTTAAGCTTATTGGCGGGCAATTATTTCCCAGTGGCGGTGAAGTATTATTTCAAGGCGAAAACGTGCACACAGTGTCGCGTAGTCGTTTGTACGAAATGCGTCGCAAAATGAGTATGCTGTTTCAAAGCGGTGCATTGTTTACCAATATGTCGGTATTCGACAACGTGGCATTTCCGCTACGTGAACACACGCAATTATCAGAAAGCGTGATTGCTACCGTAGTGTTACTTAAACTCGAAGCCGTTGGTTTGCGCGGTGCCGCGCAGCTAATGCCAAGTGAACTCTCTGGCGGTATGGCTAGGCGCGCAGCCTTAGCGCGGGCAATTGCCCTCGACCCCGACCTCATTATGTACGACGAGCCATTTGCCGGCCAAGACCCAATTTCTATGGGCGTGTTGGTTAAGCTTATAAAAGCGCTCAACAAAGCCCTCGATTTAACGTCTATTGTGGTTACTCACGACGTTACCGAGGTGCTCGAAATAGCCGACTACGCCTATATTTTGGCAAACAAAGCCATTATAGGCGAAGGCACACCACAGCAAATAAAGTCGTCTAGCTCAGAGTTAGTACAACAGTTTTTACAAGGTAATGCCGATGGCCCTGTGCCATTTCATTTCCCGGCCGATTCATTGTCGCAGCAACTGGTTGGTAAATCATTATGACTACTATTTTGAATTACTTTGCTGGCATAGGCCGGTCTACCTTGAATGTGATACACGCTATTGGTCAGGCTTCGTTAATGTTGTGGGGCGCATTAGTGGCCTTTCCACAATGGAAAAACATTCGCTTAACTATTACCCAAATGTATGTGGTGGGCGTGCAGTCGTTGTTAATTATCATGGTGTCGGGGTTATTTATTGGCATGGTAATGGCCTTACAAGGTTACACCATACTGGTTAATTACGGCGCAGAAGGCAGCTTAGGTCCTATGGTGGCACTGTCTATTTTACGTGAACTAGGGCCGGTGGTAACGGCTTTATTGTTCGCCGGCAGAGCAGGTTCAGCCCTTACCGCCGAAATTGGTTTAATGAAGGCAACCGAGCAGCTCAGCAGCCTTGAGATGATGGCTATTGATCCGCTTCGCCGTGTTATTTCGCCGCGCTTTTGGGCAG
>JBARZY010000027.1:0-18455 GCA_049650345.1 Glaciecola sp. | reverse complement strand
ATATAAGTGGGTCGGAGATACATTTTTCATGTCTAAACTGCCATTTTGTGACAGAGTAGCGTGACAGAGTTTTAAAAACTCCAAACTTGCGTCGCTGTAGCCCCTATTCCATAAGGGCTTCAACATTATCTGGCGGAGAGAGAGGGATTCGAACCCTCGTTAGGTTTAACCCTAAACACACTTTCCAGGCGTGCGCCTTCAGCCACTCAGCCACCTCTCCGCATATTTGAACCGCAACACATCTGTCGTGATTAACACTGATGCATATTGCGGCGCGTATGTTAGCAAACGCGCCATTGTATGCAAGTAAATATTAGCTTGAAGCGTTGTTTTAACGCTTATGCATTGCCTTTTGTTTGAATTTTAAGCTCAGCAGCAAAGTCTAGCATGCGGTTAAGCGGCACCATGGCTTTTTCAGCTAATTGTGGGTTGACAAATATCTCTTTGCCACTGGCATCTAGCAATGCCTCTTTAAGCGCTTGTAAGCCGTTCATTGCCATCCATGGGCAATGTGCGCAGCTTTTGCATGTTGCACCGTCTCCAGCGGTTGGAGCTTCAATTAAGGTCTTGTTTGGTGCTAGCTGCTGCATTTTGTAAAAAATGCCTTTATCGGTTGCTACAATAAACGTGTCGTTAGGCATGTCGGTAGCTGCTTTAATCAGTTGTGAGGTTGAACCCACAGCGTCAGCCATGTCTACCACACTGGCAGGTGATTCTGGGTGCACTAATACTGCCGCATTTGGATGCAAATGCTTGGCTTTTATTAACGCTTGTGCTGAAAACTCGTCGTGCACAATACACTCGCCGTTCCACATCAGCATATCGGCACCGGTTTGTTTTTGAATGTAAGCACCTAGGTGACGGTCTGGTCCCCAAATAATCTTTTTACCTTGGCTGTCTAAGTGCTCTACTATTTCAAGTGCAATGCTTGAGGTAACTACCCAGTCGGCTCTGGCTTTAACGGCAGCAGAAGTATTTGCATATACCACAACGGTATGGTCTGGATGCTGATCGCAGAAGGCACTGAAAGCGTCTGCCGGGCAACCTAAGTCAAGTGAGCATGTGGCTTCTAAGGTTGGCATTACTACTGATTTTTCAGGGCTGAGTATTTTTGCGGTTTCGCCCATAAATTTAACGCCTGCCACAACGAGGTTTTGGGCAGCATGGTCGCGCCCGAATCTAGCCATTTCTAATGAATCTGACACACAGCCACCCGTTGCTTCTGCTAGTGCTTGTATTACTGGATCACAATAATAGTGTGCAACTAGCACAGCGTTGTTTTTAATGAGCAACGATTTGATGTCGTCAATTAACTCGTTTTGCTGAGCTTCATTTAACTTAGCTGGCTTTTTTGGAAAAGGGTAATCTATTGGGGCAATTCTGTTGGCAACCGTCATAAAAGTGGTAGTGTTATGCGTTAATGAAAAAGTTTGCGTAGTATACGCGCATGTAATAAAAAATTCACTTTTCTGTAGTGATATTTAATCTAAACGACATTAATAATGTGTATACGGCAAAACGCTTTATTGCAAATATTGAGTGGTGAAGGTGTTTATTTAATTGAGGTGTTGTGTGCTTAATGCGGCGTCTTAATGGTGGGTCGTGCTGGATTCGAACCAGCGACCAATTGATTAAAAGTCAACTGCTCTACCAACTGAGCTAACGACCCTTAAGACTGCATATTGTTGCGTTACCTACGCTAACGTTACATTAAAGATTGGTGGGTCGTGCTGGATTCGAACCAGCGACCAATTGATTAAAAGTCAACTGCTCTACCAACTGAGCTAACGACCCTTATCTTTATGTAACAACAGTATCTGCTGCAACGGCGGCATATAATACTCAAATCGACACAAGGTGCAACTACTAAATTCACTTTTTACTATTTATTTAGTAATTAACTGACTATTTGAATACAAAGTAAACAAACGAAAAAGCAACTGACGATTAATTGGCCAGTTGCTGCGAGGCTAAACGTGCTGGAGAGCTGTCGGGGTATTCTGAGACAACTTGCTCAAAGAACGAATTTGCTGCACTCAAGTTGCCAATAGACTTTTCAATTAAGCCCAATTTTAACATTGAGTCGGCGCGTTTTGGCGAGCTTTCAAACTTGCTTACCACTTGCGAAAATTGTTCTTTCGCTTCGTCGTAACTTTGTTTGTTATATAACAACTGCCCTAACCAATAATGCGCATTGGCCGTTAAACCCGAATTAGGGTACTGAGCCAAAAACGCTTGTAGTGCTGGAACGGCGTTGTCGTAGTCTTGTTCTTTTAAAATAAGATTTACGGCTGCCTGATAAGCGCTTTGGTCGTCACCTGAGTTCGTTAGCGCTGGTGTTGACGTGTTGCCATCAACATTGGCTATATCACCCTCAAGCGATTGCGTGTCTTGCTGCATGCTTGCAAAGCGTCTATCTAGCTCTAAAAACAGTTCGCGTTGACGCTCGAGTAGTTTTTCAAGTTGATGGTTATGCAACTCTATTGATCCGCGCATTGAGTCAATATCGTTTTGTAGCTCGTTGAGTTGCCCTTGCATACGCTGCTGAGATTCGGTGCGAGAATCAACTATGCGCTCTACAATGGTAATACGCGCTTCAAGGTCGCTGCTGGTTACATCAACTACCGGTGCTTGCGCAAGGCTAGCACCGGTAACGAATAAACAACCTATAGTGGTAATAAATTGTTTTTTCATTTACTTAGTTGTATACCAATACACCGCGACGGTTTTGCGCCATTGCGTAATCAGATGCACCCATTACCGCTAGTTTTTCTTCGCCGTACGATACTACTGAAATTTGTGAGCTGCTAACGCCTGCAGTAGTTAAATACTGTTGAATAGCTTTAGCTCTGCGCTCGCCTAGAGCAATGTTGTACTCAGGCGTACCACGGCTGTCACAATGGCCTTCAATGGTAATACGTTGATTTGGGTTAGCTACTAGGAAATCAGCATGCTTAGCCAAAATAGGCATAAAGTCTGATTTAATGGTAGAACGGTCAAAATCGAAATATACGGTTTGCTGGCTTTTTAATGTATCAAGGGTTTTAGCCGCCATTTCTTCAGCACGCTCTTTCTTTTCAATTGCTGCCGCAGTTGCACGTGCCTTTTCTGCTTCAATCATTGCTTGCTCTTGCTTTTGCTGTTCTTGTGCTACGCGTGTTGCTTCAGCTTGCACTTCTTCTTCAGACGGGCCAGATTGACAAGCCATTAAAGTTGTTGCTGCTGCCGCAATAAAAAGAGTGCGTAATTTGTTATTAGAAAGCATGTTTAATCCTTATTGAGTAAAACTTATATTTATAATAAAAACGGTGACCAACTCGGCGATTTTACTTGGCCTTCTGTAGCCGGTAATAATGCCTTGAAACGCCCATCTAACGACACCAGTGATAACACCTGTTTACCTTCATGGAGCGTACTGTAAATAATCATACTTCCATTAGGGGCTATACTGGGCGATTCATCTAAAAATGTCTTTGTTAATACCAACATATCGCCAGATGCTCTATGTTGTCTGGCTATATGATAGTCGCCTTGCGTTCTATTTACGACAACTAAATGCGAATTATCTGGGGTTATTGAGGCCCCAAGATTCATTTCACCATCAAAAGTGAGTCGTTTTGTACGCTTACTGTCTAAATTTACTTGATAAATCTGAGGTTTTCCACCCCGTTCTGAGGTAAATATCAAGCTTTTTCCATCTGGCGTCCATGAGGGCTCGGTGTCTATGGCTCGATTACGCGTAATTCGTTGCAATTGTTTGCTGGCTAAATCCATCACGTATATTTCAGGATTACCGTCTTTAGACAGCACCATAGCTAGCTTGCGGCCATTTGGCGAAAACGCCGGCGAACCATTTATACCAGGATAATCTGTAATGCGCGTGCGCGCTGTAGTGTAAATGTCTTGAATAAAAATTTGTGGGCGTTTTTCTTCAAAACTGACGTAAGCGATTTTGTTACCATCGGGTGACCATGTGGGCGACATTAGTGGCTCGGGTGAAGACAACAAACGTGTTTCATTGGCACCGTCGTAGTCAGATATGACCAGTTGAAAAGGCAATGGATTAGTGGTGCGGTCGCGCACAACAATATAGGCTATACGAGTTAAAAAAGCCCCTTTCTCACCAGTTAAGCCCTCGTAAACGATATCACTAATAATATGCGCGTACTGCCTAAAATCTTCACCCGAAATAATTTTTTCACGGGTTTCAATAATGTGGTCATAACTCAGTACTAATTGGCCATCTACCAACGACTTTGATTCACCACCGGTAATTTGCGCGCGTAAAATGTCAATTAACGAAAATGATACTTTGTATTGATCAACGCCTGCCGGTTCGATGTTACCAATTAGCACCGTATCTATGCCCTTTGCGGCCCAACTGGCATAATCTACTTCTTCATCTAACGACGGAAACTGTGGCATAGCAGACAAGCTCACTGGGCTAAATTTACCGCTGCGCTGTAAGTTGTTGGTGATCACATCTGACAGGTTCTCAGGCAATATGATATCACCGTTCCATCGAAATGGCACCACTGCTATTGGACGTGCATTGTTCATACCCTCGGTAATAATAATATCAAGGGCCGATTGCGACATACTCACAAACGAGGTAAATACTAACGCAATACAACATGTGGCTTTTAGAAGAAAACTGCTCATGGTTTTTATTCTCATTATAAATCTGGCCTTACAATAATATTTAAATTTTTCATACGTTGAAACACCACAGGATCGCTAGAAACAGGCAAGGTATCTGGTCGCAGTACTGCTGTTTGTGCAGCTCTGCACAAGGCGTCGTTACCTTCCACTGCTTTCACCTCTAATACTAGGCCGTTTGGCGCGAGTATTACGTTCAAGGTGCAGGTTTTACCTTTAAACCCGCCGTCGGTGTTTAAGTTTCGCATAATCGTTTGAGTAATAAGCGATTGATATTTTTCAAGCTCGCTCATTACTTTACGCTGCTGTGCTTGTTGCATCGCAGCTTGTTCTTGCGCCAATTGCTCGGCCATTTCTTGTTGCAAGGCTTCACGCATGGCTTCTTGCTTGGCTAACTGCTCAGCTATTTGTTGTTCTTTTTGCTGCTCGCGTTCAAGATTATTTAAGCGTTCTTGCTCGGCTTTAGCCGCCTCTTTTTGCTGCTCTTCTTGCTGCTTCTTTTTACGTGCTTGTTCAGCAATTTGCTTGCGCTTGCGCGCTTGCTCTTGTTCTTTTAATTGTTGTTTTTTTCTTGCTGCGGCTTCAGCTTGCGCTTTTTCACGCTTTTTTTGAGCAATTGCATTGCTGTCAATAAACGTAGCCTCAACAATATCAACCTTTTCAGTAGGTGGCGACACTGCATTTTGTGCGGCAAATACTAATGGTTTAGACGAAAAATTAAAACTGACCACAAGCCCAGCCACAATTGCACCATGCAATAACAAAGACTTTAGCGTGGCAGGCAACATAACATTGCCTGTTTTAACCGGTTTACTCATTAAGGCAACTCGTTAGGATCTGTCATCAAACCAACCGAAGGTACCCCAGCACGTTGTAGCAGTACCATTAACTCAATCACTTTGTCGTAACTCACTTTGCCATCGCCATTCACCACCACCGGTGTACTAGGCGACACCGACAAGCGCGTTTTCACCAAATCGGCTATTGCTTGTGCAGGCATGGCTTGTGATGGATCGTCGCCAACATTTAAGTAGTACAAGCCTTCGGCATCAACCGACACAATCATCATTGCTTCGTCTTCGGTTTCAATGGTTTGCGCTTCTGCTTTGGGCAAATCAACCTTAACGCCTTGAGTCACCAGCGGCGCTGTGGCCATAAAAATAACCAGCAGTACCAGCATAACGTCAATGTACGGCACCACATTAATTTCTGATACGGGCTTTCTGCGTTTACGAATAAACATGCCTAGCCTCTGTTAGCAATACTTTGGCGGTGCAATATGGCTGAAAACTCTTCCATAAAGTTACCGTAAGTATTCTCTATTTTTTCAACTTTAGTGCTGAAGCGATTATAAGCAATTACTGCTGGTATAGCCGCAAATAAGCCAATAGCAGTGGCAATAAGTGCCTCGGCAATACCGGGTGCAACCATTTGTAAGGTAGCCTGCTTAACTTGGCCTAGCGCGATAAAGGCCGTCATAATTCCCCATACTGTGCCCAACAAACCTATATAAGGTGAAATAGAGCCAACGGTTGCCAAAAACGGCAGACGCTGCTCTAACTCGTCGACTTCTCGCGACATGGCAACGCGCATTGCACGATAGGTGCCATCGGTAATCGATTCAGGCACTGCAGATGAGGCCTTTCGTAAACGTACATACTCTTTAAAGCCTGAACAAAAAATTAATGAACATCCGCTTAATTCTTGTTTTTTTGCCAAATCAGCATATAGCGAGTTTAAATCAGCACCTGACCAAAAGGCTTCTTCAAATTGCTCCACTTCTTGGGTTGCGCGTTTGAGCGCCGCACCGCGCTGAAAAATAAATGTCCAACTCACTACCGAGGCAGTAAGCAACAACAACATAATAAACTGAACTACAACACTGGCTTCTAAAAACAAATGTAAAACTGACATCTCAGTGGTCACTGCGCATTTCCTTTAATAGTAATGGTGGTATTGCTATGGGTTTGTTTGTGGCGGTGTTAACACAAGCAACTTTCACTTCAGCGTTAACCAGCACTTCCCCGTCTTTCATTATTTGCTGATTAAACAACAAACTGGCCCTGTTTACACGCGCTATGTTACAGCTTGTGTCAATTAAATCATCAAGCTTAGCGCTGCGCTTAAACTGTATTTGCATGTCTATGACGACAAAACCCAAAGATTGTTCCAATAGAATCTGTTGGCTTACGCCTAAACTTCTTACCCACTCTGTGCGGGCTCTTTCCATGTATTTCAAATAATTGGCGTGGTAAACAATGCCTCCCGCGTCGGTATCTTCATAATATATGCGAATTTTTGTATTATTTTTATTCATGTTCAAACTTGTGAATTTATTTTAATTTTTGTTAACGAAATGCTAAATGCCAATAAAAATAGGACTTAAACTTTAAATCTAAAAATAACAGCATTAGAAAAACTAATGCTTAAATGGAATTTTATTCAATTGTCCCCAATCAAAAAAAACTTATAATACAACCATACGAATTAAGCAGTTTTGTTTTTCGTTTCATGGATTCCCTTCCGTTGATAATTATGTTTGCCCGTACTTTGTGCGGGCTTTTTTTTTGCCCGATACTCGCGCTTTTATCACGGCATCTTAGCTCTCATTTAATTATTGCTTAACATCAAAGCCTAAATGCAAATACGCGTTATCGGTGGCTATTCTGCCCCGAGGGGTGCGCTGCAAGTAGCCTTGTTGTATTAAGAAAGGCTCAATCACATCTTCAATGGTTTCTTTTTCTTCACCAATTGCCGCCGCTACGTTTTCTAGACCCACGGGCCCGCCATCAAATTTTTCAATAATGGCTAATAATAATTTACGATCCATTAAGTCAAAGCCTAGCTTGTCAACATCAAGCATATCTAATGCCGCTGCTGCCGTTTGTGCACTTACTTTACCTTGTGTTTTAACTTGTGCGTAATCACGTACTCGGCGCAGCAAGCGGTTGGCGATACGCGGGGTGCCCCGAGAGCGTTTGGCAATTTCAAATGCGCCACTTTCGTCCATGTCCATATTCAAATGGTTTGCGCTACGCTCAATAATACGTGTTAAATCGTCAACCTTATAAAACTCTAGGCGCTGGGTAATACCAAATCTATCGCGCAAAGGCGAGGTTAATGAGCCTGCTCGGGTGGTCGCGCCTATTAAGGTAAATGGCGGAAGCTCAAGTTTAATTGAACGAGCAGCTGGCCCCTCACCTATCATAATATCCAATTGGTAGTCTTCCATTGCAGGATATAGCACTTCTTCTACCACGGGACTTAAACGATGTATTTCGTCAATAAACAACACGTCGTTTTCTTCTAAATTAGTAAGTAAAGCCGCTAAATCTCCGGCTTTTTCAAGCACTGGGCCTGAGGTTGTTTTAATGCTAACTTGCATTTCGTTGGCCACAATATTCGCAAGGGTTGTTTTACCTAAACCGGGCGGCCCAAATATTAATAGATGATCAAGTGCGTCACTCCGCGCACGCGCCGCTTCAATAAAAATTTCCATTTGCTCGCATACCGCTTGTTGTCCTGCATAATCAGCGAGCATCTTCGGACGAATAGCGCGGTCAACTAAGGCGTCTTCAGTTTGCTCTTGGGGACGTAATATGCTGTCAGCTTCAATCATATTGTTCTCACATTCATCATGTTATGCATACCCTACACCATCGACTTAAGTGCGTCACGAATGAGTTGCTCACTGCTTGCATCCTCAAAACTGACTTTTTTCACCGCTGACTCTGCTTGTGATTTTTTATAACCTAAGGCCATCAGTGCGCTAATCGCCTCATCAAGTGCAGATACTTGCTGGCTGAGTAACTCGCCGCCCGTTTGGTTTGGTTGTATAGGCATACCGCTGCTTGGCACTGCGTCAAGATCGTTAAGTTTATCTTTTAGCTCTACTACTAATCGCTCTGCGGTTTTTTTACCAACACCTGGCATTTTCACCAGTGCAGTAATATCTTCATGCATTACCGCATTCACAAATTGTTGTGCAGACATGCCTGACAAAATAGTACACGCCAACTTCGGGCCCACACCATTTGCTTTAATTAACACTCTAAACAAACTGCGCTCGATACGCTGGGTAAAGCCGAAAAGCAGCTGCGCGTCTTCGCGCACCACAAAATGCGTGAATAAGGTTACCTGCTGCTCAAGCTCGGGCAATTCATAAAAACTGGTCATGGGAAGCTGAATTTCGTAGCCAATGCCGCCAACGTCTAACACTATTTCAGGGGGGATTTTTTCTACAATGGTGCCATGTAATCGTGCAATCATATTGTTGTTTTTATCTTGTTTGTATGGAGTTATAAAGCGTCGTTATTGTAACCGTCGACGCACTGTTTTAGTAGCATTTCCAGCCATCTTGATCATACTTTGTTCTGTATGTAAATGACACAAGGCCACTGCCAACGCGTCTGCCGCATCAGCCTGTGGTGTTTTATTTAATTTTAACAAGTGCGTAACCATATGCTGGACTTGAGTTTTGTCGGCGCTGCCTTTGCCCACAACCGATTGTTTAATTTGTCGCGCAGAGTACTCAAAAACGGGCAAATCAACGTTTGTGGCCGCCACTATAGCCGCGCCTCGCGCTTGCCCTAGTTTCAATGCCGAATCAGGGTTTTTCGCCATAAACACTTGCTCAATAGCAAAGGTAGTTGGCTGAAACTGCTTGATAATTTCACTAACACCGTCAAACACATTTTTGAGCCGCGTTGCCAATACATCGTCAATCACTTTAATACAGCCGCTACCTAAATACACACACGCGTTGGCTTTAACGCCAATTACGCCGTACCCCGTAATGCGCGAGCCGGGATCAATGCCTAAGATGATTTGCATAACTGCCTCTGAGGAACGTATTTATCAATAGCGGCTTTGTTTGAAGGAGACCACACTTTGTCAATGGCGTCTTGCTTTGCTAACCAAAGGTACTGCAAATGTTCAGTTAATTTAATATCTACCGCCCTACTGACCTGCGCACAAAATACGTATTCGTGATTTACATTCACACCGGGGGCGTAGCGCGATTGCCAATCGGGCCGAATATGGTATTGATTGGTAAGCCTGCAGTCTATGACTGATAAGGGATGATGATATAAGTTAATGTTAGTTTCTTCTAACACCTCACGCCGCGCAGTTTGTATGGGGGTTTCGTCGTCTTCTAACGAACCGGTTACCGACTGCCAAAAATAAGGGTCGTCGTCTCGTTGAAGCACAAGTACTTGCTGGTGCTCATTATATAGCACTACCAACACTGATTCGGGCCGCTTATACGCTGTTGTCATACGCCTCTTAATATTATTATAGGGTAAGATACTGTACCAAAATACAAGCACATTACCCTATTTGTCTTGCGCTTATTCGTCTTTTGCTTTTGCTAAGGTAGCAATTGATAACTCTTTTAATTGTTCAGGATTTGCTACACCTGGTGCACCGGTAAGTGGGCAAGCAGCGGTAGTCGTTTTAGGGAATGCCATAACGTCTCTGATTGAATCAGCACCTACCATAAGCATGACCAAGCGGTCTAGACCAAAAGCCAAGCCGGCGTGTGGTGGCGTACCGTACTTGAGCGCTTCTAGCAAGAAGCCAAATTTTTCTTGGGCTTCTTGTTCTTCAATGCCAAGCAATTCAAACACAGCGGCTTGCATCTCCATATTGTGGATACGCACAGAGCCACCGCCAAGTTCAACCCCGTTTAATACCATATCATAAGCGTTAGACAATGCATCGGTAGGATTTGCTTTAAGTGCTTCAATATCGCTGCTAGTAGGCGCAGTGAATGGATGATGCAGCGCATACAGGCGGCCATCGGCTTCTTCAAACATAGGGAAGTCTACCACCCACATTGGCTTCCATTCGCCTTGTAGTAAATTGAAATCTTCACCTAATTTTAAGCGCAGCGCACCGAGTGCTTCTGTTACCGTAGTATAATCGCCTGCGCCAAATAGCAAGATATCGCCGCTTGACGCGTTTGTTTTACTTAAGATCGCATCAATCGCGCTTTCATCTAAAAACTTAAGGATAGGGCTTTGTAGGCCTTCATGACCTTTATCAAGATCGTTAACTTTTATCCACGCCAAGCCTTTTGCGCCATATACGCCAACAAATTCAGCGTATTGGTCAATTTGCTTGCGTGACAAACTTGCACCGCCTGGCATGCAAATAGTGGCTACACGGCCTTTTGCATCGTTTGCTGGGCCACTGAACACTTTAAAATCAATATGTTTTAATGCATCAGCAACGTCCACTAACTCAAGTGGATTACGCAAATCAGGCTTGTCACTACCGAAACGCGTCATCGCCTCAAGGTAACTCATATGAACAAACTCGCCAAGGTCAACATTTAGCAGTTTTTGGAATAGATCACGAATGAGTTGCTCAGTAATTTCCATCACGCCTTTAGCATCTAAAAACGAGGTTTCAATATCTATTTGCGTGAACTCAGGCTGACGATCGGCACGTAAATCTTCATCGCGGAAACACTTCACGATTTGATAATACTTATCCATACCACTCATCATTAACAATTGTTTAAACAATTGTGGTGACTGCGGTAAGGCAAAAAATTCACCCTTGTGAGTACGACTTGGCACCAAATAATCACGCGCGCCTTCTGGCGTTGCTTTGGTGAGTATGGGTGTTTCTATATCGAGGAAATCGTTATCCTCTAAAAATCGGCGAACCGCAGCAGTCACCTTTGAGCGAAACACTAGGCGCTCGGTCATCACTGGGCGGCGTAAATCTAAATAGCGGTATTTTAAGCGCTGCTCTTCACTGTTTTCTTGGTTCCAGTCAAGTGGCAAAGCGGGTGCTTTGTTAATAATTTCTACCGACTTGGCCAATATTTCAATAGCGCCTGTAGTCATGTCGTCATTTACTTGCGACTCAGGGCGAGCACGCACACGCCCCGTAAGCTTTAAGCAGTATTCATTGCGCACCGATGACGCTGTAGCAAAGGCTTCTGCGGTGTCTGGGTCAACCACAACTTGTACAATTCCCTCTCGATCGCGTAAATCAATAAACACCACGCCGCCCAAATCACGGCGCTTATTTACCCAACCATATAGAGTCACAGTTTGTTCTAGAAAACGGGTGTCTATTCTTCCACAATAATCAGTGCGCATGCATCAAGCCTTTTCAATCGAGTTTATTTTTGTAATGTGAGGTAATGCGCATGCTAATAAATACCTAGCAAGCAAAGATTCAACAACGCGCATTTAAGTTGCGCGATATTATAAACTAATCAATAAGCTTACAAAACGCTTAATTGCGGTTTATTGGCGAGCCAGTTTAAGCAAAACAAATTACGTGTTCAATATTTGTGCGAATACCAAAGGCTTCGCCAATATTGTGGTTGTGATGACTAGGCGCAAAACACAGCAAACGCTCGTTTGTTTTTGCCAGTTTCAGTTGGTAACGAATAAACGCTCCGCGAAAGTGCTTGTCTTCAATAATTGCTTTTACATCGCTGTCGTCGTCATGAATAATGTCGTCGGGCCGCATAAGCACCCTCACCGACTGCTGATGGGCAAACCCATTGTTATCACTCGACGAATTTGGCAGTATGCTGTCGTTGGGTTTAACAATATGCTCACCCAATGCTGTTGCTACCTTACAGTGGTTTTCATCGCAAAGTACCACACCATTTATAAACACGCCTTCTCCTATAAAGTTAGCCACAAAATACGTTTGTGGCTGGTGGTACAGGTGATAAGCACTAGAAAACTGCTGTAGGCGTTGGTTTGCCACCACCGCGATATTATCGGCAAAGGTAAAGGCTTCGGTTTGATCGTGCGTAACCAATAACGCGGTGAGATTTTGTTTCTTAATGATACTGCGCACATCATGAGCAAGTTGTTCGCGCAATGCGGGGTCTAAACTTGAAAACGCTTCATCCATTAATAACAATTTCGGCTGCGGCGCAATGGCACGGGCAATGGCCACACGTTGTTGTTGGCCACCAGAAAGTTCAGCAGGATAAACATTGGCAAAAGCAGTAATACCGGTAATGTGTAGGTATTCTTCAACACGCTGTTTTTGCGTTTGCTTGTCGAGATCATGTAAGCCAAAAGCCACGTTTTCAGCTACGGTCATATGGGGGAATAAGGCAAAATCTTGGAACACCAAACCAACCCCGCGCTGGCCGGGCGCCAAGTTATTTTCCTTACTAGAAACACGTTGTTGGTGTATATCAATACTGCCTGAAGTTATCGGCATAAAGCCCGCTATTGCCCGTAAAATAGAAGTTTTACCGCTGCCCGACGGGCCGAGTATGCAGCCTATTTCACCTTGCTTTAATGCAAAGCTAATGTGTTCGACTACAACAGAATCATCATACTGTAATGCCACATTGTTGAGCGTTAGCGCATCAGCGTCCACACTTTCGTGGGTGTTGGTGTTATCGGTTAATACTGCGTTTTCGGTCATGCTGACGACTTCTCTAAATTCATAGTCAATATTATAATTGGGATTAGCCCCGCAAACACAATGCTCACAGCCGGTAACGCAGCATCAATTAGGCGTTCATCTGAGGCTAGCTCGAACGTTTTCACCGCCAGTGTATTTACATTAAACGGTCGTAAAATAAGAGTTGCCGGCAGTTCTTTGAGCACATCCACAAAGACTAAAATACTCGCGCTGATTAAACTTGTGCTTAATAGCGGTAAATGTATGCGGCGCAAGGTGCGCGTTTTAGATGAGCCAAGCACCGATGCTACTTCATCAATATTGGGTTTGATGCGGGCCAAACCCGTTTCGGTGTTTTGCAAGGCAACGCTTAAATATCGCACCGCGTAGGCAAACACCAATATGGCGATAGAACCCGACAATACAAGGCCTGGTTGATAACCAAACAAATAGTTCAGCACGGCATTTATACCAATATCGAATTGCCCTGCCACTTGCACAATCCCCACCGCAATTACGACGCCAGGTAAAGCGTAGCCCAAACTCATGAACTGCGTACTGAACTCTTTAGCTTTAGTGCTGTGTAAACGCTTGGCATAACTAATCAGTAGCGCAAAACCGACAATAACAAAAGTACTAATAGCAGCTAGCTGTAACGATGTGTATAACAAAGGCCAGTAGCCTTTCATTATGTCATTTTGATAATATTCTACCGACCAAACTAATAACTGCATAAAAGGAATTACAAAGCCAAATAATGGTGGCAATACACACAGCACAAACAACATACCGCCCTGCCAGCCTCTTATGTGCCTTGCCTTTGCCCCTTTATGTTGCCGCGATTGGTAGCGGTTTGCATTCACGCGACTGCGTTTTTCAATGAGTAGTAACACCAATACAAACACACACAACATACTGGCTAACTGACTTGCTGCTGCTAAGTTACCCATCCCAAACCAAGTGCGATAAATACCAGTGGTAAATGTGCTGATGCCAAAATAAGCAACCGTGCCGTAGTCTGCTAACGATTCCATCATAGCCAATGCTGCGCCGGTAACAATTGCCGGCCGCGCCAGCGGCAACGCTATTTGTTTAAAATATTGTAAGCGCGACACATTGCTTAACTGTGCTACTGCATAAAATTGTGCTGATTGCTCTTTAAACGCCGTTCTGGCAAGTAAATATACATAGGGGTACAACACCAAAATCATCATAACTACTGCGCCGCTCACGTTACGGATATCAGGCAGCATTGCTTGTTGTGCGGGCGCGTTAAACCATACTCTTAATAGGTTTTGCGTAGGGCCAGAGAAGTCGAGTAGCCCTGTGTAGGTATATGCAATAATGTATGCGGGCATGGCCAGCGGCAGCAATATCAGCACGTTAAGTAAACGTTTGCCGAAAAAAGTGTAGTGGACCATAACCCACGCGAGATAGGTGCCAATAATAATACACCCAACCCCTGTACCAATAGCCAGTATTAGACTATTCACAATATAGTCAGATAGCACAGTACTCGCAAGATGCTGCCACACCTCAGTGTCTATATTTATAACACTTGAAAACACAAGCAACAACGGCACTGTAAACAGTGCCGTTGCAAACCAAGTGAATAGGTTTAAGGAATAACGCATATACGTTTAGTCATTCTAAATACGTTTATTTCCAACCAGCTTTGTCCATTAACATAAGTGCACTGGCGTTGTTCTCACCCACTTTCTCAAGATTAACTTGTTGAGCGGTGAACTGACCAAACCCAGCTAGCTCAGGGCTTAATGCTACGTCTTCCAACACAGGATACTCGTGATTAACCTGAGCGTACCATTGCTGTGACGTTTCGCTTAACATAAATGCCAGTAGTGCCTGAGCGTTTTCTTTATTTTTAGCGGTAGGTGTTATAGCTGCGCCTGACACATTAACATGTACGCCGTTGATGTCGCTGCTGTTGCTTTGATCATGCCACAGCACGCCAACCTGTTGCGCAATACTGCGCTCTTGTTCGCTTTTGCTGGTTAACATACCGCCTAAATAATAGGTGTTAGCCACCGCAAGTTTACATTCGCCAGCAACCATTGCTTTTATTTGATCGCGATCACCGCCTTTTGGCGAGCGCGCAAAATTGTTTACCAAACCTTTCGCCCACGCTAGGGTTTTATCAGCACCTTGTTGTTCAACCATCGCCGCAATCAACGATTGATTGTATATATTACTTGATGAGCGTATGCATATACTGTTGGCAAATTCAGGCTTTGCTAAATCGTTAATTGACGCAATTGTGCTTGAGTCAAACGCGCCCTTTTTATACATAATTGTACGCGCACGTTTAGTTAGCGCTATCCAGTGACCGTCGCTGTCACGCAACGACGCGTCAACCATATCAAAAGCATCGCTTGATGCCATGCTTTGGGTAATGCCCATTTGTTTGGCTCGCACTAAGCGCCCTACGTCGGCCAAAATCATAATATCAGCAGGGGTAAACTGCCCTTCAGACTTGATACGAGAGAGCAAAGCATCGGCTTTACCCGTCACCAAATTTACTTCAATACCGCTTTGCTTGGTAAATTTGTCAAGCAAAGGCTTAATCAATGCTTCTTGTCGACTAGAATACACATTAACTTCTGTAGCAATCGCCGACAGCGACAGCGCTGCTAATAAACTTGCCATAATTAGACGTTTGATAATCTGCTCCTTTGTTTAAACCGATGATAATCTTGTTACGCAGCATATAGATAAGAATGCATTACGCAGCACAGCAAAAAAAGTCCATCAAGAAGTGTAAATAAATACCCTTAATGATAATAATTCTCACTTAGGTTACCACATCATATTGTCCCTTGAATAGTGATTTTTTGCTATGTGAATGAAAACATGGTTGTATTAAATCAATAGCTTGGTCATTATTGGCACTTATATTGTATATAATTAAATAGCGAGAAAGCCATGAACAATTCACATTTGGTATATTCAACCGAAACGGGACGTATTAAGCCCGTACAAGATAATCAACCAACTGTGCACAAAGGTGACGGCATTGTGCGTATTAAACGCATCACCAAAGGTAAAAAAGGCAAAGGTGTAAGTGCCATTGAAGGCCTGGAACTCGCGCCAAACGAACTCAAGAAATTATGTAGCGATTTAAAAAAACATTGCGGCTGTGGCGGCAGTGTGAAAGGCTTTGAGATTGAAATTCAAGGTGATGTTAGAGACAAAATAAAGCTCTATTTAGAACAAAAGGGCATGAAAGTTAAACTTGCAGGCGGATAAACATTATATTCGCCACAACGATAGAGAAGAGGATTAATGCATTTATCAATTTCTGATTTGCACATATTGTTAGTTGAACCTTCTGATACTCAAGCTAAGATCATTTTTGGTTTATTGAGTCAAGAAGACGTCAACGGTGTTGATATTGTCAAAAATGTGGCGCAAGCAAAAAGCGCAATAGACAAACACAACGTAGATATTGTGGTGAGCAGTATGTACTTAGCCGATGGCAGTGGCCTTGATGTATTAATGTACTTAAAAGAAAACGAAACCACCGCCAGCGTACCGTTTATGTTGGTATCGAGTGAAACAAGCTTAACTAAGCTAGACCAATTCAAACAAGCGGGCGTGGCAGCTATTTTACCTAAACCCTTTGAGCCTATTCATTTAACCCGCGGATTAAACGCCAGTTTACAATTATTGAACACAGAAGAACTCGATCTCAGCTTGTTTAATATTGAAGCAGTGCGCGTGTTGCTGGTTGACGACAGTAAACTGGCTCGCAATCATATTAAGCGGGTGCTAGAAAATATGGGCATGAGTTTAATTACCGAAGCAGAAAATGGCGCACATGCACTAACACATTTAAAAGAGCAAGAATTTGATTTGGTGGTAACCGACTACAACATGCCCGAAATGGATGGCAGAGAGTTGTCAGAATACATACGATTTAATCCTGCTACTACACATATTCCTATTATTATGGTTACCTCAGAATCGGCAGACAGTGCACATATGTCTAACATCCAACAAACCGGTGTTAATGCGCTATGCGACAAACCATTTGAGTCACTTGAAGTGCGTAATATTTTAGCCCAATTGTTAGATCAGTAAAATCAGTTTGTCCTACTTTACAAGAGTATTGTAGGACAAAAACTGCAAGAATTTGCCAAATACCCCTTAAATAACATCAATAATTGATTGACTTGTGGATGGTCGTTTTTTACATTGCACATCACAATCAAATTATTTTAGATGTTAGCCTACTAAGACATGCAAAAAACGCGGTAACGTGCGAAAATACTGCGTAGAAATTGTGCAATACATATAGTAATAGCATTAGTTAATCAGGGAATCAGCGTGTCAAAAGAAGCTTTAGTCTCGTTACGAGAACAAATTACCGCCACCGACAGTGAGTTGTTGTCACTTATTGCCAAACGTCAAAAACTCACCTCTGAAGTTGCTCGAACCAAAGTGGAAAACAATATCTCAGTGCGCGACAAAGTGCGCGAAGAACAATTGCTGGTGCGCTTAATTAAACAAGGACAAAGCTTTGGCCTTGATCCGCATTTTATTACCAAGTTATTTCAAGTCATCATTGAAGACTCGGTATTGCAACAACAAGCATTATTACATGAATGGGCCAACCCCGACTCTCGCTTACCTCTTAATCGCGTGGCGTTTTTGGGAAAAAAAGGCTCATACAGTTATTTAGCTACCCAAAAATACTTTTCTCGTAGACCTGGCGAATTAGTTGAGATAGGCTGCAAAAGCTTTGCTCAAATCATTGAAAAGGTAGAAACTCACGAAGCTGACTACGCAGTGTTACCCATTGAAAACACCAGCTCGGGCAGTATCAATGAAGTATACGACCAGCTACAACACACCCGATTAAACATAGTAGGCGAACTTACCCACCCCATTAAACACGCTTTATTGGTACACGAAAGCGTAGAAAACGCACAAATCAAGACCATTTACGCGCACCCACAAGTATTTGCACAATGCAGCCACTTTTTAGCCGAATTTGGCAATGTAGAAGTGAAAACCTGCGACAGTACCTCTGATGCATTAATGCAGGTTGCAGAGCTAGCCTCACCGCATGCAGCCGCAATAGGCAGCGAGCAAAGCGGTGGCTTTTATGCATTAAAATCGGTTAAATCTAACCTAGCCAATCAAAAAGAAAATCATAGTCGGTTTATTGTTGTGGCAAGCCAATCTATTAAGGTGCCATTGCAAGTACCCGCAAAAACCACCGTCATTATGTCTACTGTGCAATCGCCGGGTGCATTATGCGACGCCTTATTGGTGTTTAAAGAAAACAACATCAATATGACCAAGCTAGAGTCTCGCCCAGTTAACGGTAATCCATGGGAAGAGATGTTTTACATTGATATTTTAGGCAACATAGA
>JBARZY010000026.1:0-57323 GCA_049650345.1 Glaciecola sp. | reverse complement strand
GCTATACACGTAGTGTTTTGCATAATTAACCAAATAATCAATAAACACTTGCGGCCCCGCTACAAAAGCGCCGCCCGTGCCCACCGCTTTACCAAATGTTCCCATTACTACATCAACGTTGTCGCTATTTACATAGTGTTTATCTTGGCTAGGCAAGTCAAGGCTACCAAAACCGCGCTCACCCAATACACCAATAGCGTGCGCTTCGTCTAGCATTACCCAAGGTTGATGATGATTACCTTGCGCATCATGCAGTTCCTTATGGATGCGGTGCACATCGCCAATATCACCATCCATACTAAATACCCCTTCAGTTGCAAGCAAAGAATGAGCAGGTAGGTCGTTTAATAATTTGCGTAAATGCTGCATGTCATTATGCTTATATCGTTTTAATGGTGCTTGTGTTTCAAGCGCTCCCTGAATAAACGAGGCATGCATGTATTTATCACAGATGATACGGCCATTTGCGTTATTGCTGCCAAACAAAGCATGGCAAATAGCCTGATTTGCACTAAAACCACTCGAAAATAACAACGCTGCGGGTTTATTCAGCATCGCGCAAATATCGTCTTCAAGCGCTTGGTGCTCTTGTGTATAACCAGTAACCACTGATGACGCCGAACCACCAGCACCATATAACGACAAGCCTTCAGCAAAGGCTTGCAACACATGTTCATGTTGGCTTAAGCCTAAATAATCATTACTCGCAAAATTTAAGTAATGCTGATTGGCAATTTCAATCACGCCGTTTTTATTGCTATTAACGCAGTGCCTTGTACGAAACAGATGATCCGCTTTACGTTTGGCTACAGCATCAGCGATAAACTCAAACGCCATTATGCTTGTTCGGTTTTCAACATAGAGTGTTTGGTCGCGTCAATAAATAGTTCATTGTCTTTTGCAGCAGGGTCATTTTGCTCAATTTCTTCATGCAACGCCGCCTCATATGCTTCGTCAGAATAGCTACGCGTTTTTTGTGAGTTAATGCCCAGTTTTTTAAACAATTGCACGTCTTCATGGGTTTCAGGATTTGAGGTGGTCAGTAATTTACAGCCGTAAAAGATAGAATTTGCACCCGCTAAAAAGCACAACGATTGCATTTGTTCGTTCATGTCTTCTCGGCCCGCAGACAGTCTTACATATGACTTAGGCATAAGTATACGCGCAATAGCAATAGTACGAATAAACTCAAAAGGCTCTAAGTCGTCAACACTATCAAGTGGCGTACCCTGCACTTTCACTAACATATTAATGGGCACGCTTTCTGGATGATGAGGTAGGTTGGCTAATTGGCGCAACAAGCCTGAGCGATCATCACCGGTTTCGCCCATGCCCACAATACCGCCTGAACATACATTCATACCTGCGTCACGGACGTTGTCTAAAGTATCTAAACGGTCTTGATAGGTACGCGTGGTAATAATATCGCCATAGTATTCAGGTGAAGTATCAAGGTTATGATTATAGTAGTCTAAGCCAGCTTGTTTTAGCGCTAGCGCTTGGTCGCGTGATAACATGCCAAGGGTCATGCAGGTTTCAAGGCCAAGTTTTTTCACTTCCTTTACCATATCTGTTACGTAGGGCATATCACGCTCTTTGGGGTTACGCCATGCAGCCCCCATACAAAAACGTGTTGAACCAGCCGCTTTTGCTTCTTTTGCGCGCTCTATCACTTTCTCTATTTCTAACAAACGTTCCTTTTCAAGACCGGTATCATAGCGCGCGCTTTGTGGGCAATATTTGCAATCTTCTGGGCACGCTCCGGTTTTAATTGATAACAAGGTGCTTACTTGTACATGGTTAGGATCAAAATGCTGCCTATGAATACTTTGCGCCGTAAACAACAAATCGTTAAATGGCATGTCGTACATGGCGTTTATTTCATCAATAGACCAATCGTGCCTAATAGTTCCTAAAGATGATGGCGTATGACTAGTATGGTGTTGCTGATTATTATGGGCAGATTGCATAGGGGCACTCGTTAAAAAGGGTTTACTAAACATAATTTTGACACTAGTCTATGAGCCAAGCATTTTTTGTCAATGTAATTTCTTTTTAAAGCTGCACTACAGGTTGATTTTTGAACAATTCACTTTCTAATATTGAGTTCGATAAGCGTCATATATGGCATCCTTACACATCATCAAATAATCCCCTTCCCTGTTATGAAGTGACTCATGCCAGTGGAGTGGAATTAAGTCTTGCCAGCGGTGAAACCGTTGTAGACGGCATGTCTTCTTGGTGGGCAGCTATTCATGGATACAACAATGACACCCTCAACGCGGCGGCTAAGGCACAGCTTGATAGCTTTTCTCATGTGATGTTTGGCGGCCTTACTCATCAGCCCGCCATCGACTTATGCCGTAAACTCATTGATATTACGCCTGAGGGACTCAATCGTGTGTTTTTGGCCGACTCTGGCTCTGTGTCGGTTGAAGTCGCCATTAAAATGGCCATGCAATATTGGGCCTGCCAAGGCCGCAGTGAAAAGAACAAACTGCTTGCGCCGCGTAACGGCTATCATGGCGACACCTTTGCTGCCATGTCGGTTTGCGACCCCGTAAACGGCATGCATTCGCTATTTAAAAACACCTTAATTGAGCACTATTTTGCGCCAGCACCACAAACTCGCTATGGCCAGCGCTGGTCTCCTGACGATATTGCACCGCTGCGCGATATATTAGATGCGCATCACAATAGTATTGCCGCGCTAATACTTGAACCCGTGGTACAAGGTGCCGGCGGTATGCGTTTATATCACCCTGAATACTTAGCTTGCTGCAGACAATTATGCGACGAGTACGACGTGTTACTCATTTGTGATGAAATTGCCACTGGATTTGGTCGCACCGGCGAATTATTTGCATGCGATCACGTTAACATAAGCCCCGACATAATGTGTTTAGGTAAGGCGATTACCGGCGGCTACATGACCTTGGCTGCTACTTTATGTACCGATGCCGTAGCACAAGGCGTGTGTGAAGGGGAACCCGGTGTTTTTATGCACGGCCCCACTTTTATGGGTAACCCACTTGCATGCGCGGTAGCAAACGCCAGCATCGACTTGCTACTGCAACAAGATTGGAAAACCCAAGTACACAATATCTTTACCCAACTGAGTGCTGAACTTGCGCCCCTAAAAGAGCATGCAGCGGTAGCTGATGTACGTACTTTAGGCGCTATTGGCGTGGTCGAAATGAAGCAAGCGGTGGATGTTGCAAGTATACAAAAAGTCTTTATTGAGCATGGCGCGTGGATACGTCCATTTGGCAAGCTAATTTATGTCATGCCGCCATTTATAAGCACACCCGCCAATATCAGCACGTTAACCCATGCTATTAAACAGGGTATTACGTCTGAGTTCGGCTAGCTGTTTCTAAATTCAGCCGCTACTAACCGATGCTTTTTCATCAGTTTATGTAAATCGGTTCGGTTGCGGCCGGCTAAATCAGAAGCACGCGTAACGTTACCTTCGGTTAGCTGAAGCAAGCGACATAAATATTCATACTCAAAGGTATCGCGTGCCTCTGTGAGTGTTGGCCAATATTGACTCTCTTGTGACAAAGCCTGCTCTACCAAGCTTGACGGTACTACCTGCGTAGTCGTAAGTGCCACGCAGCGCTCAACCACATTTACAAGTTGTCTAACATTGCCAGGCCAATCAAATTTAGTCATTAATGTGATTGCTTCATCTGCAAATTTAATCACATTTAAACCATGCTTTTTTGCACTTTGCTTTAGGAGATGCTCAGCCAAAATAGGAATATCTTCAAATCGGTCTTTTAGCAAGGGAACAGATAAGTTGACCACATTCAATCGATAGAATAAATCTTCCCTGAATTCACCCAGTTGTACCGCTTCATTTAAATCTTTGTGGGTAGCTGAAATAACGCGTACATCAATTGCGACAGTGTCGTTTGAGCCTACAGGCTGTATGGTTTTTTCTTGTAGGGCCTGCAACAACTTTATTTGCAGGTTGGTAGGCATATCGCTTATTTCATCCAAAAACAATGTGCCGCCACTGGCTTTGGCAAATAAACCGTCTGTTCTCTTGTAAGTGCCATCGGTATTTTCTGTTACCTCACCAAAAAGCTCAGCCTCAAAAATGCTCTCGGGCAATGCGCCACATTTGATAGAGACAAAAGGATATGTTTTTCGGTCGCTAGCATTGTGCACAGCTTTCGCCAAGAGTTCTTTGCCAGTGCCGCTGGCACCCGATATTAAAACACTGACGTTTTTGTCTGCAACTTGTTCAGCTTGGCGCAACAGCGTAATCATTTCAGGCGAACGCGTTATAATATCGGCACACCAGTCGCCCATTTCTTGTCGATTGGTTTGCGCGATTGCTTTTAACAAGGTTTTTCGAAGTTCGGCATGGTCTACCGGTTTTGTTAAAAAGCTATACACGCCGCGTTGAGTCGCAGCAATAGCGTCTTTTATGTTGCCATGAGCGGTCATTAAAATAAGCGGCAAATCACGATGTTTTTGCAAAATTTCGTCAAATAAATTTAATCCATCCATGCCCGGCATACGCAGGTCACTTAACACTACATCGTATACATTATTATAGGTAAGCCTGAGGGCATGAGTAGCATTGTTGACACTGGTTACATCAAATCCCTCGCCTTTTAATCGAATAGACATTAACCGCAAAAGGGTTTCATCATCATCAACAAGCAATAGTTTAGGTCTAATTTTTTCGCCTTCTTTCACTTGTGCATACTCCTGTCAAAATGCTTATTCAAATAACCAATATTCATTATCAAATAGTGACGCTGCTGGCGGTTATCATACCATTATTGGTTTATGCATCTAGCGACTTTTTAGGTAAACGCATTCTAAAACATACGTCAGCCAAATTGTCCTCTATTATGGCAACATCGCCGCCCATCAAGCGCGCACAATCACTTACAATAGAAAGACCTAAACCCGCACCTGTGACTTTGTCATTCCGCGGTGATGTGCCTCGTTTAAAAGGCTCAAAAATTTCAGCGCGTGCATTCGAGGGAATAGGCTCGCCCATATTCAGTACATCAATCAGTATATGTTGACTCATTTCACTTGCCCTAAGGGTAATTACACTGTTTAAGTCTCCATGTGCAATGGCGTTAGAAACCAAGTTATCAAGCGCGCGCCGCAACAACTCTGGATCGGTAACAATCTTTAAGGTAGGGTCAATGGTAATCAAGACTTGTTGTTGGTTTTGAGACAACAGCAATTGATATTCTCGCGAACAATCATGCACAAAGCGATTTAAGTTCAACCACTCAAAACTGGGATCTGCTTGCTGTAACAAAGCATTGTAATCGAGCAGTTTTACAATTAATAAGTTAAGTCGTTCTGTTGATGAAATGAGTAAAGACACAATTTCATGTTGGTCTTCGCTCAGTTCCCCCACCATACCTTGCTCGAGGATTTCGCAGCCTTCTTTAATGCTGGCCATGGGGGTTTTTAGCTCATGTGAGGCATGTCTAAGCAAAGCGGTACGAACTTTTTCTAATTGTTGTAAACGGTCATTTAACCAGTATAGGTCTCGCTCAACAGCGACTAATTCTCGGGGACCAATGTTGGTTTGTTGTGGTAGCTTATGCTCTTTGGTTGCAATACTGACAATAATATTTTTTAGTTGTCGCACGGGCTTAATAATTAGCTGCGCAGCAAGCAAGGTTAAACCTAAAGACAACAGCACCAATACAAACGTTGACCAACGTTGTCTAATTTGAATATCGTCTACATAGTTTTGTTGACTCGATATGCGTTGGTTAATGATTTGTTGTACTTGTCGACGCAGTACGGTTTGAGACTGACGTAATGAAGCAAGCTGAGCATCGAGCACTAAGTTATCGTCAATAATCGGGTATTCAGAAAGTTGTGATAACGTCAGACTCAGTGTTTGGCATTCGTCGTTATTGTCAAACTGGTCACACATAAATGCTAACTTTTGCGAAAACCCAGTAATGGCAGCGTCAGCCAATTCTTGTAATTGGTTTTTGGGTAGTACTTGGTACGACCGAATTAAGCGTTCAACATCATCACCCAGCGCTTCTAACTCACGAAGCTCACTGGTCATGAATACAAAAAACGCAGTGTTGGTTGCCGTCAATTGGCTTGTGGTGTCAAAATCACGCTGACTTTGCCACAACAAACCAATTAAAGGTACTAAGGCAACAAAAAAGCTACCGAGTATAAGTTGGCGTAAAGACCGTACCTGCAAAGTAAAACCGTTTATTTTTATTATATAGACAAATATTGCAAATAACGGGGCGCTATTCAAGCGCTTAACAAAAGAAAAGATGAACCATCAGACGATTCATTAGCATCGCCATGCCGCGTTAGCCAGTAGCGTGTTACAGTACGATGATTACACCGCCATATAAATAGTCACTAAGCTAACTACCGAAATAACAAGCAATATCATAATGTTAACGCCAAACCTATCGGTTTTTCTGCGATTTCTGCGACTGCGCAACACAATAGTAAAAATGGTAGTCACTAAGCATATTTGCAACAAGGTCAGCAAGCTACTGAGGTGTTCCTCAGACCACACTTCCCTGCCATCTATACCCCAATAACTTTGTACACCGGTAATAAACTCAGGGCGGGCATAATGGAACATTATAAGCGCAGTAACTAGCAATACCCAGGCCAGCACATTCAAGCCCACCATTATTCGATATAACGTGTCTTTTTGCCGCGAGCGCTGTCGGCGTTCAACAAAGCCTTTTGGCATTTTCAAGTTTTCACCGGTGATATCGCTTAAATGGCGATTTTTATTTGTCATATTGGCTATACAGTGGTGGCATCATAGATTGAGTAAAGTATACTATTGGGAAAATTTTAATAAATTGCAAATAACTTCATCAATTAACTGCTTTGCATAGGGCAAACGCAGCAATATTGCACAATTAAACACTGAATGCCTATTTTTTATAAAATGTGTACGTTTAGTTTCGGAGTTACAAGCGAGTATCTTGCTTACATTTCATGGAGATTAATATGACCACTGCCCCAGTCGCCGATGTACTGGCTGGAAAACATCAGGTAGCCGACACCATTTCTGTTCAAGGTTGGGTGCGCACAAAGCGTGACTCCAAAGCCGGACTTTCGTTTATTGCTGTTCACGATGGCAGCTGTTTTGATCCCATACAAGTGGTTGCCCTAAATACTTTAGGAAATTATGACGACGTGTTGAAGCTCACCACCGGCTGTTCAATTGTAGCAAGCGGTGTAATTAAACAGTCTGAAGGCAAAGGCCAAGCATTAGAAATAGAAGCATCTAATATTGAAATTGTGGGTTGGGTAGAAAGTCCAGACACTTATCCAATGGCTGCTAAGCGCCACAGTATTGAGTATTTACGCGAACACGCACATTTGCGCGCACGAACCAACATAATTGGTGCTGTTACGCGCGTGCGCAACTGTTTATCACAAGCCGTACATCGCTTCTTTCATGAGCAAGGTTACTTTTGGATAAGTACACCAATTTTAACGGCTTCTGATACCGAAGGCGCTGGTGAAATGTTTAGAGTATCTACCCTAGACATGAACAACCTACCCCGTGACGACAAAGGCAATGTTGACTACAAAGAAGACTTTTTTGGCAAAGAAACATTCCTAACAGTATCAGGGCAGCTTAACGTTGAAACCTATTGTACGGCTATGTCAAAAGTGTACACCTTTGGCCCTACTTTCAGAGCAGAAAATTCAAACACCAGCCGTCACTTGGCCGAGTTTTGGATGATTGAGCCCGAGGTGGCCTTTGCCGAATTATCAACTGTAGCCCAATTAGCCGAAGATTTGCTTAAATATGTATTTAACGCAGTGCTAACTGAACGTGCTGACGACATGGCCTTCTTCCAACAACGCGTAAACAAAGACGTTATTATTCGTTTAGAGCAAGTGGTGAACTCGGAATTTGTGCGCATGGATTACACCGATGCCATCGACATTTTGCAAAAAAGTGGCAAAAAATTCGAGTTCCCTGTTGAATGGGGTGTAGATTTGTCGTCTGAGCACGAACGCTACATTGCCGAAGAGCATGTAGGCGCGCCTGTTATTATGCAAAACTACCCTAAAGACATTAAAGCCTTTTACATGCGCATGAACGAAGATGGCAAAACAGTGGCGGCAATGGACGTATTAGCACCGGGCATTGGCGAAATCATAGGCGGTTCACAACGCGAAGAACGTTTGGATGTATTTGACGCGCGATTGCAAGAAATGAATCTAGATCCTGAAGACTACAGTTGGTATCGTGATTTACGTCGTTATGGCACCGTACCGCATGCTGGTTTTGGTCTTGGCTTTGAACGCCTAGTTGCTTATGTAACTGGCGTGCAAAATGTGCGCGATGTGATTCCTTTCCCACGTACACCGGGTAATGCAAACTACTAAGGTGCAAAGGATTTAGCACTGCCATTAGTTACCTCGTTTTATCAAAAATAGCTCGCTGCGCTCAGCGAGCTATTTGGTGTTGTATTGTTGCTTATATTGGCATAATCAAGTAATGTAAAGATCATTATAGGGTTTGACCAATAACGTGGAATACTGCAAATTTTTATGAAAGCACTTTCGCAATTTATTGCTGTTGTTCTTATTATCACTTCGGTAACCCTTAATGTTGCGCTTAGCCATACAGCCCCCAGTCTTACCGTCCCTAAGCCTCGCTCTGAATTTGATATCTCTCACGATTATCATTTAACCCTATTAAAGATGGCCTTAAAAGAAGCAGCCAATGGCAGAGTCATCCCTAAATTTAACGTTTATCAAAACCTTATGTCGCAAAAGCGAGCAAGTGCAGAATTACTTGACGGTGAATCTATTGACGTATATTGGCTAGGTGCCGACGCTTCGCTTGATGCATCGCTTCGCGCCATTCAAGTGCCTACCACCAGAGGTTTAATAGGATATCGTCAGTTTATTGTTAACAAAGCATCGACCAAACAGTTTGACAAAATACAATCTATTGAAGATTTGCAAAGCTTAGTAGCGTGCCAAGGCAGTCATTGGCCTGACACAATAATTATGCGTGAGGCCAACTTAAAAGTAGTAACTAGCCCATTGTATGAAAACTTGTTTAAAATGTTAAACGCAAAGCGTTGCGACTATTTTCCAAGAGGCCTGCATGACATTAAAAATGAACTCAGTAGCGTAAGTGAACAATTTCCGAATTTAATCAACTATGAACCCATATTGATGCACTATCCCTTTGCGGTATTTTTTTACACCAGTAAATCTAACGAAGCGCTAGCACAATGGATAGAACAAGGCATGTTATCTTTAGCCAAACAAGGCAAAATCGAAAGCTTAATGCAACGCCACCCCTTGACCTCGCATGTCTACCCCTTGAGTGAACAAAAAAGTACCACTTACTTGTCGCTTGATAACCTTGAGCTATCAAGCAAAGTCGACCACTACGATCCTGCGCTTTGGATACAACCCAAAGACTTTGATATAAAGGTAGCCATCTCATCAAAACTCTCTTTAGGTTCTTCCTATGAATTGGGTAGTGAATAGCAATCATCACGCGTTTCATTCGCGCTAAAGCACATAAAATACATTTCGTTACATTTGGCACATAAATGCGTAATAAAAAAAGCGTATGATATGAGCGTCTAAATTAGGGAAATTTGTTATGAAATCAATTGCACTAAAAACACTAGTGTTAATTGCCATATTGGCCTTGTCATTTACGGTTATGAAAGGCATAGAGGCAACCGCAGAAAAATCAGAAGAAAAAGAGCCAGAAGACAATCGCCCAGTGGTGAGCGTTGACACATTAAGCCCTATTAATCATCAAGTACAAATAACCAGTTTTGGCGAAGTGGCGCCACTTGAGAGTACGGTACTTGCAGCCCAAGTCAGTGGTGAAGTTCTTAACTGGAACGAAAATTTTTTACCCGGTGGCGTGGTAAAGCGGGGAGAGGTATTATTTACCATTGAAGCCGACACTTATGAAGCCGCCGTACTACAAAATGAAGCTGCAGTATCGCTTGCTCAAGCCACGCTCACTGAAGAATTAGCTCGTCAAAAAGTGGCTCAGCGCGAAGCACGTAACCTGCCTAAGAATCAGGTGAGTGATTTATATTTGCGCAAGCCGCAAGTGCTGAGTGCACAAGCTCAACTTAAATCAGCGCAAGCTGGACTTAGAATAGCAAAACGTAATTTAGCAAAAACCCAAGTGCGCGCCCCCTATGATGCGTTAATTATATCGCGCGATATTGGTTCTGGTCAGTTTGTTTCTCCAGGCACACGAGTAGCAAAAATCAATAACATTGAAACAGCCGAAGTCACGGTGCCCGTTGCTGGATTTGATAGCCCTTTTTTAAGTACCAGTGTTGACAAAGTTACTGCTGAGGTATCAAGTCAAGGCAGCGTGGTTATCTCGCGCTTAGGTCTAGTGAACAGAAACTTGGGCATTGTAGATGACAACACGCGTATGCAACATTTGGTCATTCGTATTGAAGACCCATATAGCCTCGGTAAAAACAAAGATTTGCCAATAATGAAATTTGGTACGTATGTGCAGGTAGCGTTTTCAGGCAGAGAAATTCAGAACGTATTTAAAATACCTCAATCGTTAGTGAATAATCGTAAAATATGGTTGGTTAATAAAGACGAACAGCTTGAATCCCATACTGTAGAGGTGATTCGCGAAGAAGGAGATTACTTTTACATTAGCAGTGGTATTACGGCACAAGACCGCTTAGTGCAAAACTTACCCGAATACCCTCAAAATGGCATGGCAGTGAAAGTCATCAATGATCCCAGCGCACTATACTCTGCAAGCTCCATGAGCGTTGCCAGTAGCGCAAATTAGGAGCATCAACAATGACCACAACTAGCCCTACTCCCATTAACGAACATACACCTGATACCGGCGGTATTATTGGGTATTTTACTAAAAACCCTGTGGCCGCCAATCTAATGATGTTTTTCATCATTATTGTGGGCATTGCGAGTTACTTTTCCATTCAAAAACAGATGTTTCCGAATGTGGAAATTAACTACATAAATGCCTACATAACCTATCCTGGCGCTTCTCCTCAGGAAATAGAAGAAAACATTACCATAAAAATTGAAGAGGCCATTGCGGATATTCCCGAGATAAAGAAAAGCATTGGGCGTTCATTCCGAGGTGGTGGTCGCGTGACTATGGAAATATTCACTGACGTTCATTTACCTGACGTGCTTGATAAAGTGAAATCACGTATCGACGGCATAGCCACCTTTCCTGCTGCCATGGAGCCCGTTACTGTTGCACAGATAGAATGGAATCAAGATGTAATAGAAATGTCGTTAGTGGGCGACGCTCCGCTAACAGAACTAAAACCCCTTGCCAAACAAATAGAAGACGAATTATTAGCCCTAAGCAACGTACAACTGACTGACATCAACACCCCCTCTGATGAAATATCGGTAGAAATACAACCTGAGATGCTACGAAAATATAACTTAACCATAAGTGATATTAGCCAAGCAATTAGACGCTACTCTGCCAATATTTCAGCGGGACAAATTCGCACCGATGCAGGCACTATTTCAGTAAGGGTCGAAAATCAATTTTACAACGGCGAAGAATACGCCAATATCCCTGTAAAAGTAGGCGATAACGGCGCGCGCGTTCTGTTAAAAGACGTTGCCAACATTAAAGATGGGTTTACCGAGGGTGAACGTTACTTTAAATTCAATGGCGAAAACGCCATATCGATGTCGGTTAAAGCCACTAAATCACAAAATATTATTCCTATCGCTAATTCGGTTAAAGCGTATATTGAACAACGCAACAAAACCTTGCCAAATGGGATACAACTGATGCCTGTTGTAGATTTTACCTACTACCTAAATGGCCGCCTTGACATGATGCTGAAAAATCTGACCCAAGGCGCCATATTAGTATTTATAATGTTGGCAATTTTCTTGCGCTTTAAACTCGCGTTTTGGGTAATGATAGGTCTACCGGTGTGCTTTTTGGGTGCCCTAATGATGATGCCCGCATTTGGGCTTACCATTAATATTTTATCGTTGTTCGCGTTTATTATGGTACTTGGTATTGTAGTAGATGATGCGATAGTTATTGGCGAATCAGCCTATAGTGAAATAGAGAAAAAAGGCAACAGTATACCCAATGTTATTATTGGTGCTAAACGCGTTGCTACCCCAGCCACATTTGGTGTACTTACTACTATGGCAGTATTTGCCCCTATATTATTTAGTAGTGGTCCTGCTGCTGACCAATTTATCAATATTTCGGGCGTGGTCATTTTATGCCTAGCGTTTTCACTAATTGAATCTAAGCTAATATTGCCCGCCCATATCGCCGCATCAACATTTAAGCCATTGCCAGAAACCAGTTGGCGTCATAAATTTAACACGGTCTTTTTTGGCTTTGTAAATGGCCCTTATAAACGATTTATACAAAAATGTACGCGATATCGCTGGCCTACACTTGCCGTATTTATAGGTTTACTCATGATTAGTTTTGGCTTGGTTAATGCGAATTATGTGCGCATGGTGCCCGAGCCTAAAGTGCCCCACGACTTCCCTAGTATTAACATAGAAATGAGCGAAACCGTATCTGATAAAGTCACTATAAACGCCCTGCAAACCATCGAGCGCATGATTCTAGAAGTAGAAGACGAAATCATGGAAGAATACGGCAAGCCAATGGTAAGAGACTTACTGGTATTTAACCGCGGACGCAGCGAAGGCCGCATTATGGCGCCATTGGTTGATGAAGAGCTTCGCCCTATGAACACCTTCGACTTATCGCGCAGATGGCGTGAAAAAATGCCAGAATTATCGGGCATGAAGTCATTTACTATCGACGACGATGTTGGCGGTGGTGGCGATGATGGTGAGTTTGGCTACATGATATTTGGCGCTGATTTAAACACCCTCAATCAAGCAGGACGCTACCTTATTGAACGCTTGCAAGACCAAGAAGGCGCATTTGATGTTAGCTCAACCATAGACCCCGATAGCAAAGAAGTGCAAATGGCAATGAAGCCTGTGGCTTATGATCTGGGGCTTGATATAAGCATGGTTGCCTCACAAGTAGGGGCCAGTTTTTATGGCGGTGAAGCCCAGCGCATACTGCGTGATGGAGAAGAAGTAAAAGTAATGGTGCGGTACCCGCAACTTACGCGTGAACGCTTTGCTGATTTGAAATATGCGGTTATAACCACACCAAGCGGACAAGAAGTCATGCTAGGTGACGTAGTTGATTTAATTGAATCGCCAGGCATTAGCTACATACGCCGTGAAGGCGGTTACCGAAGCGTATATGTGTGGGGCTCAATTGACGAAGAGCTTATTGAGCCTGACGAATTGATTAAAAACATTAAAGAAGAACTGCTACCCGATATGAAAAAGCAATTCCCCAGTGTTAAAACAGAATTGGGTGGCGCAATAGAAGAGCAACAAGCACAGCAAGCTGAGCAAATAAAGTTCTTTATTATTGCCCTAATTGTAGTGTACGTGCTACTGGCTATTCCACTAAAAAGCTACGCACAACCCCTTATTATTATGTCGGTAATTCCTTTCAGTTTAACCGGTGCAATTTGGGGGCATTATCTTTTAGGATTAGATCTAAGCACATTTTCGTTCTTTGGGTTGATTGCCGCATCGGGTGTTGTAGTGAATGACTCGTTGGTAATGACCGATTATGTGAACACGCGACGCAAAGAAGGCTATTCAACCAAAGAGGCGGTAATAGAAGCAGGTTGTGCGCGTTTTAGGGCAATTACACTAACGTCTATCACCACGTTTGCTGGCGTACTGCCCATTATGTTTGAAACTTCGTTACAAGCCACGTTTGTTATTCCAATGGCGGCGGGTTTAGGTTTCGCGGTATTATACGCAACCCTTGTTACGCTAATATTGGTACCGTGTTTGTATTTGATACTGCAAGATTTAGGGCACTTTTTTGGCGGTATAAAAGGCTTATTCAAAAAGATATTTTCACTGTTTTCAAAGAAAAAACGCCTTAATGCAACAAACAGTAATGCACCTGATGCAAACACACTATAGATAAAATTGTGCGTTTATAGCCAAGTTTGTGCAAACAAACCCAAAAAGCGAGGTAATCACTACCTCGCTTTCTTATACCCACAACCTCATATAAAGACCTTGCATGTGATTTTAGCGATTGCAAATCAACAATATATAGTCAAAACTAAACATATACTCAGCAAATAATAGTAGACGAGTTTTGAACAAACCCTTTATTAATAACGTTATTAGTTGGCCAAAAACTTGGGTAATGTTGTGCACGGTGTTTATGCTCATCACCGCTGTTGGAAATGCAAATTTGTATTTCAGAGGCGACTATCAGGTGTTTTTCAAAGAAGATAATCCACAACGCCTAACCTACGAAAACATGCAAAGCCGATTTACCAAAAACGAAAGCTTATCAATATTGTTGTCTACTCAAAACGGTGACTTGTTTAATGACAAGCACATTCGCCTTATAAAGCAACTTACAGACAACAGCTGGCAAGTACCCATGTCTACCAGAGTAGACTCTATCACCAATTTTCAACACAGTTATTCAGATAACGATGACTTAGTTGTTGAAGACTTGTTATTAGAAGAGGATATGCTTGATAACACACGAATAGCGTTAATTAAAGCAGTCAGTTTGCGTGAGCCTGATTTAGTCAACAAACTGATATCCCCCAATGGTCAAGTGACTATGGTGAATATCAACTTATTGCTGCCCGATGGCAACCAAACTATCGCCATTCGCGAAATAGCCGAATATGTTCGCAACATGATTGCACCGTATCAAGCTCAACACCCAGAAATTACCTTCAGACTAACCGGCATTGTCGCCTTTACCGACGCCATGTTTAGCGCTGCAATTAAAGACGCAACCAGCTTATTTCCCATTATGTTTGTGGTTATCAGCATTATGATTGCACTACTGATGCGAAGCCCTTGGGCCACCCTTGCCACTTTAGTAATAGTAATTAGCAGTATTGTGAGCACCATGGGCGTTGGTGGTTGGCTAGGTATGTTTATTAATATTGCAACGGTAAATGTGCCCATTATTATTATGACGCTGGCAATTGCCGACAGTGTGCATTTAATTTCTGGTATGCGTTTTTATATGCAAAATGGTGACAGCAAACACAATGCCATTGTAAAAAGCCTACAACTGAACACTGGGCCAGTTATTATGACCAGCGTAACCACCGCTATTGGCTTTTTAACCCTTAACTTTGCAGAAGTGCCCATATTGTCAGATATGGGAAATTTAGTTGCCTTAGGGGTTATCATTGCTTGTGTGTTCTCGTTAACCTTGCTGCCTGCAGTGTTATTACTGCTGCCTATTCACTATCAAAAACAGCAAGAACAATCGGCGTCATGGCAAAAGATATCTCAATTTACCATTACATTTAGTCGCCCTATTTTGTTACTTGGCGTGGTATTAATTGCCGTTAGCACCTTTTTTGCGAGCAAAAATACGCTGAACGACATCCCTATTGAGTATTTCAATAAAAGTAACGAATTTAGGCAAGCTGCTGACTTTCATCAAGATAACTTAAGTGGCTTTAGCACGATTGATTTAGCGCTGTATTCAAATATTGAAAACCACGTCAATAGCGTAGAATATTTAGCCTTACTTGAAAATTTCACCACTTGGCTAAAACAACAACCTGAAGTTGACCACGTGCTAAGTTATAGCAATACCATTAAGCGATTGAACAAGAACTTTAATGGCGATGACAACGCGTATTACGTGCTACCCGACAGCAGAGAGCTGGCAGCGCAGTACTTATTATTGTATGAAATGTCCTTACCTTTTGGTTTAGATATCAATAACCAAATTGATTTGCAGAAGTCAGCCATAAGAGTGATGGTCACACTCAAAAACTTAGGAAGCCAAGATTTTACCGCGTTTGAAGACCGCGCCAAGTTGTGGATAGCGTCTCAAGCTCCTCAATACACCCTTGAAGCCGCCAGTATTCCGCTTATATTTGCACATATCGGGAAGGCCAATATGAACAGTATATTGCAAGGCGGTGCATTGGCGTTGGTGCTTATATCAGGCTTGTTATTTGTGGCACTAAAGAGTTTCAAACTGGGTGTTATTAGCCTAGTGCCTAACTTATTGCCTGCCCTTATGGGTTTTGGTATTTGGGCATTAATATCGGCCGAAATTAGCATGGCATTGTCGGTTGTGATTACCATGACATTGGGCATTATTGTAGATGACACCGTGCACTTTTTAAGCAAGTATAAAAAAGCACTCGATAGCGGTAACAGCCCTAACCAAGCCATACTGTTTGCGTTTAATAATGTGGGAAATGCTCTTTTAATTACCACCATCGTGTTAGCAAGCGGCTTTGGTATATTAGCGTTTTCAAGCTTTGCGATTAATTCTGATATGGGTACATTAACTGCTATCATTATTGTAATCGCATTAATTGTTGATTTATTGCTACTGCCAGCAATGCTGGCACAAAGAACAAAGCTTGATAAATTCGCCAAATAAAATGCCCCAACAGTAAAGTTAGTGGCATTAAAGGCGATATATTATAAGTAAATTAACGCAATGCTACACGAGGTAGTACCTAATAAAACCCACATGTGTTTATCAACTAGGCAATCAGCAATGAAGAAAAAAGTACTCGTTGTAGATGACTCTGCGCTATTGCGAAAACACCTCAAGCGCATACTTGAAGGCGCAGGCTTTGAAGTAGAGTTAGCTCGAGATGGGCAAGAGTGCCTGAACAAACTACCATTATTCAACCCTGATGCGCTAACTCTTGATGTTAATATGCCCATTATGGATGGCATGACATGCTTAAGCCGCATTATGAGCACAAAACCCAAGCCAGTGGTAATGGTATCGTCTTTAACTGAAAAAGGCGCTGTGGCAACATTTGAAGCACTAGAATTGGGCGCGGTTGACTACGTCCCGAAACCTTCGATGAGTATGTCAGAATCAGCAGAACTCGTCATAAAAACGGTGAGCGCCGCCTGTAACACACATGTAAGCGGAGGCATTAGTCTTAAAAACAAACTGCGCTTACGCAAAGAAGTATCAGAGTCGGTAAATAAGCCTCAAATTCAACGCACATTCACAAGCCAGACCAATAAAATTGATTTAGTGCTTATTGGTGTGTCCACCGGTGGGCCTGCTTGCTTACAAGCAATATTACAAACAATACCAGCCAATTTTCCAGCTCCCATTGTGGTAGCACAACACATGCCCGCTCGTTTTACCGACGTGTTCGCAAAGCGCTTAAACAGCACTTCACCGCTACACGTGCAAGAGGTGGTAAACGCTACGAATTTGCAGCCCGGCCATGTATATATCGCTAAAGGTGATGCCGATGTAAAAATCGCCAAACGTGCAGCACAGCTTGTGGTCTCATCTGAGCCAGCTAGCAGCGAATATGTGTGGCATCCAAGCATTAATAAACTGGTAAGTACTGCAACTCAAGCCGTTAACCCTCGAAAATTATTGTGCGTACAATTAACCGGTATGGGGAACGACGGCGCTGAAGCCATGAAAATTGCCCATAGCAAAGGCGCAACGACTATTGCTGAATCGGAAGAAACCGCTGTGGTGTATGGCATGCCTAAAGAGTTGGTAAATTGCGGTGGAGCAACCAAGGTGTTACCCAACTACAAAATAGCTAACGCCATCATGGATGCCGTTAGCTAAGAGTTAAAAATAGTACTTACTCAGCCTGTGGCGCCGGGCGAGGATCAAACGTACTATTTGCCACGTAGGCAGTGATCATTGCCCAAACCGTTTGGTTTTGTCTAATGTCATCTAAGGCAATTTTATCGAGGGTATCATTCGGCGTATGATGATAATCAAAGTAATAGGTACCATCTTGCTTCAATGCAATTACCGGCACACCAAGTTTTGGCATCATTGATACATCAGGACCACCATTTGTGGTGTTGTTTCCTAGTGCTACCCCCATGCTAGCAAGGGCAGCATATAAATCTGCTGGTTGCATCCGAACCGCTTCATCAAAGCGGGTATCAAGTCGATATATTTGCCCCGCACCAAAGTCAGACTCGGCAGCAAAAACAATGTTTGCTAAGTCATCTTTGTTTTTCCGCACATACTGATATGCACCCACTAAACCAATTTCTTCTGCAGCAAATAACACCACACGAATAGTGCGTTTAGGTTGTCCAATGGTGTCTTTAATTATTTTTGCAGCGGCGGTCACAATGCCCACACCTGCGCCGTCATCAAGTGCACCAGTGCCCTCGTCCCACGAATCTAAATGCGCACTAATCAACACCACTTCATCAGGGGATTCGGTTCCTGTAAACTCGCCAATAACGTTATATGATGTTTGCCAACCTGCGTCTTTAGCTTGCATATTAATGCTCACCACAACATCTTCATTGCTTTGCATCATCGCTTCTAGATTGTTTGCATCAGCGGTTGAAATAGCGCCCGCAGGAATTTTAGCAACGTCATCGTTGTAGCGCATTACGCCCGTGTGGGCAAAACGTGAGTTATCGGTACCCACTGAGCGTATCACAACTGCTTGTGCGCCTAATTTTGCGGCCTCAACTGCACCACCTACGCGGTTAGGTACCACTTTGCCATAAAATTTGCCGGCACGATGACGTTGCATACGCGTGTTTAAAAATACGATTTTATCTTTAACTTGTGCTTCATCGGCAGCGCGCAATGCGTCTAACGATTCAAACATTACCACTTGGGCTTCAATGCCGTTTTCTGGCGTTGCTATACTGCCGCCAAGCGCTGTAATGACCAATGACTGTGGAAACGGTGACACTACTTTTGCGTCAGCAAACCCGCGCTCCCAGTTCCGCACTCTAACTGGCTGCTTGTACACCTTATCAAAGCCAATTTCCTTGAACTTTTCTTCAGCCCATGCCACGGCACGTTTGTCGCCACTTGAGCCAGGTATTCTTGGGCCAACTTCTACGGTTAACGATTTAACTATTTCATAAGCTAAGTCACTTTTTTCACTAGCTGCTTTCACCGCTGATGCTGCTTGCATTTGTGAGCTAAGCACTGGAACGTTGGCTGCAGAATCAACAGAAGAGTCGGTTGCGGAACAAGCACTTAACATCAAACCAACTGTAAGCGCTGCAAACGCTGTAGAAATAAGCCGAGTGGTAGGTTTTATCATTATTATTTATCCTTCATCAAAATCAATACGCTATTGTGGCACATTCATCTGTTTTTGTATAAGTAATACAAGGTGCTATCTGGTACAATCTGCACAGTGGCACTTACGTGCTTTTATCGACTTTATGAGTGTTTTATGCCAATTCAACAACCTTCCCGTTCCTCTAATCCATCTGCTAAAAAATCACTGCGGGCTAGGCCTAGTGCTAGAATGCAGGCTGAGCGTGGCTTATTTTCTTATCCTAAATACTGGGCAGAGTGTTATGGCCATGCGCCATTTTTACCCATGTCACGCAAAGAGATGGATCAGTTAGGCTGGGACAGTTGCGATATCATTATTGTGACCGGCGATGCTTATGTTGACCATCCAAGTTTTGGCATGGCTGTTATTGGGCGCACACTTGAAGCACAAGGATTTAGGGTGGGCATTATTGCGCAGCCAAACTGGCACAGCAAAGAAGACTTTATGCAACTTGGCGAACCCAATCTATTTTTTGGGGTAACCGCTGGCAATATGGATTCTATGATTAATCGCTACACTGCCGATAGAAAGCTTCGCCACGACGATGCATACACGCCCAATAACGAAGGCGGTAAACGCCCCGACAGAGCCGTAACGGTATATACTCAGCGATGCAAAGAAGCCTACAAAAAGCCCGTTGTTATTGGCGGAATTGAAGCTAGCTTGCGCCGCATTGCTCATTACGACTATTGGTCTGACAAAGTGCGCCGCAGTGTATTGTTTGATTCAAAAGCCGATATGCTCATGTTTGGAAACGCCGAGCGACCATTATTAGAAATGGCTCACCGCTTTGCTAATGGCGAAACCATTGATCAAATGCAAGATATCCGCGGCACTGCGGTTATACGAAAAGAGCCCTTACCGGGTTGGCAAGGTGTTGACTCTACCCATGTAGATACCATTGGTAAAATAGACCCTATAGTGAGCCCCTACGAATACATTGAAGACAAATGTGCGATTGCCAGTGAAGAAGATAAACAAAGTGCAATAGAAGCTCAACAAGCACAGCCAATTGTGGTACAGCCGCACACTAAAAACAAAGAGCGACGTAAGCCATGGCATCAAACCTATGTGCTACTTCCGCCCTATGACGTTGTACGCGCAGAGAAAACCTTGTATGCGCACACATCGCGTATACTGCACAAAGAAACCAACCCAGGTTGTGCGCGCGCACTGGCGCAGCGTCATGGCGATAGAATTATTTGGATTAATCCTCCCGCGTATCCACTTGAAACCGAAGAAATGGACGCGGTATTTGATTTACCCTATGCACGTGTGCCACACCCAAGCTACGGCAAAGCCAAAATACCCGCGTATGACATGATTAAAACCTCGGTAAACATTATGCGCGGCTGCTTTGGTGGTTGTACATTTTGTTCTATTACCGAGCACGAAGGCCGCGTAATACAAAGCCGTTCTGAAGAATCGATTATTCGTGAAATTGAAGAAATACGCGATAAAGTCCCAGGCTTTACTGGCGTTATTTCTGATTTAGGCGGCCCAACCGCCAATATGTACAAACTGCGATGCAAAAGTGCAAAGGCAGAACAAGCCTGCAGACGCTTGAGTTGCGTGTGGCCACAAATTTGTGGACATTTAGATACCGACCAAACTCCCACTGTTGAGTTATATAAAAAAGCGCGAGCCGTTGACGGCGTAAAAAAGGTATTGATTGCGTCGGGCGTGCGTTACGACTTAGCGATTGAGGACCCAAACTACGTAAGAGAGTTAGTCACGCATCACGTTGGCGGCTACTTAAAAATAGCACCTGAACATACTGAAAAAGCGCCGCTAGATAAAATGATGAAACCCGGCATGGGCACCTACGACCGCTTTAAAGAAATGTTCGACAAGTACACTAAAGAAGCAGGTAAAGAACAGTTTTTGATTCCATACTTTATATCGGCTCACCCAGGTACTGAAGACGAAGATATGCTGAATTTAGCGCTGTGGTTAAAAGAGCGAAACTTTAAGCTGGACCAAGTACAAAACTTCTATCCGTCACCCATGGCGAATGCCACAACGATGTATCACACCAACAAAAACCCCATTCACAAGGTCACGCATAAAAGTGAAGTGGTAGAGGTACCCAAAGGTGAAATTCATCGACGTTTGCATCGTGCATTTTTGCGTTACCACGACCCAGCCAATTGGCCGATGTTACGTACGGCATTAACCAATATGGGCAAAGCTTATTTAATTGGTAATGGGCCAAAATGCTTGGTGCCCCATGAAAGCAAAGACGAATTACGCGGGCGTGAACACAAAGCCTACGCCAAGCGTTCAATCAATAAAGCCTATGCAAAAGGCAAAGGTGCCAAAGCGCAACAGGGTTTAACCCGCTTTAGCGATAATCAACCCCATAATAAAGCGGCTAATGAGCAAGCCAACAAAGGTAAGACGAATCATAAGAAACGAACGTCTAAGCCCAACACCAAAGGCAATGTTCAAAGACATAGCAACAACAAGGCTAAAGGCTAATTATGCCAACTAAACGCTGGATAAGTGGGCAACACTAGTGGCTGCGCGCCGCTAGCGTTTTTATGCATCGCTTGCGCTTGTTGGTTAAGAGATTGAATGTCTTGCTGAAGTTGGGTTCGGAAGGTTTTGACTTCTCGCCATAAGGCAAAAAAAGCTTCATCGGGTTGTTTGGTTTTATCTTCTTTAATCATGCCAGGGGTAAGTTTAATGTATGCTTGCATTAAGCGTTCGCCTTGGTGTTTTTTAAAAGCATCAATTTGACTGCGATGCTGCTGTGACATTTGCACGCTACTCGCTTGCCTCATAACAGAGTAACGCTCAAAATATTGTACATAATCGGCGTATTCAATGCTATCAGCGTTGCCCCATTGCGCCATTGATGACGCATTAAGTAAAGCTTCTGTGTTCGCTTCAATAATCATTACCGTAGGCGTAGCAAAATAGTGTGCTTGACCAAAGCGCTCACTAATGTGGCGCAAATCATTGAAGTAAGCCACATCAACATATACCAGCTCATAATGCTTGCTAATAATGGTGGCCATTTCAGGTTTGTTGAATTGCTCAACTAAGCCTCTACTGTCATGACACCACTGTGCGCCCATTACCACCAGTACATGCTTATTACTCTGTTTAGCCGCAGTAATGGCATCTTGCACATCCTGCATAGGATTACTTGAAGGCTGATAAACACTGGCGCTTGCATTGGCGTTGCTATCTGCCAATGCTGGTGTGAAGCTAGCACAAACAAACACTATGCAAGCAAGAATGAATGCAACGAAACTACGCATGTTGTTTTTGATAGAGAGCATAGGCGTTATCCTAATAAAATTGGTAATATAATCAATTGTGTAACTACTATAGATAGCTTACTAGGATGCCTTGCCCTGCACCAGCATTTATTGCTTTATAACTTTTGCTTAGGATGCAAACTTTTACCCAAAATATGCTCATCTTGCATGATCACCTTAGACGCATTACCTACCAACAATGGATCGGCACCGTGGATCAAGCGCGTGTTTTTATTTGGATAAGGCAAGCTACTTAAAAAGTGCAACATACAATTTAAGCGGGCGCGTTTTTTGTCATCAGACTTCACTACCATCCAAGGTGCATCAGCGGTGTCGGTATAAAAAAACATGGCTTCTTTGGCTTCGGTGTAGTCATCCCACTTTTCCATGGCTTGTTTGTCAATGGGAGACAGTTTCCATTGTTTTAATGGGTCGGTTTCACGCTTTGTAAAACGCGCATGCTGCTCTTCAGGTGTTACTGAAAACCAATATTTGTATAATTTAATGCCGCTGCGTACCAACATTCTCTCAAGGTCGGGGGTTTGGCGCATAAATTCTAAATAATCATTGGGCTGACAAAAATCCATTACCCGCTCTACTCCAGCACGGTTGTACCAAGAGCGATCAAACAAGACTATTTCGCCTTCAGTTGGCAAGTGTTTAATGTAGCGCTGAAAATACCATTGGCCTTTTTCTTTCTCGGTGGGTTTTTCTAAAGCAACTACGCGACAGCCTCGTGGATTGAGATGTTCCATAAAGCGTTTGATAGTACCGCCTTTACCTGCCGCATCTCGTCCTTCGAACAAAATCACTATTTTTTGCCCACTTTCTTTCACCCACTTTTGTACCTTCAATAATTCAACTTGTAACTGCTTCTTTTGATTCTCATAGCTGCGCTTTGATATTTTGGTTTTGTAGGGGTATTTTCCCGAACGAAACGCCTCTGCAATGGCATGTGGGTTGTCACTAGCGAACAAGTTAGCATGCTTTTCTTGACCTGTTGCATCACTTTTATTGCTCACATGTGCATCTGCTGCGGGTGCACTTTGCTCGGTTTCTGCATCGAGGTTGCCAGTATAATCGTCGGTCATGTATTTTACCTTTGTTAGCCTATGTGCCTATTATATTAACAAAGCGTTACATACAATCCTTGATGCAGATCAGCGCGGTGCTAGTTTTTCACCGCTACATAATCGGGGTTATTTTTATATGCGGTACAGGCTACTTGACGCAAGTTATAACCCGACACTAGCCAGTTTAAACCTATAATGTTTTGAGGGTTTACCTCTACTAATAAACACACCTCACTTTTTGCCTGAATATCAAGGGTCACCGCATTTGATAAATCTGCATGAGCGCGCACTTTAAAGGTTTGAATGCCTGTAGGTACCTTTAATGTGGTAAATTCTGAAGGTGCTAATGAAACATAGTAGTCGTTGTTATAGCCAACATACGTATCAACCGCACTGCCCTGTAGTTGATCGCTACGATAAATGTGCACCGTGGCTTCATTTGCTCCTGAGCTTTGTTCAATAGGGCTAACGGATACACACGCGCTTAAGCCTAATAATATAAGAATAATCACAATAATTTGCTTCATGTTTGCTCACCTTTGTCTGAAAGTACCCAAACAGGGTATGTGCCCCAAGGTGAAATGAGCGTGAATTTAACGACAATATTACACAGAATCTGAGCAATAAATAAATGTTACCAACCAGATTTACCAATACGCATAAATCATTCTAATATTGGTAAATTACTGCGCTAACGATAATAGCAAATGCCTACCTTCGTTTATTAGTCGCAATACGCCTGATTAAATAAACCTTGGCATTAATGACAAATTTGACGCACCATATGCCATATCTCGTAAAACCAAGTACACGGAACCATTGTGAATATCTCTATTGTGCAAGCGATGATCAATGCCATCGATAAACCGGCTATTTTTATTAATACTCAATACGTCATATTGGCGGTCAATGACGCCTACAGAGCCCTTTATACGAATGAAGTACTAATTGGCAGTAGCCATTGCTACGAGATCTCGCACAACCATCAACAACCGTGTGACAAACATGGCGAAGACTGTCCAATTCAGCAGTGTATAAGCACCCAAAAAACCAGTAGTGCTGTGCATATTCATCATACTGAACATGGTAAAACCTACTGCGATATCATCATGAAGCCAATAAAAGACAGTGACGGTATTACCAGTGGTTTTTTAGAAATACTCGATATTATTGATTTTGCCGCAACCGAATCGCGTCTGGATAAAATGATTGGTAGCTCAATGCCATTTAAAACGATGTTGACCAAAATTAAGCGCGCCGCGTCATCAAATATTGCGGTATTACTACAAGGTGAAACAGGAACAGGAAAAGAGCTTGTCGCCCAAGCACTGCATCAATCAAGCGCCCGCGCCCAAAAGCCCTTTGTTGTAATTGAATGCACAGGTTTAAACGAAAACTTATTTGAATCTGAACTATTTGGGCACGAAAAAGGCGCGTTTACTGGCGCCAATTTTGCAAAAAAAGGCCTTATAGAACTGGCCAATGGTGGCACCGTATTTTTTGACGAAATAGCCGACGTTCCCATGAGTATGCAAGTTAAGTTACTGCGGCTATTTGAAAGTAAGAGCTACCGTACTGTGGGTGGATTAACGCAGAAAAAAGCCGACCTAAGACTAGTATGCGCTAGCCATAAAAACTTAAAAACCTTGGTGGAACGGGGTGAATTTCGCCAAGACCTATACTATAGGATTGCCGGTTTTCCTATACAGCTACCGGCCTTAAGTGAACGAACCGAAGATATACCCGCATTAGCCATGCACTTTTTACAGCAAAGTGACTACCCTCATAAATATTTTTCACACGAAGCGATTGGCTTAATCAAAAATTATACGTTTCCGGGCAATATACGTGAGCTCAAAAACATCGTCGAACATGCGGCTTTGATGGCAAACGAAGACTGCATTGAAATAGATGACTTACCTGAAGACGTATTTCAAGATACTCGCACGCACAGTGACTCCCCTATTAACAGTTTTAGCCATAATATGACCCTTGATCAAGCAGAAGCGCACTATCTAAAAAGTGCAATGCAACAAGCATCTCAAGGTATTGAACACCTCGCTCATCAACTGGGCGTAAGTAAACGAACGCTTTATCGCAAACTTAATAAACACAATATCCCGTTTTAATAATAGGTGGCTCTCATCTCACAAACCTGAACAGTTAAGCAACTAAAAACTGAGTGTAAGCAATAATGGTCGTCCAATTTATATAAAATTGGTTGACAATCATTTTTACAATTGGTTAGTATGAGCAGGTCGTCACACAAATGTGAATCAAGTGCAAAAATATTGTTACCAACTTTATTTGAGTAGTTTGGTGCATGTTAATTGGGCATAAATGGTCAGTAAGGTCTACAACCAAAGCCCTCGTGATTTGTCCGTTAATAAAATACGTGGGTGCACATCACTGTTTCAAACGTGGTACGGCTATAACACTCAGTTGAACACATACCAATATATTTAGGAGTTAGATATGACCAAACCTACCATAGGCTTTATCGGCCTTGGCCTAATGGGCAGTAATATGGTTGAAAACTTACAAAAGAAAGGCTTTGAGCCAATTGTAATGGATCTCAACAAAGACGCAGTTGCTGCAGTAGTTGCACGTGGCGCAACCGAAGCAAAAAGCGCAAAAGAGCTTGCAGCAGCAAGTGATATCATAATGTTGTGTCTAACCACATCAAAAGTTGTAGAAATGCTAGTGTATGCTGACGACGGTTTACTAGCAGGCGTTAAAGAAGGCGCGGTACTTATTGATTTTGGTACTTCAATCCCGGCTTCTACCCGTAAAATCGGCGCAGACCTAGCTGCAAAAGGCGCAGGCATGGTTGATGCACCTCTTGGTCGTACACCTGCTCACGCAAAAGATGGCTTATTAAACATCATGGCGTCTGGCGACCAAGCGACCTTCGATAAGGTTAAGCCTATTTTAGATATGCAAGGCGAAAACGTGTTTTACTTAGGCGCGCTAGGTGCCGGTCACACTACCAAGCTTATTAATAACTTCATGGGCATGACTACTGTAACAGCCATGTCACAAGCATTTGCTGTAGCTGAGCGTGCAGGCGTAGATCGCCAACAATTGTTTGATATTATGTCAACAGGCCCATCTAACTCGCCATTTATGCAGTTTTGTAAAAACTACGCAGTAGACGGCGTAAGCGACCTTGGCTTTTCAATTGGTAATGCCAATAAAGACTTAGGCTACTTCTTAGAAATGGTAAAAGACTTAGGTACACGCGCAGAAATAGCAGAAGGCACTTCAGCTAACTTGCAAGCAGCCTTTGATATGGGTATGGCCAACGGTAACGTACCAGAAATATACGATTACTTTTTAAAGCTAAACAGCTAAACCACACATTGTAGGAGTAAACAATGAGTCAAAGTGAACACTTTTCATTTGGTAACGAAACCGAAATTGAAGACCTTGGTGGTGGCCTTAAGCGCCAAATGCTAGGTTACAACAACGAGCTAATGGCCGTTAAAATTTGGTTTGATAAAGGCGCCGAAGGATATGTGCATGCACATAGACACTCTCAAGTTTCGCATGTTGTTGAAGGTGAATTTCATGTGAATGTTGATGGCGTCATTAAAGTACTAAAAGCTGGCGATAGCTTTTTTGTACCACCGCATGTTGACCACGGCGCAGTATGCCCTACAGGCGGCATTTTAATTGATACATTTAGTCCTCCTAGAGAAGACTTTGTAGACGATTTGTAATACTCAGCGTTACTAGGTAATGCAACACGTAATAAGTAAAGAAGCGCTTTTTAGCGCTTCTTTTTTTTATCCAATTTGTGCCAATGAGTGCTTACCAATATCACTGATACTTTTCGCACCTGTTAAGGTCATTGCCACACGCATTTCGTTTTCATATAACGATAATAGGTGCGCTACGCCCTCTTGCCCCTTTGCAGCTAATGCGTATATGTAAGACCTTCCAAGCATGGTGCAATCGGCTCCTAACGCCAACATGCGCACTACATCCAACCCACTACGAATACCTGAATCAACAAATAAGGTAATATCTCCCTTTACCGCATCGGCAATTGCAGGCAATGCCTTTGCCGCAGACATAACACCATCAAGTTGCCGACCACCATGGTTTGATACCACAATGCCGTCTGCACCGAAGCGAACCGCGTCTTTTGCATCTTCAGCATCGAGTATGCCCTTTATTACTAATGGTCCGTCCCAAAATTCACGGATCCACTCTAAGTCTTTCCACGATATTGAGGTATCAAAGTTGTCGCCCAACCAACCAATATAATCGCCTAATTTAGTGGTTTTATTTCGATATGCAGAAATATTACCAAGGTCGTGTGGTTTTCCCATTAATCCCACATCATAAGCCCACGCAGGGTGCGTCATTGCTTGCATCACTCTGCGTATTTCAGCGTACTTACCACTCATACCCGAGTGCATGTCACGATAACGTGCGCCGGGTGTGGGCATATCAACAGTAAACACAAGGGTTGTCACGCCGGCAGCCTTGGCCCGTTCAAGCACGTTTTTCATAAACGCACGGTCTTTAAGTACATATAGTTGAAACCACATTGGACGCTCAAGTTTAGGCGCAACTTCTTCTATAGGGCATACAGACACCGTTGACATGGTAAACGGTATGCCATGGCTTTGTGCCGCTTTTGCCGCTTGTACTTCGCCCCTGCGCGCATACATGCCAGTTAATCCCACCGGCGAAAGCGCAATTGGCATTGCCAGTTTTTCGCCAAAGACCTCATGCTCTAAACGCAACGATGACATATCGTTAAGCACTTTTTGTTTAAGCGCAATATTTTGTAAATCGCCAACATTGTTTTTTAAGGTGGTTTCGCTGTACGAACCGCCATCAATATAGTGAAACAAAAATGGCGGTAACTTAGCTTTGGCAGCGGCGCGATAGTCGGTAGTGGCTGAGATCACCATGGGCTTGTATCCTTTCGTAATTTAACTGCAATTATCATATCGCTTTACATTTAATCAATAAATAGAAATAATTAAACTCATAGTTTCTTTATATTGACTAATAAAATGTATGCAAACGACTTAATTTTATTCTCACAAGTAGTAGAGTTAGGCAGTTTTAAACAGGCAGCCGAACTCAATCAATTGACCAATTCTGTGGTGAGCAAACGTATTTCACAATTAGAGAAACGTCTTAATGCACAATTACTATATCGTTCAACGCGCAGTTTAGCCCTAACTGAAGCCGGTAAACGATTATTGGTAAGTGCCAATAGCATTCGCCAGCTCAGCCAAGAAGCAGTAAACGACATTAACGACGACAATGAGGCCTTAACAGGGCACATTACTATGTCGGTACCAACCATATCAGGCGATTTATTGCTAGCAGAGTCGGTTGCCCAGTTTTGCAGTATTCATCCACATGTAAGTGTGGCAATGTCGCTTGAAAACCGCTTTGTTAACCCCCTTGAAGAAGGGATAGATTTGGTAATAAGAACAGGCTATCTAGAAGATTCGAGTTTAATTGCGCGTCACATCATTGATTCGCAATGGGTTGTTTGCTGCGCCCACACGTACCTTAGGCAACATGCCAAACCTGAGCACCCGCAAGATTTGCACGATCACAATTGCTTAATTTATGCCTATCAAACAAATGGCGCCAACAATTGGCAGTTTACTGAACAGAACAACACCTACAATGTGCGCGTAAAAGGCAGTTTATCTACCAATAATGCCAGTGCTTTACGAAAAGCAGCATTAGCTGGGCACGGCATCATTTATGTACCACGTTGTTTGGTTCACGAAGACTTATTAGCGAATCGATTGTGCTTGTTATTTCCTGATCAAGTGGCTAAAAATATGGGGGTATATGCACTGCATCCTTTTGTGAAAAAGACACCTAAAAAGATCGCAGCCTTAGTAGGCCATATAAAACAAGCCTATTTAGATAAAGCCGCCTACTTCTCAAATTAATACTAGCAGCATTACAAATGCTAGCAATATCTATCGGCATTCATTCACTGCTATGTGCCGCAGTAAGTCACAAACTCTTCAGTGAAAGCGGCAGTGCTTGCTTGCGTGTATTTATCATCGGTAGGCCAGTTATATGGTTGCTGCAATACCGTCAACAAGGCAAAAAACGGTGCATAATCGTTGTATAAACTCGCTGCATCAATGGCTTCTTCAACTAAGTGATTGCGCGGAAGTACGATAGGATTCACCTCCTTCATGCTGGATAAATCTGGCTGGCTAAATTTGTCACGGAGCGCTAACCAGTGGGTAAGGTCTTGGCTTTGATTGAACAAACCAAGCAAAGATAAACGATCGTGTTGTTTAGTTAAATGACACGTTAAAGCAATATGCGCCCTGCTCCAGTCTATATTGTGCTCCGTAAGTAAATCAGTCCATTGCGATACAATCGATTCTATTGCTTGTGTCTCTTCAATTGAGTCTACGTTATATTGCATACCTAATTTTGCGCACATTACGTGCAAATATGCCTGATTATATAAAGTGTTAAAGCGTTTTACCGCGTTTGTGGCCAGCTCAATGGCTTCGTCCTTATTAGAACTTAACTGTGCGAGTAAGGTTTCAGCTAATCGAGCCAAATTCCATTGCATAACAGGGGGTTGGTTCATATATGCATAGCGACTGTTTGCGTCTATTGAACTAAACACTGTTGTAGGGTCGTAAGTATCCATAAACGCACACGGGCCATAATCAATGGTTTGCGCACCAATTAATATATTATCGGTATTCATCACGCCATGAATAAAGCCTACGCCCATCCATTGTGCAACTAAATCTGCTTGGGCCTCAACTACCGCGTTAAGTAAATCAACCGCAGGTTGTTCACTGCTTTGTAAGTGCCCATAGTGCCTATCGATACAATACGTGACCAACTTACCAATTACATCATGTTGATCACGGGCAGCAAAATATTGAAACGTACCGATACGAATATGGCTGTCAGCAGTTCGGGCAAGCACTGCGCCTGATTGTGGAGGCGACCGGAACACTCGTTCGCCGGTGTTGACTACCGCCAGTGAACGCGTGGTGGGTATGTGCATAGCGTGTATTGCCTCTGAAATAAGCACTTCTCGCAACATAGGCCCTATTGCCGCTTTTCCATCGCCATTGCGAGAAAACGGCGTGGGACCAGAGCCTTTCAAATCAAGCTCTGTTAATTCACCGTTGGTACCCTCTATTTCACCTAATATCATTGCACGGCCGTCACCCAATGACGGGTTAAAATGCCCAAACTGGTGTCCAGCATACGCCTGGGCAATAGGCTTGGCATCGCTAGGTAACGCCTGCCCACTAAATAAAGCAGCCAATTGCGTATCGTCGGTTGGCAAGCTTAGCTTGAGGCTAGCAGCATAATCATGATTGAAATACACCAGTTCAGGCGAATCAAATTGAGCCGCGTCTGCATCTACATAACAGTCAGGTAAATCAGTATAAAACCCCTGTTTAAAGCCAATAGGAGGATGAGTGGGTGTATCAATAAGCATAGGATTCCATTATATTAATAAGGATAAAAGTAATACGTTTACCTGCCTATTGAGTTCAAAAAGGCATAAACAATCATGTGTTAATACTTAAGTTACCTTGGAAAAAACGTGATATCCATTCAAAGCAACGATTTTGATCACAGTACAGAATATGAAGCATTGCGCGCGCGCGCAAGCAGTGATGGCGCAATTGTTACATTTACTGGCTTAGTGCGCGATTTTAACCCCAATGGCTTAGTGGCAAACCTTGTCATAGAACACTACCCTGAGATGACCCAAAAATCGCTAGAAGACATCTGCCAACAAGCTCGCGAGCGCTGGCAACTTGGGCATATTCGCCTCATTCATCGTGTAGGCAATATTAACGCACAAGAACAAATTGTTTTTGTGGGCGTCACTTCAAGGCATAGAAAAAGCGCCTTTGAGGCCTGTGAGTTTATTATGGATTATTTAAAAACCAATGCGCCTTTTTGGAAACAAGAAGGGACACGTTCGGGTTTGCAATGGGTAAAAGCGAAAACGTCTGACAAACAAGCGGCCTCGCGCTGGGACAAGCCTACTAACAGTAATTAGTGTTCATCAAACAGAGTTTTATTGCGAATATATTTTCGCATGTAATGATATGTCAGAGGACGCAACAACCAGCTTTTTAAGGATTTAAAAAACCGAATATAGCTTGGGGTATTTTCGTAAATTTGATCATCGTGTAACCACAACATTCTGCCCACATGCCATAAATAGAATGGAAACGGCGGCATAAACGTAATCACATCTAAATCGCAGCATATTCTGTAAGTACGCTGATGCAAACAATAGCGTTGTTTAAATGAATAACACCCTGCTGCAGGTTGTCCAAACGTTACTACCCGCTTAATACTTTTTGGATATATACGCTCAATAGTGTCGGCCATTAACACAGCCAAGGCACCACCAGAGGAATGTCCAATCATTGATAAGCGCTTGCCTTGCGCAAGCAAAGGACTCACAATTTGAAGCACCAATGATTCCAAACTTTGCGCTTCAGAAGAAGTATGTTGATTCACATAAGTCATTTGTGACAACAAACGATTAAATCCCCAATGAATACGATAACTAGTGTTGAATACCTCACGATTAGATGGGAAAAAACACATATTTCCTAACCAGTCACTTAAGCCTACCGAGCCTCTGAAAACTACAATCACTTCTTTTTTGTTTTCTCTGTACAGTATTCTTACGCAACTGCGTGCTTGTTTATCAACCAACTGCGTTTGATGAAAAGGTTTAAGTATATTGTGGTGTTCTGGTAAGGCATCAGCATAGGCTAACTGACACAATATTGCATAGCGCTCGTATTGATAGCGTTTAAGTTTCTTCACATAATTGCCTGTGTATATCATTACCCAGTGTACTGATATACATCACACTATATTACCAGCATGACACTTACATGAAATGCTAATGAATAAAAGACTGGTAAGGCAAGTGCCGTAATCATTACCAATGTTTTACTGAGAACAACAGTTTTTAGATACCCTGAACTAGTATATGATAACAAATAATTAACATCTTATTATACTGGAACTCTTAATGACAAACCGCATTCCTCGCGACAAACAACATGATCATACCGATACTATGGCAAGCCAACGACGTAGCTTTGTACGCGATAAAACAGGTGTTACGCTTGACCATGTAGGGCAATATTCATTAGATGCAGCGAGTACCAAGGGCAATATTGAGCATTTTATTGGCGCGGCACAGGTACCCATTGGGCTAGCCGGCCCGCTGTTAATAAATGGTGAGCATGCCAAAGGCGCGTTTTTTGTGCCTATGGCTACATCAGAGGGTACTTTGGTAGCTAGCTATAATCGCGGCATGCGTTTGTTAACCGAGGCCGGCGGCGTAACGGTAAGTGTGGTTGATGACGTAATGCAGCGCGCCCCTGTGTTTATTTTTAACAATGCACGTGAAGCCCGTGATTTTGGTATATGGGTAAACGAGCATTTTAGCCATATTAAAGCTGCTGCAGAGAGCACCACCAGTGTGGGAAAGCTGCGTAACATTGAACAATACCCGGCAGCGCGCATGCTGTATTTACGCTTTAATTTTACCACCGGCGATGCTGCTGGACAAAATATGGTCGGCAAAGCCACATACGTGGCGTGTGAATGGATTAAATCGCAATATCAGAGTATTCAGCGCTATGTGCTGTCAGGCGCAATGGATACCGACAAGAAACATTCTGCGCTAAATACGCTGCATAGCCGCGGAAAACGGGTGATTGCTGAAGCCACCATTGCATCAAGTCAATTACAAGCATTAATGGGCGTAAGCGCCGAGCAGCTTTACAAAATGCGCTCCATTTCACAAGTGGGTAGTTTCATGGCAGGCGCGGTGAATACGGGCGCACATTCAGCAAACGGCATTACGGCTATGTTTATTGCTACTGGGCAAGATGTGGCCAATGTAGCCGAGTCATCAGCCGCGGTTACTTTTGCTGACATTGGCGAAAACGGTGATTACTATTTGTCTATTACAATACCGTCATTAATTGTGGCAAGTTTTGGCGGCGGTACGGGTTTAGCTACTCAAAAAGAATGTTTAGAAATGCTAGATTGTTATGGCAAGGGGAAAGCACGCAAACTCGCCGAAATAATAGGTGCTACCGTATTAGCTGGCGAGTTGTCGTTAAGTTCGGCGGTATTAGCCGGAGACTGGGTCAGCAGTCATGATGCCTTAGGACGTAATCGCTAAGGCATACTTGTGGTATTTAGATGGCAATGGCAACCTGCGTGCCCTGTGCTATTGCACGTTTTGCATCAAGCTCTGATGCAAAGTCAGCCCCACCAATAAAGTGATGTGGTTTTTGTAAATCGGTGGCAAGTTCCTTTTGTGGCTCTTGTCCAGCGCATACAATCACGTTGTCAACGTCAAGCACTTGCGCTTGACCATTAACATTAATGTGCAAACCGCTATCATCAACTTTCACGTATTCAACGCCATTAATCATGTTCACGCCTTTCTTTTGCAAACCAATACGATGCGCCCATCCTGTGGTTTTGCCCAGGCCTGAACCAATTTTGGTCGTTTTGCGTTGCAACAGGGTTATCTCTCGTGGTGATGGTGTTATATTCGGCGTCACCTGCTCTACACCGCCGCGCGATGCAAAGCTCATGTCAATGCCCCACTCTTGCATAAACGTTGATATATCGGTGCTTGCAGCAATACCTGCATGGCTCAAATATTCAGAGGTATCAAAGCCAATGCCACCTGCACCAATAATGGCTACTTTTTTACCAACTGGCTTTTTGTCGCGCAGCACGTCAATGTAGTTCAACACTTTAGGGTGCTCAATACCCGCAATAGCCGGCGTTCTTGGGGTAATACCCGTCGCTATAACCACTTCATCAAAATCGCTATTGTTTAGTTCGTCGGTAGACACGCGATAATTAAGGGTAACCGTTACTCCCAACAATTCTAATTTACGCTTGTAATAACGTATGGTTTCATAAAATTCCTCTTTGCCAGGTACTTGCTTAGCAATATTAAACTGCCCGCCAATTTCGTCACTGGCATCAAATAAGGTCACTTTGTGTCCGCGCTCAGCCGCCGTTACTGCGGCTGCCAGTCCTGCTGGTCCTGCACCTACAACCGCTATTTGTTTAACTTTATCAGTTGGGGTCACTGAAAACATGGTTTCATGGCAAGCGCGTGGGTTGACCAAGCAACTGGTCATTTCACCACTAAATACGTTGTCTAGACACGCTTGGTTACAACCAATACAGGTGTTAATTTCATCGGCTCGGCCTTCAAGCGCTTTGTTAACAAACTCAGGATCGGCTAAAAACGGGCGTGCCATTGACACCATGTCGGCATCGCCACGGGCCAATACGGTTTCAGCCACTTCTGGCGTATTAATGCGGTTGGATGTAATCACGGGCACATTTAGCGCTTTTCTGAATTTTGCCGTTACCCAAGTAAAAGCAGCGCGCGGAACACGTGTTGCAATGGTAGGAATACGAGCTTCATGCCAACCAATACCTGTATTAATAATTGTCGCGCCGGCCTGTTCTATGGCCAAACCTAACTCAATAATTTCGTCATGACTTGAGCCACCCTCAACCAAATCTAGCATAGATAAGCGGTAGATAATAATAAATTCAGTACCAACGGCCTCTCGTACACGCCTTACCACTTCAACCGGCAAACGAATGCGGTTTTGATAACTACCGCCCCACTCATCGGTGCGTTGATTTGTGCGTTTAGCAATAAACTGATTCAGAAAATATCCTTCTGATCCCATAATTTCAACGCCGTCATAGCCCGCTTTTTGCGCTTGCGTTGCTGTGTATACAAAGTCGTTGATTTGCTTTTCTATTTCATCACTGGTGATTTCTTTTGGCACAAATTTGTTAATAGGCGCTTGTATTGCAGATGGCGCTACCAAATTAGGGTTAAACGCATAGCGCCCGGTGTGTAAAATTTGCATACAAATTTTGCTGTCATGTTCATGCACGGCGTCGGTTACTATTTTATGATTATTGATTTGCTCGTCGGTATTAAGCAAATTCGTTTTCATGTGTGTTGCACCTTCATCGTTTGGACCAATACCACCGGTAACAATTAGCCCTACACCGCCTTTAGCACGTTCTTTAAAATAGGCTGCCATACGCACATGACCGTTCTTTGCCTCTTCAAGACCGGTATGCATTGAGCCCATTAATACGCGGTTTTTTAATTGCGTAAAACCCAAATCTAAGGGTTCAAATAAATGAGGATATAAGGCTAAACCTTTATTGTTATTCATGGTACTTACTCCAAACGAGAAATAATGATTATCTTAATATAATATCGATATGCATAATCTCTCCTACAGAAGAGCAAACCCGCATAACGCAATCTTGACAGTGTCAACATACAGTTATATATTGACACTGTCAAGATTGCACGAAGGAAGTAATTAATGGCTGCAAAAAAGCAAGGCTACCATCATGGCGATCTCAGAACAGTACTGTTAGCCAAGGCCCAGGTAATTTTAAAAGAAGACGGCATCGCTGGTTTATCTCTGCGTAAATTAGCTGAACGGGCTAACGTATCAAGAATGGCGCCTTATCATCACTTCACCGATAAAACCGAACTACTGTGTGCTATTGCACAAGAAGGGTTTTCCCATTGGCATAAAATGGCGCAAGACGTATTTAATAGAAGTGACCTTAGCGCTAAACAAAAATACTCATTATTTATTCGCTCGTACATAGGTTATGCGGCAGACAACCCCGAGTTGTATGACATGATGTTTGGTCGTGCCATATGGAAACAAGGGCTTGCCACCGCTGATTTAAAACAAGAAGCCTACCCTTGTTTCCAGTTTCAAGTAAGCATGACCAAAGCATGGCAGGCACAAGGATTATTGCCTAAAGAGCAAGACAGCTTGCGCTTAGCTCAGGTTACGTGGGCCACTATTCATGGTATGGCGCGACTGTTAATTGATGGTATATACGCAGACAATAGCCACATTGATGAGATGTGCGAGTGTGCGGTTGAGGTGTTTTGTGGGTTAAATGAGGGATCGTAACGCAATATTCCCCACCCTCATTTGCTAATGCCGCCATTTGAGCGGCAAGCACAAACGACTAATACCCTGTTCCATTCAACAACAAGTGCACACCAATACTAGCGAAATATCCTAAGGCAATAACAGGCGTCCATTTTAAGTGCGGGCCAAATGTATAAACGCCTCGTGCAGAACCCAGTAAGGCAACGCCCGCAGCTGAACCAATCGCTAACATGCTACCCCCCACTCCCGCGGTTAAGGTGACCAACTGCCATTGTTGTACGGGCATAACTGGGTCCATGGTGAGTACAGAAAACATAACTGGAATGGTGGTGAAATCTCAAGGGATAATCCAAATATTGTTGGGTTTGCTCTATCAAGCGATATTAATGAGACTGAAAATTCATTAGATGATTTCTTTTCATTTGATAAAAACCCCTTTGTTTATCGGCCCTCAAAAGTAGTGGTTACAGATTTGAGAGGTAATAGTTATTAAATCGCGAATGAATATTTTAATGTTGTGGATTGTCGTGAATAGAGTCTAATCAACTATCATTATGAACCGCATATTTTATAACACCATCGATGATTTTGCGGGCGTTACTTACGATTATATAATGGTAATTATTCAAGAAGGCAGGAAAGATAGAGTAGTAGTGGATATTTATGAAACATATCAAGTATTATGGGGGCCGAAACGTTTTTTATTCAAACCAAGCACGGCAGCGGCAACACACAGTGAAATTAATAATAAGATCTGGGCAATTTTTTCATATGTTTGTTCGCAGATTTGAGCATATTTAGGCGCATCAGTTTGACTACTGACGCGTTAGCTGTTTTACAGGTGTTAAATTGGTGAGCAGGATATGCTACTCTAGACGGAAGTCTAATTGAACGTACATATTCGTTTGTTTCAGCACTTTGCCATCAATATATTTAGGCTTATATTTCCACTGATTCAACGCCTTCTTGGCTTCTCTATCAAATACTCGTTTTGGTTCAGCCTCTATTACCTGAATATCTTCAACGCCACCCTCTTCGTTTATGGTAAACATGAGTCTTACCCAGCCTTCAATTCCGTCCCGAGCGGCCATTAGCGGATATTGGGGATTAACTCTTACAATCGGCTCAACTTGGTGCCGGTCAATATTTAGTGTTGTATCATTTTCGCCAATATCAACTACATCATCTTCTTGAGCTTGCACAACCCCAATTAGCAAAATACTTAGGGTTAACAATATTAACGAGTTAGTTTTTAGTTTGCTCATTTCTAATTAATTTCCGTGTCTATTCGTTTGGCTTACCGACCGTGACTACTGTATAAACAAACTTATCCTATTTCAAGCAAGAATGAGTCAAGGTATGCAATACACGTAAAACCTTAAAGTTTTGATGTGCTTGAGTAATAGTGTTTGAAAGGATATATTTTTAGTGCTTTAAATAAAACAACAACTTCTGGTACTACCGGAGTACGTACACTGACCAATACAGGTTTAACAATTTTCGTCAAAATGGAGAGTGACTTTGATGTACAGAATTCTCATATTATTAATGATCTTTTCTTCTAGTGTCCTGTCAGACGACAGAAGCGCTCGCATGTACTATTTTGGAGCTCAAGAACTATACGAAGAAGGAAAATATCGTGACGCCCTATATTCCCTTGAAAAAGTTAACGATATTTTAGGCAAGCAAAATGCTAGAACACTTTCTTTAGAAATAAAGATACGCTACGAATTGCAGGAATACCGTAAAGCTGAAGAATTACTTAATCAACTTTCTCAATTAAAAGAGGCTGACGATAGGATTCTAAAAGAAATATCCATCTATGCGGTAAAGATCGATAAAGCGATAGGTCGTATTGAAGAACAAAAACGCCATGCTGAAGAAGCTCAATTGAAGGCACGCCGAGCACAACAACAGCAAGATAAATCTAATTTCAATAAACTAAATGACACCTTAAAAGAAATGGTACGGGAGTATAAAAAGTTTCAACGTTTGGTAGAGGAGCGTAATAGCGACAAGTTCGCTCCTTATGTATCTGGTGAAATAACGAAGGCCATTCTTGATAGAGAAGGAGCCATCTTGGGAAATAAGTTTGCTGAGTGCTCAAATTATTGGAGGGATACAAAAAAACAAGAATGTTTAGATGATGTCGAGAAAATCAGGCAATCTCTCGAGAAGAAAAATCAGTTATTAGATGATTATAAATATAACCTCGTTTCCTTGGTTGCGAGTGGAAACACACACAGAATGCAATTAAAAAAAGAGGGGGTTGAGCTTTGCGCAAAGCTTCAAGGAACCGAATATCAAAGCAGAATCAAGAAAAACTGTGACAATATCAGGAAGGCTCAAGCATTAGTCAAAGATGGCGGTACTTGATTGTGTATTTAATGGGTAAGCAATTTAACAATTGAGCATAAAATTACAAATAGAATGGATAAAATGCAAAGTGAATAAAAACGTTTTTTTGGGACTAATAGGAATACTTTTAATAGGTGGATGTGCTTCTCCTGTGATGGATTTTACTCGAGAGTCAGGTGAATATGCAGATGTCTATCAAACCAGCGAAATTATTATTAAACAGCGATACGAAGAAGAGTATCTTAAGGGAATGGCAAGCTCTATGATTGGTGCATTTACGGCATCTGATTACACGTTAAAGAGAAGACCCTATTACTTGGTATTTCCGATTAGTGGCGATATTAAAAACAAGATGCTTCGAATCAATGCCACATATAATTGTTCTCGAGCAGCGGGTGGACAACTCATCGATGTCGTCACTATTACGAAGTATGATGGTACAGAGTTTGAAGGACGCTTGATCCCCGTGGAATGCGATAAGAGACCGGTAAAGATTTCCATTACTAAATAACTGAGTATCACTTTCGCTCAAATTTAGTTACCTAGCAAGCATCTTAACTCCACTATGGCGATATATAAAATGACGCAAATTCAAAAAAAGGCTTTATATGTTCTGACGCTTTTATTCATTAGTTATTCTTCAAATATCTTATCCAACGAACTGATCATTAAAGGCTCATTTACTGAATTTTGCACAGATGGGGAAGGTCCTGTTTTCACTTGGGGGAAGACTACTAATAATGGCAACAATGGTTGTTTTCCTATTTCGGTAGAATACTCGATATCACTATCGACCTTGTTGTCCGAACCCGTATTCAGATGCAACGCAACTTGGCGATTCAATCCAATGAATCAAAGGTCTGAAGAATATACAGTGAGCGAGAGCTTTTCGACGTTTTATCCCAGTATTGCTAGCCATCACTCTTTATTTTTCAACCGAGACCCTGATGCCGGTCTGATTGACGATATTACGCCTTATGACCTCGAGTTTTGGGTTGATATAACAGCCGCTGTCGGGGTAGGAGGAACCGATGGTACATATGTTCGATGCGATCCTGGCGTACTTGGAAAAGAAGGAAAATCTAGCTTCAACACCGCATGGTCAACAAATTGGGATAGCACATTCCTAACCAGAATAACGGGCTATTTTGATGCTGAGTTAAACAAAGCTGTACAATTTTTCGGAAATGAGAACTGGTCTTCGTCTCGTTCACATATTAATAAGGCTTATTTTCCACCGCATGCACCACTTGGATACATGAAGGAAGGTGTTGCCAAATCTTTTGCAAAGCAACTCTTTTCGGTTGCAAAAAAGCGCAATTATAAAGCCTTTGAAGGTGGTGGTGTACTTACAAAATTAAAGTTTAATTCACTTGACTTAGAGTTGCATCTTATAAAAGAAGCAAGTCAGCAAAAACACGCTGCATCTAAACCTAAAAGATCACAAAACAATCAGTCGAGTGCCGCTAGCGACGATTTTTGGTCAGGAGGATACAATGCTCAAAGCGATACTAAACATGCTGAAGACGATAATTTTTGGAGTGGAAAAGAGAGCCAATCATCTACCGGTGCTAACATTGGTGACGACTTCTGGTCGGGACAGGAAGATGGTAGCGAATACGCTTATCACAATTCGGGGTTGTATCAAGAATGGGTAGATAATAAAAGAAAGGAAATCAACTCGAGAGAACTCCCTCCCGAAAAGGGCACGCTTATGGCCGACACAGACGATGCAGGCTTTTATACACAAGGTATTAAAGAGTGTCTAACTTTTGAAAAGTTGAACACAGAATCAAGAGAAAAGCCCGATTATACAAACGAGTTTAACCACAAAGATACCGGGGAGCGCGTCCGCTGGCATACAAAGTATTATAAGCTCTATAAAACGCGTATTGTAGTGACCAATAAATGTGATGGAATAACTGTTTATTATTGGGGAGATCGTGCTAAAGAAGCTTTTCACACACCTTCACATAAAGCAGCTTATGACTCTTACGATACTAGTAACGGAAAAATCATTGAGTCGAAGGGCGAAACCACAATAAGTATTGTTGGAAACTCCCCACCAAGTAGACTGTATCTCTTAGGAATAAATTACGATAAATTTGGTCGCGTAGATATAAGTCCGAGGTTCATCTATACAAGGTGGAACGATAGACAATCTATAGCTAAACACAAACGTAAAATGCGAAATTTAGAATTAAATATCGTTGATCCCTTAGTTATAAATTTTTGACTTAAGTAGCTTATACTCGATCTGACACGATTTGTTGAGGGCTCAAATGGCGCGCCATAAATTGCAGCCTTAATACCACTATCACAGTTCTCCTATGCCAGCAAAACCAACCAAACGAGATAAAACATCACCGTCTTGTTCCACAAAATGTTGCCCTAATTGCTCTTGATTTGAACCATCAGGACCCGGTCCATTGAAAGATACTGTTACACGAATTATATGACCAATTTCGTCATGTTTCTTAATCTCCGCCTTCCAGCCAGGAGCACTCGAACTGAACATACCCAAATAGTCACTTAATTCTCGAATTCCGTTAACGGTACCGTCATTGTATGGGGTCTTGAGTTCATATCTGACGTTGCCAGTGGAGGTTAGGCTTAAGCGTTTTTCACTCACCGCTGGCCTTGTGATATAGCGACATAATCTTTCTAGTTTTTCTGGTTGATCTGCGTCTGCGAATACCCCCCGCATGTAGACTAAATCCAGCTATCTTCGCTAGTTGACCATAGTTTTCCAAATCTCTGGCAGGCATTGTTTGTAAGCTGAATACTTTTTACCTGCATCTGAGCCTACGGCGATACGGTAGCTGACCGATGCTGCTTGAAGGTGTAGTAAGCCATCTTCATAATCCATCGGCAATTCTAGATAGGTGTTCTCTGGATCGCGTTGGATCAGCCCTGCTTTTTCCAGATATTGTGCGATGCGATGTTTGATAGTGTTGACTAGCCGCTCCATATCAATATGGCTGGGCCAAACAAGGGCTAGCTACCAAAGACCTAAAACAAGAAGCCTACCCTTGTTTTCAGTTTCAAGTAAGCATGACCAAAGCATGGCAGGCACAAGGATTATTGCCTAAAGAGCAAGACAGTTTGCGCTTGGCACAAGTTACGTGGGCCACTATTCATGGCATGGCTCGGCTGTTAATTGATGGCATATATGCCGACAATAGCCACATTGATGAGATGTGCGAGTGTGCGGTTGAGGTTTTTTGTGGGTTAAATGAGGCATAATTGCTACGTAATTGGATACAGCATATCGCTGGTAGAATGACACCATACGTTGCACAAAACATAGCACAGGTTACTCATAGAGGATTGGAATTTCACTTTCAAATAAGCATTAAAAAATTAACGAAAATAACATTTGTGCGACTCTTCTAACTATCAATTTTTGTAACCTTGAAGCGATTTTAAAACATTTTTTGCTGTATTTACCCCCCCCCAAAAAATCAAAAAAACAAAAAAAAGTATAATAATAAAAGGCATTTAGTGCGTATTAATTGGTCAACAAAAACAAAGTTATTATACCAGAGTATATAAAATAATACCCAGAGTTCTTGCAACATGAGGATAACATTTATGACATAAAATTTGACCTCGTAAACATCTCGGAGTGCATACATGGCCCTTAAAAAAGTTGCAAAACCAGCCCTTACCAATGATTTTTCAATGAACAATGACGTTCGAGCAAAAAGAGAGGCAGACGAGCAAAGGCGCCGTGCACGTACCATGGCGAAGCAACAACAAGCAGCAGAAAGGATTGCAGCAGCCACTATTGAACTATCCAGCGGTATAACCGAAGCGTCTGCGGCTCGTGATCAGCTATCAGGTGCAGTTATTGAGATTGCGGCCGGTGCAGAGCAATCAAGTGGTGCTAGCCAAGAGAGCCTAGCAGCGATGTCACAAATAACGCAACGCGTCAAACGTCAAGAAGAAGTCGCCCATGAATCGAAAGCCCAATCTTTAACGCTGCAGAACTTAATTGAAGAAATGAGCCAAGATATTGGCCAACTGGTCAGAAATATTGAGCAATCATCATTGCGTCAATCTGAATCGGTGACTCGAGTTAACGAGTTAGGTCAACAAGCGTTAAAAATAGATGAAGCCGTTAAGCAAGTAATGCGCATCGCTGATCAAACCAACCTACTTGCGCTCAATGCTGCAATTGAAGCTGGCAGAGCAGGCAAACATGGTAAAGGCTTTGCAGTGGTTGCAGATACTGTGCGAGCTCTAGCAGAAACGTCAGAGAAAAACGCCAGCGATATTGCCAAACAAATTGAGGCGATTCGAGAAAAATCAGAAGCACTCAGTGAAACCGTTACCATTAGCGCAAACAGTGCCTTAGAAGAATCGGAAAAAGGTAAAGGCATCACCAAGCAACTTCGTGCGATGAAAACTGATATGACCGACATTTACACTGGTGCAGTTACCTTGGGCAAACGCGCTGAAGAAATGAATCAAGCCGCATTAGAGGCGCAAAAGGGTTCGGAATCAATAGCGTCAGCAGCAGAAGAACAATCAGCTGCTGTAGAGCAAGTGGTGAAGAGTTTAGACCAACAAGAACAGGCTCTGACTGGTTCAGAGGCAGCATCACAAGCCCTAGAATTAATTACCGATGATTTAAAAAATAGTACCGACATATCTAAAAGCAGTGAAGAAGTCGCTGCTTCAGCTGAAGAGTTGTCAGCCTCGGTAGAAGAAATTAACCGATCTTCCACAGAAATCATGACAGCAATCGGTCAAATATCGCTTGGTGCAGACCAGGCCTCAACAGCCGTAGAGCAAGCTGTAACAGGCATTACTCAAATTGAGAAAAGTGTTGAAGAGGCAAATACACTCGCCAGTAATTCGGTTGAAAAAGGCAATGCTATGGTGGAATTGCTCGCCGAAAACCAAACACAAGTGCGTGAAATTATTCAGTCTATCAATGACACTGTAGAAACAGGCCGCTCTAATCTTGAGTCAATCGAGGAAATAGAAAACCTTGCTCGTCAAATTGATAAGGTCGTTGAGGCCATTGGTGTAGTGGCAATAAAGACTGCAATGCTAGCAGTAAATGGCGCGGTAGAAGCTGCTCGTGCGGGTGAGTTTGGAAAGGGGTTTGCCGTTGTATCTGACGATATTCAGAATTTAGCCGACGACGCTGCCGAGAATGTAGATCAAATCAAAGACATGATTAAGTCTATTCAAGCACAAACAATTCGTGTAAGAGATGACCTAACTGGCGTATCAAATGCGTCATTAGAAGAAACTACTCGTGCAAAAAAAACCACCGCTGATCTCACTACCGTAGCTGAAAAAATGCGCCAAGTAATTGCCAGTAATCACGAAGTAAATGAAGGCTCAGAGGAAATTTCAACTGCTGTTGCACAAGCAAAACTAGGTATGGAGCAAATAGCAGCGGCCAATGAGGAAGCTTCGCATAATACCACCCAAGCTTCAACCGCCGCTAAGCAGCAGTCTCAAGGTGCAGAAGAATTAGCCGCAGCGATAGAAGAGATAGCCTCAATTGCCGACGAACTACAAAGCGTATAAACCCAGTAGGAGAAAAGATTATGGCAAATAAAAAAGAGCCAATTATCACTGCTGACGCCTATGACGAAGATGGTGGCTTACAAATAGTCACTTTCGCCATTGAAGACGAAACCTTCGCTTTTGTAATGTCCTCGGTACTTGAAATTATCCGTATACCGACAACGGTTGACGTACCATTAACGGCGCCCACTTTAGTCGGCTTAGCTAACTTACGTGGTGGGGTTTTACCCATCATCGATTTACGCATGTTACTTGGGTTTAATTGCTCAGAGCTAAGTGAACATAGCCGTGTAGTGGTTGTCGATACCCAAGAGCGAGGTCGTGTTGGGCTGATTGTTGATTGCGTGTCTCAAGTTAAAACAATTGAAACTAGCAGCATTGATAACAGTGCTCAAGTGGAAAGTGTTGTGAGCAAAGACATGCTCATTGGCGTTATCAAGAACGGAGATGAAGAATCGGTCGTGCCCTTGTTAGATGCTCTGAAAATCCTTGAAGGTGATTTTAGTGAGATCATGTCTGCTCAGTCAGACACATCAATTCATCACCAAAACAATAGTGAATTGTTAAGTGATGATGAAGATGGCGTCTCTGACAATCAATTAGTTAGCTTTGAAATTAATCACCAAGAATATGCGTTTGATTTAATGTGTGTAGAAGAGATAGTGCGCATACCAAGCAATATTGCTCAGTTGCCCAATGCAAGTTCTTATAATGTAGGTTTAATCGAGTTACGCGGTAAATTACTGCCCTTGCTGTGCCTAAGTTCGATGATGGGGATGCCAGCAAAAGAACATAATGATACAAGCAGAATAGTCATTATCAGCATCAAGAGTTTAGATAATCAAGATATCTTTGCCGGCTTTATAGTAGATCAAATGCGTGAAGTTTTGCGCGTATCAAACCAAGAACTAGAAGCCCTCCCCACCCTAATGAAAAATGATGACGAGTACATCACCAATATTTGTCAATTTGATAGCGGGCAGCGATTAGTGTCTATATTAAGCGCAGAACACCTGTTTGGTCACCCTACTCTGAAAGACGCCATTACCGAACAAACGATTCAGGAGAGTCAGATGCAAACACATAATTCTCATGTTGACGATGAAGACCTACAAGACGACAACACTGAGCAATTGGTTGTATTTTTATTAGAAAACCAAGAGTACGCAATCAGCATTGACCACGTTCAAGAAATAACACGCTTGCCTGCTAAAATGGATAAAGTGCCAAAAACACAAGCGTTTGTAGAAGGCTTGGTGAATCTTCGAGGCACAGTACTTCCCGTATTAGACATGCGCACTCGGTTCGGGTTAACGCGTATGGAGCATAACGAGCGTCAGCGAATAATAGTGTTAGCCCACAACAACACGCGCACAGGTTTTATTGTGGATGCAGTATTACAAGTGCTGCGACTGCCAAAAGATCATATAGAAGCATCGCCAAACCTCTCTGCAGAACAAGCCAGAGTAATGGGTAAAATCGTTAATCTAAAAAATGAAAAACGTATTATTCAAGTCTTAGAGGTAGACGAGTTATTGTCAGACACAGAGCTGAAAGCGCTTAATAGCGAGGCGGCATAAAAATGGCAAAAGTGTTAATAGTTGATGATTCTGCATTAATGCGAAAGCACTTGAGAAGTATTTTTGAGTCAGCTGGATTTGATACTGAAATAGCGCGAAACGGTGAAGAATGTCTGGAAAAAATTCCACATGTTAAGCCCGATGCTATTACGCTTGATATTAACATGCCAGTAATGGACGGTATTACCTGCTTAAGTTTAATCATGGCAAAACATCCAACCCCGGTTGTGATGGTATCGTCGTTAACAGAAAAAGGCGCGTTAGCCACGTTTGAAGCGCTTGAGCTTGGTGCCGTCGATTATGTACCTAAACCCAGCGGCACAGTCTCGTTAAACCTGTCTGAATCGGCTGAAGTATTGCTTGATAAAGTTCGTTCAGCCATTAAAACACGCATCGGGAAACGAAGCGGTTTGCGAAGCAAAATTCGAGTAAAACGCGAGCAAACAGAAGTACAAATAGATAAGTTAAGCCAACACAAATTTACCTTAAATACTGGACAAAAAGATGTAGTGTTGATTGGCGTATCTACCGGTGGCCCAGGTTGTTTACAAACCATATTACAAGATATACCAGCTTCTTTTACCGCGCCAATTGTGGTTTCTCAGCATATGCCAGCAAAATTTACCCAAGTATTTGCTGAACGCTTGAATAAACGCTGCCAACTTAACGTGCAAGAGGTAAGCGCCCCCACCGCACTAAAACCAGGCAATGTATACATTGCCCAAGGTGATGCTGACGTAAAAATCATGAAACGCAATAACACCCTCATGGCCAGTTCGATAAGCGCTGACAACACACTATTGTGGCACCCTAGCGTGGATAAACTTGTGCAATCGGCATTAACGGTTGTAAACCCCAAAAAACTGTTATGCGTACAGCTAACCGGAATGGGAAATGACGGCGCTGAATCTATGTTTGCCGCATACAAACGCGGTGCAACCACCATTGCTGAATCGGAAGAAACCGCGGTTGTTTATGGTATGCCAAGAGACTTGGTTTTAAGAGGTGGCGCAACCATTGAGCTGCCCAACACGCAAATAGCTAATGCAATTATGAACGCAGTAGGTTAAGAGGATTATATGGCATTAAAAATACCCAGAACGCTATCAAGCTCAACTGAATCCTCTGATAATATTAATCAAGATAATATCTTAGATGTGCTGATTAATGATGACATTAATGCTCGCCGAAACGCAGCAAAACAAGCTTTTATGTATCCTGAATGGGTGAATGAGTACAGTCAAATAATACAAGATGAACCTTGTTTTGAAGTGCGCGAAGCGCTGTTTTATGCCCTGCAAAAAATAGGAAATGCAGACGTTGTAGCCGCGTTAATACCCCTGCTCTCATCTGAGGATGTGTGGATAAGAAATGCAGTGATAGAGGTGCTACAGTGCATTCCAAATGAAATTGAAGGCCATATTATTGGTCTTCTAAATGACCGTGATTCTGACGTTCGCATTTTTGCTATTGATATTTTACAGGTATTGGCACACAAAAAATCACCAGAGTGGCTAATGTCGGTGTTAAAGGATGAGGAACATGTAAATGTGGTTGCTGCAGCCGTTGATAGGTTAGCTGAATTAGGCTCACCTGAAATGGTGCCGGCCATAAAAGATGTGGCTATGCGTTTTAGAAATGAACCGTATATTCAATTTGCCTGCAATACCGCAATAGAACGCATGCAGGATACAACAATATGCCAAGTATAAATGTATCTAACGCTATGACTCAAATAACGCTTGGAGAGTTTGAAAAGTTCCGAGACTTCTTTTATCGAAAAACAGGCATTCGATTTGAGGACTCTAAGCGCTACTTTGTTGACAAACGTATTATTGAGCGCATTGAAAAAACAGGGCATGAAAACTTCAGAAGCTATTTTACCTTTATGCGGTTTCAAGCATCTGGTGAAGAAATTCAGCAACTTATTAATTGCATGACCGTTAACGAGACCTACTTTTATCGCGAAGAATATCAATTTGAATGCATGGTAGAAAATGTGCTCAATGAAATAGCCAAAACAAAGCGTAAAACAGACACCATTAAAATTTGGTCAATACCCTCAAGCACAGGCGAAGAGCCCTATTCAATAGCACTTTACTTACTTGAGTACTGGCCCGACATAGAACAATACGACGTAGAAATTTATTCATCAGATATTGATTCAAAGGTACTAGCCGCATGCGAGAAGGGTTTGTACTCAAAACGGTCAGTCAAAAACCTGCCCAAAGCGACCTTAAACCGATATTTTACGCTGACTCCAAACGGGGATTATCAAATAAGTGAAGATATACGATGTGCGGTGACGTTTAGCAAAGTTAATTTAAGCGAACCGGCTGAAACCAGACCTTATCGCAACTTTGATCTCATTTTTTGTCGTAATTTATTAATCTATTTTGACGATGTATCTAGACGCCAAGCAGCAGAGGTATTTTTCGATGCGCTGAATAAAGGTGGCTATTTATTTCTAGGACACTCTGAATCTATGTCTCGAATTAGTTCTTTATTTAATGTTCGACGCTTTCCAAAAGCGATTGTTTATCAAAAACCCATACGGTCTTAATGGAGTCTAGTATGAAGCAAGTATTAATAGTAGACGACGCCGTTACCGTGCGTATGTATCACAAAGACTTGATGGGTAAATGTGGATTCGCAACAGATGAGGCGGCAAATGGCATTGAGGCATTAGAAAAGGTACTGAGTAAAGAGTTTGATTTACTCATTGTTGATGTCAATATGCCCAAAATGGACGGTTACCGTTTTGTCACCGAAGTGCGAAAAAATGCGGATATTTTTCACTTGCCAGTGATTATGGTCAGTACTGAGGCACAATCGATTGACCAACAACGTTCGCTTTCAGTTGGGGCTAACCATTACATTGTTAAACCCGCTGTACCAGATGCCCTGATGTTGCATGCCAAATTGTTAGTGGGAGAATACTAGTGGACCCAATGTTAGCCTCATTTATAAGCGAATCCAGAGACAACCTAGAAACCGCTGGACGCTGCTTTTTAGAACTTGAAAAGTCACCTAACGATACGGCAATAATGGATGAATTATTCAGAGCCGTTCATACAATGAAGGGGTCATCTGGCTTATTTGAGATCCCCGCGTTCACCTCAGCTGTGCATGTAGCTGAGGATTTACTAGATAAAGCAAGGTCGAATGAGTTATCACTGACGTCTGCGTCCATAGACATATTTTTAGAAACGTTCGACTTCCTTCGAGATTGGATAGACGAATTGGAAAATCAACAAACCATGTCTGAACAATCAGTGGCCCAAGCAAGTGAAGCAAAAGCAATGTTGCTCAGTATTCAGGGCGTGGCAACTGGCGATGATTCAAACAAACATGACACAGATACAGATACACAGTCGATTCAACACTCACAACTTGAGCAGCCAAAGCACATACCCTCTTGGTTAAAAGAATGCTCTGTTACTGATTTAATAAAGGCAATAAGCGAAATAACAGAAGCTTCACATCAAGTGCACTTTATTGAATATACACCTATTGAAAGTTGTTTTTTTACTGGCGAAGACCCTGTACATTTAGTCTCGCAGATGCCACAAATGAGCAGTTTCAGATTACTTGAAGTTAAGCCATGGCAAGCATTACCCGACATCGACCCGTTTACGTGCAACATTCGCTTCCATATTATTGCAATAGGCAATATTGACGATGTTGAATCTACCTTTAAGTATGTTGATGATCAAATACAAACATTTACCCCGGGCTGCGCTGATATTGTGCGTGTAGAAGGCGACAATATTGATATGGGCGCGGTAAATGAGCACATCGAGGCACTTTTTACGTCTATTAACGCAAAACAAATAGGCGAATGTTTAGATCACGCTAGTACTATTGCCGAGCTTAGTGCAGAAGGTAGCTTAGTGCATCAATATGCGCAGTGGATTGCCTATGCCTGTATTCAAAATGAACCTTTTACGGTGCTAACGACATTGGCAGAAGGCATAAAAAATCAATGGTCACAATCATTATTAGATAGCGCACTGAATATTCCCTGCTTGTCAGACCAAGATTTTAGTACTCCAGATAAACCAACTGCAGTTGAAATTACCCAAGTTAATACGCCAAATAAACAGCATGTGCAGCATTTATTCACGCTTCTGCAAGAACAAATTGATATGCTAAAAGCGCCAAGCGCTCCTGAAATAGTGCGTGGTCAAATAGCCTCTATATTACATATTGTAGGAGTTAATCGGCAGTACTTTGCACAGTTAAGTAATTGCCCTGCATGTTTAGAAAGCGACACTGCTTTTGCACAATTTACAAACGAGGCAACTACCGCCTACGATACAGAGCAGGTAAACAGTGTATTGGAGTGCATCATCTCTTTGAACACTGACACAATTATTGAAAGTGCAGATGAAGACGTAAATAGCAACGATAAGCGCGCGGAATCTGCCAGTAATATAGCAACTTCAGCACAACGCGATGATCAATCATTACTACTGCCTCAAACAACCAATAACACCTCAAATGAAACTGCTATTAACGACAATACTGCTCCATCAACTGATATAAAAATCGACGCTCAAACAAATGCAACGGAAGTAAGCAACGCGACAAACAAAAATTTAGTGTCTAGCACCCCTGTTGCCAAAGTGTTGAAAGTAGACCAGGCACGAATTGATAGCTTAATGGATTTGGTTGGAGAGCTGATAGTTGCAAAAAATGCGCTACCCTATTTGGCCAAGCGTGCTGAGGAAGAGTTCGGCGTGCGCACCTTAGCAAAGGAGATTAAAAGTCAATATTCAGGTTTGAATCGCCTTGCCGACGAACTGCAGAGCGCGGTTATGCATATACGCCTAGTCCCTATGTCGAGTGTATTTCAGCGTTTCCCACGATTAGTGAGAGACTTAGCGAGAAAACTTGATAAACAAATAGAGTTGGTACTTGAAGGTGAAGAAACTGAAGCCGACAAGACTATTGTTGAAGAGCTTGCCGATCCCTTAATACACTTAGTGAGAAATAGCCTTGACCACGGTTTAGAAAGTGCGGAAGAAAGAGTGGCTAAGGGAAAACCTGCAAAAGGCACACTCACGATTAAAGCCATACCAAAAGATGATCAAGTGCTGATTGAAGTTATTGACGATGGAAAAGGTATTGACCCTAACATCATCAAACAAAAAGCATACATGAAAGGCATTATTGACGAAGACCGATTAGACGCAATTAGCGACCATGAGGCCCTGCAGCTTATTTTTGCTGCAGGGTTTTCAACTGCAGAAGAAATATCTGATTTATCGGGCAGAGGCGTTGGTATGGACGTGGTCAAAACCGTCATCAACCAAACCGGCGGGAGTGTTGTGGTAGAGAGCGAGCTTAATAAAGGCAGTTGTGTGCGATTGTCGCTGCCGTTATCAATGGCGGTATCTAGGGTCATGATGCTTGAGTTGTCTGCACAACTCTACGGTATCTCTATGGATAAAGTAGCAGAAACTGTGCGCATTCAATCAAACACAATACAGCGTATTAAAAACAAACGAGCAATTGTGCTTCGAGAACAACTCATTCCTTTATACAGTTTAGCTGACTTGCTTGGACAACATTACGATATTAATGATGAGCGAGATGAAATAGCCGTTATGGTTGTAAACACCGTAATGGGTCAAGTTGGCTTAATTATTGATCAATTTAACGAAGGCATCGATGTCATTCAAAAACCGCTAGCCGGCGTCATGTCGGGTTACCCCTATTATTCTGGCACTGCATTACTGGGTGATGGACGCGTATTGTTGGTGCTGAATATTGAGGAGCTTATCGCGTGTCAATAATACTCAAAAAACAAGTGGCTATGTTAGATGGTGAATGCACGATTGAAGAATCAGAAGTGCTATTACAGTGGTTTATAGATACACCCAGCGGAAAAATTAATGCGAAAACATTGACCCATTTACATACAGCTGTGCTGCAAATCATTATGGCAGCAAAACCGAAAATTACCGTGCTGCCAAATGATCCCGCGCTTGCAAATATGTTGGCTAGCATTTGTGATTCCGATTAGTTGAAATACATAACACCTTTACACTTAGATTAAGCGTTTAAACCGGAGGAAAAAATGAAGAAAATTTTACTTGTTGATGATTCAAAAACCATGTTGATGAGCATGGAAGGTATTCTCAAACGATCTGGATTTGAAGTGTCTACTGCTGAAAGTGGCACCGAAGCCTTGGGCAAACTCGGTGGATTTAAGCCCGATTTAATTATAAGTGACTTGAATATGCCAGAAATGGATGGCATTGAATTTATCAAGCAAGCTAAAACCCTTCCAGAAATGCGTTTCAAACCAGTATTAATGCTATCTACAGAGTCAAAACAAAATAAACGAGATGAGGCGAAAGCGGCCGGTGCAACAGGGTGGTTAGTTAAACCCGTTCAGCCAAATGATTTTATTAGTGTTGTTAAACAAGTGTTGCCTGGCGCGTAGTCTTTTTATGTTTTATTGCCGCCTCGTTAAGCCAAGTTTTTTAGCGGCGGCTCTACTTAAGTTTTATCGTGTTTTTCGGAGGAACAATGACAGAAGATAATTCACACATCGTTGATGTAAAGCGTTTAGCATTACTATTAATTGGCTGTGTAAGCGTGTTTTTGCTTGTGATGTCTGCTATTGCATTCTTCGTAGCGCCTATATTCAATGCCTATTTTCAAACTTTGTTGAGCCACAGCATTGGTGAAAGCTATGCCTACGCGCTAGCAAATACATTACTGGTCTTCACAAGTGTGTTAAGCACCCTGCTACTAGTGGTACCAATTACCTTTTCACAACTTAAACGACCACAAAAAGAAATAATTGATGGCCAAGAATGCTTTCATGATAGCACCGTTAAAATACTTGATGCGTCACATTTGCGACGAGCTCAATCTATTGATGCCATTGTTGATATTAAAGATAAAATTACCGAAATCAACAAATTGCTTACGATGCATGTTGACGATGTAAATACAATTACTGAGCAGGCTTCAATTGATATTATGAAACGTCTACAAACAATTGAAACGTTAGTTGAATCGAGCCTAGCTGACGTTAACAAATACACAGTAGAAGCCAAAATATTAAAAGTATCAAACTCTGATAGGACACAAAATGTGGGCGCCAAAATTAAAGAGCTACAAGACTTTATTCAGCAACGGGCCGCATCCAGCGAGGATGATTCAACACGCGTAGCACAGGTATTGAGTGAGATTGAACAGCTCAAAGAGTTAACAGGATTGGTCAAAAACATTGCTGCTCAAACAAATTTACTCGCATTAAATGCGGCGATTGAGGCTGCGCGAGCGGGGGAACATGGACGCGGTTTTGCGGTTGTTGCGGCTGAGGTACGAACCTTATCTAGCCAGTCTGACACTGCCGTAAATAGTATTGACCAGGGCATAGAAAAAGCGGTAGCTATGGTTCGCGAACAGATGGAACACGTATTGAATCAAAATAACGCAAGCGAAGAAGAAGAGAAACTTAGTCAATTCGCCAGTGAGTTATCGGGTATGTCAAAAACCTATGAAGATCTAGAAAAACTGAATGAACGCATGCTAGAACATATTACGTCAGGTAATTTGGCAACCCGTGAGAGCGTGATTGAAACGATTGCAGGTGTACAATTTCAAGATATTGCTAGCCAACGACTGAATCAAATTAATCAAGCGTTAAACCTTGTCATTAATCATGCTAATTTAGTGAACGACTCTATAAAAACAGACCAAACATTGCCTGCGCATTTTGATTTGTCGGCCATTCAAGAGCAATATGTTATGCAGTCACAACGCGACCTTCATGAAGAAGCTGAAATTGAAAACTTTACACCATTAAGCAGTAAAACCATTACATATGGCAATACAACAGCTGTAGCTGCAACGGCTGAACCTAAGATAGAGTTGTTTTAGCGAATTGTTAGGGTATCAAAATGTTTTTGTGAAATGTTTTTTGTTGTGGAAGCACATTTATCAATATATATATGGTAGCTTATTAATGAACGAAGCTGATAATTATGGTGTCGCCAATTCAAAATAAAGAGTACGGGCCCAACAGCACGCCTCAAGAAATTGAAGCGTTAGAAAGTTGTGTTTTCATGCATCATGACAATGTAATTTATTGGAAAGAAGTGCCTATGATGAGTAGCTGGCAAGTTAGCGTGTTTGAAAACAAGATAAAACATTTAGCTTCCGAACTTGGTAGTTTTTCAATTTTAATTGATCTCACTGACTCAATCCCGCCAAATGCTAGTGTGCGTAAAACCTTACGTGAATTATTTATGAGCCTCAATAACATGGGGTTACAAAAGGCTGCAGCTTTTACGGGCAAAAAAGTTCCTAATTAACGTTGCTGCTAAATTTGTGCTCGGCGGTGCGGGTTTAAGCTTTTCTGTACACAAAACACAAGCAGAAGCAGAAACGATGCTCAACAGTGGTAGTAATCAATAATGCCTAAAGGTAATCGCTTCTCAGACACAGTGATCAGCCACCTTACAGACATAGGTGCCGGTAGATGCACCATCACTGAAGCCGACATCATTGCCTTACACGAATCTGCACCCGACTCAGCTGAAATACTAATGGGTTTGAGCCACCTTCACGAAGATCTTGTGTTTTTTAGGCAAGAACAACAATTAGCATTGCAACGAGAAGAAGAGAAAAACAAAAAATTAGCAGAAGCCATAGTGCAAGCTGAAGAAGCCAATAGAGCAAAATCCCGATTTTTGGCAAATAGGTCGCATGAAATTCGCACACCAATGAACGGCATTATGGGTGTGTTGTCGGTATTAGAATCATCGAAATTAAGCCCTCAACAATCAGACTTATTGAAAGTGTTGCGTGCAAGTTCAAGTAACCTACTATCAATAGTGAATGATATTTTAGATTTTAGCAAAATTGAATCTGGACAATTTGAGCTCGATATTGGCGATATAGAATTAGAGCAATGCATAAAAGACACGATATCGCTTTACTCTCATAGCGCATATGAAAAGAACATAGGCCTGCATTATAAGATTAGCAATGATAGTCCAAGCGTTGTGAGAGGCGACACGACCCGATTTAGACAGATAGTTGAAAACCTATTGTCTAACGCAATAAAGTTTACACTAGCAGGTAAAGTAGAACTTAGCTTAGAAACAGAGTTTATTACAAAAACTACAGCCAATATCATTATTAAAGTTAAAGATACTGGTATTGGTATTGACAGTAAACATCAGGATTCTTTGTTTGATAGTTTCACGCAGGCTGATAGCTCAATTACACGTGAGTTTGGCGGAAGCGGTTTAGGCTTGTCAATTTGTGCAGGTTTACTACAAATAATGAACGGAAGTATAAGGGTAAACTCGAGCCTAGGTCATGGCTCAACATTTACGGTTTGTTTGCCAATGGAAATCGTTAAGCGTGATGAGAAACCAAAGAATAGTGTAATAGCAAATAATTCATTAGCTGAACGGTATCCGCATGAAATTTTAGTTGTTGAAGACAACGAAATTAATCAGGTTGTGGCTATGGCAAATTTAGAAAGCTTAGGTTACCAATGTGACGCGGCAAATAATGGCCAAGAAGCATTAGATATGATAAGAAAAAGTACTCGCTAATACTCATGGACTTACAAATGCCTGTAATGGATGGCATTACCGCAACGCGGGCCATCATCACAAAATATAAACAAGATGCGCCCGTAATTGTCGCCTTGACTGCTAATACATATGCAGATGACAAGCAAGCATGCTTGGAGGTAGGCATGCAGGACTTCATCGCAAAGCCCTTTCAAATTGACGAAATTATTAAGGTGTTAAAGGCGTTTCATTAAAAACACCCCACACCTTACTTTTTACTTGCATGTATTGCCCATCGTTCAAGAGCACTAATACCCTGTTCCATTCAGCAACAAGTGCACACCAATACTAGCCACATATCCTAAGGCAATAACAGGCGTCCATTTTAGGTGCGAGCCAAATGTATAAACGCCTCGTGCAGACCCTAATAAGGCAACACCCGCAGCTGAACCAATCGCTAACATGCTGCCGCCCACTCCCGCGGTTAAGGTGACCAACTGCCATTGTTGTACGGGCATAACTGGGTCCATGGTGAGTACAGCAAACATAACGGGAATGTTGTCGACAATGGCAGACAATACTCCCACGATTGTGTTGGCCCAAGTTGGGCCCAAATCGTTGTACATAAGTTCAGAGATAATCGCCATGTAACCAAATTGGCTTAAGCCAGCAACACACATAATAACGCCATAGAAAAACAATAATGTGTCCCATTCTGCTCGAGCAACCTTGTCCATCACATCAAATTCTTTCACGTCGGTGCGTTTGTCAGTCATGTCTTCGAACATTTCTACCGCACCAATATTATTGCCATATTCATCTTTGATGGGTGCTGCACTGAACATTAAGTATGCGCCCAGGTTATCAAAATAGTTCGCCGCATCATACGATTTGCCCTCTAGCGGATTATCTCGATACTGACCACGGTAATGCTGACGAACACCAGACTCTGACTTGTCATCTAACACCACATCGGCAAGCGTTGGACGCTCACTTTTATAAAACGCCTTCCACTGATTGTTAGTACCAATCATTTCTTCTGCTTTTATACCGGTTAACGCTTCAAGGGCTGCGTTCCAGTGCGTTACTTTATGTTCATTATCAACAATAAACGCAGGGTACGGTTGTTCATGAATATGCTCACCAATATCTTTACCGTAAGTTTCTAATACATTAAGTGGGTTGTTTTGCGTATGCTCACGACCACCAAAAATGGAGTAAGCCATAAGCGTGCGGCCCTCCTGTTTCTTTAGATAAAAAGAATACAGACCCAAATATCCTAAACCAAACATCATGCCAGCAGCAGGCGGCAAGTGTAGCGCAGTATGGAAAGTTACAGCTGTAATTATGGTCGCAAGAAACAAGCCTATCATTACTTTAGCGCCCTGTTTCATGTGTACTTGTTCACTTGATGCCTCGGGTGTGCCGTTTGGCAAAGCAAAGCTCATAATAAACGCAGGAACCAGCCAGTTAACTACTGACGGAATGAAAATAGGCATAAACTCTAAAAATTCTACCTTGCCTTTTTGCCACACCATAAGCGTGGTTATATCACCGAAGGGCGAAAATGCGCCCCCTGCGTTCGCGGCAATCACCACATTGATACAAGCGATTGGCGCAAATTTGATATCTTTACCGCCTACGGCCATTACCACCGCGCCCATCAACAATGCCGTGGTTAAGTTATCGGCTATGGGTGACATCACAAAGGCAAGCGAACCGGTTATCCAAAATACTTTTTTTAATGAGTAACC
>JBARZY010000025.1:0-7550 GCA_049650345.1 Glaciecola sp. | reverse complement strand
ATGGATCATTCTGGTCACTCGATGGGCACAGACAATGCAGATAAAGAGATGGATCATTCAGGTCACGGAGGACAGTACTAATGATTGCAGCCATTATTAGGTGGTCTGTCACCAATCGATTTTTTGTATTGCTTATCACCATAATCATTGTTGGTGGAGGCTTGGTCGCTGTAAAAAACACACCAGTAGATGCACTACCTGATTTGTCAGATGTGCAAGTGATTATTAAAACAAGTTACCCTGGGCAGGCACCTCAAGTTGTTGAGGATCAAGTAACTTATCCTCTTACTACCGCGATGCTATCGGTGCCTGGTGCCAGAACCGTGAGAGGTTACTCATTTTTTGGTGACTCTTATGTCTACATCATTTTTGATGACGATACGGATTTGTATTGGGCGAGAAGCCGCGTACTCGAATACTTATCCCAAGTTGCTCCCAATTTACCTGAAAATGCTAGGCCTCAATTAGGACCAGACGCAACGGGTGTGGGTTGGGTGTATCTTTATGCCTTAGTCGATAGAACGGGCCAACACGATATTAGTCAGTTGCGCAGTTTACAAGACTGGTTTTTAAAATTCGAGTTACAGACAGTTTCTGGGGTATCAGAAGTATCGTCGATAGGCGGGATGGTTAAGCAGTATCAGGTTAGAGTGGATCCAGAGAAGCTCAGAGCCTATGGCATACCCCTTTCTCATATTCAAATGGCTATTAAGCGCGGTAATCAAGAGGTTGGCGCATCGGTTATTGAGATGGCTGAAGCCGAATATATGGTTCGAGCTACGGGCTATATTGAAAATAAACGAGACATAGAACTTATTCCCTTGGGCGTAAATAATAATGGTACGCCATTGTTGATTAAAGATATTGCAGACGTGCAATTAGGGCCACAAATGCGCCGCGGCATTGCTGAGTTAAATGGAGAAGGTGAAACGGTTGGTGGAATAGTTGTGATGCGCTACGGCGAAAATGCGCAAAAAACCATTGACGGGGTGAAAGCTAAGCTCGAGGAACTTAAAAAAGGTTTACCAGACGGTGTTGAAGTAGTGACAGTTTATGACAGATCTGCTTTGATTGAACGTGCAGTTAATAATCTTGGTTTCAAGTTATTGGAAGAGTTTGGCGTGGTTGCCGTCGTGTGTATCGCCTTCTTGTTTCATGTTCGTTCATCGCTAGTAGCAATTGTGAGTCTACCGGTTGGTATTCTCGTGGCATTCATCGTCATGTATTTTCAAGGGATCAATGCCAACATCATGTCGCTAGGGGGGATTGCCATTGCTATTGGCGCGATGATTGACGGTGCCATAGTTATGATTGAAAACATGCACAAACACATGGAGCGAACGCCACTTACTAAAGAAAACCGATGGCAAATTGTCGTTGACTCGGCTGTGGAGGTTGGCCCAGCGTTATTTTTTAGCCTTCTTATTATTACAGTCAGCTTTGTCCCAGTGTTTACGCTGGAAGCGCAAGAAGGCCGGATGTTTTCCCCCTTAGCGTACACAAAAACCTATGCAATGGCTGCATCCGCAGCACTTGCCATAACACTAGTACCAGTATTAATGGGGTATTTTATTAGAGGAAAAGTGCTGCCAGAGCATAAAAACCCCGTCAATAAGGGCTTGTCTTGGTTGTACATACCATCGTTAAAAACCGTGCTGCGCTTTCCAAAGCTGACACTTGTTGGCGCATTAGTTGTCCTAGTCATTGGTTTTTGGCCGGTCAATAAAATTGGCAGCGAGTTTATTCCTCCACTTGACGAAGGTGATTTAATGTATATGCCCACGACATATGCTGGCATATCCATCGGTAAAGCAAGAGAATTGCTTCAACAAACTAATAAGCTAATATATACGGTGCCCGAAGTAGAAACGGTATTTGGTAAAGTGGGGCGTGCAGAAACTGCCACCGATCCCGCGCCCTTAACAATGATTGAAACATTCATTCAGTTAAAACCCCACAATGAATGGCGTGAGGGTTTAACGACTGAAGATTTGATAAAAGAGCTTGATAACCTGATTGACTTCCCAGGGCTCACAAATGCTTGGGTCATGCCCATTAAAACCAGGATTGATATGTTGGCTACCGGGATCAAAACACCGGTAGGTATCAAGATAGGAGGACCAGAGCTTGGCGAAATACAGAGCATTGGCCAACAAATCGAAACAATTCTTGCACAAGTAGATGGGACGGCCTCTGTTTATTCGGAACGAGTGGCAGGCGGGCGCTACGTAAAGGTTGACATACAGCGAGATAAAGCCGCGCGTTATGGCCTTAACATAGCGGATATTCAGTCAGTTGTATCCAGTGCCATTGGCGGTATGAATGTCACGCAAAGTGTTGAAGGGCTCGAGAGATATCCGGTCAACGTGCGTTATCCTCAATCATATCGCTCATCCCCACAAGCGTTATCTTTATTGCCGATTGTGACACCGAAAGGAAAGCGTATTGCGCTTGCAGATGTAGCAGATGTGTACATAGAGGATGGCCCTCCGGGGATCAAAAGTGAAAATGCACGCCTAAATGGCTGGGTGTTTGTGGATATTGATGGCGTGGATATTGGCAGTTATGTGGTGTCAGCTCAGCAAGCCGTGAGTGAACAGTTAGTATTGCCTGCTGGCTACTCCATTACCTGGTCTGGTCAATATGAGTATATGCAACGCGCCAAAGAAAAACTCACCTACGTTGTGCCACTGACACTGTCCATTATTATTATTCTGTTGTACCTCAACTTTAGAAACATTACTGAAGTAGCCATTATCATGGGCACTTTGCCTTTGGCGATGGTTGGTAGCATCTGGTTAATGTATCTAGAGGGATTCAACTTTTCGGTAGCAGTAGGAGTCGGTTTTATTGCACTCGCTGGCGTTGCAGTTGAAATAGGTGTGATCATGTTGGTCTACCTGAACCAAGAATACAACGCGCTAATCACACGCTGCAAAGAACAAAATGTCATACCGAGCGATGAGCAATTAACAGAAGCTATATTGCACGGCGCAGGACTGCGCGTTAGGCCTGTCATGATGACGGCTTTAGCCATCATTCTTGGATTACTACCTATTTTATATGGAACAGGCACTGGGGCTGAGGTCATGAGTCGAATTGCCGCGCCAATGGTAGGCGGAATGATGAGTGCCGTGCTACTCACGTTGCTTGTTTTACCCGCCATTTATCTATTGTGGAAAAAAAGGCAGATACACCAATTAGCTAATAACATTTAACCCGTAACTTTATAAAAGAGAGATTAATTCATGAAAAAATTTATCATAACGCTTCTTATTACAATGACCAGCCTGTCAGTGTTAGCGCATACTGGGATCACGTCAACAATACCCAAAGACAATGCTATGTTGATGAAGAGCCCAGAAACCATTGCAGTCACATTTGGTGACGAAGTTCGTTTGGTTAACTTATCTATTTTAAATAGCAAAAACGAGAAGGTTGACTTTGAATTCACCCCCTCAATGGAGGCGAGTAATACGTTTAGCTTCGACTTACCCCAGTTAATGCCTAGCACTTATAAAGCCTCATGGACAATCATGGGAGTAGACGGTCATAAGATGAAAGGAGACTTTTCATTTATGGTTCATGCTGCTGGTAATATGAAAGAGATGAAACATAAAAAGATGGATCATAGCGATCATTAAATAGGAACTTTCATGACATCAGGAATTTGGATAGGACTGCTAGTACTCAACAAGTTTCTGGTGTACTTGGGGGTAAGCGCAGCATTTAGCATTATTTGTGTATATCTGTATATCCCGGCGGCTTCGCTTGAGAATGTCGACAAAGTTGCAATGCGTTGGCGACATACTATATGCAAAGTCGCAATGGTATTGGTCATTATTGGTTTCATTGCTAATGTTGTCGATTTTTTTGTACAAACAGGCAACTTTGCAGAAAATGGTGTAAAAGGCATGTTCGAACCCATCATTCTCAACATGATGTGGGCTAGTTCTGTTGGTACATTGACGATGACTAGAGCAATCGCGTTCGGTCTATCTTTTGCACTTTTGACTCTGATATTAATTCGTCCATTATTTCTGACGAGCAAGTTAAACCAATGGATATTTGGCACACTAACATTGCTCGTCATTATTGGCTTGAGCACCTCATTTACGTTATCTGGACACACTAATACACTCATATTTGGCAGCGTCTCGCTTATCACTCTGCATGTAGCTATGTCGTTTGCATGGTTAGGTGCGCTAATACCATTAGTGCGCGCGACCTACATATTTGAGGGGGAAGCATTGCATGTTGTTATGGAACGTTTTGGTCGATTTGCAGTTTGGGGCGTCGCTATTTTAGTGGCTGCCGCTGTATCTATGCTCATTCAGTTTGTGCCTGCATTAGAAAGCCTGTATTCAAGCCGCTATGGACAAGTTTTTATACTCAAAATAGCCTTGGTCTTATTGCTTCTCCTGTTTGCCGTGGCTCATAAGTTCGTATTGGTGCCACGCATATTGAGTCGAGAAGATGGCGCCGTCGCATTACGACGTTCCATCATGATTGAAACGTTTGTGGGTTTTTTAATTTTACTCGTTACTAGCGTGGTCACAACAGCGATGGGCCCGCCAATGCTAGCGAGTTAACTTGTTTAATTAAACAACATCTATCGAAGAGGAAACAAAAATGAAAAACACAATTCATCAGGGCCTTTTGGCATTTGTCGCCATTGTTGCTATGAGTCCGTTCGCTTTTTCGCATGACGGTGATACTCATAATGAAGCTATAGCATCTATGTTTACTGGGACTGAAACAACAGCTGCAAAAACTGTACTTGCCTTTCACAAAGCACTTGAAACCGGTGATGTTGAGACTGCTCGAAACCTGCTCGTTGATAACGTGCTGATTTTTGAAGGGCAAGGTGTTGAACGAAGCGCGAAAGAATATGCAAGCCATCATATGTTGTCAGACATTAAATACTTACAAGCCATGCAAATTGACCTAATTGAACACCATGTTCATGAGTACGATGGCATAGCAACCTCTTTTTCAAGAAGCCAATTGACTGGCACATATAAGGGAAAAAGCATTGATAGAGCAAGTAATGAAACTATCACGCTTATTAAACGAGATAGTCAATGGAAAATTTCACACATTCATTGGTCTAATTAAGCGTGCATTACACTCCCTTTTTAACGCAATTAAATTTATATAGCATTGTTTCTATTACATAATTGTAATCAAACGGTAATGCAATAGCCGGTTTTTATTGATGTAGATCATGTTGAGATATCAGCTAAAAAGTAAGCTTACCATATGGGTTGTGAGCCTGTTCACAATTCAATCGCAACGTTAGTTGTCAGTATATTAACAAGGAAAAAACTATGAGAAATATCACTAAGCTACTCACGGTATTAACCGTATCTTTATTTTTGCTAGGCGGTTGTGCTAGCCAGGTGTATCACGATTACATCATGAGCGGACAAGTCGTCACAGCCAAAGGAAGCGAACTTGTTGTGTGTGTCGCAGATACTAACAATTTAGAACAAAACAAAGTGTATGACGTGTATCGAGCTGTATACGATGACAATGTGATCACCGAAGGTGAGTCAGGCTACTCCAGAGAATACGTGGGTAAAGTGCGTTTGGGGAATACTAAGGATGTACACTTTGCTAACGCAACGATTGTGAGCGGTCAAGTCATGCCAAATGACATTGTAGAGTTCAACGCTAAATAAGTGCGTAGAGGCAGTATATCTAATGGAAAACGGCATGCTCTTAAACAGTGTTGCGATCATATCGACGTTGATTGTTGGTTGGGGCTTATTTAACAAACGCGTCAGATTGTCACCACAGTGGCGAGCAACTGTGACACCTCTTGCCTCCATCATTGGCAGTGGCTTTTTAATTGTTGCACCACTGCTTCATTCTGTTATGGGGAAATGGGCACTACTGGGGATCGTGTTGTTATCTGCTCTTGCATATTGTTTAGGGGGTGTCATTCGGCTTAACATCGCTCACGCTGAGCCGCATTTAGACGACCATCCTAATGGAGGCATTGCTAAAATAGAATATGTTGGACAGTGGTTTTTAGGGGCGGCGTATGCGATTTCCGTCGCCTTTTATATCAGTCTATTCGCATCATTTGTGTTTGAAAGAATAGGCGTTACTGATGATACCGTGATAAAGGTAGCTACCAGTCTGGCCTTACTATCTATTATGTTTATTGCGTGGCTAAGAGGAGCTAAAGGCCTTGAGGTGATTGAGCTCTATGCGGTCACTATCAAGTTAGCGATTATAGTGGGAGTGCTTGTTGCATTGCTGACATTTGACATGTCAAGTGGCGCGACATGGTTTCAGCATGAAGCGCTCAATGCTATCGGTCTTGTTGAAACCTTAAGTATCTTGTCGGGTATGTTGATGGTCACTCAAGGGTTTGAAACGGCAAGATTTATGGGCGCTGAGTATTCGGCTAATCAGCGCATAACGGCAGTAAAATATTCTCAAGGTATTGCGACCGTCATTTACTTGGTGTTTATTGGATTAACTTGCCCCTTATTCAATGTATACCCCATCGTTGAATTAAGTGAAACAACCATTAGCCAGACGCTTGGCCAAGCGATATGGATCCTACCGTTTTTACTTCTTATTGCAGCAACCACTAGTCAAATTAGTGCCGCTTTAGCAGACACAATTGGCGGCGGTGGCTTACTTAGAGAGCTGATAAAAGCGCGTCTTTCAACAAATGTCTATTACATGTTAATCATTGGCATCGCTATTGTACTTGTTTGGACCAGCAATGTGTTTGAGATCATAAACTTAGCAAGCAAAGGCTTTGCGCTCTATTACTTATCGCAAACGGTGCTTGCGACCTGTCTGTTGTCAGGACGAAAGCATAAAACACGGCGTGATTGGTTAACGTTAGCGGGGACAATTATATTGTCTGTGCTATTGGTGTTGGTCATTGTTTGGTCTATGCCGGCACCTCATAGCTAAAATATCACTTGACCTGTGAGCGACTCACAGGCCTATGCTTTTTTTAGCGAGTGAGGAACAGGTTTATTGTCAACCGGAGTATTTGAATAATGAGTATGCAAGTAAAGCAGTTAGCAGACGCATTTGGGATTAACAAGGATACGATTAGGTATTACACCCGAATAAATTTGTTACGACCATCTAGGTCAAGTGAAAATGGCTACAGGTTTTATCCTCTAGAGCAACAAAATCGTCTTAGATTCATACTGAGTGCTCGCGATTTAGGTTTTTCTATCGAGGATATCAAACAGATATTTTCCGAATCCGATAAAGGCAAAACGCCGTGCCCAACAGTCAGGGTGTTGATTGAGAAAAGACTGGCAGAAACTGAACAACGGTTTATTGAAATGGCTAAGTTACGAGACAAAATGCGCAACGCTGTAGATACATGGGATCAAAAACCAGACAAAGAGCCATGTGATAACGTGATTTGCCATTTAATTGAAGATGTCGATTTATCAAATATTGATAACGAACAGGCACAATAATGACTTTTATTAATGGGGAAACGCTATGAGTGATGAACAAACGAATAAAGACAACGAAGTCACGAAGTCGTGTTGTCATAA
>JBARZY010000024.1:0-2367 GCA_049650345.1 Glaciecola sp. | reverse complement strand
CAAATTGGTCAGTGTCGTTTTATGCAACGTGAAGAATTCGCAACTGGTTGCGACTTTCTTAAAGGCAAATCAATCGTTATTGTTGGTTGCGGTGCGCAAGGTTTAAACCAAGGTTTGAACATGCGTGATTCGGGCTTAGACATTAGCTACGCACTTCGCCAGTCAGCTATCGACGAAAAACGCGACTCTTTCGTTCGCGCAAGTGAAAACGGGTTTACTGTAGGTACTTATCAAGACCTAATTCCAACAGCCGATTTGGTATATAACCTAACGCCTGATAAACAACACGCAAGTGTAGTTGAAGCCGTAATGCCGTTAATGAAGCAAGGCGCAACCTTGTCTTATTCGCATGGTTTTAACATTGTTGAAGAAGGCCAGCAGATCAGAGCCGACTTAACCGTTGTGATGTGCGCACCTAAGTGCCCTGGCACAGAAGTTCGCGAAGAATACAAACGCGGTTTCGGTGTACCTACACTCATTGCTGTACACCCTGAAAACGATCCGCAAGGTATTGGTCATGACATCGCTAAAGCGCTAGCAAGTGCAACAGGCGGTGACCGTGCAGGCGTACTAGAAAGTAGCTTCGTTGCTGAAGTTAAATCAGACCTAATGGGTGAGCAAACAATTTTATGTGGCATGCAACAGGCCGCTGCGGTTCTAGCTTACGACAAAATGGTAGCCGACGGCGTTGACCCAGCTTATGCAGGTGCACTTATTCAGTATGGTCTTGAAGCCATTACTGAAGCATTGAAAATTGGCGGCGTGACCAACATGATGGACCGTTTGTCTAATCCAGCTAAAGTCGTTGCTTTTGACTTGTCAGAACAGCTTACCGATATTATGCGTCCCTTATTTGAAAAGCATCAAGACGACATTATCTCTGGTGAGTTCTCAAAAACCATGATGCAAGATTGGGCAAATGGTGACGCTAACTTGCTTAAATGGCGCGAAGAAACCGGTCAAACGGGTTTCGAAAATGCACCGACGTATAGCGGCACTATAAGCGACCAAGAATTCTTTGATAAGGGCATTTTACTTGTTGCCATGATCAAAACCGGCGTTGAAGTAGCTTTCGATGTAATGGTTGAAGCCGGCATATTGCCTGAGTCAGCGTATTACGAATCACTGCACGAAACACCGTTAATCTCGAACACTATTTCGCGTAAACGTTTATACGAAATGAATGTAGTAATTTCAGATACCGCAGAATATGGCAACTACTTGTTTGCTAACGCTGCTATCCCGTTACTACAAGAAAAACTTATGCCTCAAATCACCCTTGAACATATAGGCGGTGGCTTGAGCAACACCAGTAACAGCGTTGATAACACTAAGCTAGTGGCAATTAACAAGGCAATACGCAGTCATGGCGTAGAGTCAATTGGTGAAGAATTACGTGGTTATATGACCGACATGAAAGCAATTATTGAATAATTGCCTCTAACACATATACCGCGGCAACAGTTCTGTCGTTAGGTGCTTAAACTAAGCTCCTTTTGCCCGACCATTTTGGTCGGGCTTTTTTATGTCTAGTACACACATAAAATACTGTTATATCATTCATACTAGCGACACAATCATCGCTCATATTGTTCAAGGCTTCTGAGCTAAGTCAGCGCTTTTTTCGTAACAATTTCTCTATTACAACAGCATGGTTATTTATTATGGATCTGGTTTTTTTCGACCTCGACGGTACCTTACTCAATAAGGAATCACAAATTACACCCTTTACCCGAGAAACCCTAGGCCTTATGCAAAAAAAAGGCGTAGCCTACACCGTTGCCACAGGCAGAACCATGTTGTCAGCCCAGCACATACTTGACGGTCACGATTTTACGCTACCACACATTTATAATAATGGCGTAACCGTATACAACCCAACAGACCAGGGCTTAGCGTTAAATAACTTGCTGGCACATAGTGAACTAGACTGTATTGTTGAATGTGCAATAAATGCGGGAATAGCGCCGTTCGTTAACACGGTAACAGTATCTGGCACGCAACAGCATCATGACATTTATCACCCGCATACTCAGCACGAAGTCGAAAAAGAATTGGTTGAAAAATATTTTTCACGCACAAAAGCGAGGTTATTACCGCTAAACGAACTCCCCAGCCATGCAAACGTGACCAATATTAGTATGATTGGTGAAGCCGCCACCATTTATTCAATTTGGCAGCACCTGAATACGATCGATAGTTTGGTCGCGTATTCAGGACCTGCCACACAGGGCAAACAATACAGTTGGATAGATGTGCACCACAAGTTGGCCAACAAAGGCAGTGCGGTTGATGCCTTAAAACAGCAGCTAGGTGCAACTAACGTGGTTTGTTTTGGCGACAGCGATAACGACTTAAGTATGTTTG
>JBARZY010000023.1:0-2360 GCA_049650345.1 Glaciecola sp. | reverse complement strand
TAAAATGGCTTTTTGCACATTTAATGCCTTACAAAAGCAAAGTCATTATTGCCCTAAGTGCATTATTAATTAGCTCATTGGCTTGGTTAATACTTGGCCAAGGCATTAAGTATGTAATAGACCAAGGCTTTGTTAATGGCAACAAAGAAGCGCTAGGTCAAGCCTTGGCAGCGGTATTAGGTGTAGTAATAGTAGGCAGTATAGCCACTTATTTTCGTTTTTATTGGATGGTGTGGTTGGGCGAGCGCGTGTGCGCCGATATTCGAAAAAATCTATTTTCTCATTTAGTCACACTCACCCCCAGTTTTTTTGAAAACACCCGAACTGGGGAGATTATCTCTCGTTTTACTAGCGATACCACGTTATTGCAATCGGTTGTGGGCACCGGCGTATCAATGGCATTGCGTTCGTTAGTCATGTTTTTAGGTGCATTGGTGTTAATGGCCATCACCTCTACCACCCTCACCTTATTGGTATTTATTGCGGTGCCATTAATGTTAGTACCTATTCGTATATTGGGAAATAAAGTGCGCGTGCACAGCAAGCGCAGTCAAGACAAAGTCGCCCAAGTAGGCGGCATGATAGACGAAAGCTTACACGAAATTCATACCGTGCAAGCCTATAACCACGCCAACATTAGCAGCGATATGTTTGCCAATAAAGTAGAAGGCGTAATGACCCAAGCCAAAAAGCGCATTCACTTTAGAGCCTTGCTCATAGCCATCGTGATGATCATTAGCTTGTGTGCTATTTTCAGCGTGACATATGTGGGCGCCATTATGGTTATAGACAACACTATTAGCGTGGGCGAACTCACTGCCTTTGTTTTCTACGCCGTATTAGCCGGCGGCGCAATAGCCACTATTAGTGAAGTAATAGGTGAATTACAAAAAGCAGCAGGCGCTTCTGAACGTATTATTGAACTCATGCAAACACAAGCACATATTACTGATAACGGTAACCAGCAACTACAACAAACTCAGTCATCAGAATACGCATTAAAGCTGAACAACGTGAGCTTTTATTACCCTGCCACTGACAAAGCCGCAGACACACCCCACAATGTTATTAACAACGTAAGCTTCGAGGTAAAGCCCGGCGAACGTATCGCACTGGTAGGCCACAGTGGTGCGGGTAAATCAACCTTGTTTGAATTAATTCAACGCTTTCAAGAACCCCAACAGGGCAACATCCAAATATTTGATCACGACGCATCTAGTATTGCACTGCAAAACTTAAGAGCACAGTTTGCACTAGTGCCACAAGACGCCGTTATTTTTGCCGGTAATGTGACCGACAACATTCGGTTTTCAAACCCCGGTGCGTCACTGCAAGATGTGAAGGACGCAGCTAAAATGGCGTTTGCTCACGAGTTTATTGAACAGCTTCCTAACGGCTATGACAGCGAATTAGGCGAACGTGGCGTAAAACTGAGCGGCGGCCAAAAACAACGTATTGCCATTGCTAGAGCCATTGTGGCTAACAGGCCTATATTATTGTTAGACGAGGCAACAAGTGCCTTAGATGCCAGTTCTGAGCACTATGTTAAACAAGCCCTAGAAAAGCTTATGCAACAAAAAACCACACTGATTATTGCTCACAGATTATCAACGGTAGTCAATGCCGATAAAATAATTGTACTTGAAGCGGGCGAAATAATTGCACAAGGTAGCCATCAATCTCTGTATGCCAGCAGTGCAACCTACAAAGAATTTGTCGATTTACAGTTAGTGTAATAGTGCACCTACGTAACATTTAGACACACTTTAGTCCTCCCGTAACAGTGGGTATTTTTTTTCCGCGTAGTATGATGTTATCGACAGAAAAAACCGTTGCGGTGTGAGCGTTTGGTACATCGCCTAATAGCAGTCAATAAAAAGTGGAAAACAATATGACTAATGCAATCAAAACAGCATTGGCAAGCGCCGTCATTGTTGCGCTAAGCCAACTCCCCTTAAGCACCTATGCGTTCGCCGAGGATGAAGAAGCTGAAGAAGAACCCAGCCTAAGTGAAACGCTTGCCGAAAAAACCGCTTACAATGGCTTTTTAGATATTTATCGCGATGCAGAAGATGGTTCTGGCCTGGTAATACTAGAAGAAAGTGATTTAAATACGCCTATTATTTATACCGCAACGACCGCCGATGGTGTAGTGGCAGCAGGCACGTTTCGTGGCGATTATCGCGAAACTAAGTTGTTAGAGTTTCGACGTTTTTTCAATCGCATAGACGTAGTAGAAAAAGTAAATAGATTTTACTTTGACCCCGAAAACGAAATCGCCAAAGCCTCCCATGCTAATATTAGTGAATCGGTATTGGTATCAGTAGAAATTGCCAATGAAGAAGATGGCAAAATTGCCA
>JBARZY010000022.1:0-10125 GCA_049650345.1 Glaciecola sp. | reverse complement strand
AAGTTTTAGTATAAGAATTGGTATCGCGAATACCTCGCGCTTTAACGCAATAATGTGTGGCGTTAATACTAACAGCTACGTCTTTAGTGCCTGTTAATGCCTGCAGAGCCACCATAACTTGTTGAGTCAGCCTTTCTTGAACTTGCGGGCGCTGAGCAAAAAACGCCACTAAACGATTGATTTTACTTAAACCAATAACGGTTTTATTCGGGATATACGATACCGTTGCCATGCCGTCTATAGTTACAAAGTGATGTTCACACGTACTGGTCAGGCTTATATCAGTGACTTGTACAGGTTGGTCAATGCGCATTTTGTTTTCAATTTGGGTTATCTTTGGAAACGTGTGATAGTCCAAACCTGAAAAAATTTCATTCACGTACATTTTAGCAATGCGTTTAGGGGTGTCTTGTAGGCTGTCGTCGTTCAAATCAAGCCCTAAAACCTGCATCACTTCGGTCATGCTTTGCGCAATTTTGATACGTTTTTCTTCACTTGATAAGCCGTTTTCTACCATAGGCGTTTCAAGTCCTGCGGCAATTAATGCATCGCGCACAAGCTCCGCTTGCACCGAAAGCGTAGGCGCTTGAGCCACTTCGCGCATAACAATTTTTTCGTTTGCTAACATTGTTTATCCATTTATTTATTTTACTTTACATACGCATAAACGTTGAGCTGGTTTACTATTAGAGTAATAAAAGTGAAATCAATTGTAATCTTCGCCCCATAAAACAGCGTAATGCATACATCATTACATAGGAAATTAGCACACAATATGACCGCCCCAATACTCATTACAGGGTCTGCTCAACGCTTAGGTTTAGCCATAGCCGAAGACCTGCTTAACCAGCAATTACCCATAATTATAACATACCGCAGCCAAAAACCCGCAGTAAGTGCATTAGTTGAAAAAGGCGCCACTGCCATTCATGCCGATTTTGCTACTGATGCAGGTATTGCTGAGTTTATTAAACAGCTAAAAGAGCACACGCACGCACTAAGCGCCATTGTGCATAATGCCAGTGACTGGGATAGCGAATCACCTAGCAGTGACTATGCAGAGTTATTTCACAAAATGATGCAAGTACACGCCAGCGCGCCGTATCAGATTAACATGGCATGCAAAGACATGTTTAGCCAACATGCAAACATTATACACATGACCGACTATGTACAAGACAAGGGCAGCAGTAAACATGTGGCTTATGCCGCGAGTAAAGCGGCCCTGCACAATCTCACCTTGTCGTTTGCTGGCATGCTAGCACCCAAGGTCAAAGTAAACTCCATTGCGCCCTCACTGCTTATGTTTAATGAAAATGACAGCGACGCATACAAGCAAAAAGCCTTGGCAAAATCAATATTAGGTGTATGCCCTGGCGCGCAAGAAGCGGTAAAAGCGGTCAACTTTTTACTCAACAGCGACTACATTACTGGGCAAACCATTCACCTTAATGGCGGGAGACATTTAAAATAATGGATGTAAAGCACTTCACCGTTAAGTTAAAGCGTACCGCATCGTTAAGCACGGCGAGTACGATGTTATGTCTATTCATTAGCGTTTTTGCCACCCATCAAGCCGCAGCACAAAGCACCTCAATAACCGATGTAGAAGTCATTAGTGTTAGCGCCAGCAAACAAGCAATGAACCTATCACTTACCCCGCACAGTGTGTCAGTGGTATTACAAGATGACCTGCAACAACTGGCGCCACAACATATTAGCCAAGCGCTAAGTCAGATACCTGGTACATGGATAAGCCGCGGAAATGGACAAGAGCACTTAAGCGCTATTCGCTCGCCCGTATTGACCGGCGCAGGCAGTTGTGGTGCATTTTTTATGGGGCTTGATGGCATAAGCATACGCGCGCCAGGATTTTGCAACGCTAACCAGTTGTTCGATATTAATTTTGAGCAAGCGGCGAGCATAGATGTACTGCGTTCTCCTGCAAGCACCTTGTACGGTTCAAATGCCTTGCATGGCGTGATAAATGTAATTAGTGCTGACGCATTTAATGCCCCCCATAACAGTTTGAGTGTACGCTTAGGTGCCGAAGATTTTGCGCGCATTAGTGGCGTTTATCAGCAGCAAAACAACCAATCTGCATGGCTTACGCTTGCTAATATTACGCAAGAAAATGGGTATCAAGAAGATAGCGGATACGACCAACAAAAGCTCACCAGTATTTATCAACACAACGGTGACATATGGCGAACAAAAACGGTGCTTGATATTGCCAACTTAAATCAAGAAACCGCGGGTTTTATAAGAGGCTTTGAGGCCTATAAAGACAGCCAAATTCGCAGAAGCAACCCCAACCCTGAAGCATATCGGGACGTAAAATCGTTGCGTTTTTACAGCAAACTAAGCCGTAATACCGAGCTAGGTGAGCTCACGCTTACCCCTTATGCTCGGGCTAATAGCATGGCCTTTTTACAGCATTTTTTACCGTGGCAAGCACTGGAGCAAAACAGTCATAACAGTGTTGGCATACAATCAACCTTGAGTGTGGCGACTGACAAGCTCACAACACTACTGGGGGCCGATGTAGATATTACTCAGGGAGCACTGAAAGAAACCCAAGCAGCCCCTTTTTCAGACAGTATTCCTGCTGGCACGCATTACAACTATGAAGTCAATGCGATGCAAGCAGCTGTATATGTTCAAACTGAATACACTAGCGGAGCATGGTTAATTAGCGCAGGAGCCAGAGGCGAACAAAACTACTATGATTACAACAATTTAGCTAATGGTAACTCGGCCTGTGCAGATACCGTAGAGGTATGCCGATTTAGTCGTCCTGACAGCCAAAGCAAAACGTTTAATGCTATCTCGCCAAGCGCTAATGTACGGTATACGCTAAATAACAGTACCACCGCCTATATTAAATATGCCCAAGGCTTCAGAGCACCGCAAGCCACTGAACTGTTCAGACTACAAAACAACCAACAAATTACCGACATCAACAATGAAAAAATGTCGGCTTGGGAAACCGGTGTGCGCTGGTTTAATGACACCACCAATTTGCACGCTAGCGCCTATTACATGGAAAAGTCCAATGTGATTTTTCAGGATACCGATCGGCAAAATGTAACAGGTGCGAAAACCTCGCATCAAGGCGGCGAGCTTGAGCTAAGCCACCAAGTGAATACGAACATGTCATTACAAGCACAACTTAGCTATGGTGAGCATCGCTACGAAAACAACACTAGTCTAGTGGGCATTCCTATAAAAGGGAACTTGATTGACACTGCACCCAAATGGATGTCAAAAGTGGGCGCTAATTACCATTTTAATGACGCATTGTCTGCAAGCCTAAGCTGGCAATATCTCAGTAAATACTACTTAGACCCGGCCAATACCGCTGAATATAAAGGCCATCAACTTATTGATTTACATTTGTATTATCAGGCACATGAGCAGGTGAACTTAAGTCTACATGTGATAAACTTGACCAATCAAGACTATGCAGAACGTGCCGATTTTGCTTTTGGTAGCTACCGCTACTTTATAGGCCAACCGGCTCGCGCATTCATTAATTTACAGTGGCTTTTTTAGCATGCATCAACAAACTTTGCTGCCCGAGTGGGCAGAGCAAGAAGCGGTTATATTGGCGTGGCCTCACAACGACACCGACTGGGCTGCAAATCTTTCAGCTGTGCGCGAAACCTATTTGCAATTGATTAAGCAAATCAATCTTACTCATGCCAGCGTAGTGTTGTTGTGCCGTAAGTCAAGTATTGCCACCCTGCAACAACTGCTGCCCAGCGATGCCAAGGTTATTATTGTGGCTGCTAATTATAACGATACTTGGGTGCGTGATTATGGTTTTCTCACCGTGAGTGACAACGCGCTTAATTATCCAATAAGTTTTCAATTTAACGGTTGGGGACAAAAATTTGATGCCAACTTAGATAACCAAATCAACCAACTGCTAGCGCAACATTGCCAACAAAGCTTAGTTGAACACGATGTAGTGCTTGAAGGTGGCGCCATAGAAATTGATGAAAATCAGCATTTATTAAGTACTGCCTCGTGTTTGTTTAACCCTAAGCGGAATGGCCAATTCAGCGCATCACAATACGACACATTATTTAAAGAAGTGCTAGGCGCACGCAATGTAAGTGTGCTTAATCATGGTCATTTAGAAGGTGACGATACCGATGGACACATTGATACTTTGGTAAGGTTTACGCCGCTTATGGGCATTGTGGTGCAAGGTGCTGATAACCGCACCCACGATGAACACTTTGGCCCCTTGTTTAAAATGCAGTATGAAGTGAGCCAAATTTTTCCGCAACATAAAATATACTCACTTCCATTACCACATGTGGTTAACGAATACGGCGAGCGCCTACCGGCTTCTTATGCAAACTATTTAATACTTAATCGACATATACTCATGCCCATTTATAATCAGGTGGAAGATGCTGATGCTATCTCGGTAGTACAAAGCGCTTATCCAAACTACACAGTAGTGCCCATTGATTGTTTAAGTGTAGTGCAGCAATTTGGCAGTTTGCATTGCCTCACCATGCAAGTACCCACCAATACCTTTAAAACCGAATTTTTAGATACCTGCCAACAAGGAGTTGCCACGCTATGACAACAAACAACAAACGCATCACCGTGGGTGTGGTACAGCAACGGGTTAGCAGCAATAACAAACAAGAAAACTGGGAAAACTCTGCACGCCAAGTTGAACAGCTCGCCGCGCAAGGCTGCCAATGTATTCTGCTACAAGAATTACACTCCACCTTGTATTTTTGCCAAAGCGAAGATGTTAACCAATTTGACTTAGCCGAACCTATACCGGGTAACGCAACGGCATTTTTTGGCGAGCTTGCCCAGCGCCTAAATATTGTGTTAGTGACGTCTTTGTTTGAAAAACGTGCAACGGGTTTGTATCACAACACCGCTGTTGTATTTGACTGCAGTAGCGAAATTGCCGGTATGTATCGCAAAATGCACATTCCCGACGACCCTGGTTTTTATGAAAAATTCTATTTCACGCCTGGCGATTTAGGCTTTACCCCCATTCAAACCAGCATTGGCAAACTGGGCGTATTGGTATGCTGGGACCAGTGGTATCCAGAAGCGGCGCGGTTAATGGCCATGGCCGGTGCAGAAATACTGTTTTATCCAACGGCTATTGGTTGGGACCGCAATGATAGCGAGCAAGAACAACAGCGCCAACAGGGCGCATGGGAAACCATTCAGCGCTCGCATGCGGTGGCTAACTCGGTGCCAGTAATCGTGGCTAACAGAACTGGCTTTGAGCCCTCGCCTACACCGGGTGATGCGGGTATTGAATTTTGGGGACACAGTTTTATTGCCGGGCCACAAGGTGAAATACTGGCTATGGCTAGCGACAACGAAGAACAAACCTTGTGCGTTGAAATTGATATGTCGGCGTCGGAGCACATTAAACGCATTTGGCCTTATTTTAGAGACCGCCGAATAGACAGTTACCAAGACATAACTAAGCGCTGGCGCGATTAAGCAGCGCGTTTTTTATTACAGACACTCTCTACAATAAAAATATGCGCTTGTTAAACAATAAAAATGTTTGCATTGTTTTTTGACACAACAAGCTTTCAAACGCTTTATCAGTACTACACAAGCCCCCTGTATAGCTGCCAAACGCGGGCATTAATACAATATTGTGCGAAGCCAAATAGCATTTCCCTGTTACTTTGCGAGTGGCCAGTTTCTGAGTAGATTTGGGGTGAAAGTGCCCCACAATTTGTGCATCGCAAGCGGTTGTTTCAAGCTTTTCAGGCTCGTGAGTCAACAGCACGTTCTGCCGTTTTAAATGCTGTTCACGCTCTCCCAGCACGGCTGATGGCACATCAGGATCATGATTGCCTAGTACCCAAGTAAATGAATTTACCGATTTCACTAGCGCATTTAGCGCTTCTAAATCTTGCAATTGCATTCGGTTTACCGCATTTCCATCGTGAAAGCTGTCGCCTAAACTCACTATATTGCTGCACTTGTATTCACGCATAACTGCCTGCATGCGCAAAATAGTGTCTTTGCTGTCAAAGCGCGGCAGTGGGTTGGCAAACTGACTTAAAAAACTGCCCTTTTCAAGGTGTAAGTCGCTAAAAATAAGTAAGTCGAGTGCCGGCCACACCATGGCACCGCTTGCATCTAATAACAATTTGTTACCCGCAAACGTGAGGGGAATAACCTGGTTGCTATTAAGCTTGTGCTGTAATGTTGAAAACTCAATCATGCTGTGTCTCGCTACACGTTGCGTTACCAGCCAGCAATTCTCTAATATCATCAAGCATATGCTGGGCTTCTTCGTACAAGTTTGCTTGCTCGAGCAAGGCTTGAGTACCTGCTCCCGTAATTTGCTCACTACGCACATTCAGCACAATCGGGATTGACATAGGCGACGGCTTCGCCAGTGCTTTAAAACAGTATTGTTGATAAAACCCAAACAACAAATCACGCGTGCGGTCTAAGTCGAGTAGCTCGCGCTGAGCATTGTCGCGAGTCACTTTTAATAGTATATGGTCAGGTTCGTACTGCTTTAAAGTGTCGTAAATAAGATCGGTAGAAAACGTCACTTGGCGCATGGTCTTTTTATTGCTGTGGTATTGCTGCTCTATTAACCCACTAACTATGGCTACCTGACGAAAACTGCGTTTAAGCATGCTCGCTTCTAGCATCCAGTTTTCAAGTTCATCTCCTAATATGTCAGGGTTAAACAAACTGTTAATATGCTGCGCTTGCACCGCTTTTACGGCATTAATCGACAAACCGTAGTCGGTAATTGAAAAGCTTAATGGCTGTAACCCTAACTTTTCCATACGTTTGGTAATTAGCATGCCTAAGGTTTGATTCGCCTTACGCCCCTCAAATGTGTAGTAAAGGGTCGTTTGCGCGCCTCTGAATTCAAACTGCTCAATCAATAACTGTTTGCTACTGGGCAATACGCTATAGGCTTGTTGTAACGAAAGCCAATCACGCACTAATTTAGGTAAAGCCTGCCATGACTCAGGACGATTGATAATGTCTCGCACAGCTTGCGCTAAATAGGTAGATAGCGGCATTTGGCCGCCTTGATAACTGGGTATTTTCGGCTCTTTGGCTTTGCCAACTTTGGCCTCAACAATCATGTCTTTTATACCTTCAAATACCAATACCTCGCCAGCAAAATAGAAACTGTCACCTTTGGTAAGTTGTTGTGCAAAATATTCTTCTATATCGCCAATAATTTTACCTTGGTGCTTTCTGCGTAAACGCTTCACGCGCAATCGGCTAGCCTCTACAATAGTGCCTATGTTTTGTCGATGGCGCATGATGACGCGCTTGTTGGCAGGAAAATACTCGCCGTTTTCATGGCTTAGGCGTTGATATCGCTCATATGCTTGCAGGGCATAGCCACCGTCGCAGGTAAATTGCCACAATTGCATAAACGTAGCATGGTCTACGCCGCTGTATGGCGCCGCATCTAACACCTGCTGATACAACTCCTCAGCAACCACTGGCGCACTACAAGCGCTATTCATAATAAACTGAGGAATAATATCAAGCGAGCCCGACATTAAAGGCTCACCGTCTAGCTCACCGGCTTTTATTGCCTGCATAGCGGCTAAACATTCAAGTGCTTCAAAACGATTTGCCGGCACCAGTAAAGCTCTCGAAGGCATATCTAAGGTATGGTTAGAACGCCCAATGCGTTGCAATAATCGACTTACGCCTTTAGGCGCACCAACTTGTATCACTAAGTCTACATTGCCCCAATCAATCCCTAGCTCTAGCGCCGATGTTGCCACTACCGCGCGCAACTGGTTTGATGCCATCATGGCTTCGGTTTTATTCCGCTGCTCTTTACTGAGTGAACCATGATAAATAGCAATGGGCAGCCCCGCTTTATTTTCTTCCCACAAGCCTTGAAAAATTAGCTCTGCTTGTGCGCGCGTATTCACAAACACCAGTGTGGTTTGAGCTTCACTAATGGCTTTTAACATATCTTGTTTAGCGTACTTGGCCATATGTCCACCAAAGGGGATATGCGCTTTGCTGCTAAGCATTTTTATACGCGGTTTAATTTTACTTTTGGCCACAACAACTTGCGTAGGTTCGCCCGTTGCCCCTAACCACGCTGCCAGCGCCTCTGGTTTAGCCACAGTGGCGCTTAAGCCTACCCTAATAAATTTGGGATTTAACCAGCGTAAACGCGCCAAAGCCAATGACATAAAATCGCCACGCTTTGAGTGCGCAAACGAATGTGCCTCATCAATAATCACGCTGCGTAAATTACCGAATATTTTCGGCGCATCGGCATACGATAGCATTAGCATTAACGACTCGGGTGTGGTCAACAGTATATGCGGCGGCGATTTGCGCTGTTTTTGTCGTTGATATGCCGTAGTATCACCGGTTCGCGAGGCTACCGTTACATTTAACGACATTTCACTAATTGGCGCTTGTAAATTGCGGTCAATATCGTAGGTCAGCGCTTTTAACGGCGATATATATAAAGTATGTAAACCCAACTTTTGCTTCGATTTAAGCCCTTGAATATGAATATCAATTAAGCTTGGCAAAAATCCTGATAGGGTTTTACCCGCGCCGGTTGGCGCAATAAGCAAAGTAGATTGCTGATTAACAAAAGCACTGATCATTTTTTGTTGATAGGCGCGCATTTTCCAGCCTTTAGCGGTAAACCATTGCTTAAATATTTGCGGGATGTGTGCTCGCTTCATGCTATTAGGTGTTATGTACTGATATTGTAGATTGTATGTTTATACCCAAAGCATGATTAAATGGATGCCTAGCAATGCTCAATAGGTAACAAAAATAAGCTCAGCGGCAACGCGGGGTAATCAAATTTAGCCCAACTGCCGTATAACACAGCAACTTTGTTACTGAAAACGAGCGCTTAGCTACTTACACTATGCACCCCGAACATTGGATAAGCACCGACCAAAATGGTTTATATGTAAAGCCACTAAATGCCTACATAGACCCAATGCAACCAGTAGAGCATGCCATTATTACTCATGCTCACGCTGATCATGCGCGAGCGGGTCACAAGCATGTATACGCCACTGCAGCTACACTTGATATTATGCGCATACGTTATGGTGAGGACCATGCACGGCATTGTCATGCCCTTGATTACAAACAAGCCCTTACCTTACATGAAGCAGAAATCACGCTTTTTCCAGCAGGCCATATACTGGGTTCGGCACAGGTACTGATTGAATACCAAGGGACTCGTTTAGTGCACACAGGTGATTTTAAACGCCAAGCCGACAGCACTTGTACGCCATTTGAGGCGGTTAAATGTGATGTGTTTGTTACCGAGGCTACCTTTGGTTTACCTGTATTTCAGCACCCGCCTATTGAACAAGAAGCAGCTAAGTTGCTGCATTCACTTAACTTATTAAACCAACGTTGCCACTTAGTGGGGGTATATGCCTTAGGCAAATGCCAACGGCTTATACAAGCAATGCGTGCATTGGGGTATCACAAACCTATTTATTTGCACGGCGCACTGGTAAAACTATGCAAGCTATATCAAAAATACAATGTTGACTTAGGTGAGCTTGCAGAAGTGGCTAATGTAACTAATTTAAAAAGCTTAGCTGGCGAAATTGTATTGGCACCGCCCTCTGCACTGCAAGACCGCTGGTCAAGAAAACTGCCCAATGTGATGACTGCAATGGCCTCTGGTTGGATGCAAATTCGTGCACGCTCTAAACAACGCCGTGCAGAATTGCCCCTTATTATTTCAGATCATAGCGACTGGCAAGACTTACTTAATACCATACGCGAAGTTAACCCAACAGAAGTATGGGTAACCCACGGACGCGAACAAGCGCTAGTGCATGCGGCTGAAGCAATGGGATATAAAGCCAAAGCCTTAAGCTTGGTAGGGTATTCAGAAGAGCAAAGCGGCGAGGCCGAAAGCTAATATGTATTCATTCGCACAGCTTGTAGACAAACTTTATTTTATCAATAGCAATAACGCTAAAGCCGAACTGCTGATTGATTACTTGCACAATGCCTCGCGCACAGACCGAGGCTGGGCAGTTGCCGCCATAGCAGGCACCCTTTCGTTTGAATTTTTTAAACGCAAACTGATTAAAGACCTCATTGTTG
>JBARZY010000021.1:0-26268 GCA_049650345.1 Glaciecola sp. | reverse complement strand
ACGTCGTCAAAGGTAAGCGCTTCTTTTTCGATGCGTAACATGCAATATTACCTATAATTTAATGGTGATAGGGGCTAATTGCGGTGCAATTGTAGTGTTTTTTCATATCTAGGTAAACTACAATTAGTCGTTCTTGTATAAAAAGTTTGAGATATTTGCATTCATGTTTGCCGTACCCCAAGAAATTAAAATAATAAGCGTTACCAAACTCAACCATTTTGCTAAGCAAGTATTAGAAAGCGAAATCGGACAAGTGTGGGTAAGCGGCGAAATATCGAACTTAACCAAAGCCGCGTCAGGACATTGGTACTTTACCTTAAAAGACAATAAAGCACAGGTGCGTACCGCCATGTTTAAGGGTGCAAATCAAAAACTCAGCTTTATTCCGAAACATGGCGACAAAGTGGTAGTACGTGCAAATTTAAGCTTATACGAAGCACGTGGTGACTATCAGCTAATTGCTGTGCACATGGAGCCTGAGGGCGTTGGTCAATTAAAACAAGCCTTTGAAGCCTTAAAGTTACAACTCCAAGATGAAGGGCTGTTTGCCCAAAGCGCAAAACAAGCCTTACCCACCAACATTACTAAAATAGGCTTGGTAACCTCAGCAACAGGTGCAGCAGTGCACGATATACTGCATGTATTGCAGCGGCGCAATCCAGCGATTGAAGTCATCATCTATCCAAGTATGGTGCAAGGAGATGGTGCTGCAAGTAGTATTGTTCAGCAAATACAAAACGCCAATAGACGTAACGAAGTTGATGTATTGATAGTAGGCAGAGGCGGTGGTTCACTTGAAGACTTATGGTCATTTAATGAAGAAGTAGTTGCCCGTGCCATCTTTGACTCGCAACTGCCTGTTGTATCGGCTGTTGGCCACGAAGTAGATGTGACCATTAGTGACTTTGTGGCCGACATGCGGGCGGCAACTCCGTCGGCAGCAGCAGAATTACTGAGCGAAGATACCCAGCGTTTGCAACAAAATATCAATGATAGAAAACGCAGTCTAATGCGTGCACTGCAGTATCAATTATCACAAAAACAACAACAGCAACAAAACCTGCATGAACGCTTAGATTTACAGCATCCACAAAAAACACTATTGCAACAGCAGCAATCCCTTGACTACTTGCTAGCAAGATTACATGCCCAGCATCCACAAAAACACATTGAACAACAACAGCAAGCGGCGAATCGCCTTGAACAGCGTTTGTATGCAAAACATCCAAGCACAGTGCTTACGCAACACAACAATAAAGTGCAACAACTGCAAATGCGTTTATCGCAATCATTGAATAAACGCTTACAGCAAACAAGCAACCAACAAGGTAATACTGCGCATAAGCTCTATTATTTATCACCGAAAAATACCATCAAGCAACACATTGAGCGCGTAAATGTTGTACAAGCAAATTTAGCGCAAGCGATCAAGCAACAACTAAAAGATAAGCAACATAGCCTGCAAGGGGCAACAGGGATGCTAAATACAGTCAGTCCCTTGGCCACTATGTCGCGTGGCTACAGCATTACATTAAAAGACGATGCCCTAGCAGCGTCGGTACATGCTGTAAATGTAGGCGACGAAATTAAGACAAAACTCGCTGATGGAGAGGTAATATCCACGGTTAGCAGCACACATGTTTCTGAAGTAAAACCAAATTAAGCGGGCATTAATCAGCACTTAATTACTATTTGTTTTAAAAATACAACTTTGTTAGTATCGCAGTATGTCAAAACTTTGACGCCGAATTTCCGGCAGCAACATATGCGATTACAAAGGATGTATTTTATGTTCAACACGGCCTTTCAGTTTATTACCTCTTCGTTGGGCTTTTTGAGCTTGTTGGTGATTACCTTTCCTATTGCTGCAGCTTTACCTAACGCCCATCACGCTACAGCAGCAAACATGCCGTTTTTTGCCGCCCACGTTAGCGATATGCTATCAGAGCAATGTGAATCAGTATCATGTAAGTTGCATGTATTAGATGGTAATGCCTTAAGTGAAATCGCCAGTACATTAAGCAATAGCATCATGCTTGAAGAAGCGCTTAATTTATCAGAGTACGAGGTACTAATTGGCAACGCAGCCGTATATAATGAAGACAGTAAAACGCTAAATGGCGTATTTGAGATTACTACAACCTGGCGCGGCGTGCCTATTGATGACATCACCATTAATATTGATTTACACAATAAAGACATGCATCTGGCCGCGTTTGATGCCTTAAGCCAATGGCAGGAACATGTAGAGAATTTACATATACTCGAGGCCCCTCGTATATATGAGGTACTCAATGCCAGTAACTATTTTAGCGACTTAAGCGTACCGGCGCACATTGGTGAATTCACTAAATCTGCCTTTGATATTTATCGCGACCCTATGCTTGGTAGTATTACTCGCTACATTCATCCAGAGTATAACGACGCTATAGTAGACGTGTCGGTGTACCCATTGTCGCCCTTTCAAGTAGATGCTGAGTCTAAATCCGATGCCCAGCGTTTAAATCATGAATTGATCAGCGAAGCACAACAAATACAACACACCATTGAAGCTGCTAATATAAGTGACTTTAGCGTATCAAACATTGAACCTTATGTAGTCAACGTTGCAGGAAAACCGATTCATGGATACCGTTTGGCGGTGATGTTAAACAGCAATACCGTGCCCGTTTATAGTACACATTATGTGTTTTTACAAAACGACAAAGTCATTAAACTCAATGGTAATGTGCCATCAAGCATGATGGCAAAATTAGTGGCAGAATCGTTGCCGCATATTTCAGTGCCCAGTGAATCAGTATTTATGAAACATATGCGACAAGGGTGAAGGTAATAACACTCACACAAAAAACGGCTTCACTTGAAGCCGTTTTTTGTTCTTACAACAACTATAGTTCAGTAACTTGATAAACCGTTACCGTTCCGCTAACTTCATTACCAATAATGAGTAAAGGATTACCATTAGGGCTTTGCTCAGCACTCACAAATTTAATACTCTCAGGACCCAAATCACCTGCGTTAGGCACTTCACTACAATCCATGCCTTCAGCAGTATCACAAGGGTTATCCAAGTCGTCGTCTAACTCGAACGATACTGAAAAATCACGATTGTTATAATGCTTCGTAAAAGTGGCTTGGAACGGGTTAGTAATATCATAAATAAATAAATCACCCGAACGCTCTGAGCCAATAAACGCATAAGTACGGTCGTCTATTTGGCCCACATCAATCGCTTCAGGCTCGCCGCCTTTGTCATCAGAACGGTTGTCACCTTTATTTTCAGTGTGCGCGCTATTAAAGTTTTCACCTAATATCGCAGATGAAATTTTGCCAAAATCATCGCCTGAATCGTATACCAAGTTGATGTTTTGATCCCAAATGGAAAACGAGCGCGCACCATAAGCATATAATGCTTCAAATTCACTGTCTTGGTCGGCATCACCTAAAGCGGTGGTTACTTTTAAGCGCCCAAGTCCATTGCGTGCCCCAGTTGCATCGTACAAGTCTTGTACCACATCAGAAAAGCTGCCGTTTAGCTCATCTGGATCAACAATATCGCGAGCACGAATCTCTTCAGAATACGCGTCGTAATCTCTTGAGTCACCTTCATTCGCCGACAATATAAAGGTTGCACCTTGCCATGTGTAGCTAGCGATAGTATCGGGCTGATACATGCCATATACATTTGGCAAGCGCTCAAAATTTGGCAATTCATCTTCGTTAGTATAATCAATATCAAACATGCCCCAGTCTTTAAAACCGAGGGCTTTTACTTCTATGGTCATGTCGCTTAGGTCAATTACACCTATTGCATTATTCTCTTGTAGTGATACATAAGCTTTACTGCCGTCGCTAGCAAATGTTATGTATTCTGGCTCTAAATCTTTTGCTGCAGTGTTGGTACTAGGGCCAGCAAATTTTACGCCTTGTTGTGCCAATAATGCCATTCGCTCAGTATCAGTATCATAATCTTCAGCATCGAGTAAATCGGAGCTAAATACCATGTCAGTGCTCATATTGATGCTATCAGCGAGGTCACTTGGCACGCCGTCAGTTATCGTTATGACTGATATACTGCCTTCAGGGTCTACACTATAGTCACTGGCAGGCTCTCCTTCATTTGCTACTAACACTACAGACCCGTCGGGAGAAAAAGTGACCATATCAGGTAAGGCCCCAGTTTGTACTGCTTTCACAAAGGTACCCTCACCCGCCGTATTAAGGGTATAAAACAACACCGCACCCGCAGCTTGCTTGGTTTCGCCAGCAACCGCAATAGCCAACATATCGTTATGAATAGCAATAGAGTTGGCATCACCAAGGTTTACTGTGCTTGTCGCTGTGCTACTGTTACTTAGTTCAACAGTGTCGGGAAACGTAAACGCAGTTGAGCTTAAGCTTTCATCGGTAATGGGATTGCCCACACCAGCAGTAGGCAGTGAGGCTAAACTAATAACTTCTATTTGATTGCTACTGCCATTAACAGCAAAAGCTGATTGCGACGCGCTATGAAATTGCACTATTTCGGCAGCACTCTTACCGTAAATCCCGGTGGCAAAACGCCCTACCACTTCTATACTTAAATCGCGCGGCAGGCTTTGTCCGTTAGTGCCATCAATGCCGTCTGCGCCCGCTACGCCATCTACGCCGTTGATGCCATCAGCTCCATCGTCTCCCTCTAAACTACATCCAGCGAGGGTTACGCTAATTGCACTGACTATTAATATAGATTTTAAGTGTGTTTTTATTGTCATGACTCTTCCTCATTAAGTTAGCCAACTAGCTTAAGAAACTAACTTTACGGATACGTGAAGAAACATTTAATAAACCATGAACGTTTTATGATGAAAACATGACAGCCGCGCAAAAAAAAACCGAAGGCTAAGCCTTCGGTTTTTACGTTTTATACGCGTTTAGTATAAGTGCACTTCGATATTAGAAGTCGTACTTGATACCAAATTGTAATTGCCATACAGACTGACTTAGAATTTCTAAGTTAGCAATGCTGCTTGCACTATTAAGCGATAAGTACTCGTACTGACCGTTGTTGATGCGGGCAGATGCGACATCACGCTCATACTCATAACGAGTACGCTCTACACGGCCCCAATCAGAGTTAAGTAAGTTACCAAAGTTTTCGATGTCGAAGAACACTCTTAAGCGATGCTTCGGATCAAACGCTGGTAATTCTTGCTGTATACGTACGTCGATAATAGTAGACCAAGCTGAGTTGTCACCGTTACGTGGTGCAATTCCACCAGCATACTGTGCTAGCTCAGAACTATTGATATAGTCAATGAACTGTTGCTGAGCTGCTGTGTCGCCACCAAATGAAGCTGGTGAGAACAACGGATCGTCTATACCAGTAGGTACATACAATAAGTGACCTGCATCATCGTTACGGCTTTCACGAGAACAACGACCGCCGCCTAAATCAAGTACACAGTTGTTGTTTTCGCTAAAGGTGTAGCTGTAAGGCTGACCTGTACGACGTGTAGCAAACATAGATACTTTAGTTTCGTATCCATCAAGTAACTCTTTTGACCAGTTGAAACGTAGTTTAAACAAATGCTCAACTTGGAAGTTAGAGATACCTGCTTGAGGACGTTGACGGTCGTAAGCAGCAAAATCAGAATAGTTTGAAGTTGCAGTAGCAGACGTACCGTAACCGATATCTTCTACGTCAGCATGCGTGTAGCTTGCGAACATATCAAAGTTACCGTACTCAGTTTGCCATTCTTTTGTTGCAGAGTAAGCAAACAAGATGCTTTCACCCACATCAGCAGAACCAACAATGATTGCTTCTGGACCATTACAGTCGTATACATTACGGCCGTCTGGTGCAGTGCCTACAGGGTCTTCACAACGTTCGTCATACCAGTAAGACGCATTGTCTAACTTGTTATATAAAAAGTCAGCAGAAAGTAACCAGTCATCACCTAGTGCGCCTAGGTCTGTTTCATAGGCTACGCCCAAGCTCCATTTCCATGTAGTTGGGATTTCAAAAGAAGGGTTAAGTGCGTTAACTGAACCGTCTGGCTCGTCACCCGCTAAAGAAGCAAGTACGTCAGCAGGAATGTACTGACCTGTTGCTGCGTCAGGTGACGTTGGTACAGCTATGCTACCGAAGGCGTTAGAGCTATCAGAAATTACACCGTCGTTAGAGTAGCTGTTTGATACCCAAACACCTGGTGAACCACCAGAGAAACGACCTACACCACCGCGAACGGTAACGTCGTCAGCTGCATACCACTTGAATGAGATACGTGGCAATAATACGCTTAAGCCGTCGATATCAGTAGTATTGGTGTAACCGTAACGGTCTATAAAGTTTTGGTTTTCACGGATTGAACCTGAAGAACCGTACCAGTCATAACGTAAGCCAGCATCTACAGATACGTCGCTGTTAACGTCCCAGCTATCTTGAATGTATACAGAGTTATAAGTGTAACCCCAAATAGCACGTAGGTCGTTTTCGTCATTGGTAATAGCATTGTTGTACAACAAGCCAGAAGCAGTTGCGTTACGCAAATCGTCAATGCTATCAAAAACGTAAGAACCTTCAGAGTTTTGTGCAAATAAGTTGTTGATATCTACATCTTCACGCTCAAAACCAGCTTTGATGATGTGATCGCCAACAACGTATTCTGCTAACAATTTAATTTGAAAGAACTCTTGGTCTAGTGAGTTACCGTGACGGAAACGATCTGGACCTACCGTTACGTAGTTCTCTTCGCCATCTACTTCGCGTAAAAATACAGCAAAGTTAGGGAACTCAGCACCATTAAGCGAGTTTTGACCGGTTTCCTGAGTGGTACGTGCAATTTTTATTTGCGTAGAAAAGTCAGAGCTCCAATCAGAAAATACGTGGGCGATTAAACTTTCTACTTTTTCTGAACGGTCATACCAGGCAGAAGACAAACCTAAAATATTGTCTGACGCTAGGAAGTTGTTACCGTTTTGTTCACGAATAGTATTACCTTTGGTGCTAATATACGTGAATTTTGCACGGTGATCGTCTGAAATATTCCAGTCGATGTTAGCAAGTAATTTTTCATCTTCTGCAGGTGTTTTAGTGAAATCACCCGCATCAAAACCCCATACTTCGTTTACCACTTGGGCAACCGTTGCGACGTCATCAAGGGTAATGTTGGCTTCTTCGTTAAGTGCACCAGAGCCAGCAGGACCATTTGTTAATGGTGCGGTTTCTTCATACTTGTCGTACGCCACGAAGAAGAACAATTCGTCTTCAATAATCGCGCCGCCTAAGGTACCTACGAAGGTTTTTTCTTCGAAGGTAAAGTTGAAGTCGTTGTCGCCGTTTTTGTCACCAATTAATGAATCGTCGGTGTAATAATAGCTTACAGAGCCTTTAAGCTCATTAGTACCAGACTTAGTTACCGCATTAATTGTACCGCCAGTAAATCCGTTATATTCAACATCAAAAGGTGCTGTTTGGATAGAAAGCGATTGAATAGCGTCATAAGAAATTGGTGAACGCTGGGTAGGGTAACCGTTTGCATTCAAACCAAAACGGTCATTAAGTGCAACGCCGTCAATGGTTAGTGAGTTAAACTTATTGTTCGCACCAGCAATAGTCAGTTCTTTACCGCCACCGCTTTGAACATTTACCGCAGCGAACGGGTCAAGCTGAGCCGCATCAGTAATATCACGGTCAATTGAAGCAACTTCGTTAAGTGCAGCAAGACCAAGACTTGTGCTTAGTCCTTCGTTCAAGAACGTGCCGCCTTGCGTGGCGCCAGTTACTTGAATAACTTCAACGGAAGAACTTGCTTCTACCGTTACCGGCATAGAGAAAGTTTGGTCTAGTGATAAAAACACACCGTCAAGTTGCACTGGCGCGAAACCTGCTCCAGAGATAGCTACCGTGTATGGACCACCTACGCGCAAACCACGCGCAGAGAACACACCGTTTTCATTAGTAGTAGCAGTAGATACTGTACCCGATGGTGTATGCGTGATAGTAACCTGAGCATTTGGAAAAATGGTTCCTGCTTCAGATACTACATTACCTCTAATTGAAGACGTAGTCGTTTGCGCCATTACCGCTGTAGATAGGCCTACCGACAAGGCCACTGCAGCAGCAATTTTGCTGAATTTTCTGTGTGTAAACATTATTGTTTCCCTAGAATGTTATATATTTAGATTTGTGTATGAACTTTACTACGGACTAATTGTCCTATTGAATTGTGACAGTTTTATGACACGTCCGACTTCTTCATATTTGTTTCATATAAAATCGGCTACAGGCGACAGAAATCGGCTGTTTTAATATTACAACAGTAATTGACTCAAATGTGAACGATTAATTTTTGTTCGATTCTTCTAGTTCTGCTAAAGCTTGTTGCAAATTAGCCATTTTTTGTTTCACAACTGCTTTTGCGTCAGCATCAAGCTCGCCTAAACTCAACTTTAATGCTTCTAGTTCAGTGCTTAATTGTTGTTTTTGAGTATCAATAAGTTCTGCTTCATCGGCTTTGTCAAAAGCTAAGTCTTCTTGGTTAACGTTAGCTCTGGTTTCATTGGTATGTGCCTTTGCTAAAAAGGTTTGTTTCGCATCCGTAGGACGCTGTGCTACAAAATTAGGTGATAAAATCTCAATGTCATTGTTATGCAATTCGTCTAGCATGCAAGTGTGCAAAGCCGAGCGCGTGGTTAACATACTCTTAGTATCAAGCAACATGCCAGACACTTTATAATTAACACTAAAATCACCTAAGGCTGTGACATGCACAAACGCATCATTCAAGCCTGCTTTTTTTGCAGCCTGTAACAAATGATTTTCTATAGTACTGTGATGCACATCGTATCCTAATGATACTTCTGCACTAACAAAAGTACCCGAGCTACGCACCACTTCCACAGGATGGTTGATTAGAAAGCTATTGGCAATATGGATTAAGGTACGCTGTTCAGTTTGAATTTCAGTGTCAAGCAAACCTTTTTCGGTCACTCTACCGGCAAAAGTGTTACAACGGATAAAATCACCGGTGCGAAATGGACGGTTCACGCTAAGTACAATCCCTGCCATCAAATTAGACACAATAGTGGTAGATGAAAATGCAATCACACCTGATAACAGCACCCCTAACAGGCCTAACAGTTGATTGCGTGAGCTTTCTTGCACCGGTAATGACAGCACAATCGCTATCAAAGCAAATATCGTGATAAGTAACAGTAATAACTGACGAGGTAATCGTTGTTCAGCTGACAGTTCGGTATGCTTTATTAATATTATCCAGCGAGCAATAAACACCACAGAACCGGATACACTTGTGGTAAGCAAAAACACGAGCCAGTCGTGTAAAACGATATTATCCATAAGTGCCGGTTCCCTTTGTTTTACATTAGTCGTATCTGCTGGCTACTACTTTTTTCGAAACGCCAACAAGCGCTTGCGTTTACGCTCTTGTGCCAAGGTAAGCTTATTCTTTTTACCTTCAAATGGATTAGCACCTTCTCTGAATTCAATTTTAATCGGCGTGCCCATTATGTTTAACGACTTACGATAATAGTTAGTCAAATAGCGTTTGTATGAATCAGGTAAATCTTTTAACTGATTACCGTGAATCACCACCACAGGAGGATTGTACCCTCCTGCATGTGCATACTTCATTTTCACACGACGACCACGTACCATAGGTGGTTGGTGATCTACTTGTGCCATTTCCATAATGTCGGTAAGCATAGAAGTATTAATTCGCTTGGTGGCAGACGCATATGCCTCTTGCACCGATTCGAATAAATTTCCCACTCCTGAGCCGTGAAGTGCTGAAATAAAGTGCAAGCGGGCAAAATCAACAAAACCAAGACGGCGATCAAGCTCTCGCTTAACTTCATCTTTAATGTGATTATCAAGGCCATCCCACTTATTTACCGCCAACACTAATGAACGACCTGAATTTAAGATAAATCCTAACAAAGACAAGTCTTGATCGCTAATACCCTCACGTGCGTCAACCACTAACAACACCACGTTTGATGCTTCAATGGCCTGTAAGGTTTTTACAATAGAGAACTTTTCAACGGCTTCTGATACTTTTCTGCGTTTCCGTACGCCCGCGGTATCAATTAAAATATACTCACGTTCGTCGCGCTGCATAGGGATAAATATACTGTCTCGCGTAGTGCCTGGTTGATCATAAACCACTACGCGTTCTTCACCTAATATACGATTAGTAAGGGTAGATTTACCCACGTTCGGCTTGCCGACTATTGCGAGTTTTATTGGCAAACTTTGTAAACGTTTGAGTTGAGCGTCGGCATCTTCTTCTTCTTTATTTGGATCTTCCTGAGGGACATACATATCGGGAAAATCTTCGTCTAAAGGCGCCAATACTGAATCAATGAGTTTTGACACACCTCGCCCATGAGCCGCTGCAATTTGCAGTAATGTAGACATGCCTAATTTATAGAAATCAGCACTTTCACTGTCGCCATCAATGCCATCAACTTTATTTACAACTAAAACACTGGGTTTACCTTGACGTCTTAAATGATCAGCAATGCCAATATCTGCGGGTGTTAAACCATCGCGTGCATCAACTAAAAATAAGACCACGTCAGCTTCTTCAATCGCCAACAAAGACTGCTGCGCCATAGCTGCATCAATGCCTGCTTCATCGCCACTGATACCGCCGGTATCTACTACAATAAACTGGCGCTGTTCAAATGTGGCTTGACCGTATTTACGATCGCGAGTTAGCCCCGGAAAATCAGCCACTAAGGCATCTCGCGTATTGGTTAAGCGATTAAAAAGAGTTGATTTTCCTACATTTGGGCGGCCCACAAGGGCAATAACAGGTAGCATGATATTCCATATTGGTTAAGACAAAAAAACGCCAATGGCAGGGCCATTGGCGCAGTTTAAGCGCAATACTCAGCTTGCGCAAATTTTATTCAGGTACGCTCAAGCGTTTAATTACACCGTCACGGGTTTGCACTACTAATATATCGTCTGCATATACAGGAGCGCTATAAATTGCTTCATCTTCGTCGTCATCACCTACTGCTATACGAGACACGTACTTGCCTTCGTCTTGAGTAAAATAATGTAAAAAGCCAAATTTATCGCCGGCAACAATATAGTCACCCACTACAGTGGCTGACGTTAAGTTGCGTTTGCGCAAAGCGCCATTTGACCATAACTCGATGCCGTTGCGTCTATCAATCGCGTATATGTTGCCTGAATTGTCAGTAACAAATAAACGGTTACCCGCAATTGCAATATCGCGGTAAGAACCGTATTCACGATTCCATACGGTATTACCTGAGCGCAATTCAATGGCTGATAATGTACCGCCATACGACACAATAAATACGGTAGGACCAAATACCAATGGTTTTGAGTCTACATCAACTATACGCTCTAGTTCGGTAGCGCCCGATGGCTTAGCGATGACTTGCTCCCAAGCCGTTAAACCTGATTCTAAAATAGCAACACGTAAACGACCATTGGCCAAGCCAACAATGGCACCACCAGCGGCGGCCTCGGGAGACGATATACCGCGTATGGATAGCGGCGGTACGTCAGAATCGTTTTGCCAGAGCACTTCGCCGGTTTCGGCGCTTATTCCCATTAACGCACCCGATACGGTATTCACAACCACTATGCCAGAATCAATAGCAGGGGGCGCGACCACCTCACTTGGTACTGATGCCTTCCATTTAACATCACCCGTTTCTTGATCTAATGCGTAAACTAGGCCGTCTTCAGTACCGAAGTATACGGTTTGAAATGCAACCGTTAAACCGCCTGAAATTTTTGCTGATACTTGCCCAGCAAACAAGCCGTAACCATTCAATAGCTTGCTTTCTTTACTTTTCCGGCTAATACGCTGCTGCCAAATAGTGTCGCCGTTTTCTGGGTTTAAGGCTCTAATTAAGCCCTGACGATCGGCTACAAAGACTTTGTTGTAGGCAACGGCCGGACGCAAACGAGAAAAATAATTTTCTACGCCATCACCTACTGACTCAGACCATACTACATTGCTCTGAAACGCCATTTCTAGTGGAGGCAATTTACGAATTTCTAGATCTTCATCATCAGTAAACCAACCCGATACCGTGCTGCACCCGCCAAGCAATAAAAATGCTACGGCTAAACTTGTGCCCCGTATAAAACGCTTTGATGCATTACTCACTATCTGAACCTACTGTTTGTGTTTTTGCGTAAGCAATGTTGTCTAATTTCATTTTAACTATGTTGTTATTTGGTGCTTCAAGCAAGGCTGCCGCATAGGCCGTTTGGGCCGCATCAAAATTGCCGGTAGCAAGATGAGCATCACCTTTTAACTCTTCTACTTGATCATTAAAAGCAGAAGCTTGTACGGCACTTAAAACGGTTAGCGCTTGACCATATTCTTCTAGCTCAATGTGCAAATCGGCTAAGCGAATACGCGCCACGTCGCTAATGTCAGGGTCATTTGAAATAGCGAAATTAAGCGCTTTTTTAGCACCAGCATAATCATCTTTAACAATGGCTTGCTGAGCAACAATTAAACTTGCCAAAGGTGCGTAGCCAGTATCGCCATTAGCTGTGATGAATTCACTTAAGGCGTCTGTAGACTCAGCATCAACAAATGCTTCGATGCCTTGGTTGAACGACGCAGACGCTTCTTCTTTAGCTGCTATTGTAGAGTCGTTATAATAACGCCATCCCCACAGTCCGCCTAAACCCAAAACCGCACCTAAAATAATAGCGGTACCGTTGTCTTTCCAAAATTGTTTTATGGCCTGTACTTGTTGTTCTTCTGTTTCGTAGCCTATCATACTGTCCTCTGCTGCTTATTTTTACCCATCTGCTAATACAAGCAAACGAGTCAGTTTAGTGATTGGTCATTACTTAGCCTGACCTTGTTTGGTATACCCGCTAAAGAATATCAGCCAGTATTTCTTTAAGCTCTTGTTCGTTCACTTGCTGCTGAGCCGCATCTTTGCGCAACCACTTCACCCCATAGGTGCTGTTCTCAGCTTCGGTTTCGCCAATTACAATGGCTAGTTCGGCACCCGATGCGTCAGCTTTTTTAAGTTGTTTTTTAAAATTCCCGCCGCCGCAATGCAGTTGCACTTTTAAAAACGAAAACTCATCCCGTAATGATTCTGCCAGCGTTAATGCTGTTTTGGCCGCGGCATCGCCCATTGCGGTAATGTATACGTTAGCCTTGTTAACAATGGCTTCAAGTTGCATTGACTCAACTAACAACACAAGTCTTTCAATACCCATTGCAAAGCCCACTGCAGGTGTTGCTTTTGCGCCTAATTGTTCTACTAATGAATCGTAGCGACCACCCGCACAAATAGTACCCTGAGCACCCAATAAAGTGGTTACCCACTCAAATACGGTACGATTATAATAATCCAATCCACGCACTAACGCAGGATTTACCGTGTATTTGATGCCTAAGCTGTCTAATCGTTCACATAATAATGAAAAATGTTGTGCAGATTCTTCATCAAGGTGATCAAGTAACTTAGGCGCGTTGGCGACAATGGCTTGCGTTTGTTGATCTTTAGAATCAAGAACACGCAAAGGATTAGTGCCTAATCGGCGCTTACTGTCTTCATCTAGTTGATCGATATGTTGATTTAAGTAAGCGACTAATTTTTCTTTATAGCTAGCACGCGCTTCGGCGCTGCCTAATGAGTTAAGTTGCAGTTCTACCTGCTCGCTTATCCCAAAGGCTTTCCACAAACGCGCACCCATTAAAATCATTTCTACGTCAATGTCGGGGCCAGCAAAGCCGAAAGCTTCGGCACCAAATTGATGAAACTGGCGATAACGGCCTTTTTGTGGACGTTCGTGACGAAACATTGGCCCCATGTACCACAGGCGTTGTTGCTGATTATACAACAAACCGTGCTGAGTACCGGCACGCACTGCACAGGCGGTGCCTTCAGGACGCAGCGCAAGTGAATCACCATTACGGTCCTCAAATACGTACATTTCTTTTTCTACAATGTCGGTGGCTTCTCCAACAGAGCGTTTAAATAGGTCGGTGCTTTCTACTATGGGCGTTCTAATTTCATGATAATGATAGCTGTTGACAAGGTCGCGAATTCGCGATTCAACAAATTGCCAAACGGGTGTTTGTGTTGGTAAGCAGTCATTCATACCACGAATTGCTTGAATTGTTTTTGCCACAGTGCATCCATATATTTTTAAAAGCGCGTTAGTATAAGGATTTTAGCGGTGAGGGTAAAGAAATTAACGGCCAAATTGCTGAACAAAAGCAGCGTGATATTCAGCCGTATTGAGAATTAATTTGAAGAGTCGGTTACGTTGACGTCAATTCGCTTGCTTGGATTGGTCATGGCATCTTTCACCGCAACCTTGGCGCGTATTTTTCGCTCAAGCTTGTCAACTAGTTCGGTATTGGCAAATCGCTCACGTTGGCGCACACCGTCTTCATAAAAGCCGCTCATGTTGCGCGCACCCGTTAAGCCTATATCTGATACTTCGGCTTCACCTGGGCCGTTTACTACGCAGCCAATAATTGACACATCAAGTGGGGTAATAATATCTTCTAAGCGCTGCTCTAATGCGTTAACCGTATTGATAACATCAAACTCTTGACGCGAACAACTGGGACAAGCAATAAAGTTTATGCCGCGTGAACGAATGCGCAATGATTTTAATATATCAAAACCCACTTTTATTTCTTCCACTGGGTCTGCCGCTAGTGATATCCGAATGGTATCGCCAATACCCTCAGCCAATAACATACCCAAACCTACTGCACTTTTTACTGATCCCGCGCGCATGCCGCCAGCTTCAGTTATGCCCAAGTGAAGGGGCTGCTCTATTTGCTTGGCCAACAAACGATAAGCACCAACCGCAAGAAATACGTCTGACGCTTTCACCGACACTTTAAACTGGTCAAAATTAAGTTTATCGAGAATGTCTACATGACGCATTGCCGACTCTAACAATGCTTCCGGCGTTGGTTCACCGTACTTTTCTTGTAAATCGCGCTCAAGTGAGCCGCCATTCACGCCTATTCTTATGGGGATATTTTTGTCTTTCGCGCAATCAACCACACTTCTAACACGTTCAATATTACCGATGTTACCAGGGTTAATGCGTAAACAATCCACCCCGTACTCCGCCACTTTTAACGCTATACGGTAGTCAAAGTGAATATCAGCCACCAAGGGAATACTGACTTGTTGTTTAATTTGTTTAAAAGCTTCAGCGGCATCCATGGTCGGTACTGATACTCTAACAATATCTGCGCCAACGGCTTGAATACGCTTTATTTGCGCCACTGTGGCTGCCACATCACAGGTATCGGTATTTGTCATCGACTGCACCGCTATAGGCGCGCCGTCACCAATAGGCACCGTACCAACGTTAATTCGAGTAGATTTTCGACGGGTGATTGGAGACTCAGCAAACATTACTCACCTACCACCGGCAAGCTAAACTTGGCTGATTCGCCACCTGGATAAACACTCATGTCTACGCGTTGACCGCCAAAGTCAATTTCAACTGCTTGCGGTGCACCTAGAATAATGCGCACGGGTGGAATACCCGACACTTCCATCACTCGGCCTTTTGTTTTTACACCATAAGCCATGGTATCGCCGTTAGCGTCTTTTACGCTTACCCAACAATCGTCTTTAAAGGTGAACACTACATCAACCGTTCCGTCAGCATTTTCAAGATAACCGGCGTCAGTGTAAACACCCTCTACAATGTCGGCACTGTTACGTTTAACTTCTGGCTCGGTTACTTGCGCCACTGTTTCTTCTATTGAAGATTGTGCGTTATCAACGGTGTCTTCTATGTTGTCTTGGGCATCGCTTAGGGTATCGGTCGCATCATCGACTAAGGCTGAAGCCTCTTCGCTAATGCTGTCATTAAGCTCTTCTATCTCTGAAGTCGCGTCATTAAGAATATCGTTGTTTGCTAACGCCACGTCTTCTTCAGGTATTTCTGGACCGGTGTTCTGTAAAGCCACCTCATTTTGCGAGTTAACTAGCAACTCAATATCTTGGTCTGGCTGGGCTTCGTCATCATCATTTACCGCTTGTGTAGGGGTATCGTTAGATTCGCCATCACCAACAAGCGTCTCCCATGCCGCGGTTACTTTGCTTCCCGAATCTTCAAGATAACCTTCGCGGTCTACCCACCAAAATACGATAGAACCGACAACTAATAAGCCTACGACAACACTCACCATATTCCAGCGATGATCGTGCGCTTCTCGTGAGACCCTGCGCGAAAAACTTTGTAGTTTCGCGGGTTGACTTTCGCGCGAGTGTAATGTGTCATAATCTGCCAGTAAAGGCGTTGCATCGAGTCTTACTAACTTGGCATACAAACGCACATAACCCTTCGTAAAGGTCACTGATACACCTTCTTCCAAAGCATCGTTTTCAACGGCGATCACACTATTTAATCGTAAATGTAAGCGGTGTGCTACTTGCTCTTGCGTTAAACCTAGTTTTTCGCGCCCTTCTCTAAGTTGTTTGCCGGGGCTAACACTTGTTGCCTGTGAAGCTTCAGTTTTTGCTGCTTCGGCTTTATCATTTTGAGCGGTATCTTGTTGTTTTTCTTTATTACTCATTTGTTTTTGGGTCCCTTACCCTAAGCTTCGTGCCAATGCGAATTGACGATGCATCTTTAAGATTGTTCCACTCTAGCAGTTTTTTCATCTTTACATTGTATTTAAGCGAAATACGATACAAATTTTCTTTCGCTTGCACAACATGGAATTGTACTTTTGGTGAAACTAATTCGTCATTTCCAGTAACTTTGGTCTCATTTTGGTTTTTATTGACACTACTTAACTGATTATTAGTTGGCTCAGTCGGTGTTGGTGTTAACACTTTCGATGATTTTGTCTGCCCATCACTGGCAACAGTACTACTCGCTTCGGTATTGGTTGGCGCTGTCTGTGTAGTAGTTTGGACCTTGTTTTTCTGACTCACCGCCATAACCGGTTGAAACTTACCAAGCAAAGCCAAAGCTTGTTTTGCTTTTGGGTGATCAGGATGCAAACGGTTAAGAATATCGGCGTATTCTAACGCCCCTTTTAGGTTATTTTCACCGCGCGCGATTTGAAACGACATCCATAACGAATCAGCAGTTACACTTGCATTGCGCTCATATTTCCACAACGCTTTTTTTGCATCAGACCAGTTGCCCGATTCAATATGGTTTTGCGCCACAAAAAATAAAGTAGAGGCACGAGTTGGCTGATGATTTAAGGCCGCTGCAAAGTACTCCATTGCTTGCTCTTTAAAACCTTGGCTTTGTGCGCAAATAGCAAGGTTTTCGTAGGTTTCAGCGGTCGCAATATATCGTTTGTCGTCTACGGCTTCAAGGAAGTAGGTTTTTGCTTCGTCGTATCGCCCTTGCATACACAAAAAGGCGCCATAACTATTAAGTACATCAGGATCGTTTCGCGAGTACCCAATTGCTGACTCATAATATTCTTCCGCCCGAGTCACTTCTTCAACTTGCTGGTAGTAATAGGCCATTGCGTAATGCGCCTCACCCGATCGAGGAGCAAACTCTAGCGCTTTATCAAGGTTAAACTTAGCTTGACTGAAATTACCATTTTTTAAATACGTTAAGCCCAAACTAACGCGAGTTTTAGCGGCCTCATCGGCATTAAACTCACCCGCACCTACAAAGCTGGTATCGCTTGGTTTTGCCGCACAAGCACCCAGCGATGCAACTATTAACACTATTATTATTTTTTTCAACATAGTTATGTGTATCTCTGTTGTTGGTTTATGCCCAGTGACAGTACACTAAATAATACGTTTTTATTCAGAGACTTTTACTGATATCGGCTGACCTTGCTGTTGTTTCTTTAATAAGCGTTTGGTTCTGTCTACCACATCGCCTACCAATTGACCACATGCCGCATCAATGTCATCACCACGTGTCTTTCGCACTACCGTGGTAAACCCATAGCTCATTAACACTTTCGCAAATCGGTCTATGCGCGAATTACTTGAACACAAGTAAGGCGAACCGGGATACGGGTTAAACGGTATCAAATTTATTTTACTTGGCGTATCTTTTAGCACTTTTGCGAGTTCATGCGCTTGGTCAGTACTATCGTTAATGTTAGATAACATAACATATTCAACCGTAACGCGACCTTGGTTAGCTTTTGACTTTTGTAAATAACGGCGCACGCCTGCTAAAAACGCTTCAATATTATACTTTTTGTTAACCGGTACAATTTCGTCACGCAAAGTATCGTTAGGCGCATGTAATGATATAGCCAAGGCTACGTCAATTTGATCGCCCAGCATATCTAATGCAGGAACCACGCCAGATGTTGATAATGTAACACGGCGTTTAGACAAGCCAAAACCAAAATCGTCTAGCATAATATCCATGGCTGGCACCACATTTTTTAGGTTAAGTAGAGGTTCACCCATACCCATCATCACTACGTTAGTAACGGGACGCTGCGAGGTGTCTTTAGACATACCAATAAAGGTTGCCACCCGCCACACTTGGCCAATAATTTCCGCCACGCTTAAGTTTCGGTTAAAGCCTTGCTGAGCCGTTGAACAAAAGGTGCACTCTAGGGCACAACCCACTTGTGACGATACGCACAGCGTTGCGCGGTCGCTTTCAGGTATCCATACGGTTTCAACTTCTTGGCCACCGTCTAATATAATCGCAAACTTAATGGTGCCATCGCTAGCTTGTTGGTGCTGGCTTATTTCAGGTGCGCGAACTTCGCATAATCGATTGAGCTTTTCACGCAGCTTTTTGTTGATATTGGTCATATTATCAAAGTCAGACTCGCCTTCCTGATAAATCCACTTCATGATTTGATCTGCTCTAAAAGGCTTTTCACCAATGCTTGCAAAATATTCACGCATTGCAGCACGATTAAAATTAAGCAAATTTTGTTTCTTTACCGTGTTTTCGGGTAAAGCCGTTTGAACGTCAACTGACATGTGAGCACCTATAACCAATTGTTCAGCCTATCATAACGCTGAATATAAAATTTCTTTACTTTTTTACGCAAAAAAGGGAGCCAAAGCTCCCTTTTTCACATTATTGTTTGCTTAGCGAGTGCGTGGGCAAATTTCTTCATCTGAGAAGAAGTACGCTATTTCGCGAGCCGCTGATTCTGGCGCATCAGAACCGTGAACCGCATTTTCGTCGATAGAGGCAGCATAATCAGAACGAAGTGTACCGGCAGCAGCGTCAGATGGGTTAGTTGCGCCCATAATCTCGCGGTTTGCCAATACAGCGTTTTCGCCTTCAAGCACTTGAACCATTACTGGACCAGATGTCATGAAATCAACCAAGGCACCAAAAAATGGACGCTCTTTGTGTTCAGCATAAAAGCCTTCTGCTTTTTCACGGCTCAAGTGAACCATTTTCGATGCTACGATACGCAAACCAGCAGATTCAAAACGATTATAAATAGCACCAATTGCATTTTTTGCTACTGCGTCGGGTTTGATAATCGAAAAAGTACGTTGTAAAGCCATGATAAATCCTGTCTATTTGTAATAAGCCTCAATATAGCCAGCAATTAGCCACACCAAGATAATAAGTGTATGAATATATTTAGCGCGCGATTATATGCAAGTTAATCGCAAAACACTAATCAATTTTTTATTAATGTTGTTCAGAAGCGTGATTAATTGAATACTTGGGAATTTCTACTACCAAGTCTTCATCTTTAATAATCGACTGACAACTCAAGCGAGACTCGGGCTCTAGCCCCCACGCTTTGTCTAATAAGTCATCTTCAAGCTCATCAGATTCGTCAAGTGAATCAAAGCCCTCGCGCACAATTACGTGGCAAGTGGTACAAGCACAAACTTTCTCACAAGCATGCTCAATACCAATGCCATTTTTTAGCGCCACGTCAAGTACGCTTGTGCCTGCATCAGCTTCTAATACTGCGCCTTCTGGACACAGTTCTTCATGGGGCAAAAATATTATTTGTGGCATCTTACATTATCCTGAAAATTAAAGTGGCGAGTTACTTAACGCGCCTACTGTGTTGATTGTTATAAATTGTCGACCGACTGGCCCGACAAAGCAAGATTAATTGCCTTATCCATGCGTCTATTAGCAAACGCTTGACTCAATGCATCAACCTTGTCTATTTGCGCCTTAATAGCGTCTATATTGTCGCCTTTGGATTGCACGTCAAGTTCTTCAAGAGCTGCGTTAATTACCATGCGCTCGTCATTGTCTAACAAGGTATCGCCATCGGCTTCTAGCGCACTGTACATAGTTTCTAATACCCGTAATGCTTCAACTTGCTGCTCTTTTAACATTCGCGCTTGCATGTCGTCTTTTGCATGCTCGGTAGACGCCGACAACATGTTTAAGATTTCACCTTCTTCTAAGCCATACGATGGCTTAACCTCAATATGAGCCTGCACACCTGTGGATTTTTCCATGGCAGTCACGCTCAATAAACCGTCGGCATCTACTTGAAAAGTCACTCGAATATGGGCAGCGCCCGCAGCCATTGGGGGAATGTCGGTCAAATCAAACTTTGCCAATGAGCGTGTGTGCTCAACTAATTCGCGCTCACCTTGAAGTACATGCACCATCATGGCGGTTTGGCCATCTTTAAAGGTAGTAAACTCTTGTGCTCGTGCTACTGGAATAGTGGTATTTCTGGGGATAATTTTTTCAACTAAGCCTCCCATTGTTTCAATACCTAGCGATAAGGGCAACACGTCTAAGAGTAACATTTCGTTGTCGGGCTTGTTACCCACAAGAATGTCAGCTTGAATACCTGCGCCAATCGCGACAACTTTATCAGGATCGATACTGGTTAATGGAGGTTTATTAAAAAATTGTTCAACCGCTTCACGTACTTGGGGAACACGAGTTGAACCGCCAACCATGACTATCTCATGAACGTCATTTGCGCTTATTTCAGCATCAAATAATGCGTTTTTACACGTACTAATGGTTTTTTCGATATGGTTAGCAATGAGATTATTAAAGGTCTCTACCGAAATATCTAAGCTCAAGGCTTTACCATCAAGCTCTACCGTGAACGCCGCGCTGTTATTATCAGACAACGCTTCTTTGCAACGCTTTGCTGCGGTCATTAAGCGGCGATGGTGCTGTTTGGCTAAACTCGGGTCAAGCGATAACGCTTCGCTAGCATGCGTCACTATCGCCATATCAAAATCATCACCACCTAAGGCGGTATCGCCAGCCGTGGCCTTGACTTCAAACACGCCTTTGTTCAGACGTAGAATTGAGACATCAAAAGTACCTCCACCCAAATCGAATACCACTATTGTGCCATCATGTTTTTGGTCTAATCCATAAGCAATGGCTGCAGCAGTAGGCTCGTTTAATAAACGCAATACGGTTAAACCCGCTAGTTGAGCTGCGTCTTTTGTGCTTTGACGCTGCGCGTCGTCGAAATAAGCTGGGACAGTAATGACTGCACCAGTGATATCATCGGCCACGGCTTTTTCAGCGCGAATGCGTAAGGCTTTTAGAATATGCGACGACACCTGAATAGGATTGACATTGCCATGGGCAGTCACAAACTCAGGGTTGCCTTGCGCGCTGGCAAAGGTATACGGCAGGTGCGGCCAAATAGCGGTCACGTCTTGAACACTGCGTCCCATAAAACGCTTAACTGATACAATGGTATTTTCCGAGTCTGAATCAGCATTTTGTTTTGCGCTGGTACCAACATTTATCGCGTTTGGCGTGTATTGCACCACCGATGGCAGTAAGTGCTGTGCATGCTCATCCGCTATGGTTGAGGCTTTGCCACTTTGTACCATGGCCACTAATGAGTTAGTGGTACCTAAATCAATACCAACGCCAATTTTCTTTTGGTGGGGAGCCGCGCTTTTGCCCGGCTCCGCTATTTGTAACAACGCCATAATTAACCTTTCGAGTTTAACTTGTATTGTTTTTGTCGTTTTACTTCTTGCGCCAGCTTCAACACAAATCGTAACTTGTTAAGCACAACCGCTGCCTGAATGTTCTTTTCATCAACATTTTCAGCCAGTAACAGCGCTGCTGAATCAGTATAATCAGCTTGCATCGCACTAAGTTGACGCTCCACGGAAACGAAGTCGGTCTCGGTTTCAGCTTCAGCGAGTGCCTCCCTTAGCTCCATTTGTTCCATCAAAAATGCATTGTCGCCAATGGTTTCTTGTTCGCTGGGCAAATCAACTTCACGTAATGCCAATAAATGTAATCCCCGCTCTACAGGAGAAGATAGTACATGGTAACCATCGTTAACCTGCGCATTTTTTTGCATATACATCCGCTTTTCTTGCGCTGAATTATTGGCGTATTTGTCGGGGTGAGTTAAGCGCTGGAGTGTTTCATAGCGTTGCCTCAGCAAAATATCATCAATTAGATATTCCTCAGGCAAACTAAATAATACAAAAAAGTTCATTGCTTGAATTCGCTATTTTGGTGGAAAGTGGCGTAGGCCGAAAAGTAAATAGTAATAAAAGTAGCCTTGAGACTACACGGTGAAGCTCTCGCCACAGCCACATTCGCCGTTAACATTTGGATTATTAAACTGAAAACCTTCATTAAGGCCTTCTTTAGCAAAATCTAGCTCGGTGCCGTCTAAATACGCCAAGCTTTTACCATCAATAATGACTTTCACGCCTTTGTCTTCAAACACGCTGTCATCAGCTTCTAATTCATCGACAAACTCAAGTACATAAGCCAAACCAGAACACCCTGTGGTTTTAACGCCAAGGCGTAGACCAATACCAGAGCCTCTGTTTTCAAGAAATGACCGCGCTCGTGCCGCTGCTGATTCAGTCACTGTAATTGCCATTAAAACCTCTCTTGTCACTTGCTTATGTGTTGCGTATGCCTATATTAAAAGGCTTTATGTACAACAGGCGAACTCATGCTCGCCTGTAAATGATAAACACTTTTGTTTATCGTGTAACTATATTAAGACTGCTTGCTTTTGTAGTCTTCAACTGCTGCTTTAATAGCATCTTCTGCCAAAATAGAGCAGTGAATTTTTACCGGTGGTAATGCTAGCTCATGCGCTATATCGGTATTCTTAATATTGGTAGCTTCGTCAATCGACTTACCTTTAACCCATTCAGTTACCAGTGAACTAGAGGCAATAGCTGAGCCGCAACCATATGTTTTAAACTTGGCATCTTCAATAATACCATTGTCGCCTACTTTTAACTGTAAACGCATTACGTCGCCGCATGCCGGTGCACCTACCATCCCAGTGGCGATACTAGGATCGTTCTTGTCAAACGAACCAACGTTGCGTGGGTTCTCATAATGGTCGATAACTTTTTCGCTGTACGCCATGAATAATTCCTCAATTAAAGTATTTTGCTACAAACAAGCACCCACTAATTAGTGGTGTGCCCATTCAACAGATTCTAAATCTATGCCTTCTTTGAACATGTCCCATAACGGCGACATTTCGCGTAATTTACCAATAGAGTTGCGGATTACGTCAATCACGTAATCAATTTCTTCTTCAGTAGTAAAGCGACCAATACTAAAACGTATTGAGCTATGCGCTAATTCGTCATTTAAGCCCAATGCACGCAGAACATATGACGGCTCTAAGCTGGCAGACGTACAGGCAGATCCCGACGATACAGCCATGTCTTTAAGCGCCATAATCAATGATTCGCCTTCAACGTAGTTAAAGCTCACGTTTAAATTGTGCGCTACACGCTGCTCAAAATCGCCATTTAAGTACACTTCTTCCATGTCTTTAATGCCGTTGTATAGTTTGTCTCGCAGCATTTTAACGCGCTCGTTTTCAGTCGCCATTTCTTCTTTTGCTAGGCGAAACGCTTCACCCATGCCCACAATTTGGTGAGTAGCAAGAGTACCTGAACGCATACCACGCTCATGACCACCGCCGTGTATTTGCGCTTCAATACGAATACGCGGCTTACGACGCACATATAACGCACCAATACCTTTAGGGCCGTATGTTTTGTGGGCCGAGAATGACATTAAATCAACTTTTAATGTTTGCAAGTCGATGGGGACTTTACCTGTGCTTTGCGCCGCATCAACATGAAAAATGATTTTGCGTTCGCGGCAAATTTCACCAATAGTAGCAATATCTTGAATTACGCCTATTTCGTTGTTTACATGCATGATTGACACTAACACCGTGTCATCGCGCATAGTGGCTTTTAATTCTTCAATATCAACTAAGCCATTTGCTTGCGGCATCATGTAGGTCACTTCAAAACCTTCACGCTCAAGTTGGCGCGTAGTATCAAGTACCGCTTTGTGCTCAGTTTTTAAGGTAATAATGTGTTTACCGCGCTTGCTATAAAAATTAGCCGCGCCTTTAATGGCAAGATTGTTAGATTCAGTGGCGCCCGATGTAAATACGATTTCACGTGGGTCGGCGTTTACCAAATCAGCAATTTGATTCCGTGCAATATCAACGGCTTCTTCTGCTACCCAACCAAACTTGTGCGAACGTGAAGCGGGATTACCAAAGTTGCCTTCATTGGTAAGACATTCTTTCATCTTTTCGGCAACACGCGGATCGACCGGTGTGGTTGACGAATAGTCTAAATAAATAGGTAGATTAATATTACTCACTATATACTCCGCTTAGGGTTGCATGCTTATTTCAATGTTGTTCAATATAGACTGCGTGTTATTGTTTTGACGCCCAGCCACCTCTTTTACGTGGTGCTGGCTCATTAGTTCGCCTATGGTAATGTCGTTTAAGAACGTGGTGATTCTGTCGCTTAGGTCTTGCCACAAACTGTGCGTTAAACAACGCTCTCCACCTTGACAGTCTGACTGTCCTTGACAGCGAGTGGCATCGACGCTTTCATCAACGGCACGAATTACCTCGCCCACCGCGATTTCATTCGCAGTTTTACCTAGCTGATAACCGCCGCCTGGTCCACGTACACTGGTCACCAGCTTTTCTTTACGTAAACGGGCAAATAACTGTTCTAAATATGATAACGATATCGCTTGGCGCTGCGAAATATCGGCTAACGACACCGGGCCATGCTTGGCATGCAGAGCAACGTCTAGCATGGCGGTAACTGCATAGCGACCTTTTGAAGTTAATTTCATGACTCGCGCCTTGTAATATCGAATAATGCGTAAAGTGTATATACCTGACTAAAATTGTCAAGTATTTACCCGACTATTTTAGTCGGGTATTCGTTATTGAGGTTTACACTTGATTTCAGGTGCTAAATTTGAGGATCAAATGCCTCTGCCGCCGCTTTCTTCATTACCGGTGATATACCCGTATCGGCGAAGTCGGCCGCGTTTAATTTAGGAATAGATTGTGAACACACATCGCCGCCAAGACTTTGAATAACCTTGCACATTTCTTCTACTTTTTCGTCCATTAAATGCACGTGCTCAAGCATAATGCCCATGGCATTGGCAACTGGATCAGGGTTATCGTCAGCAATGGCGTAGGCATCAAAACCATATTTTTTGGCTATTTTGTGACGCTTGCCGTTTGTGCCGTGCTCTTCTTTTGCTTCATCTTTTTTCGGCATAATAATTCTACCGGGTACGCCAATGCACGTTGCATTGGTGGGCACATCTTTTACGACGACCGAGTTTGAGCCAACGCGCGCGTTTTCGCCAATCACAATCGGCCCCAACACCTTAGCGCCCGCTCCAACCACTACTTTATTACTGAGAGTAGGATGGCGTTTACCCGCATTCCAGCTAGTGCCACCTAAGGTCACACCGTGGTACAAGGTGACGTCATCACCCAGTACTGCAGTTTCGCCAATCACTACGCCCATACCGTGATCGATAAACACTCTTCTACCCAATACTGCGCCGGGGTGTATTTCAATACCCGTCAAAAACCGGCTAATATTAGATACAAATCGCGCAAGCCATTTTAATTTCCACAACCATAACTTATGGCTCACGCGATGCAACCAAACGGCGTGCAAACCAGGATAGTTAAAAAACACTTCCCACTTGTTACGCGCCGCCGGATCGCGGCTAAAAACGCTATTAATGTCTTCTTTTATCTGTTCAAACATGGTTTATCTCTATATTGCTTTACAGCATCGCTGTACGCATTATTTTTCGTTGGTTTTACTAAGTGTTTTATCTACCGCCGACAACATACCGCGCAATATGGCTAACTCTTGCGATTCTAGGCGAGTACGATTAAACATCCGGCGTACTTTCGACATAATCGCACCGGGGTGTTTAGCGCGAACAAAACCAGCAGCCAAAAAGGTTTTTTCAAAGTGGGTATAAAAATTTTCTAGCTCTTCGGCCAG
>JBARZY010000020.1:0-2593 GCA_049650345.1 Glaciecola sp. | reverse complement strand
CGCCGCTGGCGAGCAATTCAGGAAAGCTATATGGAGCAATCCGAGAAGGCGAGTCACTTGGACCATGTTGTCACAGATTGCGAAACGCAACCAACAAATCTGCATGTGAGCAAACATGATAATACTTAGTTTTATAATAAAGGCAATGCAAGCTGTATTTTTAACGCAAAGAATCAAGTTTAACAATTTACTCTGTGACAAAACTCTATCACATTTTAACCATACGGACTCGAAGGCACGATTTGTGGCCTGAAGTAATTTGATATTTGTTAAAATCAATGACTCTGTGGGTTAAACATCTAAAAAATAGCCTATATTGTAGCGGTTTATGCAAAAGTGACTTCATGTGTCATTTGTCGCGTTATGACTTAGCTTTCGTTCAGTATTAACTCATCACTGGTTCAATTATCCTATATTACGTACAGCCCAAGTAATTAAAGGCCTTGAGCTTTTTCACTGTGTAATATAGATGTCAAGACCCGGCAACGAAGTTGCCGTCCTCGCTATAATATTTTCTTTTCACGCGCTTTAGCGCGAGCATCTGTATACCTCATCAACATGCTTGGCACACTCTCAAATCGCCCTCGATTTGTTACACTGGGATTCAAGATAAAAACGCCGCCGCCTAGATTCGTCATCAAATTCAGCCTGCAATATTTTGACAGAAAATTGTTTACGCTACTTGGTTTAATGCCGACAGTTGTCGCAGCTTTGTCTTTTTCCCGCCTAGTTAGCGACAGTTCGTTTTTAGCCATTTGAATCGCCACTAATATCTCAGACACTTCTCAGTTGTTCTTCGTATTGGTTCTCGAAGTTTACTGGCGATAGCAAATTATTGGAACCGTGTTTTCTTTTCACGTTATAAAACATCTCAATGTAATTGAATATATCAGCCCGAGCATCTTGCCTTGTCGAGTAGATCCGTCTCTTTATTCGTTCCCGCTTAAGTAACTGGAAAAAGCTTTCTGCAACAGCATTATCATGACAATTGCCACGCCTGCTCATGCTGCCCTCTAATCCATGCTCAGCTAAAAATGACTGCCATTCATAGCTTGTATATTGGCTTCCCTGGTCCGAGTGAACCATCACTTCAGATTTAGGTTTTCTTCGCCAAACAGCCATTAGCAGCGCGTCTAAAACAAGCTGCTTAGTCATCAATGATTGCATGGACCAGCCAACGATTTTCCGAGAGAACAAGTCCAATACAACAGCTAAATAGAGCCAGCCTTCGTGAGTTTTTATATAAGTAATATCTGTGACCCACGCGGTGTTGGGAGCCACAGGGTTAAACTCTCGTTGCAAGCGGTGTGGTACAACAACATGTTGATTCCCGCTTCTATGCCTTGGCTTACGATAACCAACTTGTGCTTTTATCCCTTCTTGCTTCATTAACTTGTGAACGCGATTGATACCGCATTTTTCGCCAACATCTCGCAAGTCAGAATGGAGTTTACGATAACCATACACGCTTCCTGATTCTAGCCAGAACTGTTTAATCAGGCCTGTTAATTTAACGTCTCTGCGTGCACGACGAGAAGCTGGCTCTTTTAGCCAAGCATAAAACCCACTTGGATGAACATCAAATATCCGACAAAGCTGTCTAATAGGCATTAAGTGCTTATTATCCTTGATAAAGGCATACCTCAGTCGGATTGACTTGCGAAGTATACCGCCGCTTTTTTTAATATGTCCCTTTCTTCAGTGACACGCTTCAATTCCTTTTCTAGCGCTTTTATCTTTTTGGCTTCTTCGGTATTCGCCTCATGCTCAGCAGCCTTAGGACCATACTTTTTAAGCCAATTATAGATGCTGTGGCTTGTCATACCGAGTCTGTCCGCTACGTCTGCAACTGAATGGCCGCGTTCAGTAACTTGCTTAACAGCTTCGATTTTAAACTCTTCTGGGTAGCGTTGTCCGCTCATATATTTCACCTCATTTTTAGTTAGTTTATCTAACTAAGAGGTGTCTAGGAAATTAGTGGCGATTCAGTTTTCGGCTCCGAATCAATCAGACACAGAGTGCCTATATTGATGCCCTGCCTGAGTTTGAGCGGATAGCCTGCATAAAAACGAATATTCGGCGCTTCGGTCACTAATGGATTATCGAAAAAGCGCTCATCTTCCATCGCATTGGCAATAATAAACAGGCCATCTTGGTTAATAGCATGCCCACAAAATGAAATGTCCTTAGGGGTCTCTGAGGCTTCTAATCCCTGCGTGGATTTGAACCACTGACGGTCTTCATCAACTAAACTAACTAAGGATATCGGTACGCCAAACATTCGCTTGGCCATTCTTGTTACCCGATCGAATCTCTCTTCATGCGAGGTATCTAGGATCCTCAATGTTCTTAATGCATGCAGTCTTTCTGCTTCATTCTTGGGTATTTCGGGCTTGATCATGGCTTTCTCTGCATTCAGGTAAGTAAGTTACCGTCAAAGTATCGGCAATTTGAGCAAGGCCTGTGGTAATACATTAAGTATTTGTGGCTCACATCACCTCACGAATCTAATCTCATGAATGTCGAAGGATTGACCTAGATGTGTGTCAAGTTCCCAAAGATAGCGCAAGGCTTGGTCAACATGCTCTAGGAT
>JBARZY010000019.1:0-22351 GCA_049650345.1 Glaciecola sp. | reverse complement strand
CACTTCGCGTCTTATAGCTGCCTCGCTATCACGCGCAATACGCAACATCATGCGCTCTTGATATGCCTGCTCGCGGTTAGGCGTTAAACCTGTAATGAGTCTACTTGCCATAACCCACTGCTTTCATCAGGCGTTTTACCTCTTCGTCGTCGGTAGGCTCACTGTCTGCGCTGATACCCAAATCAATTTCTTCGGGCAGTTGGTCAGTGTCAAAACCTAAACCTAATTTTTCGTTAATAGCCTCTAGACTAAAACCCATTCGCCACAACTTCTCAGCATTAGCTAGCTGCTCGGTGAGATTCTCTTGTAGAGCATCAACTTTACTTACATCATATTCGAAGCAAACATTCTGGCCAAAATCATAAGCCAGTTGTGCGTTGAGCTGTCTCTTCATTAACTCAAGACGTGGAATAATGGTGTTTTTCCACAACTGCTTTGCCATAGCTTCGGCGTTGGCTAGGTTAACCGACTCAGTAAAGCCTAAATCAGACATAGACAAACCAAACACAGCACAAATCTCCGCCCATATAGCTTTACGACTGTTTACAAAATCCATTTCTTGTGCTGTTCGGTTTAATTGATTGACTTTACCGCTAGTAACAAAAGGCTTATCTGCATTATGACTACCGCTGTATTTCTCTTGTGCTGCTTTTTGTATCGCTGCCACTTGGTCGGGTTGTGTTTCTGGTGGCACTTCAATATGTAAGCTGCCTGCACTTCGATTCTGCAAGCTAGACTTCTGCCAATTACCCGATTCTCTATCAATGTCAGTTGCTCGCCCTGCTGCCATTAGCACAGGCATTCCAAAGATGGGGTCGTTAGGGTTAGGTAGGCGCAGTTGTATCATGTCGCTAGCGTCAATGCGTCGTCTTGTACCGCTGTATTCTTGGTATTCGTAATATTCGACTAGGCGCTCGCGTCCAGGTTTGGCTTTGATGTATTTCGGGCTTAAATTCCAAATCTGATAAGGCTCATTGCGCGCGCCTGCTCGTATGATAGACGCATAGCCATTGCCTGATAAATCCAACTGTTGCGACCACTGATGCATGACTTCTAGCCAACTACAATCAGGGTTCGGGTTTTCTATTAGCATGTTTGCGGGGTGCGTGTCAGGCAATCGCTCTATCGTGCCGTCTGCTTGCTTTACACCTGCATACCAAGGAACAGAGCTTGTAAGCGTTGCGCGCTTTTCTACGCACGTGTAAACAACGGCCGATGCATTGTAGCCCTCAAGAATAGCAACGTCGTTATCCCACAACTTATCTTTCTTGGCAAATAGCTTCCAATCTGGCTGCGCCTCGGGTAGCGTAACGGACTTAACCGCCATAGCGACTTGGCTTGGCACGCTTGGTATATTTTGACTAATCTTTTTACTAAACGGCCACATTTTAAGCCCTCATGTTTGTTTCATTTGATTATAACGCGTTTTAATGCTAACAAGCAAAGACAAAGGCAGGCCCGCCCACTATCATATCTTGTATGGCGTCCATTGTTGGGTCTATCTGGTCGTCGTGGTTTCCGTTTGGGAACATCTCGAACTCTGCTATGTATTCTGGAATCCATGGAGTTCCGCTTGGTATAAAGACTCTTCCCGCCTCTACGGATGGTGCGGCATCGTAAGCCCTTGTGACCTTATCCCTATCTCGCTTGATTGCTCCAACCTGCATTCTGTCTTGCTTCATCTGTTGAATAAGGCCAGTACCACTCGCCTTATCCTCTATTTTCATTTGTCTAAGTGTACCATTGTTTGAGTTTTTGTGCTTAGCCCAAAAAGATTTAGCCATCTGTAGCAATTGTGGTGCTTCCCATTTACCCCTTAGCTGGTCTATGAGATAAATGCAGTCGTCTTTCTTGCCCCAGCACTGGAACACTGAATAATCATTTTCTTGCCCTGTCTTCATTGCCGTATCAGCGTAAATCATGCGGTAATCAAAATTAGGCTCTTGAGTGTAATACTTCCACCATTCCGTTTTGAACATTCCTCCACCTGTCGGGCTAGGCTTTTGCATCATTTGGCCAGAAAAAACATAACTGTTAGTGGTCCTGAGTCTATGTAAATCCTCCGTTTTAAACTGACCCTCCCAGAATGTTTCGTCTTTCTCATCTAAAGCTGGTATTAAAATGTGATCCCATTTCTCGCCATTCTCGCCAGCTAGCAAGTAACCACTTAAATCACCCTCATGCAGCCTTTGCATGATAACTATGATTGGCGTATCAGGTGAGTTCTTACGACTTTCCATAGTTGTAGCAAACCAATCAAGAACATTCTGGCGCATAGTGTCGCTATTGGCTTCACCCGCTTTGTGTGGATCATCTATTATTATTGCACCGCCAAAGTAGTCGCGCATCTTGCCAGCGCCGTACCCCGTGATTGTGCCTTCTGCCCCTGTTGCGTAAACAATACCGCCGCTATCCGTGCGAAACTCATCTTTTGCGCGTGAGTCGTTAGATAGTCCTAAGTTTGGAAATATTTCGCTGAATGTCTCGTGCTGCATTATTGCGCGGGTAGCGTATGCGTTAGCTGTTGCTAACCGCTTCGAGTAGGATGCGTGTATAAATTCTGAGTCTGGAAAGTTACCCATACACCATGCCATGAAGTTAATCACGGCTAACTCGGTTTTACCTGAGCGTGGAGGTACGTTTATTATTAGGCGCTTTGTTTGACCTGTGACCACTTTCTCAAGTGCCGTGCATATAACGTCTTGATGCCAATTGTGTTTAAGCTCTGCGCCCTTTCGAGCGCGAAACATTGTCTTTGCAAATGTGAGCAGGTCTGTTCTATTGTCGGCTATGTCGTTAGGGTTCATATTTAGCGCCCTTTGATAGATTATCTCTCGCCCATAATGGTTGTAAATTATCTAGCGCGTTAATTACTTTCGGGTCAGTTTCACCTTCTTTGATAAAAGCGCTGACTGGCTTTATATGGTCGATATGCCAATCTCCATGATTCCCCCATGACATGCCATCTTGAAACATGGCGCCTATATGGTATTTTAATTCGTGCCTAGTGTATCCTAGCATGGTTTCAGTCTTGCCAGTTTTACCGCCCTCTTTTAGCCCTATCACTCTTGCAAGTAGCTTCCTACATATCTGGTAAGGCTTATTTTCTGGGTCCGCTCTAAATCTTTTGGAGTATGCGCTTGCTATTGCGCGCCTTTTTTCTGGGTTATTTTCTGCCCATTCTTTTGCATAGGCTATCTTTTTATCTTTCGCTTTAAGGTATTCTTTTTTTCTCGCATCTGGATTTCGCTTTCTCCATTCCGCCACATTTTTAACCACTTTATCTTTGTTTTCTTTATAATATTTTTTTTGATTGGTCTTGTATTTGTCAGGGTTGTTAGCTAAAGCTCTTGCGTACAAGACGTCATGCCCTATTTCGTTTGCTTTTCTTCTGTTATGGTCATTCCTGCATTCCTTGCATTGGGAAAACTTACCGCTTTTCTTTGATTTGCAGTTGTGGAAATCATCTAATTGTTTTGTAATGTTGCATCTAGTGCATGTTTTCATGATATGCCTCAGTCAAAGGTTAGTCGAAAAGTTGTGCGGCAACCACTGACTAGGTGGGGTTCGTCTGGCCGGACTAGCCGCATGTGCAATTATACCTCTTTGTGCTTATTCTTTAAAGCATCAAGAACCGCCATGCCTTGTTCTTTAGGTGTCATTGAACCATCAGGGCTTGTATGCGCTAGCTCCTGCTTATCCGTCCAGCCTATCTGCTTCAATGCAAATATCATCATAGTTGGGCTTCTACGCTCATTCTCTTGCGGGTTAAGCGCTCTATGTTCAAGTATACCGTCGCGGCATGACACTAGCTGTGCATAACCATTCTTGTAGCGCTCATCTGTACCGTAGAATTTATACAGTTGTTCACGACTAATTTTAATCGTCATCGCAAAATGCATCATAGTCGGTATTTCTTGAAGCTCGTTACACTCATCAATATACCCATCAACCAACTGCTCAAATTCTTCCGCCGTGTAACGCGGTGAGCCAAACTGGTTGCCCTTTTCACACGTCGCCATTGTTCGCGGTTTGATTAAATCTTTATAGCTCATTACAACCTCTTAGCCCTCACTGAGCCTCTTTCTGTCGTGTATAGCTGCCATTGTATTAGCTCACACTTTGAATAGTAGTGTAGGCGTTTTACGCCGTTGCTGTGCAGTTCTGTTAGTAGCTCGTTGACGTGGTTTCGTTTCGGTGTATCGGTTAAGCCAGTAGCGAAAGCCCAATCGCCAAAATAATAAATATGCGTAATCGCTCCATACTGCGAGGTTCCGTCCTCATTGAAGCGCTCACCCAATCTACAGGGTATAAGCGCTCCGTATAGCATGTTAGCACTCCGGTGAATCAATGAATCCTGTAATGCATTCACTACGCCCATCTTCTAAAAGGAAAGACCAGTGTACAGCGTTGCGGCCTTTATTAGTGGAAGTTAGGCTTAGTTGCATTGTCGTGCCGTCGTGCTGCTGGCTATTCACTGTCAGCCCTTCCACTGTAACCGTGAACGAGTCAATCACCGCATCACCTTGCCATAAATCATTGGGCGATAGAGTGTAATTGTCAGTCTTGCCAACTGGTAACGGCTTTCTATAAAGAAAGTCTCTAGCCATTAGTAGTAACCGTTGTAGCGCCTGCGGCATTGAAGTTAAATGTAAACCCATTAGTGAGGTCTACCGCTGTTGTGCCGTCCGTCGTCAAATCAAACACCTCGTAGCAATCGTCGGCGGCGCTTGTGTCGTTTAGCACAACTAGGCATTTCGCGTCTGTTGGGTTTCCTGCGTCTGCTGCAATGCTAATGTTAGCAGCGTCTAGCGTTGACACCGCCGCACTGCGCGCCCATGTAACGCTTGTTAACGCTGTTTTGCCCGCGTAGTTTCCGCCAATCGTAGCAGCAGTGAAGCTTGCCGCGTTTAGCGCCGTGTTAGCATCTATATCACCGTATGCGTCCGTTACTAGCAAATAAGCAAACGTATCAGACGAATGGTTGTATCTTCCGTTGTATGCTTGGAAGTCGTATTCTGCGCATACTTTTGAGTCACCTTGTGCCATTTTCTTTCCTCAGTAATTTGGTATTTCGTAATGAGTTTCTGAATAAATTCTAATCGTTACTGTGCCAATTGTCACGCTAGCTCTGTAACCTCTGGAATATGTAGAGCCTAGCGCCGCGTTTATGATAACAGGCTGGCTTGGCACTGGCGTAATCGTGACGCTTGCAGGCAGCCCGCTTGTCACGGATGAGCCTAGTGCTGCGTTTATCGTAACAGCTTCACCATTAATGGTGATAGATGCGCGCAATGCCTGAGTAGTCGAACCACCAAGCGCGGCGCTTATGACTAGCGGCTCTGTAGCTGCTCCCCAACTGTTAACCGCCCTCCAAGTGTTTACACTCATACCGTAACCCCTGAGATTACAGCCCCGTTTACGTGTGGGCTTTCATTGTCGATTACGTAACCTTCGATCGGCGTGCCTGCTGGCACTGTTAACCCTGATAACGTTACCGCTCCGCTGGCATAGGTTGCATTGGCGTTGTAGATAATGTTATCAGACTGGTCGATTAGGTATGTTTTATACGCACCATCTGGAATCCCTGATACTAATATGTTTAAATCAGAAACGCCCACCGCTCCGTAAACCTCAGAATATCTAACTCCCAAAGCTCTGGAAGAGGATGCAGAGAAGTGCAAGCTATCCCCTCCGAGCGGTATATCGCTCGTAGGCACATAACCAGCAGCCGCAACCCTGTTGGGTGTATCCAATAGCGCAGCCGCAACACCTGCCCCGTATTGTGTAGAGTTAGGGTTTATCTCTCCTACAACAAAGGGCGTGTTGCTTGCGCCAACAATCGAAGATCGAAAGCCAGATATTAACGCATCTAAATCGGTTGCGTACTCCGTTTCGGTCATTGTTCGGTCACTTTCACCTTGATGCCAAGCCATCATAACTATACGTGTACCGACACCTAGAGAAATGGCCTCGTTAGCCCTTGCTATGGCGTTGTTGTAGCCAGCGCCACCACTTCGCCAGAATCCAGTTCCAAACGCTGTGCCCCCGTCTGCTGCTGGTAAAAGCAAAACTTCGCGGCCTGATTCCAAGTAGTTGTCTGCGTAATGCTTGGCAAGAGATAAGCCTGGCCCAATTGTATTAGCTGTCTCGTCTAGATGGTCTAGCGGGTCTTGCGCAATCTCTAGCACTTTTCTGGTGCTTCCGTATTGTTTTATGCGAGAGTCCACTACGTCCAAAATTGGGTCTATTGGTCCGTTCCTGCCAACCATATTAGATTGCCCGATTAACAGTATTACATCATAACCAACAACCTCGCCATTGGATAACACTCCAATATCAACTGTATCTGGTGCACTATCCTCTGTACCGTCATTTACAACCAAACTGAAGCTTAACGTCTGCGCGCTGGTTGTGTCTGGCGCTGTGAAAGTGGGCGATTGCGCGGTATTGCTGGAAAGCGTTACGGGCGCACCCGCTGTTTGCGTCCAGAGGTAAGTTAGCGGGTCGCTGTCTGGGTCTGATGAACCTGAGCCATCTAGCGATACGGTTGCTCCAGCAGCTATATCACTCTGATTTGCACCCGCGTCCGCTGTCGGCGCTCCCGTATTGTCAACAAAACCGCCTGTCGTGAAATTCCTTAAAGTTCCATTATTACCACTAGTCGTGTCGGTTAGCGTGGTTCCCGTGGAGTTGTCGAAATCAAACGTTACTGTACCACCAGAGTCACCAATAATTTCCATAACCCCCGACATGGTAAATTCTCGCTGACCAATATTATTATTAAATGCGCCAATGACGGTAAACGATAAAGGGTCTGAATAGCTTAAGGTGTTTAAAGATGTTCCAACCTCTAGGGTAATAACGCCAGCGTTACGCGATAATGTTATCTGTGGGTAGTTTGGGCTGGTTACGCTGTCATAGGGAACGTCTACCTGCTGCCCCGATACGGCCCTAAAGCGCAATGCTGTGCCCTGCCCAACCTTTGCTAAAAAGGGTGCACCACCAGCGCCCGCGAGGTAGAACTCGTCTAAGTCTGTGCCTCCAGCCGTAATGGATGGCATTGAAATACTAAAATCGCCATCTAGCGTCACACTAAAACTGTCTACATAGCCGTTACCATCAAACTGTAATGCCATTTATCCACCCCATAAATTAGTTAACGGGCAGACTGCGCCCTAATGATTCAAGTATACGCTTTTGGAGGGAATAAAAAAAGCCCTCGCTAGGAGGGCTAATTACAGGGAGAGTAATACTATGAATCTCTATTGTGCCGATGTTGTCGACAGATTGCAAACAGTAATTCCATGACGTATATGCCAACCAGGAACAATCCACACGATACAGCAGCTAATAACAGTCCGATTATTAAGTGTGTTAGTGGGTCTGTGTGTAGGTTCATGGCTGCTCCTTGCGTAGCTTTCTTAAAAGCGCTTCTTTATTCGATTCGTGTAGAGCATCTATATGCATACTGGTTAACTGATTTCTAAGCTTGGTGACTTTAAACATGCAGATGAAGTAACCAAGGATAATTCCAACCAAAAAGCTAATAACTAATTCACCCATCAGCTTGTTCCTTTGCATAATTGTAACTCGTAACCCAAAACCTCACAAACAGCCATAATGCTTTGCATTCGTGGCAAGTGACCACGCTTAAACACATCACGGAAGAAAGCCTCAGACATGCCAGCCCTCTCGGTAATCTCCAACTGTGTCATGCTTGACAATTGTATAGCATCGTGTAGCCGCTTGATAATTGGCTGCATTGGTACGTCGTCGCGCTTAACACGCGGCGTGACAAGTGGCTTAACGGGTCTATGTTTGTTAGCGTTTAGTATTGCGCGTATCTCCGGTTCGGCTTCACACGCTCTGTGTACTGCTGTCATCGACCAGCCAAGCGCATCGGCTAATTGCTTCATTGTTGAGTAGTGGCTACCCTTTGCGCGTCGTAATGCAATCCTAGCTCTGTCGTGGGTTTTCATACTTGCGCCTCCCTAGCCGCCGTCAGCTCATCCCGTGCAGCTTCAATAAACTCATTCATAAACTTACGCTCGGCTGCTTCTAAGTCGCTACCGTGCAGTAACTCGCATAACTCAAGCATCGTGTCTTCGTTGCGCATCATTCGACGGTATACGTCCTCGACTGTGCATAGCATTGACTCGCCGTTGCGTAGTCCTTCGATTGCGTGTTGCATTTCGTGTGGTGACATTATTTTTCTTCTCCGTATAGTTCGAATGCAAATTCGTTATTATTGTCATGCGCTTCATCAACGCACTTTAGTTCAACGCTGACCTCTCTACCGTCTTTTAGCAATATACATATCGTCGTGCTTGGGTCGCCATGCTTGGCAATTAGCTTCACTAAATCTCTTACTAGTATTGTCGCTTTCATAACTCTCTCCTGTAAATTCACGACGATGATAACACCGACGTGTTTGTTATGTGGTTTGACCAGTTAGCGCTCTTCGCAGAATATCCCACACTCGAAGTTAAGGTCTTTCATTTTGCCGCCGTATGCGCTTGGGTCTAGCTCATCTAGAAATATGCGCTCACCTTTGTGCTTAACTAACTTTGCGCCTATGTCACGGCTTTGTGTTGCGCGTTGCTCGAATATCTCCGGGTCTTCTTTGCGTACATGGTTCCAATATGTCGGGCTGGAAGACTTAACGCACCCGATGCAGTTGGCGTTAGGGTATCCACGGCGGTAGATGCTAGGCAATGCGATACCAGCATCCATCAGACGCATAAAACAATCGGACTTTGCTAGGCTTTTATCAATCAGTGGCGTTAATAGGTTTTCACGCTCAAACTTGCGAAACCTGTCGGCCCTGTGTGCTTCTTCGCTAGTAAAGCCCATGACAAGCCAGTCAAACTCGTTTTCCTGCTCCCATTGTTGTCTAGCGCCTTTCTTTAGCTCTGCCGTACATGATGCGCCGTAGGGTGAAGACATAAAGCGTTTTTTCTCCCAAACATCAACACAAGCATTAGTGGGCCATTCACTGTTAGTCGCTATCTCAATTTCAATATCAAGCCACTTGCCAACGTCTAGCATGAATCGCCTGTTATCTTCGTCCTCTTCTGCTACTGGGTTATTTACTGCGCGTATTGTGCAAATATCGCCGTACTGCTTTATGGTTTGTTCAAGAGCGATTGCACTGGCCGCGCCGCAACTGAACCAACATACAATTGTATCGCCTTTCTTTGGCTTCATATTCTCTCTCCTGTAAAAACAACCACCCTACCAGAAAAGTCAGGCAAGGTGGTCGGATGTGTTTTAGTCTTGTTCTTGGTCGCTTAATATCCACCAACAAACAACGCCCGCTAAGACACACACAGACGCAACAAAATAATCCCCGCGCTCGATAGCCATCCCGCAAAAGAATGTTGTGGCGAGGGTGTAGGCGACACGGAACAAGTTAGTCCGCTTCAACCTTTCATTCTCTCTCGCCAACTCCATCACCTGGTCAGGCGTTGGCCTTTCCGCTTTTATCTCTTTCATGCTTACTCTCCGCTAAAAACTAAACCTAACTATACCAGTCGTTTTATCGGTTTCAATGTTATTCATCGTATTTGAAAACATTACACAATTCGACCACTTTTGCTTTTTTATGTAAGGGGGTGGTGATGCTTTTTACCTACCCGTTCAAATCAACCCGCGTTCAGTCGGTTCATTTGGTTCACACCCTGTAGGTGTGTGAACCTTGTGAACCAGACGTTCACAGTTCGCACCAGTGAATGAACCTAGTATGTGAACCTTTCAATTATCTCCTTATAATTCAACAACTTGTAACTGGTTCACAAATGAACCGCAAAAATGAACCTTGTGAACCAAGTGGTTCATTTGCTTGTGAACCAGCGCACCCCAAAATGAACCGCTTTAAAGCCCACTTTTCATTAAAAAACTAGACGCATAAGTATCATCGCAAATGGAAAAACCGTGCAAATATGGCTCAATTATTCCGGCAACGGATAGGTCATGAATCAGCCCCTTTCCATAACTTACCTTGGTATAATTCTTAGCGGTTGATTCTTTCATGGCGAATAACTTCATCAATGATTCACGTAATGCGCTTGTGCTTACGTATGGGCGGCCTAAGTCATCCTTGTCGCACTCACTGTTGAACCAGCATTTCTCTATCATCTGAATGGACTGAGTGAGCTTGTTATCTTTCTTTTGCTCGGCTGGCGCTTGAGCCTCGACAAATACGGCGCTGGTTACTTGGTCGCCATCTTCATCAATCCACCCTGGTATTGCTACGCTTTCCAGTTCGCCGTATAAAGTGTCAGCTATCTCAGCATCTTTTGATTTGCGCTGTATTATTTCCATTGTGTCGCCAGGCTTAACGCTAATTTCAATATCTAGCGCGCCGCGCCAAGCTGATGAGCCTCGCGCACGGTGTTGAGATTCATCGTTAACGCCGGTGTGATGAACTAGTAGCACAGAACAATCAAACCTTTCCATTATTGCCGCACATGCGTCGAGCATTGTTTTAGCATCTTGAGCGCTGTTTTCGTCACCCTCTAGAAACCGGTGCAGAGTATCGACTATCACAAGGTCTGGTTTTGTAGGTAATGAAGAAAGCGCCTCAGATACGCGCTGATAGCCCTCTGGCTTATTCAGGTTGCATCCTGCCTTACTTAGCCACATGCTTAACCCGTCAACTTTGTTTTTATGTTTCCATGCTGCTATACGACCGCGTAAACCGTGATGGCCTTCACCGGCTAGATAGACAACGCTGCCAGGCGTGCATTTTAGTCCGCGCCATTCTGTGCCTCCTGATGCAATGGTTAATGCCATATCAAGAACAGTAAATGTTTTACCGCCACCACTGGGGCCATGCACCATGATAAGCGCGTCACGTTGTAACCATCTTTTTATGAGCCATGCTATCGGACTTGGCTGGCTAGAGAACTCATCTGCTGATATTAAGAAATCATCTGCCGGTGGGTTTAACAGTTCTGAAAGGTTATTGCCTGCAACGGCATAATCATTAGCATCACCCAACTCCGGCGGTATAACCACGCGTGCGTTAATTGAGTATGCAGCCTCTTGTGCTGCCGATTGACCTACACCTGACTCGTCATTATCACCCACAACACAAACAGGGCCTTTGTGGTTGTCGCGCACGAATGGCGCTAGTTCTTTTATATTATTAGCACTAAATGCAACGTAAACCTTTTGGCCGGTTGCCTCGTGAATTGAAGCTGCCGTTGCATAACCCTCTGCAATGTAAACAGTATCTTCTTTTGAGCCTATTGAGTAAAAGCAGCCTTTAACCTCGCCGCCTGAGTGAAAGCGCTTTTTTCCTTCGCTTGGTATATATTGAAGGCTTGCCAGCTCGCCGTCTTGGTTATACATCGGAATAATTAAACGACCGTCTCCGGTTATTCTTAACCCGTGGTTTGATACGTGCTTTCTTGATAGGTATGGGTGCTCGTTGCTGGCATTGCCTGCCTGCTCCCATATTTTTTCGACCGTATCGGCTGCGCGTTCGTGCTTTCTTTTTTGTTCTGATTGCCTTCTTTCTTTCGCCTCACTCATGCGCCGAGTGATTGCCATTTGTTCAACCGGTGAAAGTTGCCTGCCTATATCCTGTTTAAAATTAACGCTTATATTATCGCGCCAGCATCCTAACGAACCGCAAACCACCTTGTCATCGAAAAACACATACCAACCGGCATCGTCACCACGTTTACCGCTTGTGCTGTATCTGTGAATATTGCCATCAATATTTATATTGTCTGGAATATCTAAACCTGCGTTGGCAAATGCGTCTTCTATTTGTTCAATAACTGGTTTTGCGCTTTTCTCTACTGGTGGCTTAAAGCTTCCGCCAAATACGTTTGATAGGTTACCCATTACAATATTCCTCCCTTATCTTTCTTATATTTGTGAGCGCCTCTTTTTTTACTGACATAGACCTAGCCCAGCCGTTAATAGTTGCGTGATGAACTCCAAGTAATTTATGCGCTTTTCCTCTGCCTAAAACTTCGCACAAATCAAAGTAAACAGAAAAAAATTCATTCCAATCTCTTTTATCCTCATCACTTGCAATCTTGGGTTTTTTGTAGCTATTTATTATATTTCTAATTACTGCTTCCTCATCGCCGGCAAAATTAAACCACTCACCTTTTACATGCCTACCCTTAGACTTTAGCTCTTGGTGGCATAGCATTTCTATTTTTCTTGCCGTTGCTTTTTCCGGCTCAATAAGAAACTCAACCTTTAAATCAAAAGGATTCCCTATCTGCATATCATAAATTCTTTTCTCTACAGATGATGAGTACCCTATTTTTATGAAGCCCTCGCACTTTATCCCATATATTTTATTCTTCATTAGAAAGCACCTCGCTAAGCTTTCTAATAGTCTCGTATCTTGGGTTTAAATGCTTACCTTGCGATAAAGCGTTAACATAAGCTCTTGTCATGCCTGCTTTTCTTGCTATATCTGCGTGATTTTTGCCCTTCAAAGATTTCACTATCTCTTCCAAAGTTTTCATGTTTATTTACCTTTTTGTCATTGTAGTGTTGACAACAATAATTCATTCCCCTATATTAGTCAACAACAGCCGAGCTGAATTGTTCAAACCGCGCTGTTCAACCAAAGGAAAGCAAAAATGGCTATACAGCTTAAATCAACAAAAGGCTTGTCTACAAACGGCGTTAAATTGCTTGTTTATGGTCAAGCTGGCGCAGGTAAAACCTCTTTAATCCCTACGCTACCCAGCCCGATAGTATTGAGTGCAGAGGGCGGGCTTTTATCAATCTCCGATGCAGATTTACCCTATATCGAGATTAGCGATATGGATTCTTTAAACGAGGCTTACGAATGGCTCACCAAGTCAGAAGATGCAGCACAGTTTCAAAGTGTAGCATTGGACTCTATTTCTGAGATTGCTGAGGTAGTGTTAAGCGCTGAGAAGAAGAAGTCAAAAGACCCCCGCCAAGCATACGGAGCGCTACAAGAGATAATGGGAGACCTTATTCGCTCGTTTCGTGACTTACCAGGTAAGCATGTGTATTTCAGCGCCAAGCTAGAAAAAACACAAGACGAAATGGGGCGCATGTTATACGCGCCATCAATGCCAGGTAATAAACTTGGTCAAGGTTTACCGTTTTACTTCGATGAGGTTTTGGCTCTACGCGTAGAGAAAGACGCATACGGCGGCACGCAACGCGCACTAATGTGTGACAGCGATGGCTTATGGTCTGCAAAAGACAGGTCTGGCAAGCTTGAGGCATGGGAAGCGCCTGACCTTGGTGAAATAATCAATAAAATAGGTGGCGGAAATGTCTGAACCAATGAGCTTGTTCGATAAATGGCTTGATGCAAAAGATATGGAGCGCGAAGCAACTGAGTTTCGCCGCGACATTGAAGATAGATTAATGCAAGAGTTAAACGTGAATTTAACACACGAAGGCCCACAAACATTCGAGCCAGAAGGTTACAAAGTTAAGGCAACCGTTCGTATTAATCGCACGATAGACAGTGATAAGCTTCAAGAGATTGCAGCAGAGAGCGGACTTTCTGACCACCTTGGTGAGCTTTTCAGATGGAAGCCTAGCATAAACATGACTGAGTGGAAGAAAGCCGCTCCAGAAATCACACAACCATTAACACAAGCGATTACAGCAAAACCTGGTCGCCCATCATTTACAATCGAGAAGGAATAATACAATGGCTTTACTTAATCAAACTTTTAACGCAACTGATTTACCTCAAGGCAACGACGGCGATTTTCAACCCTTACCGGCTGGATGGTATAGCGTAACCGTTAACGATGCTGAGATTCGCACCACTAAGGCGGGTAACGGTCAGTATATTGCTGTTCGTTACGATGTAACAGGCCCTACACATGAAGGGCGTGTTGTTTTTGGGAATATCAACATTAGCAACCCGAATCCAAAAGCCGAGGAAATTGGTCACCAGCAACTAGGCCAACTAATGCGCGCTATTGGTCTAACGCAGGTTTCTGACACTGACCAACTGATTGGTGGAAGTCTTGAGATAAAACTAAAGGTTACAAAATCTGAGCAGTACGGAGATGGAAATGATGTATCTGGCTTTAAGGCGATAAGCGGAAGTTCAGCGCCAGTTCAAAGTCAGCCAATGCAACAGCAGCAGGCTAGCCAAGCTCCTACACAAAGACCACCTTGGCAGAAATAGACATTCAATTAATACGGTGATAGTATGGTGGCATTAGTCACCATACTTTTAATATTATGAACAAATCTTATTACGTTTACTGCCACAAAAGAAAAACTGACGACACCATCTTTTACATCGGAAAAGGATGCGGAGATAGGTGTATTCAGAAGAAAAACAGAAACAACCACTGGAGAAACATAGCAAAAAAGAATGGTTTTTATCACGAAATAATTAAAGACGGTTTGAGCGAACAAGAGGCTTTTGACCTTGAGATTGAGGCAATAGCAAAAATTGGTCTTGATAATTTAGCCAACATGACCGCCGGCGGCGAGGGCACGTCAGGTAGGCCAATGCCTGAAAGCACAATACTTTACGCTAAAAGCAAAGAAAACAGGGAGAGAGTTAGTCGCCAATGGAAAGGCGTTGTAAGAGGTGATGAGTTTTCAGCAAAGCTTTCAATAGCCTTAAAAGGTAAAAAATTCTCAGAAGAAAGAAGGCACAGCCAAAGAATTGGTCATAAGTCAGAAATGAAGCCTGTTATATGTGAATGCAACGGAATGGAGTTTGATTCTGTTTATTATGCTGACGAATGGCTTAAATCAATAGGAAAAGCAACGAAATCAGCGCAAGCGCAAATAAGGCATGTTTGTAAAGGAAGGTCAAAAACCGCCTGTGGATTCAAGTGGAGATATAAATAATGGCAAAACTACCAGAAAGGCAAAACGGCCTTATTAGCGCTATTGATAAGGCGCATGAAGATAAACCAGAATTGCCACGACAGCATTTTGGAGCGTCGCTTGCTGGTCACCATTGCGACCGCTGGCTTTGGCTTAATTTTAGATGGGCAATAATTGAGCAGTTCCCTGGTCGCATGTTGCGCTTGTTTCGTCGTGGTCAAAACGAAGAAGAAACCATTGTTTCAGACTTGCGATGCGCCGGCATCGAAATAACCGATGCAGACGAAAACGGCAACCAATACCGCGTTGATTTTGGTAATCACCTATCAGGCTCAATGGATGGCGTCATTACTTCTGGCGTGCCAGAATCCCCAAATACTCCACACGTTGCAGAGTTTAAGACGCACAGTGACAAGTCATTTAAACAGCTTGTAAAAGATGGCGTGCAAAAGTCTAAGCCGATGCACTACGCGCAAATGCAGCTTTATATGCACGGCACAGGCATGGAGCGTGCTTTATATGTTGCTATCAATAAGAACGATGACACCTATTACACTGAGAGAGTCAGAATAGACAAGGATTTTGCAGAGTCATTAATACAAAGAAGCCACCGAATCATTAACAGCGACAGAATGCCAGAACCTTGTGCCGGCGCTTCGCCTGAATGGTATCAGTGCAAGTTTTGCCCCGCTTATAAGTTTTGTCACGTTAATCATTGGGCTACTGAGGTGAATTGCCGCACATGCGCGCACAGCACGGCTAAAGAGGATGGCACATGGCATTGTGCTAGATGGGAAGACAAAATACCCGCACAGGCTCAATACGCCGGCTGTGATAGCCATGTTTTTCACCCTGACTTAGTGCCTTGGGATTTTGTTGACGGTGATGGAGTGAGCGCAAAATATAAAGATGGAAAGCGCGAATTTTGGAATGGCGAAAAAGGCGAGCGTAGTATTGATGTTGTTCGCATAGATATGGAGATGTAATTACTTTACTAGTTTTGATTATACTGTATAATCGAATTAAGTAATAAATAAAGGGTATCGCAATGTTTTATGTATATTTCCACAGGAAAGCCAGTGACAATTCAATATTTTATGTTGGCAAAGGAAAGGGGCGAAGGGCTTATTGGAAGAATAATCGTAATAAGCATTGGCATAACGTAGTTGATAAGCACGGTTACACAGTGGAAATATACAAAGACAACCTAAGTGAAGCTGATGCATTTAATCTTGAAATTGAAATGATTGAGAAAATTGGTCTTGACAGCTTGTGTAACTACACGGTTGGTGGTGATGGTGCGTCAGGAAGCAAAAGAACAGAAGAGTTTAAATCTATGATGAGAGAAAAAATGACTGGAAGGGTTTTCTCTAATGAAACAATAAAAAAGATGAGAGAAGCGGCAAAAAATAGAACCAGAGATTCTCACATGAAGCAGGCTGAAAAAATAAGAGGAAGGAAGTTAACCGAAGAGCATAGAAGGAAAATATCAGAGGCAGGTAAGGGTAGGTCGCTTTCAGAAGATGCAAAAAGAAAAATATCTGAGTTTCACAAAGGAAAGAAAAAAGATCCAAATGCAGTGGAGGCTATGGCGGCCTCGAAAAGAAAAAAAGTAAGATGCTTAAATAACAACACAGTGTACGAATCTATGACAGCTGCGGCAAATGACCTTGGTATAAGGCAGGGGAAAATTTCTGACGTTTTGAGAGGCGTTGGAAAGTCTGTAAAAGGCTATCGTTTCGAATTGGTGGAATAATGAAACTTCGTGACTATCAATCAAGAGCGATAGATGAGGTGTTTGACTGGATGAGGAATAACGATGGAAATCTTTGTTCAGTTCTCCCTACTGGAGCGGGAAAAAGCGTAATTATTGCGAGTATATGTGAAACCTCATTAAAAGCATGGCCAGACACAAGAATATTAATGCTGTGCCATCAAAAAGAACTTATCGAACAGAATGCTCAAAAGTTAAGGCAAATATGGAAAAATGCGCCGCTTGGAATTTATAGCGCATCAGTTGGAAAAAAAGAGCTTGGAGAGCCTATAACTTTTGCAGGCATACAATCTCTCAGAGGCAAGGCTAGTCTCATAGGTCATATCGACTTAGTTATAGTGGATGAGTGCCATCTTATTAACCACAAAAATGAAGGTGGTTATAGGGTTTTATTTGATGAGCTAAAGAAAATAAATCCAAACATAAGGCTGTGGGGTTGCAGCGCAACTCCATGGAGGCTTGGCCACGGACGAATAGACGAAGGCGATGGAACTATATTCGATGGGCTTATAGAGTCTGTAACAATAGAAGAGCTTATTTATAAAGGGTTCTTACACCCTCTTAAATCTAAAATTACAACCGAAAAGCTTGATGTTAGCGAAGTCGGGAAAAGAGGTGGAGAATACATAGAAAGCCAACTGCAAAAATCTGTAAACAAGCAAGATATAAATGAAAAAGTCGTCAGAGAGGTGATAAGCCTTGCTGGAAATAGAAAAGCATGGCTTTTCTTTTGCGTTGGAATAGAGCACGCAGAAAGCATCAGTGAGATATTAAACTCGCTTGGAGTTAAATCTGATGTAGTAACCGGTAAAACCTCTAAAAAGGAAAGGGAAAGAATAATAGAAGAGTACAAAGCCGGGAAGATAAAAGCACTTTGCAATGTAGGAGTCCTTACAACCGGATTCGATTACCCTGACATTGACCTTATAGCAATGCTTCGCCCCACTTTATCACCGGCATTATATGTTCAAATGGCGGGCCGAGGGTTGCGCCCCAAATCACACACTGACCATTGTTTGGTTCTCGACTTTGCCGGCGTAGTTGAAAAGCATGGCCCTATAACAGCCGTAGAGCCACCAGAAAAGGCAGGAAAAGGAGGCGATGCACCCATAAAAGTTTGTGATAACTGTGATGAGATATGCCACGCATCTGTTAAAAAGTGCCCTGAATGTGGTGAGCTTTTCCCAGAAGGCGAACCAAAAGAAAAAGATTACAAACTTAGACAGTCTGACATTATGGGCCTTGATAGCCTAGAGCTAGAAGTAAAAAGATGGGTATGGCTTCCTCATATTAGCGCAAAATCAGGCAAAGAGATGATCCGAATTACTTATTACGGCGACCTATCAGATAAGCCGATTAGCGAATACCTTTGCATTATGCATGGCGGCATAGCCGGACAAAAAGCAATGCGAGTAATGAGTGAACTGGCCGAAAAGTCAGGAACTAGAATAGAACCAAACTGGTCAATAAAAGATGCTTGCGACAATATGACAAAGGCAACTCCACCGGCTATCGTTAAGTACAAAAAGAATGGTAAATACTTTGATGTGACTAGGAGGAATTATGCACTGGCGGCAAAATAGCAGCTATAAAGAGGACTGCGAATTCATAAAGAACATAACTGCCAGAATGAGAAACCGGCTAAACCTGATTAACAACTATTCAGTATATTGGTCTGAAATGTATGATAAGGAGGTAACGCCACACAAAAAAGAAAATCACGCTATAAAGCAATCAAACACAAGGCTTAGAGAAATGGTTAAATCATCAATGCAAGGCGAAGAAATACCAACCATTACACCGCCGATTATATGCGGGAACTGCGAATACTTAGACATTAACAACATGTGCGCTAGATTTAAACAGCAAGTCACAAACGAGTTTATTAATAAGGAGAATGACTGTGCCGAATACAAAAACGGCGTGCCCTTCTGAGCATGAGGAACAGGTCAGACTTGTTCACTGGTTTAAAAAGACATACCCTAGCGTTGGCATTTTTGCCATACCAAACGGCGGGCACAGGAATAAAGTCACCGCCTACAAAATGAAACAAGAAGGGCAATCGAGAGGCGTGCCTGATTTATTCATACCAGAATGGAAAACGTTTATAGAAATGAAAAGACAGAAGGGAGGGAGGTTATCACCAGAACAAAAAGAGTGGAAAGCATACCTTGATAACGTTGGTTACCAGGTAGAGGTTTGCAAAGGATTTGAAGAAGCAAAAGAATTTATATTGGCGCACCACGCGCCCAAAGGAGAATGAATGACAACAACCGACAAACTAGCCGCCGAGTTATTCGCTCGGCGCAACATGGGTTTAAACAAGTACGGCACAACGTTAGCCGATGCAGGGCTTTCGCATAGACAGCTATTACAACACGCGAAAGAGGAAGCGCTCGACTTGGCTGAATACTTACAGGCACAGATTGATATGATTGATAGGGGTGAGGAGTGAAATACGAACTAACCAAGCAGCAACTAGAAGAAATGGTTTTATGCATCGTGCATAACCATTTAGACGAAAACGAGGCTATGGAATACGCTTTATCTGTTTGCGGCGAGTTTACAAGCGAAGATGCGGAGCTAGTCGATTGGCCAGACGATAGACGAATAAGCGCAATCGGACAGAATGGCAACGATGGATTACATTACGAGGTGACAGCATGAAATACCAAAAACTAACCAACACAGCTAAAACACCAACGAAAGACCACCCCACAGACGCGGGTTTTGACTTTTACGCTGACTGCAATGCAGTTTTAAAGGCTAACGGTGGGCGAGCTAAGATACCTACAGGCATTGCACTCGAGATTCCTCCTGGTTACGGTGGCTTTGCATGGCCGCGTAGCAAGCTAGCCGATAAATATGGTTTAGACTTGCTAGCAGATGTGGTTGATGCGCCGTACCGGGGCGAGGTTATGATTAACATGATTAACCACGGCGATACTGATTTTGAGATTCGACAAAACGACAAGCTAGCGCAAGTGATATTTCAGCCTATTGAACTGTTTGAGTTGGAAGAGGTTAGCCGCTTGAGTGAGTCAGACCGTGGCACGAAAGGCATTAATGATAGTGAATTGAGGTTACGGGGATGAGCTTTCCATATATAAAAAAGAGTCGTCAAAATTACTACATGAAGCAGAGAATAAAAGATGACACGGGAAAAGAAAACCCAACCGCAGATGATGTTTTAAAGTTGATTATTGGCGAGGATGAATATGATTACAATAGCCAAGATTATGTGCTCTATAAAGAAATAAGGAGTACGAAAAGGAGGATTATACAAAGAGTAAACTTTTTATGGGTTGCGCCTACCTTATTAATGATGATGCCATTTGTTTGGATTCTAACTGGCGAGTGGGGTTTCAGTAGAAATTCAATGCTTGGAAGGTTTTTCGAATTCATGGTTAAATTTGAAAGATAACTGGTCATACCACATCGCCTAAACTTTAATGTTAAGGTGTATTTGTTATCTCGACTAGCCCACGTTACGGGCTGTTTGTTTTGGGTGTGGCTTTGAATAGCAAAACGGCTTGCTAGGGTATAGCTCTCGGATGAAATACTAGTTAATTAGTCCGATGTAGTGCGCAAATCCCGACTTCTATCGCAGAAGTGTATGCGGTTCGAATCCGCAACAGAGCCACACACCAAAGCGAATAAATAGGAGAAAGTTATGAGTGAAAAAGTTGTAGCGGTATATGAAGAAGTCGCGTTTGTTGGAACCATGTTTGAAGTTTTGAATGCGATTGTAAATGATAGTCTTGATATAGAAGACTTTAAGTTTTATTCACTAGGTGGTGAGTTGACTTTAAAAATGACAAGTAAGTAGGCAAAAATGACTCACACAGAAGCACAGCGCGAAGCATGCGAAGCGAATAAATAGGATATATTATGGCGAATTTTATAAAAGAGTCTTGCGATAAGTCGCCAGTTTTTAAAAAGGTGTTTTACGCAATGCTTCGTGATGAGTTGAGCTATTGTAGCAAGACTGGCAAGATTAACCATATATGCAAAGTGCGTGAATCAGAGAGCGCTACACATATAGATATAAAGAAAGCAATCTACTAACGAGCATCCGCGCAGTAGCTCACAACAAGGAAATGAAAGTTATGAGAGCAACAGACGTAAATATGACAGCGGTGTGGGTGTTTCGCATCAGTGTAGTATTATTAACTTGGACCTGTCTTTGGTTGACGGGTGTGTTGTAAAGTTTCAAGCCCTCGGCGTTCACCTTAATGATAAACGCGTATTCGTCGACGGGCTTAGCCAATCAGTCACCATCTTTTAACTCAATGTTCTGTTAGCGCAGACTGCTTATAAAGGTAAAGTTTAGTTTGGCTTGTAGTTGCTTTTATCGGCTTCGACTGGTTGGTATTTTATTATCCTGCAAGACGCTGCCCACTCCGGTGGGCTTTTTATTTCTTCTTATACTCGCGCACAATCTTCTCACCACTGCGACCGATAACATAGCCGCCGATGCCAAGTTTTAGTATTTCCCATATCTCGATATATTCGGCTTCTGTAATGCCCTCAGCGCTAAGCCCAAACCATCTAGCGACGATTAAGCCTGTAAAGACTAGCATTACGATGGGTCGCCAGTTAGCGGTCAGGAAATGCTCGCTAGTGGCCTCTGATTGGATTACAGCTAACCGTGCTTGCATTACCTGGATATACGCTTGTAACTCTGCCAAGTCGCCTTTTTGCCTCAGCTCTTCAAGCTTACGCAACTCTTCCGCTTGGTCTTTAGGGTCGGGCCATACGCGGCTGATTATTTCTTTACCAACTCCGATTAGAGAGCCTATTGTTATCGGGTCCATGTTAATACCCCCATATCGCGCAGCGCTCACGGCTTACGTCTAAGTGAATAAAGTTTTTATCAACACCTATACCATTAAAGCCCATGTTAATTGCAAGCTTTACGAGTCTAAATTTATCTGGCCCAGTGCAGTAAATATCTGCCGCTATGCCTTGCGCATGTGTACCGGGTTTTGATTTACGGGCTTCAATGCTGTGATTTGGTGAGCGGTAGCCGGAGGTGACACGCATTGGCTTACCGTATTGCGTGCGGAGTAGCTGAAGCAATTCCATAAACCTTGCTTGCATTTCGTTTTCACCCGTTTCATGACAGTCGAATTCTTCTTTAGTGAAATTCGGGTACTTGCTCCAATCAATCATAGCTTACCCCTTGCGGCCTTTCTAACCTTGCCAATATCTGCGTAAACTTTTACGCGTCCACGAATATCTTTCACGTCTTCAAGCTTATCAATGTAATCGTCGAAGTCTTCGCATGTCTGAATGACTTCCTTGAGGCTATTACCACTAATCAGTAGGCGTGGTATGTAGTTTATGCTCTCATCGGCTTTAATGAGCTTTAGTAACGTGATGCCGTCCATGTCTGGCATGATTCTATCAATGACAATGACGTCAGGTATAAACGAGACTATCTTATCAATAGCCTCACCCGCTTTTGTCGTGGAGCATATAAGCATTTCATCAACTAACAATATGCCAGACAGCGTATCGATGTAAACTTGGCTATCATCAGTTATAAATACTTTTCTCATTAGGTTACCACTGTTTTGATTATTGCGCCGCCCACGCCAACTACGAACAATGATACCACAGCCCAGAACACACGGCGCATTGTATTATCACCCGCGGATACCAACTTTAGGTTAGCTACGTCGTTTTTTAGGTTGGTTAATTCGGTCTTGGTATTGGTCGCGTGGTCTTTTATTTCTTGCCTCGCCT
>JBARZY010000018.1:0-1705 GCA_049650345.1 Glaciecola sp. | reverse complement strand
CTCGCCCTCTAAATATTCCATAACTTCGCTTGTGTACCAATCCACTATTGGTAAACGATAGCGAACTCCGTTTTTACCCAAGTATTTAGGGTACTTTGCAATCACTTCATGTGGTTGATATAAATCGTCTGGGTCTTTATATTCATAACGCTTTGCACGCTCTGAACTTTCATCCATTCGCATGCCATACCAAACCTGAACAGCGCCGAACTTTTCTGAGTACTCTTTTAAGTAGACTCGCGTAGGTCTAATTTTCAATTCATCAGTGCAGTGCCTAGCGCCGCCGCCTGGGAATCTTCCATACTTACGGCTTTTATTTAAAACATCGCCATCGCATATTGTTTCAATCTCAACTTTATACATCCTAGCCATGCGCTTTACGTGGTCGTATGTTTTGGGATGTTCAAATTGAGTATCACAAAACAACCCTAAAACCTCATCAGGGCCAAATGCTTCGACAGCCATCTTCAAGCACGCTTGAGAATCTTTTCCACCACTAACTGGCACTATACATTTAACTTTTTTCATAATTCACCCCGCAAATGGTTCACAACTACTGGCGCAACCTTCATTCATATGCTCTGGGTCATCTTTTGATAGCCATTGAGGATCTGCATCTTTAAACATCGCTATTATGTCGTCGCATGTTTTGTAATTTCTATACATGGTTCTCGGCTCGTCAACATGAACACCTTTTATTTTATTGCTACCTATATGCCCGTAGTCTTTTTCCATAGTATTTACGAACTGCTCAGGCGCATCGCGATAAGCCTTCATTGATTTACGTTCCGACTTCCTAAAGCAGCCAACACAGTTACCCAGATGCTCTGGTATACCTAAATCAAATTCGCGCTCTTCCCACCAGTCTAAAATATCCAACTTATCAGGCGCATCATTAAACCAATGAGCTAGAGGGTAAACCTTATTTTGTGGTGTTACTGAGCTTTTTAACCTTCTAGGTTCATCAATGCGAATACCTAAAGCTGTTTGGTATGGCTCCGCTTTTCTAACTACAAAGCAAGACCCGCAATCGCAATATGGATCTATAACCTCTATTGGATTTTTAGCTATGTTGCTCCAGCCAAGAATATTTTTCACATAGTCATGTATTGGAGCTTCCTTAAGTTCCCTTGTACAGTGTGGGTAGGCGGCGTTAGGAAGTCCATACTTTTTAATAACCTCAATCATCGGTTCTCTATTTCTTGACGCAGTTTCGTATGTTACAACCTTGTGAGTGCAAGCAACTCGACCAGCATGAACAACAGCCTCAACCCATATTGATTTTGCATCGTACAACTTAGCGTTTTCTGTATCGTTGTTATTTACGAACTCTAAAGTTTTATGGTGCTCCCAACCTGTATTTGCAAATATACCAACAATATTATATTTATCTGAATACTCAGCAAGCAAGCGTTTATACATGTATTCGCTAGTTCTTCCGCCTGAGCGACAAACTAATAAATTCTTTTTCATTTTATAACCCCTTCCAATTCTGCACAAAATTCCCATTGTGCTTTCAATTTATCTGGCATTTCTTCGTATTGCCCATAATCGCAAATCTTACCGCATGGACTAATAGCAACGCCAACCTTGTAATCATCAATAACGCAGTGCTTAGTAAATATATCGCTAATTGAGCTATTAGCCGGTAAGCCATAGCTATTTAATGTTTTACTGTGCGTAAATTTATCCATTATTTTTATCC
>JBARZY010000017.1:0-2621 GCA_049650345.1 Glaciecola sp. | reverse complement strand
ACCTTGTACCGGCACACCCATTTGTTGATCCCACATACCTAAGGTTGTACCTGCTGCATGCCCGTGATAACCCAATGGGTGAGTATAAATGGCGGGTTTAATGCCTTCTTCAATGGCTTGTTTGCGCGCTGCTTTTAATATTTCATTGCCCGTTTTACCGGTGGCAAACATTTGCGTGAATATATCTTGAAGCCTGTTGGCTTTTGCCAAAGCCTTGATTAAATAATCCGGCGCTTGAGTTTCCCCAGGTTTAAGCACATAAGCATGTTGTTGTTGATCGGTATTCAAACGTAAATACGTTATGCCAAAATCCATATGCAGTAGATCACCTGGCATGATGACGTTGTTTTTTGCACGTTTGCTGAAGGCATTTATTTGGTCGAATTTTTCAGCGTCGGAGCGTTGTATAGAAACACTTGGATGAAACCAATTTATCACGCCTAATTCGTTAGATTTGTCGCGTAACCACCACACTATATCTTCGGTTGTGGTAATGCCTGGGGTAATGACATTGTTGGTGTAAGCTTGCTTAATTATAGAATGCCCAAAAGCGACAATTTTAGGGTATACCTCCATTTCCATCGCCGTTCTGGTTTCAAGCCAAGCAATCGCCAAGTGCTCGGCGCTCACTAATTTGTTGCTTAATTGTGGTCCTAGTTTGTCTTTAAATGCTAAATATTCGGTCGCGGTCATACCATCGGCCAATGCATGGTGTTGTGACTTGTTAATACCAATTGCGCTAGGCTGCTTTTGCTTAATTAACTCCACTAAACGCTGCCATTGGTTTGGCTGCTTCTCTTTATCCCATGCTTTGTTAAACATATTAGCAACTTGATAGCGCGCCACGGCATAACGTTCAAGAGCTTGGCCATCACCAGGATTGTATATTACTAATATGGTGCGTCTGCGCGCCGACAACCATGTAGACGGAAGCATGGTTTTTAGTACCGGATCTTCGTTGTATTCCCGTGATATCAATATCCACATATCAATGTTATTTGCCTCCATTAGGGCAGGCAATGTATTACTAAGCTTGTCGTTGAGCATGTTATCAATTAACTCAGCACGCTCGCGCATGGGTTTAATAATTTGCTCTGGCTGGCTGGCAACGCTAACAAATGTGGCTGCAAATAAGGTGACAAAAATAATCAAACTAGGCATAGATAAATTAACCGTGTAGTAAATAAAATAAAGTGTTAGAAGCTAACTAGGGCAAATAAGTGCGCTGCTTAATGTATCAAACAAGTGACCCGAAATGCGCACGGGTTTTTGAGACAATCGGTCAACAAAAACGTGTGTCATGCTGCCATGGGCACAGGCATGAGTCGCGCCAGCTTTAAATATGCCCACGCCATACTCAACTGAACTATTGCCAATTTTGTTCACTTTCAATCCGCCCACCAGTTTGTCAGGAAATGCGACGCTACTATGATAAAAGCATTGGGATGCCACCATTAGGCCAATTTGCTTTGAATGTTTTACATCCAGCGCTTTTTGCTCAATTAGAAAGCGGTTAACTATTGAATCGAAGTAGCTGTAATAAACCACATTGTTAACATGGCCATATTGGTCGTTGTCCATCCACCGCGTGTCAATTTCGAAACTAACGGCGTATTCGTGCAACTGCGGAATGTTCGGTTTTGATTGATTATTTGCCATATATTGTCTTTTTTGTGGTTGCAAAGCGCTATAACGCTATTTGGTATATTCGCAGCGCGTCTTCAAATAATACATCTTTGGGATTATTAACTAACAAGCGTTCTTGCTTGATGGCATCGGCAGCTAATATCGCAATATCGTCTTCGGTTACGCCTACTTTGTTTAATCTTGTTGGCAAGTCAAATTGCTTGGCTAAGCTAGCAAAATAATCAGCCAAATGATGTGCGCGCTGTGCTGGGTTGTGTGAATACGGAAATTGCCATGGAATGACAATTTCGCTGAGTTCTGAATACAAGTCGGCAGCATGAGTTGCGTTAAAGCGAATGACATGGGGCAATACAAGTGAGTTACTTAGCCCATGAGGCACATGAAAATGGCCACCTAAGGGGTAGGCTAAGGCATGTACCGCACCCACTGGCGCGTTGGCAAACGCTTGTCCTGCCATGCAAGCACCTAGCATCATGTTTTGTCGGGCGGTCAAATCTTTACCGTTGGCCACAGCTTTCTCAATATTTTTTGACAACAAGCTTAACGCTTCGCGTGCGAGCATATCGGAATACACGTTTTTCTTTATTTTGCTGGTATAGGCCTCCATCGCGTGCACCATGGCATCAATGCCGGTTGCTGCTGTGATATGTGCGGGTAAATCAAGGGTTAAGCTAGCGTCAAGTATGGCAACATCGGGCAATAAGGCGCGGCTTACAATGCCTGATTTAGTGGTATCTCCGGTGGTAACAATTGAAATGGGCGTTACTTCAGATCCCGTGCCAGCGGTGGTAGGAATTAACACAAGCGGAGCACGTGATACGGTTACCTGATTGACCCCAAACATGTCGTGTAATGCTTGTTGTTGGGGTAAAAGCGCTGCCACTAACTTTGCACAATCCATTGAGCTGCCGCCACCAATACCAATTACGCCATTAGCGCCGGCATCAATGGCAAGCTTAGCAGCGGTTTCAATT
>JBARZY010000016.1:0-3452 GCA_049650345.1 Glaciecola sp. | reverse complement strand
TCGCTTGCGGATAAAGCGTTTCAACAAAGTCTTGTGGAGAATCGAAGCCGGGTTTTTTATTGTTATTTATTGGTCCTAACATCGCATCTTCGGCACGTTGTCGCATAAGTACTTGCTGGCGATTAATGCTCGATAGATCACCGTTTGAGCGCACTGCACTGGCTGGCATAACACCGTTATTAATCCCCATTTGCTGTACAATAACGTCGGCCAAACCAATGCTGCCGTTGGTAGATAAGTTAGTTGCTAATTGTTGGTCATGCATATCACGATAGAACTTAACTTGCTCTGAATTGAACGGGCTGTCTTTGTCGGCAATCGCGTCTTGAGCTTGTCTCATCGACTTAAGCAGCATTTTTACAAATATCGCCTCAAATTGTTTTGCCGCCTCTTCCAAGGCACCGTCATCACCACTTGTAGCAGCTTCACGCAAGGTATTCAAACTGCCCAAATCGTGTACTGAACGACTCATTTCAAGCTGTGATTTTGTGTTTGCCGTTAAATCCATGTGCTATCTACCTTATTTTCTTGCTTGCATCTTACTAAATAACAATGAGTTCACCTTGCAGTGCACCTGCTTGTCTTAATGCTTCCAAAATGGCCATCAAATCACCCGGAGCAGCACCTATTTGATTCACTGCTCTGACTAATTCATCTAAGGTGACACCCGGTTCAAATTTGAACATTCTGCTGTCATCCAATTGCACATCTACAATAGACTGTGCCACGGCCGCAGTATCGCCGTTGGCCAGCGCATTAGGCTGCACAACTTGTGGGTCTTCTGTAATTGTCACTGTTAAGCCGCCATGGGTGATAGCTGCTGGTAATAAACGCACATCTTGCCCAATCACAATGGTGCCTGTACGACTGTTGATCACCACTCGCGCAGGCGCTGTGGCAGGCGTAAATTGAAAGTTCTCAATGGTCGCTAAGAAACCTACACGCTGACCCACTTCGCGAGGTGCGGACACTCTCACCGAAGCAGCATCCATAGGTGTTGCAATGGCATATCCGTTGTCAGGATCTGCGCCTAATCTACGGTTTATTTCATCGGCTAAAGCCTGCGCGGTACTAAAGTCAGGCGTATTTAGGTTGAGCGTTAGGTAATCGTTTTGCATCAGCCCACTGGGAACACTGCGCTCAACTACTGCGCCGTTGGCAATTGTCCCTACCGTGGGCGTGTTACTCACAATACGAGAGCCGTCATTGCCTTGTGCACCAAAACCAGAAACTACTAAGCTGCCTTGCGCCACCGCGTAAACTTCGCCGTCAAGCCCACGTAAAAACGTTTGTAGTAATGTACCGCCTTGCAAGCTACTGGCTTCACCAATTGATGATACGGTCACGTCAATGTTTTGCCCTGGTTTTGCAAAAGCAGGTAAGTCGGCATGAATGGCTACTGCCGCAACGTTCTTTATTTTTGGTTTAACGCTACTATCAAGGCTAATACCAAAATTACTCAACATTGTTCTAAACGATTGCTCAGTAAAAGGAGAGGTTTCACCTGTACCGGGTAAACCCACTACCAAGCCATACCCTACCAATTGGTTTGAGCGCACACCTTGCACACTAGCCAAGTCTTTTATACGTTGAGCAGCACCTAACTCGGTGCAATAGGCCATTAAAACAACAGTAAAGCTAATACCTACTAGTAACTTAATCATAAAGCGGATCATAGCGGCCACCATGTTGATGAGAAGAACTGGGTCAACCAGCCTTTTTCTTGGGCGCGAGCAAAACTCCCGGTACCGCTATATTGAATCCGAGCATTAGCAATTTTTGTCGATTCAATCTCGTTTGTAGGTGCTACGTCAGCAGGACGAATCACCCCGGTTAAGCGTATGTATTCATCACCGTTATTGAGGGTTAGCCACTTCTCACCTCTAATGATCAGGTTTTGATTAGGTAATACTTCTACCACCGTCACAGAGATATTGCCCGACAAACTATTGCTTTGGCTGGCCGACGCGTCGCCGCTAAAATCGTTAGAAGAATCCATACCTAACTGAATGGTTTCTTTGCCAATTCGCAGTGGATTTGCACCCAAACCAACAATAGGATTTACATCAAGGGTGGAAGCTTTTGATGAGCTAGAACCTGCACTTTTACTGGCATTGGTGTTTTCACTCAGGGTCACTGTAATAATATCGCCTACTCGCCGTGCTTTTACGTCTGAATACAAACTATTTGCTAGTGTGGGAGAAAACAGGCTGCCCGAGGTGGCTATCTTTTCACGCGTCATTACTGGCACTGATGGAGCATAATAAGGGTCATTTGCTTGCACCGATTCGCTGCTAGTTGATTGACATGCGCTTAAGCTTGCCACACTGATTAGCAGCAACACTATTGCGCCGCTGCGCTTAACTGTATAGCAACTACAAAGTGATACTAATTGGCGTTTAATGCGCATAATACACCTCTTATAACTGCTGAATAACTTGACCAAGCATTTGGTCAACCGATGAAATCACTTTTGAGTTCATTTCATATAAACGTTGGCTTTCTATTAAATTAACCAACTCTTCAGTCACGTTTACGTTCGAAGTCTCAAGCGTACCTTGTGCCAAGGTGCCTAAACCCTCTAACCCCGGTACACCCTGAATGGGCGCGCCTGAAACCGCAGTTTCAACATATAAGTTTTGACCCGTAGGCTGTAAGCCAACCGGATTAATAAAGTCTGCTAAATTGATTTGTCCTAGCACCTGAGGATCGGCTTGGCCACGTAATTGCGCTGATACTTCGCCATCTTGAGAAATAGTCACTTGTTGTGCATCAGGCGGCAAGGTAATAACAGGTTGTAGTACAAAACCTGCACCAGGCGTGACCATTTGACCTTGATCGTTAAGCGTAAATTGGCCATTACGAGTATATGCTGCGCTGCCGTCGGGCATTTGGATTTCAAAAAATCCGCGACCTTGAATCGACATATCAAGGGCATTTTCGGTGGTTAACAAATTACCTTGGGTATGTGTTTTTTGCGTCGCTACTACTTTTGAACCTGCACCTAGCATTAAACCTGACGGTAATTCAGTGTCTGCCGATGACCGGCCACCTGGTTGATTGATGTTTTGATAGAGCAAATCTTCAAATACTGCTCGGTCTTTTTTAAAGCCAACGGTACTGGCGTTAGCAAGATTGTTCGATACTACCGACACATCTGTTTGTGCCGCATCTAATCCTGTTTTACTAATCCAAAGTGCTGGATGCATAATATAAACCTCCGCGAAGCATAAGCTCGCTTAATTAATCTTAAATAATTCTCAGTAGCATGTTGCCGCGCATTGATAGCGAGTCGGCTTTCTTCATAAGTTTTACTTGCATTTCATAGTGGCGCTGAAGCGATATCATGTTAACCATTTCATCTACTGCATTAACATTTGAACCTTCTAACATCCCCGAACGCACTTCAACGTTAAGATCTTGCTCAGCAAGTTCGCCGTTTTTGAGGTCAA
>JBARZY010000015.1:0-4934 GCA_049650345.1 Glaciecola sp. | reverse complement strand
ATATCCCACTTTGCTGTTAAGCTTGTCGTATGCATTGCAAATAAAAACCGGCGGCCCTGCCATGTATGCCAACACCAAGGTAAGAAGAATGCGATTTAGTGACGCAAAGCGTGCTTGCAACGAACCGTGTTTTAACGATATCGCGCGCCTTGTATCTATATGCAGGCAGCACTTGCTTATTGTATTGCTAATTACCGCAGGAATATTGTTTTGTTTGACTTTATAAACGTACACACTACTAGAATAAGCCTGACTCAACGCACTTGTTGCGCTATGTTGGCTGTGGTTATGGCATGTCTTGCTTGCTCTGTGATAGCAAAAACCCCACCTAATGATCACAGCAACATGCGTATTATTACTTTAAGCCCACACTTAACCGAATTGGTTTATGCCTTAAACAGGGGTGAACAAATAATCGCGGTGAGTGATTTTAGTAACTACCCTGAGCAGGCAACCTTGCATCCATCGGTGGCAAGTTATCAAGGTGCCAATATTGCTGAAATTGTGCGGCTAGCACCTACTCATGTACTGGTATGGCGAGGTGGCAATAAAGACGTTGATATTGCCAAACTAAAAAATTTAGGTTTTTCTCTGTATGAGTCACGCATTAATAGCCCTGAAGATTTGCTGCGTAACATTGAAGAAATAGGTATGTTTATTAACGCTGAGCAACAAGCGAGTGTGCTAAAGGATGACGTACAAAAGCAGTTAAACCAACTTGAAGAAACGTATAAAGATAAGCACAAAACGGCTATTTATTATTTAAACCAGCACCCTATTACCGGTCTTGGTAACGATGCGTGGCTGAATGCTTTGTTGGCGCTGTGCAATATTGAGAATATTTATGCCAACAGTGGCTCCCCCTACCCTCAACTGCAACTAGCGCATATTATTCGCCAACAACCGAATTTGATTATAGCAGGAGATGGCGCCAGCAAATCGCAAGCGCAAACATTTTGGCAAACACACAAGCAGGTTCTTGATAAACCGATTATTACCGCTAACCCAGATGCCATGCACCGCTTTACGCCCCGAGCAATAAGTGAGACCGCCAGCGTATGCCAGCGGGCTTACTTGTAACAACTTAAGCTAATTCGATACGCGCAAATTTGCGTTTACCCACTTGATACACGGCAGTTGATGCTTGTGACAGTAGCAAACGCGTGTCACTTACCTTTTCACCGTCTATTTTCACAGCGCCTTGCTTGATCATGCGCATTGCGTCAGACGTTGACCCTACTAAGTTGGCTTGCTTCAGTAAATTGCCAATAGCAATACCGTCAGCAGGAAGCGCAATACTCACCTCGGGCATATCATCAGGGATAGCATTTTTCTGAAAACGTTGGATAAAGTCTTGTAGCGCTGCTTCGGCATCTTGCTCGCTATGGAAACGAGCGATTAACTCTTGCGCCAATGCGATTTTGACATCACGCGGATTTTTACCGGCATCTACTTCTGCTTTTAAGTTAGCAATTTCTGCAATTGGCTTAAAGCTGAGTAAATCGTAGTAACGCCACATTAAATCATCAGATATAGACATTACCTTACCGAACATATCGGTTGGAGAATCGGTAATGCCAATGTAGTTGTTGAGGGACTTAGACATTTTTTGCACGCCATCTAAACCTTCAAGCAGAGGCATCATCAACACGGTTTGTTGCTTTTGGCCTTGAGATTTTTGTAGTTCGCGACCCATTAACAGGTTAAAGCGCTGGTCGGTACCGCCCAGTTCAACGTCAGATTCTAACGCGACTGAATCCCAACCTTGCACCAAAGGATACAAGAATTCGTGTATCGCAATAGGTTGACCATTTGCATAACGCTTTTTAAAGTCGTCACGCTCAAGCATACGCGCAACGGTTTGACTGGCGGCAAGTTTGATCATGCCGGCAGCACCCAGCTTGTTCATCCATTCACTGTTAAAGCGAATAGTGGTTTTTTCAGGGTCGAGTATTTTAAACACTTGTTCTTGGTAGGTTTTTGCGTTTTCTAGCACTTGCGCTTCGGTTAACGGCTTACGCGTGACGTTTTTACCAGTAGGGTCGCCAATAAGACCCGTAAAGTCACCTATTAAGAAAATGACCTCGTGCCCTAATTGTTGAAAGGTACGCAGCTTATTTATAAGAACCGTATGCCCTAAATGTAAGTCTGGCGCGGTTGGATCGAAACCGGCTTTTATTTTTAACGGTTTGCCCGTTTTTAGTCGCTCAATGAGTTCTTCTTCAATCAAAATTTCATCAGAACCACGTTTTATCTCAGCGAATGCTGATTCCCAACTTGCCATTTTTACATCCTAATCAAGACCGGCTTAAACCTATTACAAATTGGCTTAAGCATATAAATTTATGAGTACTTTTGTTAAAAAATTGCGTATATTTGAGTATTAATGGTGTCAGCCGATAGTAGTAATAAGGGGTAATTTGAACCTTTTAACTGGAATGCTGACTAAAATCATTATATTCTGGTATCTAGCGGTTTATTTAATCGCTGTATTTCACGCCTTAATAGTTTACGAGTGTATGATAGTTAATACAAGAAACATCAACAAAACGGTAGGTCGCTTACCTAAACCACATCGCATTACCTTACTTGCTTTGGCTGTATTGTTAGTGGCGGTATTATTGTGGCCTGTTGACAGCGTGAAAGCCTCAAGAACCACTCAAGCCTCAATATTGGAAATAGGCAAACGTTACAATGCGCAACTACCGCCATTTGAAGCAGAAGGTATTGTTGCTAGTAACGAAACCGACGGCGACGACTTTATTACCCATAAGGTTAAACGTGGCGATACCCTTGCCGGCATATTCCAGCAATTTAATTTGAGCCCACAAACCACTTATAAAGTAAGTCGCGCAGGTAAAGAGGCCAAACAACTGGTAAAGATAAAGCCGGGCGACCTATTGTATTTGCACATTAACGAAGCAAATCAATTACTCAGTTTGCAGTATCCCTTGAGCAATACCGACACCCTAGTCATTAACCAACAAAATGACGCTTACAGTAGTAGCATTGAAACCAAGCAAATTGAAAAAGTACTTAATTTTGCGCAAGGTGTGATTAACAGTAGTTTTTGGAACGCGGGTACTGAATCTGGCCTTACCGATAACCAAATTATGGAGTTGGCGGGCATATTTGGCTGGGATATTGATTTTGCTCAAGAAATACGACGCGGCGATACCTTTAATATGGTCTACGAGGCCTTATATGTTGATGGTGAATTTATAGGCTACGGCGAAATAGTAGCCGCTGAGTTTGTTAACCAAGGCGAAACCTTTACCGCCGTGCGATACACCGATGACCGCTATTACACACCCGAAGGCCGCAGCATGCGTAAAAGTTTTTTACGTGCGCCAATTAATTTTAAATACGTTAGCTCTAGCTTTAATCCTAGACGCTTTCATCCAGTACAAAAACGCATTAAACCACACCGTGGCGTTGATTATGTGGCCCGCGTAGGCACTCCGGTATTAGCAGCAGGCGACGGCAAAGTAATTAAAGCAGGGTATGACAAGTACAATGGTCATCATGTATTCATTCAACATGGTGAGCGCTATACCACCAAATACTTACACTTTACCAAACGTGCGGTTCGCCGCGGACAAACCGTCAAACAAGGTCAAGTAGTGGGGTATTTAGGCTCTAGCGGCATGGTCACTGGCGCACATTTACATTATGAATTTTTGGTAGATGGGGTGCATCGCAATCCGCGTACGGTATCCTTGCCCAAGGCAAAGCCGATTGATGCAAAACAAAAAGGTAAGTTTTTACAAATTGCTCAACAGCAGGTGCAGTTGCTTGATAACCACAAGCGCATCATGTTAGCCATGAACTAGCCGCCCCACGATATAACATCCATTACGCAGCTGCTTGCTGCGTGGTCCGTGTCGCTAAACTCAACTTTTCTAAACAGGCTAACCAACCGTATTGCTGGTTAATCATGTCTTGCTCTTTAGCAAAACCAGATTGGGTGAGTTTTATATGCGTGGTAGTGTTGGGTAATTGGGCAAATTCAACCTCTACTTTAGTGATATCGTTAGTGTCGTCCCAACGCCAAGTAAAGCTAATTTTTTGATTATTGCTGATTTGTTGGTAAGTACCTACTATCGTTTGTTGAAACCCATCCGGACCTTCTAACACCGCTCTGTATTGGCCGCCCTCAACAAAATTCAACCATAACTGTGACACCACTAAATTGCCGGGAGCAAACCATCTGCATAACACGTCAGGGTTATAAAAGGCTTGATAAACCGTTGATACATCTGAATTCAAACACCCTTTTAACGTGAAGTCATACATAAATATTTACACCTGTATTTAATGCTACTGCGGAATAGACTGTATCGACAATTTTGCTAATTTCCTAACGCTTAGTTTGATCAAATTTTGCTTTTCCCTGTCATGCTTTACTGTATTCTATTGTTATGTATATATAATTTTGTGTTGTGATTATTTGTGATTTCTATTGCCATTGTGAGTCGTGATTATAAACAATATGAGCAATTGTTCGCACAAAGCGAGCTTGCTCAATATTACACCTTAGTGTGCGCTTGTGATGTGGCTGATCATACGCGAATAAATGGAGCTGAAGTAATACTGGGTGAGCCCGTCTTAAATGCCCCATACATTCTGAAACATGCGCACCTCAGATGGTTTCAATCAACGTGGGCTGGTAATAATGCGCTGCAACACACTGCAGTGCATCCATATACGCTTACCGGAGTAAAAGGTATTTTTGCCGAACAAATGCGTGAGTATGTGATGGCGTATTTGTTGTATTTTTCGCGAAATATTGCTGGTTTTACAGCCAGTCAGCGCACACAAACTTGGCAAGCAGCACCTTACTCTTCACTGGCCAAAAAAACACTGGGTATTTTAGGTATGGGTAATATTGGCAGCGGTATTGCCGATATTGCACAACAGTTCAATATGAACGT
>JBARZY010000014.1:0-3682 GCA_049650345.1 Glaciecola sp. | reverse complement strand
CACTGAGTTTAAACCCATACTTGCTTGCTAACTGTTGCCGATAATCGTTAGCAAGACGCGCAACGTCGTGTAAATTTACATCTTGCAATGAAAAATAAAACTCAGCTTCTTTTAATACTTGCTGCTCAGTAAGCTGCGCTAAACAAAACGCATCATTGTGGTCACAATCGCTCTTCGGTAGAGGCGCATGCAATATATCGCGAAGCCAGACCGACATTTGATGCGTATCAATTTGGTGGCTACCTATTTGATGCACACCTTTGGCATGGGGACCTTGTGTGATTACTTGTTGTTCAAGATCGCTGGCAGAAAAATCAATCCACTCTAATAAATCGTGTAAATAATTACCTGCATCAGGCCCTTTAGGAAACAAAAACGCATAGTGAACGGCTTCGTTTGTGACGTCAGTTGTATCAGATGCTTGGCTAGAATCGGTCATTTCGTCATCGCGTTGAAAAGAGATACTCGTATGTTTTTGCTGCTCAACGTCAATACTGGTAAACGCTTTTGACATTTGTGTAAAAGAAGTCACCTGCCAAGCGTTATTGATTGTGCTGTTAAACGGCAAACAAGCCGCATTGTGCACATTAAGTTGCGCATTGTAGTCACACTGTTCTGGAATAATACCGGCATCACATACCGTAAAATGATGGTTTATATCTGATAACGAACATATAATTTGCTGACGTAACCAAGCACCTAAGTCTTCGTATTCTTGTGATGACTCCACCGCAATCCCTAATGCTCTCATTAACGCACTGCTGTTAGTTTTTACCGAACCTGCCATACCAATGTACGTGCGTAAAATAGGACGCGTGAGGGCAACATACAACAATCGCATGTCTTCGGCTAATTGCTCACGATTATAATTTACGCTGGCTTCAGGCGACCAGCCAAGTTGAATACGTGACTGTGCTTGATGATTGTGATAACTCAACACATTGCCCATTGGGAAAGCATTTACTTGGTTTGCAAAAGGTAAAAATACAATAGGATATTCTAGGCCTTTAGATTTGTGCTGAGTCACAATTTTTATGAGTTTGTTGTCACTTTCTAACCTCAGTTGTGATGTCTCAAGGGCTTCACCATTAGTAATTTGTTGTTGTAGCCAGTTAAGTAATTGTAGCGGCCTGCGTTCAGTAATTTCTGCTTTTGCTAGTTCTTCTGCTACGTGTAAATAATTGGTTAAACTTCTTTCTGCGTCAATAATGGTGCCGCCAACACCTTGAGCATTTAACTGCTGAGTAATGCTTTGTATTAGGGCGTAAATACCTTCTTGAAGCCATAAAAACGAGTAATCAGAAACCCGGTTATAAATAGTTTCCCACAATGGATGTTCATCGTTTTCTAACAAACGAATCGCCTCATTGTTACCTTGACTACGGGGCACTAGTAAGCCTGTTGTAAGTGCTCGCCTAATGCTGGTTTTATTTGGCTGCTGCAATGCGGTTAGTAACCAATATACGTTGTGAGCATGCACACTTTTAAACAAAGGGGACTTTTCGCTCAAGTACACGGTTGCTAAACCTTTGTCGCTAAATGCTTGTTTAACTAACTTTGCCTGCTTGCCATCGCGCACTAATATAGCAATATCTTCTGGCTGAACGTTACGCTGTTCATTATTCTGCGTTATTTTTGCCGTTGCTAACAAGCGAATAGTTTCTTGGGCGAACCAATTGAGCAATTCAGCGTTTTGTAATTTTACTGACGTTTCTTTTGTGACCGCCCTATTGCTTTGTTCGTTTCTTGTTTTAATACGTGATGCTGAAGGCACAACAAAGGTCATTGCTGAATCGCTTTGAGCCTTATTTGTATCGAGTAATTGAGGTGCTGCAGACTGATCGTCAGGCGCATCAATTACATGGTACTCAATGCCGTAGTCAAATAAATTAGCGCAAGTCGGTAATGGGCGTTCAGCATGGTCATTTTTATGCAACGCAGTGGGCAATGGTTTACCAAAAAACAGCCTATTATATGCATGAATTAATGCTTTGCTAGAACGATAATTAGTGGACATATTCCACTTATGATCAGCTTCTTTTTTAGCATGTAAGTATGTAAAAATATCGCCGCCGCGAAATGAATAAATAGCTTGTTTTGGGTCCCCAATCATCACTAACATATAGTGCATACTTGATCTTGGATACAAGGTATCTAATATGCGGTATTGATACGCATCGGTATCTTGGAATTCGTCTACCAAGGCAACGGGATAATCACCGCGCAAAGTATTAATTAGGTCATCATTGCCATCGCTAAGCGCGCTAGCTACCGAAACAATTAAGTCGTCGAAACCAATCACTTTATGCTGGATTTTATGAAAAGCTACTCGCTGCTGAATATCTTGCACTACCTCATACACCACAGCAAATGTCTCGCTTGCTAGTATCGCTTTGTTGAGAGCATTTTTTCCAGTTGCTGAAAAACCAGCCTCTTGCAGTTGATCATTAATGCGCTGAAACGATGTTAAAAGAGGATGCTGTGCATCGACATCGCAAGATGCTCTGATGTTTTTTAAACGAGCTGTACTTAACAAATTTTTATATGCTTTAGGCACAAAGTCATCGTTTTTCAGGCTACCGTTTACCCACTCTGTTAATGTATTCAGATAATTATCTGCATCAATAAAATCAGCCTGCTCAAGCCACTGTGACGCTTGTTCTATTTCGAGTCTAATTTTCTTTTCGTTAGCGGGGCTTGCTTTGAGGCCACATAACAAGGCCTCGCAATGCTCGTCATAAAGCCTTACTAAGTTTTGTCTTTCTGGCAGTAAGTCCTCCCAAGCGTGATGTAACATATGATACAGGGAAGACAATAACGCTTCTTGACTGCTTTCATTTAATTGCAAATGCTGCGGACTGAGCAACAATGACATAAATTCTTGCAAGAAACGTTTTGGCTCATGCCAGTTTTTTTGTTGTAACAACGCAAACTTTTCAGTGTGGCGACACAAACTCAACAAGCTGTCTTCAACACATCTCAGTAATATATGCGAGAAATCGGTTTTTAACGTTGCATCTTGGGGCGTGCCCATCGATAAGCCAAATCGCGTTAATACGCGCTGACAAAAACCATGAATAGTATAAATTGAAGCTAAATCAAGTTCTAGCGCTGCTAATTCTAAGGTCAATTTTGCCTGTACAGGATCGCAGTTACCTTGTAATGATTGCGAAAACTCACATGGCTTGGTGTCCCATTGTTGCAATAAATCGTTTATAAATGTGGCAATGCGCTGACGAATTTCCTCGGTTGCCGCTTCGGTAAAGGTCATCACCAATATTTGTTGTACGCTAAGTTGCTTTTCTACCAGTAATCGTACATAAATACGCGTAATGTTGTAGGTTTTTCCGGTACCCGCACTGGCCTCAATTAAGTGGCGTGAATGCAGAGGAATACACATGGGATCAAGGATGTCACTCTGCATCTTCACTGCCTTGTTCTTCAATAGAAGAAACCTTACTCAATTCGTTTATTTGTGCGTGACTGAGAACTTCAGACCAAGAGACCTCTTCAACAGACAGCTCACAAATAGCGCCGAAACAGGCAAAGAATGGTTGTAAATGGGCTTCATCAAAAGCAGGCATGTTGCCCAGTAAGAAATCAAAGTAAGGGTTAGGTAAGTTTTTTCCAATGCTGGCCTTTTCAGATTTTTCTTCGCCAGCCTCACGCCAAGTTAAATTAA
>JBARZY010000013.1:0-2987 GCA_049650345.1 Glaciecola sp. | reverse complement strand
TCTGTACTCACTAATGCCACGTGTTTATTTCCTTTTCTTACTAATTTTGCTTTCGTACCAACTGCGATCTTCTCGTGCTAATAGCCCTATAGAACTAACAGGCCCCCACGTGCCGGCTTGATAAGATTCAGGTAATTCATTGTTTGAATTCCATGCATCTATAATAGAATCAACATAGTTCCACGCTTGTTCAACTTCATCACGACGTACGAACAAGGCTTGATTGCCAATCATCACTTCAAGTAACAGTTTTTCGTATGCGTCAGCAATACGGGTATCGGCAAATTCTTCAGAAAAGCTCAAATCGAGTTTGCTTTTTTGCAGGTCCATAGAACCAGAGCTTGTCAAGCCGGGAACTTTGTTCATCACGGTGACTTCAACGCCTTCTTCTGGCTGCAGTCTAATCACCAACTTATTCGGTGGTAATGATGCAAAGCTATCGCCGAACAAATTGTGCGGCTGGCGCTTAAAGTAAATAACTATTTCACTCACTTTTGTCGGCAAGCGTTTTCCGGTACGAAGATAAAATGGTACTCCCGCCCAGCGCCAGTTATCAATTTCAGCTTTAATCGCTACAAAGGTCTCAGTACGACTTTTCTGATTCGCATCAGGCTCTTCTAAATAACCTGGTACTTCTTTGCCCGCCACAAAACCCGATGTGTACTGTCCACGTACGGTCTTTTGTGCAACGTTACCTGCATTTATCGGCCGTAGAGCTTTGAGTACTTTAAGTTTTTCGTCGCGAATGCTGTCAGCATCAAGCGTTGCTGGTGGCTCCATGGCGATAAGTGAAAGTATTTGCAGTAAATGGTTTTGTACCATGTCACGCATTTGTCCGGCGTCGTCAAAATAGCCCCAACGCCCTTCAATGCCCACTGATTCTGATACGCTTATTTGCACATGATCAATACAGTTATGATCCCAATTTGTCGCGAAGATCGAATTGGCGAAGCGCAGCGCGATTAGGTTAAGTACGGTTTCTTTTCCTAAGTAGTGGTCAATACGATAAATTTGATTTTCTTTGAAAAACTCAGCGACTTGATTATTAATCACTTCAGATGATTCAAAATCGTGACCAATAGGTTTTTCAAGCACAACGCGGACGCTTTCGTCAATGACACCTGCCGAGTCCATGCCACGACAAATATCGCCGAAGATAGATGGCGGTGTTGCAAAGTAACACACCATAACGCGCTCAACATCAACATGTTTACACAATTTTTTATAGTCTTTTGGGTCAACCATATTGATCACGACATACTTTAGACGCTTGGAAAAACGTGACCAAGTGTCCTCACAAATAGTTTCGCCCATAAACTCTTCGATATTGCCACGTACCGCTTCAACAAATTCTGCATTGGTCATTGCTTGGCGGGCAACGCCTATTAAGTTAGTTCCATCATGTAATAAAGATGCTTTTTCTAACTGATACAAAGAAGGGAGCAATTTTCGGCGCGCTAAATCGCCCAATGTGCCGAATAAAACAAAATCAATAGGTTCAATTTTTGTACTAGAAACCATTTTCCGCCTCAAATATGTACGTTATGTGTAATGAAAACACATCGTTTTAGAAGATAAATCGCAATGAGCGTAGTAAACTACAAATGTAGTAAAATTACAAATTATTTTGGTTGACCAATTGCCACCTTGTTAAAATTCTTAGCACTATCAACAAAACCTTTATGCATAAGGCGCTTAAACCTACAAAGCAAAAATGAAAGCAATCTATGCAACGCAAAGAATTTACACATAATTTTCATGTTCGATCAAAATTTAACAGAAAAACAACCCCAAAAATGGCTAAACTTTCAGTTTTTTTGTTAAAAAGTTACAAGATATATGACAAACCTTTAATTTTTCTTTAATATATTGGCTTCTATTAGTGCTTTTTACGCAAGATGACCATGAACATATTAGAAAAAATATCGCGTGACATGACCGAATTCAGTAAGTCAGAGAAAAAAGTAGCTGAAGTAATTTTAGCCAATCCACAAGCTGCAATACACTCTAGTATTGCCACCTTAGCGAAACTTTCAAATGTAAGTGAGCCTACGGTGAACCGATTTTGCCGCCGCTTAGACACAAAAGGTTACCCCGATTTCAAACTACATTTAGCGCAAAGCTTAGCTAATGGCACGCCCTATGTTAATCGCCATGTTGATGAATTTGACGGTCCCTCTGAGTACACTAACAAAATTTTTGAATCAACCATGGCATCCCTTGAGGTAGCGCGCCAATCTATCGATATAGCCATGGTTAATCGGGTCGTTGACCTACTCACGCAAGCAAAAAAAATATCGTTCTTTGGCTTGGGTGCTTCTGCCTCGGTGGCGCATGATGCAGTTAACAAGTTCTTTCGCTTTAACGTACCCGTGGTGTATTTTGAAGACATACTCATGCAACGCATGAGTTGCATGAATAGCCAAGAAGGTGACGTCGTTATTTTTATCTCCCACACTGGACGCACTAAAAACTTAGTCGATGTAGCCCACATCGCGCGCGCTAACGATGCCACAGTAGTTGGCATTACTAGCGCCGACACACCGCTTGCGAAAGAGTGCAACTATGTACTATCACTAGCGGTACCTGAAGATACTGACTTATATATGCCAATGGCATCACGAATTGCACAACTTACCTTAATTGACGTACTTGCTACGGGCTTTACCTTGCGCCGCGGCAATAAATTTAGAGAAAACTTAAAACGGGTAAAAGACACACTGCGAGGGTCTAGATTTCATAAATCTGACTTTCAAAACCAATAGCATAACAAATAAGGCTAGTTCTCATTAAAAGACCTAGCCTTTGTTTTAATACTTGAATTAAAAAGGGCAATAAATAACGTTGCCAATATTACATCCTTAACTTAATACTTAATTTAAAGAGAGTACAACAATGTCTCGAAGAACAAAGATTCTAGCTACACTTGGCCCCGCTACAGACTCAGTTGAAATGATTGAAGCTATTGTTAAAGCGGGCGCAAATGT
>JBARZY010000012.1:0-3556 GCA_049650345.1 Glaciecola sp. | reverse complement strand
TTTTTACTGGGTTTGATTTTGCCGTGTTCTATGCGATACATGGTGTGTTTGAGTGCATCGGGGGATATAAACACACGCGCTTTCATGTTGTGCAGGTAGGCACAGGGTAAGAGTGCTATGGACTCGTTAACGAATTGCTGCTTGGTGGCTGAGTAGACGATCATCATTCCTTGATACCTATTCTCTATAGATTTTTTGTACGTACTGCTTAATCCGTAGAGCTTTGTCCATAACGTTTGTCCGTGAATACGAACAATGCCCTAATCTGGCTATTTTTTCAAGTTAGTGATCTTTTTGTAAATTCTAGCTGAATTATTCGAATGCCTTGTTCTAAGCAGGCTGTAGCCATGTTGTGATATGGTTTAGGCTTCGTTCATTGTTAGTGGTTTGCTATGGCTGTTTCGCGTACTTCTGTTTCTCAGAAACGTTTGTTTTCTCGTTATATTGAAGATCTTCCACCTGGTGAGCTCACTTGGATAGGGCTGCGCCCTGAGCGTCAAGCTGAGGTGGTCGAGGTCAATTCTGTTCAGGCCATTGCTGGGTCGGGTTTAGACGGTGATCACCGCTTTGAAAATACGCTGGGGTCTGGGCGTCAGGTGACGTTGATAAGTGAGGAGTATATTGGCCAGATTGCGCATTTTTTGTCGCTTAGCCGTTCAAATACCAACATGCTTCTTCAGCATTCGGTTCATCCTAAGTTATTACGCCGTAATTTGGTGATTAAGGGGATGAATTTAGAGGCGCTGCGTTATCAGCAGTTTTCAATTGGTGGGGCTATTTTTGAAGCGGGTGCGTTGTGTCATCCGTGTTTGCGTATGGAAGAGCTGCTAGGAAAAGGTGGCATTGCGGCGATGATGGGCCATGGTGGCTTGTGTTTAAAAGTTCTGCAGTCGGGCAAAATTTCTGTGGGTGATACTGTGTGTTTGCATCACCCGCAGCAAGGGTTGTTTTGAGCTTAAGCTGAGTGAACTATTGGCTCAGTACTTTAAAACTTAATGTTTGCTGATTGCCTTCTTCATCAACAACTAACAATTCATGCTTGCCTAAACTTGGGCTCATTTCCATTTGGTGTATTTGCTGTGTTTTGCCGAGGTATTCTTGATCGAGGTACCAGTAAACTATCGAGCCAGCATATTGATGCGCGAGTTCGCTGATCATGTTGGTGCGGTTGCCGCTGAGTGTTATCGGTAAATACACTTGGGTATTTTTGTGTGGATAAATAAATGATATTGGGCTTTGTGCTGTCATAAAGTTTAAGCAGTCGGCTCGCCAATTGGGCATGGCTTTGTATTCGCTGTGTTTTTTTTGATAATAAAAAGCGATGTGCGGTGGCAAGGTAAACCAATTCTGTGAGTGTATTTTATGGACGGCTTCGCAAGCGGATGATACTCGGTGATAGCGTTGGGCATCGGTATGAATACGAACGTGGTAAGGCGATACGGTGCTGTAGGTTGAGGCCAATGGTAAGTCTGCAATTATGCTGTCGCAATACGGTGTGGCGAGGAAGCCGTCATTTTTGCAAACCCGTACTTGGCGCAGGTCGAATTCAGGTTTTTTAAACCAATGCGTTTTAGGCAATAGGTTAAATAATTCGAATAATAATGGCGCGGCGGCTTGAGTGCCCGTAAGCCCTGGAACGCTGCCGCCTTCGGCATTCCCTGTCCAAACGCCAATGGTATATTCAGCGGTTGTGCCAATCGCCCAGCCGTCTCGAAAGCCGTAGCTTGTGCCTGTTTTCCACGCGACTTGGCGACTGTTGGTAAATTGTCGCCAGCGATTTTCATTGCCGGGGCGGCTGACGTCTAATAACGCTTGCAGGGTTAACCAAGCCGATCCTGCGGTTAAACTTGAAATGCTTTTTTGCTTTTCTTGCTTTAGAAAAATTGCAGGTAAACGGCTGATCGGTTGCGCAGGTAAGTTTTGTGCAATGCGCGCGAGCTGCATATAAAGATGGGTCATTTCCCAAAGCGTGCCTTCTGCGCCACCGAGTATTAGGGGTAATCCGTAGCCTTCAGCGCTGCGGTGTAAGGTGCTAATACCGTGTTGTTTTAAGAAATCGTAAAACGGTTTTATGCCGTATTGTTTTAGCATGTTCACCGCGGGAATATTCAGCGATTGCGCGAGGGCTTTTTTCGCCCGTACGACGCCGCGATAATCCAGGTCGTAGTTTTCTGGTTGATAGCCTTTAAATTTTATTGGGATGTCTTCTACCAATTGCAGTGGGGTTATTTCTCCTTGCTGCAACATGGTGGCGTATAACAAGGGTTTTAAAATACTGCCGGTACTGCGCGAGCGGTGTAATAAATCGATGCCTTTGCCCGAATGAGGAACATGGCTAAAGCCCGAATTGCCAATATAGGCGACGGGCAACCCGGTTTTATTGTCCATTATCACCGCGGCTAGGTGGGTGATTTGCGCGTTTAATAATCGCTGGGCGTAATGATCTACTACGTTTTGTACTTGCGCTTGTAGGTTGCCGTTTAGGCTGGTTTTTATTAGTCCGCTTTTATTATGAGTACGGCTAATCAAGGTTTCTAATAAATGCGGTGCGCGTTTTGGAAATGCTAATATTTTTTCTGGTAGGGGTTCACTCAAGGCTAATGCTAATTGCAGTTGGTCGAACTGCCCTGCTTGCTGTAATCGGGTTAATAGGCGATCGCGTTTTTGTTTTAATTTTTGTTGGTTTTTACCCGGGCGCAAATAGTTAGGTCTGTTGGGCAGTACCGCTAATAAGGCCGATTCTGCCCACGACAAACTGTCTGGGGCGCGGCCAAAATAACGCCAGCTTGCGGCTGAGATACCGACTACGTTGCCACCAAACGGCGCGTGCGAAGCGTACAGGTTTAAAATTTGTTGTTTGCTATACGAAAATTCCAAACGTAAGGCTTGCAGGCTTTCTATTATTTTTGTGCTGAAGTCGCGGTGTTCACTTTTTCGTGCAAGGCGAATCACTTGCATGCTGAGGGTACTGGCACCACTTACTACTTTGCCCGATTTTAGGTTTTGCAAAGTCGCGCGACCTAACGCTAACCAGTCGATGCCGCTATGTTCATAAAAGCGTTTATCTTCGAATAATAATAACGCGCTCACATACGATTTAGGTAGGCTTTCACTCGGCGGAAAGCGCCACTGTTCATCGCTGGCAATACGCGCTTCAAGCAGTTGGTTATTACGGTCTAATAAGATGCTGGAATAAGGTGTTGAAAACAGCGGCTGGGGCAATGAATGCCACCAGCTGCTGAGGAGTACGATTATTAGCAAGAGCAATATGGCGAATAATCGTACGGTAGGTTTAGCGTGCAATTTCAACCCAGTGTCCTGTATTACGCGCTGCTCGGGTTTCGTCGTACATGTCGTTAATCATGACCGCAGGTTGATAATAACGACCTTGGTACGTGGCGTTAATTCTAAACTCTAGGGTTTTACGTTCGCCGACCGCCAGCTTGAGATAGCTGTAAATACGGTCATCACGAATGTCTTGATAATCGTAAAGGTTGTTGCTGGTATTAACCGCATCTAACGCATCGGTATTACGAATTTCAAAACCCGAGGCGAC
>JBARZY010000011.1:0-10507 GCA_049650345.1 Glaciecola sp. | reverse complement strand
GTCGATTTATTGCGGTGGGCAAAGCAGTAGGTTCGCCAAATACATTGCCTTGTACAGTAACCGCGTAATCGCCAGGCGGCACAAGATTGCCGTTGTTGTCGGTGCCATCCCAACTAAACTGAATATTTCCGGGCGCTTGAGTACCTATATCAATGGTGCGGATAACTTCACCATTAGGGTTTTGAATAGTAATTTGGGTTTCTTGGGCGGTTTGCTCGTTAATAATAACGCCTGTAAGCCCCTCGCCTTCATTGGCCATGTAACCCACGTTGCCGGTGACCAATACGCTTTGACCAATCAAACTAGATGCCTGCAAGGCTTGATTACTGGTCATTGACGAAGCAAAGCTTTCAAACTTTTCATTTAATTGTGAAATACCGTCAGCGGTTGTAAATGAAGTCATTTGTGCCACCAACTGGTCATTATCTACTGGCTTTGTTGGGTCTTGGTTAGCCAACTGCTCGGTTAGCAAGGCAAAAAAGTCTTCTTGCTTTAAGGTTTGTTCAGTGCCATCAGATACTTCAACCTGTTCTTCGGTGTTCCAGTACAAGTCAGTGTTTAAGCCATTTTGCGGTTGTATGTTCATGTGCTTATCCTCACCTTACTTATTGCTGCTGACCAAGCTGCAATACGCGACGGAATATCCGTTTAGTAGTATCTGCGACTTGTACATTGGTTTCGTAGGCTTTAGACGCTGATAGCATGTCAGCCATTTCTTCTACAATATTTACGTTTGGTTTATATATGTAGCCGTTTTCGTCAGCCATTGGATTACCAGGTGAATATTCTACTTGTAGGGGTTTACTGCTTTCTACTACACCCAATACATTGACGCCCACACCTTTGGTTTGATCATGTGACGCCTGATCAAGGGCAGCGGCAAACACAGGGTGGCGAGCTTTATACGTATCTTCATAGCTGCTGCTTACGCTATTAGCGTTGGCAATATTACTGGCGGTTGTGTTAAGGCGGACATTTTCTGCCGACATGCCAGTACTCGAGATGTTCATTACATTAAATAAGCTCATAATTATTGTCCTGGGCTTAAGGCTTTTTTCATGCCTTTAAATTTACCGGTTAAAAACGTTAAACCCGCCTCGTAACGCATGCCGGTATCCAAAAAATTGTTCCGCTCTACTTGCGTGTCTACCGTGTTACCATCACCGGTGTCGGGTTGATTAGGAATTCTAAAATCAATCTCTGACTGTATTCTTGAGTTGCCGTGCATGTGTTTTTCGTTGGTTCTCACCAAACCCGAATGGGTTTGACTTTGGGCAGTTTTCATCGCTTTTTGAAAATCAATGTCGCGGGCCTTGTAACCAGGCGTATTTGCATTAGCCAAATTCCCAGCGATTACTTCCATCTTTTGGGTTCGTACCTGCAGCGCTTGATGGTGCACGCCCACTAATTTGTCTAAATTTATTGCCATAATCACAATGCCTATCGTTTTTGTTAACCAAATTTGATGTCAATCACTGAGTGCGTGGCAAAACCGGCAAAGCGGCAGCAACACATCACGTTTGCGATGAGTACAGCAAAGCTTGTGCCAACAACATAGTATTGTGCTAATTATTGATAAAATAGAAAGATGGTACTGGGGAGAAATACCGCTAAGGCTTTGTGTAATAAAGACCTTTAGCAACGGACTGCATTTTGAAAAGAGATTCTGCTCCGCTGATTGATTCAGCAGCGCCAAGGAAAAGTGTGCCGGAATTATGTAGTGAAGCGGCAATCTTTTTCAGTATTTTGGTTTTTTCGTCGCGGTTAAAATAAATCAGGACATTTCGACAAAATACGATATCAAAGGTACCTAAGCTAGAATAGTCACCAAGTAAATTGAGCCGCTGAAAGCTAACCATGTTTTTAACCGTATCATTTACCTGCATGCTTTTGTCATTCACAGCAGTAAAGTATCGGCGTCTTAATTGCTGAGACAAGCCTCGGCTTAATGCCAACTCATCGTAAATACCTTTACTCGCATGTGCGACCATTTTTGATGAATAATCAGTCGCAATAATTTCGACCCCTTGAGAAAAAGCCTGGGGATATTGCTGTTTAAACTCTTTAACCGTGATTGCAATAGAATAAGGCTCTTGTCCCGACGCACATGCACTACTCCATATACGCAGCTTATTTTTACTGCCTTGATATAAAGGTAATACGTGTTGATGTAACAAATCGAAAGGATGTTGGTCACGAAACCAGAATGTTTCATTGGTTGTCATCAATTCAAGGCATTTGTCAGTTAATGCGCGGTCTTTTATTGCCACAACGTCTTTTAAAAAAGCATTAATGTCACTAACATTGTGATCTCTGGCCAGTGCTGACAAGCGACTTTTCACTAAATATTGTCTGTTATCACCCAACACAATACCCAGCTTTTGCTGCAAAAATGAGGCAAAGGCTTGGTAAGACTGCTGGGTGAGATCATATTCCATTAACGTAAGATTACGGTTTCAAGTCAGTCAGCAGCCATTTCTGTACTGCAGTGGCGAGTTCATCGGGGTGGAACTTGGCAATAAAATCATCGGCGCCTACTTTTGATACCATGGCCTGGTTAAATACACCACTTAATGATGTATGAAGCACAACCTGTAAGCGATGTAATTCAGGTGTATTCTTTATTTCTGCAGTTAAGGTATAGCCGTCCATTTCAGGCATTTCAATGTCAGATACCAATACGCCCACTTTGTCGGTCACATCGCCGGTCTCTGCTGCAATTTCTTTCAATCGATTTAAGGCTTCAAGACCATTTTTAGCCATCTCAATTTCAAGTCCCAAAGTAGACAGCGCTTTTTTAACCTGATTGCGCGCTACTGAAGAATCATCAGCTATAAAAATAATTTTTTCTTGATTGGTCCCTATATCAACATTATCCGACACTTCTTTGCTAACGTCGGTATTTAATGGTGATATTTCATTGAGAATTTTTTCAACGTCTAAAATTTCAATGAGCTCACCTTCAACCTCTGTTACCGCAGTAAGGTAACTGGCACTTCCAGCGCCTTTTGGCGGCGGCATAATGGCGTCCCAATTAGTATTAATAATACGTTCGACTGAACCAACCAAAAAGCCCTGAACAGATCTATTATATTCCGCAATAATAATAAAACCATTGGCTAAGTCTTCTATTGGTTGACCGCCAGTAGCCATCGCTAAATCTATTACCGCTATGGTTTGCCCTCGAATATGAGCAACTCCACGTACCAAAGAGTTTAATTTTGGAATGGAAGTAAGCGGCGGACATTGTAGTACCTCGCGTACCTTAAATACGTTAATGCCAAAGCGCTGCCTTGAATTTAAGCGAAACAGTAAAAGCTCTAAGCGATTCTGTCCCACCAACTGTGTGCGCTGATTAACCGAATCTAATATACCAGACATGCAAACCCCCGTTTTAGGCATGATTGTTGCGTTGTTAAGCATAACTGATTTAGTGCATTCGCGTGCGCCAAAGATATGGCGGTAAATTAAGCAACGTTATGTCGCACAAACTTACAAGGCAAATTCAATGAAGTTAACAACCAAATATACGAAGGTATCGGCTGGCGCATGCATAGTCTTTACGTGTTTTTTTAATAGTTTTTCATCTGTACATGCGCAAGCACCGCAAAACTATCAACATATAAGCTTAGCGAACCAAGTAGAACAATACATATCAAGCAATGTAAACGCGTCAGCAAATGATGACCTGCGGATTAATGTTAGGCCTATAGATAAACGTATAGAAATCCCCCATTGCCCATCGCCCTTTCAATTTGATGCAAATACGACTAATCCTAAACAAAGTAATGTGTCTGTGAAAGTCACCTGCCCTAACACTAATTGGTATTTGTTTACTCACGCTACTGTTGCCTTGATTCAACAAGTCGTTGTCGTTAAAGACAGCTTAAGCCCTGGAACGTTGCTTAGTAACAGTAATACCAAACTTATTGAAGTGGATAGAAATAAGCTGCGTGGTTCCGCATTTAGCCACAAGGAGGACGTTGTGGGAGCACGTATAAAGCGCCGCGTAAGAGCCGGTAATATCATTGACGATCGCATGCTGTGTTTTGTATGCAAAGGTGATCGAGTCACCATTGCGGCAGTAAGCGGAGGCTTAAGTATAAAGGTATACGGCATTGCAGAAGAAGACGGTGTGTTAGGCGATACGATTCAAGTTAGAAACATATCCTCCGATAGAATGGTATATGCAAAAATTGCAAGCACCTCTGAAGTACAGGTAGCGATATAAATATAACGCGAAATAATAGTTGGTATAAACGTTGCAGAGCTGCTAGTGCAAAGATACACAATACTCAGTATTGGATTTAGGTTAAGTAACTCAGTTACTAATAATGAGCTTCAGACGAGCATATGATATGCAAGGCTACGTATACAGTGCCTATCATGTTGAATCAGTGCCGACTAATAGCAAAATGATACAGCCAGACATATTGATTTGAAGGAAGTTTTTAAATAGTGACATTTTTTTGTCGTTTTATTCTAAACTAAGCCTAAAGAAAATCAGTCAATGGTCGATACCCTTAACAGAGGTAATAATTGGTGGTAGGAAATTATGTCAATTAATAACGTAAATAACACAAATAAACCGCAACTTGATGCGAGCAAAGTTGCCCAGCAACAAGTTGCTAACCAAAATAGCGGCTCTTCGAATCAGGCGGCCGCAAGCCAAGCTAGCGCAGCGCCGGTTAAACAGGATTCTGTGTCTTTGACTCAGTCTGCACAGCAGCTTGCTAATGTGCAAAAGAAAGGGTCTGAAGCACCTGTTAATCAAGAAAAAGTCGACCGTTTGAAAAAAGCAATCGCTGAAGGGGAATATAAAGTAAACCCTGACGTACTTGCTAAGAAAATGTCGGTTATGGAATCACAAATATTGGGCGTGAAAGCGTAATTATTATGAAAACTAGTCTTGAAAATGCGATTGCAACACAGCTTCAACAGCTTCAAGACCTAAAATCTTTGCTAGAGCAAGAACTGCATTTAATCAGTTCTAGAGATCCAGAGGTGCTCATGCACTTGCTGCAAGACAAGCAAGCGTTGTTAGACAGTATAGAATCGCAAGACTCCGCTGTTGAAACTCTGTACAAAAGAAATGAAGAGGCAGGAACCGTTCCTGAAGCTTGCCACGAGCTACTGCAAGCGTGCAAGCAAACTTTGTTTGAGTGCAAGTACCTGACGCAAATCAACGCAAAGTCAGTGGAGCAAGGCCAACTACGGCTGGTTCACCTACGCAACTTTATGATGGAACTACGAGCGAAAGAGTCGATGACATACGACCGATCAGGACGCACCAGCGGTGATAGTTCTACTAAAGGGTTTAGCGCATAAGATGTAGCCCAATATATAAAATAAAACACGCTTTGTAGCGTGTTTTTTTATGTCTGCATATTTAGCATCTGTGAATACTATGAGCCTTAGTAATAAGTCACTTTACGAATCTTTTTGGGTTTGGCGGTAGACAAGTAAATAGCATGTACCTTGCCCATATCAAGTTCAAGTTCAGTTGCATAAGTGTCATCTCCTACAGGATAGGTTTTGATAACTTTTGCGCCTCTAATAACACCTTCTACCGACGATTTTAGCGAGTTGTTTGTAAGCACCAAATTAGCTAACTCTTGATTGCCGTCAACTTTCTGCCCGTATACTTGTTCTGCTAATTCACGGTAGGCATCCAATTTTGACGCTTTTACCGCGTTTAATCGCTTAGTAGATGCATCAAGTCCAAGCTGAGCATTAATGGGGGCATATCCCACAGCATTTAACACCGGGTACGTTTCAGGCTCTACTGTTTCCCATTCAACATGTTTTGTGAGCAAGCTATCACACCCTGTTAAACACAAGGTCAAGGCAACAAAACTGGCCTTCATGAGTAACTTTGGCGTCAGAACAAAAGGAACTTTTGCATTAGTGGATGGAGTGTCTGGTGCGATATTTGAATGCTTTATCATAATTTATATCCATAACATTGTGTTTTAACGTGCGCAGGCAACATACATTGCAACGCAATAACGCATATTTATTGTAGTTTGTTCAGCAAAGGCTATGCCATAAATATAATTGCTTCTCGGTTTTCATACATTTTTATCTTTAACGTTCACGTAAAATGGATTATGGCATATATGATGCTTATAGAAGTTCGATGTAAGCAAACAAAAATAAAGCACTGAGGATGTTATGGCTCACCTTGACTTCAACAAATTCAAATCGTACTTGCGCAACTTACGAAGCTCTTTACTATGCGCGGCTGGCACGTTATTGCTAACGAGTCTCCCAATCCACGCGGCGTGGTTCTCAGCAACGGGGCAAGCAGTGGTAATTAATGGCGACAGAGATCATGCCCGTAAGCAAGCCACTGAAGAGGCGATTAAACAAGCTCTATTATTTGCAGGTGCATCAGTAAGAAGCGTACAGCAGATGACCAATGGCCTACTAATGGATGACCATTTGGAAATTCGCGCCACTGGCGAGGTAAACACGCTACAGCTCATTGATGAAGTTTATGCCGATGGTGTGGTAACGGTGTCTATACGCGCTGATATTTTCGCACAAGACAATCAATGCAGCGCCGCTGACTACACTAAAAAGATATCTACTACCTACTTTCCAATAATGTACCAAGCCCAAGCCGCTGACGGCCAAGTACAAAAATTAGGCGAGGCAACTGCGCTAAAATTTAAAACGTTGGTGCAACAACTTACGCCCAACATGCAAATATCGCACATTGAACCCTATGTATTTGATTGGCAACGTACAAATGTGCCCTTACAGGCAAAATCTTTGGCCAATAAAACCAACACTCAATACGTAGCCACTATTATTTTAAATGACATATCGGTAGAACGATATACTCCAAACGGCTTTAACCCATTCAGAGGTGAAGACAGCATACGTAGTTTCAACTTTACCTTGAACTTAATAAACGGAGCCACCGGCGAACAACTATATAGCCAAAACTATGACAGTGCAGCGCCATGGGATTTTGCATTTACCGACGCTGTTGATGTTTCTTCGCAGCGTTTTTGGCGAAGCCAATACGGTAAACATGTGCAAAAAATGTTGCAACAAAGCATTACTGATTTAGAAGAATTTGCTGTATGTCAACCGACTATGGGTCGTGTGTTAGCGGTGGCAAATAACCAACTACAAATTAACTTAGGCAGAACCCATCAAGTTCAGGTTGGCGACCAGTTAACACTATTTAATGTGAAGCAAATAACCGACACCTTTGGCCAAGAATATAGACAATTTGTGTTACACCCAACTTCATTGGTTGTGCGTCAAGTGTTTAGCGATACCGCAACCGTTGAAGCTATTGATAGAAGCCTATTAGGTAACGTGCAACCCAATGATTATGTGGCCAGGCAATAGCGCCATATCATACTGAAAATTTTTATATTAGTGGTTGATTTTATTAGATATGTCTAGCAGACTACTAACGTGATATATAGACGCCCCTTAGTTCAACTGGATAGAACGCTTGCCTCCTAAGCTGGAAATGTGAGTTCGAGTCTCGCAGGGTCGGCCAATCTTATATAAACATGCTTAGTGCAACTGTTGACTGTTTACATAGCCATCTTCATGCCACACAGATTGACCTAGTATGAGGTCTTCTTTAGCTTGCATAAGCATATCGCTACAATGCGAAAAAAATGCGGCCTTGCTGCATGTATACTCATTTTCTATGCTAGCTTTAAACTTAAAATGCAAAGTATTTAGCAACTTTTTAGCCTCTTGTACCTTACCCACTTCTTTATAAGTTTGCGCCAACATAATCGCTGCAGATGTAATAGTCGTCAGCAATTGAGGAGAGCTGGTGATTTGGTTGTAAATCAGTTCACTGGTTTCAAACGCACTACCTAAAAAAGGCAATGCTTGTTGATATTCTTGCAACGCAATCTTTTGCTTGCCACTTGCTAACAATTGAACAACAAACTCAAACGCATCATATGGGTTAGTTTCTACCCACAATCGATGTTTCATGCACATAAAATTAGTCATATTGCGTGCTCCTATTGTTGATGCTTATTAGATGAGGGTTGCCAATTACTCGCAACTTTACGAGTAGTGTCAGATAGCGCTGGGCTTTTATCTTTAAGAAAATACTCATGCAACAGTTTCAACTCATCCACTCGCTGCCAGTAATGTTGCGACGGTAATAATTCATATAACAAGGGCATTAACCTTTTTATCCATGCATAACATCCTTCCCGCCACTTAATCGACAAACAATCATCGCACATGGTGTCGGTTAAGGTATCTACTACGCGTAAATGCGCTAGCTTTGTTTGTTGACATGTACTGAGTGACTTAGCCCGTTGCAAGCCAGAATGAACATACATGCTGATAGTATCGGAACAATGTATATGTTTTTCTAATTTAACCGCGAGCTCTAATGATGCAAAAGTTAAAGAATGCATTGATAACCTCATAGTGGAAAATATAGGGCAACCACACCCACCTAAATGATAATAATTATCATTTAGGTTAAGTCGGAATGAAATATTATGCAAGCACTATTATCAAAAAATACCCTGATCGAAATTAATGGGGTCAAAGTACATTAATTCGCAAAGCGCTGAAAATGCCGTGGGGTAGAGGAAAAGCTAATACTGTACTCTGACCTCATTAATTTATAAAGTTGCTGATGGGGGGTGGGAAATAATGTACTCTGACCCCATTAATTTTTTTGTGTTTGGGAGTGGTTATGGCTTCGGTGTCGAATGATGAGTTTTCATTTTTTGCTGAGATGGAAGACGTTAAACCCTTGGGCAAGGTGAATAAAGCAGATATTGGCAAGCCTAAAGAAGCCAGTTTACGTCAGCAATTAAAACGGGAAGCGTTGAACAAGCAAATTGCACTTGATGACAATGGTTTGAGTATTGAGCATGTTACGCCGGTTGACCCGCACGATTTTATTACTTACAAGCAAGATGGCGTGCAAGATGGCGTGTATAAAAATTTGCGCTTGGGTAAATACAATATTGATTCGCGTTTAAGTGTGAAACACCTGAAGTTTGACGATGCCCGTTTGCAGTTGTTTTCAACTATTATGGAATGCCATGGTCGTGGTATTCGAACGCTATTGGTTGATCATGGCTTAGGTTTGCAATCAAAGCCTTTTCCCGGCTTTATGAAAAGCTATGTTAATCAGTGGCTACAAGAAATTGAAGCGGTAATTGCCTTTCATACGGCAATGAAACAACATGGCGGCTTAGGCAGTGTATACGTGTTACTTAAAAAGCACCCCAATCAAAAACAAATCAATCGAGAAATTCATCAAAAACGAGGGCTGTAAACTTAGTTACAGCCCTATTTATTGTAATTTAACTTAGTCTAGAAACACACGCGCATTTCTAAACATACGCATCCACGGGCTATCTTCTTGCCACTGAGGATCGCGCCAAGAATTAGCCACCGCCCTAAATACACGCTCTGGGTGAGGCATCATTATAGTCGCGCGGCCGTCATTAGAGGTTAATCCAGTAATACCTTGCATAGAGCCATTAGGATTTGCCGGATATTGTTCGGTTACTTTTCCGTAATTATCTACATAGCGAAGCGCCACGTTCGCACCGGCATTAGCTGCATGTGCAATATCTGCACTGGCAAACTCTGCGCGTCCTTCACCATGCGATACCGCAATTGGCATACGTGACCCTTGCATACCTTGCAAGAAGATTGACTTAGATGCTTGCACTTCTACCATTGCCGCGCGCGCTTCAAAGCGTGCCGATTGATTTTGAACAAAGTGCGGCCAATTCTCAGCCCCGGGTATTAAGGTTTTTAAATTTGAAAGCATTTGACAACCATTACACACCCCTAATGAAAAGGTATTTGGATTGGCAAAAAACGCCGCAAACATCTCACGTAGTTGTGCGTTGTATAATATCGATTTTGCCCAGCCCTCGCCGGCTCCGAGTACGTCGCCGTATGAGAATCCACCACACGCCACTAAACCCGCATAGTCATTAAGCACTTTTCGTTGATTCACTAGATCGCTCATGTGTACGTCAACGGCATCAAAACCTGCTCGATTGAAGGCAGCTGCCATTTCAACGTGAGAGTTTACGCCTTGCTCGCGCAGTATTGCCATTTTGGGGCGCAAGCCTTTTATAATATACGGCGCACTAATATCTTCGTTAATATCGAAACTTAACTTCGCATGCAAACCAGGGTTATTAGCATCTAACTTACCTTCATGCTCTTGGGCTGCACAAGCAGGGTTATCTCGCAGTGACTGCATCGCAAATGTGGTACTTGCCCACTGCATTCGATAGTGCGTGCGGCTGTTACTTAGGACAACTTTATTGTTGTGGCGAATAGTAATGGCGTCATCGCTACTGGGCTGGCCAATAGCAAAGCACATGTCACTGAGACCGTGTTCGGCTAATATCGTTTCTACCGAGCTAAGCTCAGTGTTCGCCACTTGCACCACTACGCCCACTTCTTCACTAAACAACACTTTTGCTGCATGGCTACCAAGGGCCGAAATATCAATATCGATACC
>JBARZY010000010.1:0-8183 GCA_049650345.1 Glaciecola sp. | reverse complement strand
ACAAGTTATGGTGGCTCTGCAGGCATTAACAGGCACTAAAGACGTAGCTGTTAGTATTAACGCCACACATTATTGCGTTAAAGCGCGAGGTATTCGCGATACCAATTCTTATACTAAAACTTCATCTTTGGGCGGCGCGTTTAATACCGACCGCGATTTAAGACGTGAGTTTTTCCAGCTTTAGTTTGTAACACCACCTATTAAAAGGGCTTAATTAGGCCCTTTTTTTCTTTAACAAGGACGCTATCATGCTTGCTAAAATCCGTTTATTTGCTACCGCCATTGCCGCTTCTTTGGTATGTATCTTTATTGCTTTTGCAATACTCGATGCCATTTGGTTGGGCAACATTGCCAGTTCATGGTACCAAACTGAAATGAAAGGCATGTTGCGTGCTGAATTTATCACGTGGCCTTGGCTGGTGTTTTATATCATGTACGGCAGTATTACTTTTGTGTTGGCAGTAGTCCCCAATCGTGACAAGCCTTGGTACTACGCCTTGATAGATGGCGCGCTGTTAGGTATTGCCAGTTATGGCGCTTACAACCTAACAAATTACAGTATTTTAGAAGGTTTTACGCTTAAGATCATGTTGATTGATTGGGCGTGGGGCACATGCTTAACAGCTACATGTGCCATGGTGGGTTGGTTTGGCTTTACCCTCGTGGCTAATCGCTAGCGCTCTTAATCAGATGGAACTGAGTTTGCCTCCCATCCATATAGGTAACCTTGTTACCATCAAAAAAAGCGTTTTCTTCTAGCATTATGCGTACCTCTTTGCCCCAAGGCTCAATAAACGATGCGGCATTTAGTTCTATTGAATATGCGGTATTCGCATGCAGTGGATAATCACCTTGTACCGGTACACCCATTTGTTGATCCCACATGCCTAAAGTTGTGCCTGCTGCATGCCCGTGATAACCCAATGGGTGAGTATAAATGGCGGGTTTAATGCCTTCTTCAATTGCTTGTTTGCGCGCCGCTTTTAATATTTCATTGCCGGTTCTGCCGGTGGCAAACATTTGCGTGAATATATCTTGAAGCCTGTTGGCTTTTGCCAACGCCTTTATTAAATAATCTGGCGCTTGAGTTTCCCCAGGTTTAAGCACATAAGCATGTTGTTGTTGGTCGGTATTTAAACGTAAATACGTTATGCCAAAATCCATGTGCAGTAGATCACCTGGCATGATGACGTTGTTTTTTGCACGTTTGCTGAAGGCATTTATTTGGTCAAATTTTTCAGCGTCGGAGCGTTGTATAGATACACTTGGATGAAACCAATTTGTCACGCCTAATTCTTTAGATTTGTCGCGTAACCACCACACTAGATCTTCGGTTGTGGTAATGCCGGGGGTAATGACCTTGTTGGTGTAAGCTTGCTTAATGATAGCATGTCCAAAAGCGACAATTTTAGGGTACACCTCCATTTCCATCGCCGTTCTGGTCTCAAGCCAAGCAATAGCCAAGTGCTCGGCGCTCACTAATTTGTTGCTTAATTGTGGTCCTAGTTTGTCTTTAAATGCTAAATATTCGGTCGCGGTCATGCCGTCGGCCAATGCATGGTGTTGTGACTTGTTGATGCCAATCGCTTTAGGCTGCTTTTGCTCAATTAGCTCAACTAAACGCTGCCATTGGTTTGGCTGCTTTTCTTTGTCCCATGCTTTGTTAAACATATTAGCAACTTGATAGCGCGCCACTGCATAACGCTCAAGTGCTTGGCCATCACCTGGGTTGTATATTACCAATATGGTACGCCTGCGCGCCGACAACCATGTAGACGGAAGCATGGTTTTTAGTACCGGATCTTCGTTGTATTCCCGTGATATCAATATCCACATATCAATGTTATTTGCCTCCATTAAAGCAGGCAAGGTATTACTAAGCTTATCGTTGAGCATATTATCAATTAACTCAGCTCGCTCGCGCATGGGTTTAATAATTTGTTCAGGCTGGCTGGCAACGCTAACAAAGGAGACTGCGAATAAGGTGACAAAAATAATCAAACTAGGCATAAATGAATTAACCGTGTAGTAAATAAAATAAAGTGTTAGACGTTAACTAGGGCAAATAAGTGCACTGCTTAATACATCAAACAAGTGTCCCGAAATACGAACGGGTTGTTGAGACAATCGGTCAACAAACACGTGTGTCATGCTGCCATGGGCACAAGCATGAGTCGCGCCAGCTTTAAATATGCCCACGCCATACTCAACTGAACTATTGCCAATTTTGTTCACTTTCAATCCGCCCACCAGTTTGTCAGGAAATGCGACGCTACTATGATAAAAACATTGGGATGCCACCATTAGGCCAATTTGCTTTGAATGTTTTACATCCAGCGCTTTTTGCTCAATTAAAAAGCGGTTAACTATTGAATCGAAGTAGCTGTAATAGACCACATTATTAACATGGCCATATTGGTCGTTGTCCATCCACCGCGTGTCAATTTCGAAACTAACAGCGTATTCGTGCAACTTTGGAACATTAGGTTTTGATTGATTATTTGCCATATATTGTCTTTTTTATTGTTGTATATTGCTATAACGCTATTTGGTATATTCGCAATGCGTCTGCAAATAATACATCTTTGGGATTATTAACTAACAAGCGTTCTTGCTTAATGGCATCGGCAGCTAATATCGCAATATCGTCTTCGGTTACGCCTACTTTGTTTAATCTTATTGGCAAGTTAAATTGCTTGGCTAGGCTAGTAAAATAATCAGCCAAATGATGAGCGCGCTGTGTGGTGTTGTGCGAATGCGGAAATTGCCATGGGATGACAATTTGGCTGAGTTCTGAATACAAGTCGGCAGCATGAGTTGCGTTAAAGCGAATCACATGGGGCAATACAAGTGAATTACTTAGTCCATGGGGCACATGAAAATGGCCACCCAAGGGATAGGCTAAGGCATGTACCGCACCCACTGGCGCGTTGGCAAACGCTTGTCCTGCCATGCAGGCGCCTAACATCATGTTTTGTCGGGCCGTCAAATCTTTACCGTTGGCCACCGCTTTTTCGATACTCTTTGACAACAAGCTTAACGCTTCGCGTGCGAGCATATCGGAATACACGTTTTTCTTTATTTTACTGGTGTAGGCCTCCATTGCATGCACCATGGCATCAATGCCGGTTGCAGCGGTGATATGCGCGGGTAAATCAAGGGTTAAGCTAGCGTCAAGTATGGCAACATCGGGCAATAAGGCGCGGCTTACAATGCCTGATTTAGTGGTATCTCCGGTGGTAACAATTGAAATGGGCGTTACTTCAGATCCTGTGCCAGCGGTGGTGGGAATTAACACAAGCGGAGCACGTGATACAGTTACTTGATTGACCCCAAACATGTTGTGTAATGCTTGTTGTTGGGGTAGAAGCGCTGCCACTAACTTTGCACAATCCATTGAGCTGCCACCACCAATACCAATTACGCCATTAGCGCCGGCATCAATGGCAAGCTTAGCAGCGGTTTCAATTACGCTGGTAGCCGGGTCAGGAGTGGTGTCGTCAAAAACAGTGCAGGCAATACCATTTTGACCCAAATGCTGCGTAAGTTCGTCAATTATGCCTAAAGCAGCAATGCCCTTGTCGGTAACAATAATGGCATGCTCAATGCCAAGTTCGCTACAACACACACTGCAATTGGTTAAACCACCCACTTCATTAATGATGCTGTGAGTGGTGTTAAATTCAAAGCTTTGCAAACTCGCCCCTTACTAGACAAATGGTTAGTGCACTCTGTATACAGTATCGCTAACCTTTGTCTGCATGCAAGCTATTTTGCGAGGGTAAATGTTTCCCTTAAGGTTTGTCCTGCAAGATTGTCTACAACCACTTCTATCGATGTTAACTGGGCAAATTGTTGCTCGGTTAATACCAGTCTGTATGGGCTAGTTGTGTCAAATGCGAGCAAAGTCTTTTCACTGTTGCTGGTGTCGTAAATATTAATACGGGCTAAATTAAGGTGCTGAGGGTTTTGGAAAGCTAAAGTGAAGGGCACAAAATGGCGGTCATTTTCAGCATAAGGCGTTTGCATCGCAATCCCTGTAATTGTGCTTGGTGTAATTTCATCAGAGCGTACTACAGCAAAACTTAATGGTTCAAGTATAAAACCAACATTGGTCTTACCAATATCTGCTTGGCCGCTGAGTTCGCCTGCGTCTACTTGGGTATACGATAGGTTATGCGTATCTAGGCTAATAGTTTGCGGTTCGTTGCTAAAATTAAAAGCACTTAAGTAGTCAACGCGTTTACCAGTAGTCGTCATATTGATACGGCTAAACGCATAAACTTGTTTGTTGTCATCTACTAAGCGGTTAATGTGATCGCCACGACGAAGAGGCTTATGTGCTTGACGAGTGTCGGCAAGTTCACTAATGAAGGTGTAAAGCGGATGTGTGGTGTCAAAGTTACTCACTGCAGTGGTCGCATTAGTGCCAATAAGCTTATTATCGTTGTAAACATCTACCAGAGATGGGTCCATATTTTCGCGTGCATCAACATCGCCTCCGTCACCGCTAAAGCCCTGCTCGTCACCATAATACACAACCGGTATTCCGCGAGAAAAGTACATTAACGCATGACCTAGTTTACTGCGACGCAGTTGTTCTTGTTCGCTTATATTGGGTAAGTCATTTTGAATAAAGTGACCCCAGCGGCCCATGTCGTGGTTGCCTAAAAAGTTAAGTAAGTCGTTTGGAGTTGAATCGTGGTCTCGATAATAGTCGTCATTATCAAATAAGTTGCTTAGTTGGCTTACGGGTTTATTGTTGAGTAATACATCGCGGGCATTGAATGCAAAACTAAAATCGAGCACTGATGGCAGTTTTCCGGTGGTGGTAAATTTACTAAGGCCAGCTGGGTTGCCGTCGAAGACTTCGCCAAACATAAAAAATTGAGGTATGCCTACCGACTTCGCATGGGCCATTAATGCTGGGCTAAACGATTGCCAAAATTCAATGTCCACATGTTTGACGGTATCAATCCTAAAACCGTCGGGTTTAAACTCGGTAACCAAGTCTTTAAATACCTCAGTAAGGCCTTCAATCACTTCTGTTTGACTGGTATCTATGTCGTCTAAACCTACAAAATCACCTTTAATTGCGCTCTCGCCCTGCCAAAATGAATCGCCCTGATTATTATAATATTTCGGGTCGTTTAACCACGCAGGCACTTTCGCATTTTTCTCGTTTTCAAGTAAGAAAGGCGTGTAAGATTCACCCTCGGCTAGGGCTTGCGTACTAATAAACTCGCAACCTTTCTGTTCTGGCTTGAGGAAGTCGCCATTAGGCTGATGACATTCTTCGTACTTAATCACGTCTGCGGTGTGGTTAGTAATGATGTCAAAAAACACTTTTATGCCGCGTTCGTGTGCGCTTGCGATAAGGCTTTTTAAATCGTCATTGCTGCCAAAGTGAGGGTCAATTTCGGTAAAGTCGACCACCCAATAACCATGATGCGCAAAGCCATCATTTTGAATGGCTTTATTGCGCAGTATGGGAGTCATCCAAATAGCGCTCACACCCAACGACTCAATATAATCTAGTTTTGCTTCAACACCGGCAATGTCACCACCGTGAAATGCCCACTTGGATGCGGTATCTAAGCCGCCATATGAAATAGGACGGGCAGGATCGCCATTATCATTATCTTTAATGGCGTTATGAAAGCGGTCGGGCATAACAAAATAAAATACTTCATCTTGTATATTGCGGTGCAGATAACTATTGTTCTCAGTTTTTGGCGCCGTTGTAGATGCTACAACGGCGTTTTCTGTTGATGAGTCGCCTTGCTTGGCAGGCGAACATGCGGTTAAAACGCCCAAGGTCAAGGCACTACAAAAAAACGCTTTGCTTAGTTTGCTTATGCGCTTGTTATTGCGCAGCGATAACTGAATAGAATGATGCATACATACCCTTTTTATTAATATGCTGGGCAAGCCTAGTCTATAAATATTAGCGACTAGTAATGTGCCCATGGATTATGTTGAGTGTTACCTTGTGCCTTGTTTAACTGGCGTTTAAGGCACTTCTTGTCCTCTACTGGTTTCTAATAATAAATACCACTCTTCTCGGCTTAGCTTCACCGTACTTGATACGGCTGCCTTTTGTAATCGCTCGGTACTTGTGGTGCCCAATACAGGTTGTATATTGCAAGGATGCTGCATTAACCATGCTAGCACTATCGCCGTTGCGTCGCAGCTGTGCGTTTCGGCAAGATCAGCAACTAACTTACGGGTCGCGTTTACTTTGTTGCATGCGTGGGTTTCGCCCATAGAATACAAGCCTTGTGCCATTGCACCCCATGCCTGAAGTTGCATATTGGTTTGGCCGCAATACTCTAAGGTACCTCGAGGAAAGCCTACCGCTGCGTTTTCTGGCATATTCGTGGTAATGCCATCTTCAACAAATCCGGCCTTGTGCAGGCTCATTTCTAGCTGATTTGCCACAATAGGAATGTTTAACGCGCTTTGTAACCATGCAATTTGACCAGCATGCATGTTAGACACTGCAAGGTATTCAAACTTGCCTTGATCATGCAATTTCATTAATGCGTTTGCAGTGTCATCTAATTGCATCAGTGGGTCTGGGCGATGTAAAAACAGAATATCGAGGTTATTGTCGTGTAAGCGTTTTATTGACCCATTAACCGATTGAGTAATCCAATCGCCCGATAAATCATATTGTTTTACTGGGTGCGTGGGGGTTAGCTTAATGCCTACTTTTGACTGCAAAATTAAATGATGACGTAACGAGCGTTCGCGCTTAAATAGCTCGCCAATAGTTTGTTCTGATTTACCAAAGGTATATATGTCGGCCATGTCTATTACATTAATGCCAGCTTCTACCGCACTGCTGATTAAGTCGAACGCTTGATCTATGTCGGCACCAGAAACTGGATCTGTGTTCCAGCCACCGCCTAGGTGCATCGTGCCCAGTATTAATCTACTGGCTTCAGGGAAATATTGATGTATGGGTAAAGTCATAATAATAGTAATCAGCTTTAGTTAATTGAATGTTAGCAAAGTATTATACAACAGCGGCATTGAATACGTATGCGCAATGCTGACAAATATGTGAATGTGCTGATGGTGTTGGTATTTATAAGTTTGATAAACATCAAATAACATGTATTTGATGCGACAATTTTAGTGTTTTGAAATAAAAATGTGATACTTATGGTCTATTATTGTATTGTGGGTAGGAATGACGCTAAAAACACCGAGGCGACGTTTTTACTTTTGCAACACCTTACTATTATTAGAATACTGCAAACTAATGCGTTAATTACTACCAAAGGAAACACATGTCGAACAGTTATACCGCCGTAGTCAGGCAAGCTATAGATTTACTTGAAGGCATGCACGTAAAAGAGTATCAGCAACAATTGCCACCAAATTTTCCAAGTAGTATTGGTGCCCATATACGACATGTTATTGATCACTTCTTGGCTTTAATGGCATCAACAAATAGTGGGCACATAGACTACAACAAACGGCATCGGCATAACAATGTTGAGCAATTCCCCGATAAAGCAATTGCTGAATTTGAAGTGATAACAAATTGGTTGGCCAATATAGACAGCAATACCTTGAACAATACTGTTTTAGTGACAAGCGAAATAGACGTTTCCCATGAACATTCAGCAACGTGCGAGTCAACGCTTGAACGCGAGCTAATGTTTGCTAGTAGTCACGCCATTCATCACTACGCTATTATTCGTATTATGTGCAACATGCAAAATAAACACATTCCGAAATTTTTTGGTTATGCTCCCGCTACTATTACGCACATAAACAAAACCGCCTAAGCAGTATGCTGTAATAGAGGTGTGTGGTAATATTCCCACACTTTTTATCAGGATATACCTTAGGCCATCATCATGCATGCTACTTTATCCGAGCGCAGCTCTCAACAATGTGAATTGTGTCAATCAAGCGAATCACTCGCGCCTTACTTATTATCAGAATCTCCCGACACTAGCGCTAATTGCCATGCGTTGATTTGCAACACCTGCTTAACAAACATAGAAGCTGGCAACGAGTGTGACACACAACACTTTAGGTGTTTAACTAATGCTATGTGGTCAACAACACCGGCAGTGCAGGTACTTAGTTACCGTTTATTACACAAATGTTCTCACGAAACATGGGCACAAGATGCCATTGATATGGCGTATCTTGAAGACGAG
>JBARZY010000009.1:0-7502 GCA_049650345.1 Glaciecola sp. | reverse complement strand
GTGCCCTTGGCTAAGCCAAAATCAAGATCAGATGTTTGCTTTCGGTAGGGGAAGTTTTTCTCGCCATGTATCGATACGGTGTATACCGAACGATTGTTTGCCGCAAGCTTCGCGGTGCCATCACCTTGATGTACGTCGCAATCAAAAATCAGTACGCTGTCTATGGTGGGGTGTTGCAGCATATTCAATGCCGCTAAGTACAAATCGTTGACCATACAAAAGCCTGAGCCAAAGTTAGCAAAGGCATGATGATAGCCTCCTGTTAAGTTAAGCGCTTTGCCATGTTGTAACGCAAGTTCAGCGGTTAATACCGTGCCTGCAGCGGCGGTAAGGGTGCGCGTGACTAATTGTGACGACCATTCAAAGCCTATTCGTCGCATCGCTTTGTAAGGCAACTCGCCATGCAACAATTGCTGTATATAGTTTGGGTCGTATATTTTGGTTAATTGGCTTTGGGTAAGGGCAGTGGGCGTATTAAAACGTGATTCAGGCACGCCCTGTTGCAGCAAGGCGTTTTTAATGCCTTGATACTTTTGAATGGGAAAACGATGCCTAACGGGTAAATCTAACTGGCTGTATATAGGATGGAATACAAGAGGAACAGCCAAATTACTCATATAAAACGCCTTTTAGTAGGCGTTTTTATTCAAAAAGCCCTTAAATACAGTAGCAATAATTATTTTGATGTCTAACCATACCGACCACCTATGAATATAGTCAAGGTCGTATTCAACACGCTTTACCATTTTGTTAATGGTTTCGGTTTCGCCTCTAAAGCCATTTACTTGCGCCCAACCCGTAATACCGGGCTTAACTTTATGGCGCAACATATAGCCTTCAATTAGTTTGCGGTATTGCTCGTTGTGTGCAACCGCATGGGGGCGAGGGCCCACAATAGACATACGACCCTGCAACACATTAATAAACTGCGGCAGTTCGTCAAGCGATGTTCTGCGCAAAAACGCACCAAACGGGGTAATACGCGCATCACCTTTAGTGGCTTGTTTTACTTCTGGCCCGTTGTCTTGCACGGTCATGGATCTAAATTTGTAAACCATTATTTTTTTGCCATCAAGCCCATAACGGTACTGCTTGAATATGGCCGGACCGCGCGAGGTGACTTTCACGCCAATGGCAATAAACAACATGGGAATACTAATAAGCGCCAAAATCATAGAGCCAATAACAATGTCTTCAACGCGTTTTAGTAGGTTATTTGCACCCTGAAACGGCGTGTCGAACACACTTAATGTTTGTACCGAACCTACCGACTGCCAGCGAGCATTCAACAAGTTGTAAATAAAGAAGTTGGGGATAATGTACACATTACACGTGGTATCGCTGCACTGGTTCAGTATGTCCATAATCCGCGCCTCAGCACTCATGGGCATGGCTATGTATATGTAGTCAATTTTGCCGTCTTTCGCGGCCTGCAATACGTCTTGAATGTTGCCTGCTATTTGATTTTGAAATTCGTGGGGTAATCTGCTGGGAGCACGGTCGTCAAACAAACCAAAGAGTTGGATTCCCAATTGGTCATTTTCAAGAATTTGCATGCACAAGTTGTAACCACCAGGTGTGGCACCAATTACGGCTGCCGAACGGCTATTGTGGCCACGCTTGCGTTGAATAAATAATATTTCTCTGAATATCATTCGCCAAAGCAGCAATGCTGGAGCAACGGCGATTAAGAACATCCAAAGGGTTTTGTCGTCTATTTCTACTAAACTGGGGAAGAAATATGCCCAAAGTAACAAGGCTAATATTACAACGCACCATGTAACGGTGGCTACTTTCAACAAAGAAGTAGTGCTTTGGGTACGCCAAGACCTATATAAGTCAAGGCCTTCAGCAGTAACGTTGTATACCAATATGCTAACTAATAATGTGAGCATAACTGGGGCTTCAAGCTCGAACCCGCGAGACGTAAGCAACAAAAAGTATATAACCGTAATAGTCAGTAAATCGGCCAAACGATAAAGCGTAGCAAAGCTACTCTTGTTCGACTGAATAATACCGCCGCGATTCTTTTTGTTTATTTTACTCTTTTTTGGCACTTAGGCCTCCTTGCAGCACACTTCTTGGCATATCAATTGTAATCAAATTACAACATAAAGCATAAGTGGGTATTCGCTCATTTCATTATAATAACGCAAAAAATATTATTTTGAAGCTTTATATCAGTGCTAACAAGCAGTTTAATATTAGTTTCATGTAACTGGGGTAAAAGTGTTGCAAAAAGGTAACGTTAATGTGAGATGTTATGCGATGTTAGAAGATGCTTTGTCTATTAAAAAGGCTAGTGTATAATATGGCGCAACACCGATTGGCTTGTTTTTAAATAGTAGTAAACTTACGAAAACACTCACAATACTAGTTTTATAGCGCAATTGGCTTGTTTTGAGGTGTTAAGCAAGGATATTTTGTTGATACACACAAAACGTTAACGCAATTAACTCCGGTACACTGGCACGCTCTATGCTTTTGCATAATACAAACAGTGACCGCTAAATAACATAATGTGCAAGCAGATAATATTAGAATAGCTTGCACACAGCCGCATATCACTTTGCAAAGTATTGTTTTTGCTTGGTTATGCACGGCCTACTAGTACGCTAATGTGGTAATCACCATAAGGCACAAGTTAAGACTTAACGAATAAGTTTATAAGGTATGTTGGAATATTAAAATGGAAAAAGTAAAAACAAAAATTGCAGTTTTATTAGGATGTTTGCTCAGCACAACCTTAGTGGGCGCGCAACAGTTCGAAGATGCGGCAACTCTTGAATTTGGCAGCTTTGATGTTACTCCAACTTTAGATATAGGCCTTAGGTTTGATGATAACCTAACAAAAGCGAGCTCCGGTGAGATCGATAGTTGGTCTCGACTTGTTGCACCGCAAATTAGCATGGTGAGCAGTTTGGGTGCAAGTGATGTTCGGTTGGCATACAAACTTGTTAATGAGGATTTCTTTAGCAGTAGTACCGACAACTACACTGATCACTTTTTCGTAGCGGGTGTTGATCTGGAACTTAATGCGAGAAATAGAATTACAACCACCTTGGAATTTGAAGATGGGCACGATGCTAGAGGTAGTAGTTTTTCAATAGGTTTAGGCGCGGCACTAGAAACCCCCGACAAATATAAACAATCAGATTTTGACGTACTATATTCGTACGGTGCTTTTAATGCCGATGGTAGGTTAGATGTTAATATCAATATTCGCGAATTAAATTATGACATTGACACTGACTCCTACTTAGCTCGTGATAGAGTGTTCTCAAGTTTAGGCGGCACTTTTTACTATCGTATTGGCGCAACCACTGACCTCACACTAGATGCTCAGCTTACAGATGTATCATATAAATTTGCAATCGACCCAACTAACACCTTAAACAGCACAAATATGTCATATTTGGTTGGTGTTAAATGGGAAGCTACTGCACAAACATCAGGTTTTGCAAAAGTAGGTTATCAAGAAAAAGATTTTGACAGTGCGTTACGTGAAGATTTTGATGGTATTGATTGGGCTGCAGGTGTTCTTTGGGAACCAGTTGACTATGCAAGTGTAGAGTTTGTAACAGGTGCCGATACAAATGAAACCAATGGTGAAGGAAACTTTATACGAGGTAGAACGCATTCAATTAGTTGGCGACATGATTGGTTAGAAAGATTGCGCTCTAAAGTAGGCGTTACCTGGAATAATAACCGATATGAAGGTGAACTGCTTGACGGCTTTAATATTCGTTCAGACGACAACTTAACGTTTAATGCCGCAATGTATTACCAATTTAGACGTTGGTTTAATGTTGAAGCCGGTTATCGATTCTCAGAACGTGACAGTAATCGAACAGAAATAGATTACAACAGAAATCAGTTTTATATAAATGCACTTATTACCTTATAACAGGTCCTAATAGGTAAATAATTGGAGTGTTAGCTATATGAGTATGCAACCGAAGTTTGGTTTTGACCTTAATAATGGGTTTACGTTGGCAGGTACATTAGCCACGTTCAGTGCATTTAAACGTTTTTTGCTCGTATTGTTTTTGGTATTGCAAAACTACGCATATGCGCAAGTAAGCGACAGTGAATATACGCTTGGCTCGGGTGATGAAATACGTATCACCGTGTTTGGGCAAGAAGACTTAACCGTGGAAACAAAATTGTCGAATGTTGGCGTAATTCGATACCCCTTTTTAGGTGATATTACCCTAGTAGGAAAAACGGTTAATCAAATAGAAACACAAATAGACAAAGGTTTAAGGGGCGATTACTTAGTTGACCCTTCTGTGTCGGTAACGGTGGTAGAATACCGCCCGTTTTTTATTAACGGTGAAGTGAAGCGCCCAGGCGGTTACCCTTATCAACCGGGCCTAACAATAGACAAGGCTGCTGCAATTGCCGGCGGATATACCGAACGAGCTAACGTTAATGGAAATATGATGGTTAGACGAAACATAGCAGGTAACGAAACAAGTGTTCAGCTAGTAGCAAATGATACCGTAATGCCTGGCGATATTATAACCGTACAGTCACGCTTCTTTTAAAGGATTTAAAGCGATCATGTCTTCAGATAAAACTGATATTCAACCTGTAAAATTATTCGATTCAGACGTAATCGATTTTTCCCAGTACTTTCAAACTGTTTTACGATATATATGGCGTATTATTGGTCTTGCTGTTTTTTTAACACTGCTCGCTACCTTAATTGTGCTATCCATAACACCTAAATATACTGCTAGCGTTAGCTTATTAATTGAGGCAGAACAAGCCAATGTTTTATCTATTGAAGAAATATATGGGCTAGATTCTAGCCGAAAAGAATACTTTCAAACACAGTACGAAATTTTACGCTCAAGGCAAATAGCAAGTAGGGTGGTTGATAGACTTTCGCTGCATGAAAATGAATATTTTAACAGCGATATGATAAAGGCCAATCAAAGTGGTTTTGCTTCTTTGATATCATCTTTAAAAAGTAGTGTTAAGTCTGCTCTGCCATTTTTACCTCAAGCTCAACCAAAAACATACACAGAGCAACAATTGATCGATAGGCGCAAAGCATACGCAATTAGCAAGCTATTGAACGCTACAACTGTTACGCCTATTAAAAGTACACAAGTAGTTAAGATATCTGTTGAAACTCCTAGCGGTAAATTAAGTGCTGATTTAGCTAATACTCTAGCCGACGTTTATATAGAAAACTACCTTGAAGCAAAATTACAAATGACAGAAAAAGCTACCACGTGGCTTAACGAGAGCTTGCAAGGGTTGCGTAATAAGCTAGATTTGGCTGAGCGGAACTTGGCAAATTTCTACGAGCGTGAGCAGCTTGTTGATATAGACGGGGTGGTGGGCTTGGCTTCAGACCAAGTACAACAATTAAGTGACCAACTTATAAACTCACAAGTAGTATTACAAAGAGCGGAAGCAATATATCAGCAGGTCAATCGCCCTGATGTTACTTCTGCAGAACTTGCTGCCGTGCCTGAAGTTTTGAATCATCCGACCATACAAACAGTAAAGCGTGATGAAGTTACGGCTGCAAGTAGAGTATCTGAACTCCGCGAGGTTTATGGTCCTAAACACCCCAAAATGATAGCTGCTAATGCAGAGCTAAACTCTATCCGCTCAAGCTTACGAAACCAGATTAATAATTTGGTATCAGGTATTACCAACGAATACAGAACAACACAAACAAAGGTTGCTACTTTAAAGCTCGATGTAGAAGAGGCGAAGGCAAACTTGCGTAAATTATCAAGCCTTGATAACCAGCGAAAAGCACTGCAGCGAGATGTTGATATTAACCAGCAACTTTACGATTCATTCTTTACTCGCCTTAAAGAAACTGACCAATTGGGTGGCTTTGAATCAGCCAATGCAAGAGTTCTAGACTTAGCGCTGCCTCCTTCCATGCCATCTAAACCACGAAAAGGCTTAATTATTGCTGCCGCTTTTGTAGTGAGTTTTGGCTTTGGCGTTGTACTGTCTTTATTACTCGACGCGCTAAACAGTGGCATGCGTTCGGTTGACGATGTTGAGCGTAAAGTTGGGCAACGTATGTTGGGTATTATTCCTTGGCAACCACACAAGAAAAAAGAAAACCTAGCGCTACGTCATTTCTTCGACCCAAATCATCACTTGTTTGCAGAATCGGTTAGAACCTTACGTACAAGTTTACAACTGTTGAATATTGATAAGCCTTCACAAACAATATTGGTTACCTCAAGTGTACCCAAAGAAGGGAAAAGTACTGTTTCTGTGAATTTAGCCTTCGCGATGGGCCAGTTAAACAAAGTACTATTGATTGATGCAGACTTGCGTAAGCCTGCGGTGGGCAAACGTTTTGAGTTGCCAGGTTTCCAACCCGGTTTAGCCAATGCGGTTGCGGGTACTCATACTGCTGATGAATGTATAGTGCACGATGAAGAATCAAACATTGATATTTTATGTGCCGGTACTATTCCGCCTAACCCACAAGAATTACTTGCGTCTGAAAAGTTTGCAGAGCTTATGGCAGAACTTCGTAAAAAGTACGATCACATCATTATAGACAGTGCGCCCACTCAAGCAGTGAGCGATGCCATAGTGGTGTCAAACCACTGTGATTCATTGGTCTACGTGGTGAAGTCTGATTCAACCAGCGCCAAAATAATCAATAATGGATTAAGCCGATTTGTACAAATAGGCCACCGTATCGATGGCATTGTGCTTAACCAAGTTGACTTAAAGAAAGCGAAAAAGTCAGGTGAGTATGCTGGCTTTTACGATCAATATGGGTACAACAGTTATACCCCAAACAGCAATACTAGTGCGTGATTGACTTACACAGTCATATATTGCCAGGTATCGACGATGGTGCACGCAGCATTACCGATACCTTGGCTATTGCTGAAAACTCGGTTGAAGCTGGTGTAACGCACATGGTTTGCACGCCGCATATTCATTTAGGTACGTTTAACAATACCGTTGAAAGCATTAGCAATGCATTTGAGGTAGCGGTAAACGCGCTGCACGAACACAATATCCCCCTTAAGCTAGCAATGGGCTCAGAAGTACGTATTACGCCCGAAATTCTGCCTTTGGTTAGCAACAAGCAATTGCCTTATATTGGTACTTGGCGCGGTAAACATGCCTTACTGCTTGAGCTACCTCATAGTCACATTCCTGCTGGCGTTGAAAACTTAATTAAGTGGTTAATTAAACACAACGTACAACCTGTAATACCTCACCCCGAGCGTAATCGCGATATACTGGCTAATTACAGTAAAGCGAAGTGGTTAAAGCAACTTGGGTGTATATTTCAAATTACCGCGGGTGCATTGGTGAACCGATTTTCAGAGGCGGTACACACCACTGCATGGCAGATGCAACAAGACAACCTACTTACTTATGTGGCGTCGGACACCCACAACGTGCACAAGCGCCCAAACGATATGCAAGCTGCGTATAATGCTGTTGAGCAACGTACCAATGATAGGGTTGCTAATGCCTTGTTTAAG
>JBARZY010000008.1:0-60751 GCA_049650345.1 Glaciecola sp. | reverse complement strand
AGCCTTGCTAGAGCAAGGTTTTGACAACCAAGTGGTAAGTTTGCATATAGATTGGGTTGCATCGGCACGCTTTGATGATGTGCTTGAACTACAAGTGTTCGCATCGCATATAGGCAATACTTCATTTGCATTAACAACAAATTGCTATGTGGTGAAAAACACTGAATTACACAAAGTGGCAACGGTAGTTACCACTTATGTGATGGTAGATGCCAAGACCTTTGAAAAACGACAAATACCGAATAATCTGCGCGAACAATTTGCTCGCGCATTTTTAGTCGAAGTTGACCAAGCGGGTTAATTAAACCTTATGCCGACAAGGCAGTAGCGATAGATTTGACCCACGGTACCACCTCATCTTCAGGCGCTAGGGTTTCAATGGCATCAACTTCAAACATATCCGCTACCGGCTTGCCCTGAAGCTCAGATAATAATTCGTAAAACTGTTTTCCGCCGCCACAATAGCTGTCGCCATAACTACTGTCACCCAGTGCAGCGACTGCAAACGGTTTGTCTGTAATAAGTGGGAAATTGTCACGTAAATCAGAATATACCAGTTCTAAATTAGGCGGCACATCGCCTTGACCGGTGGTAGACGTGATCACCAATATGGCATCGGCGTCAGTAAAATCAGACTCATCTGGGTCGTTAAACACCTCACTGCTAATACCTTGTGCGTTTAGCATATCGTGTACTTCATCTGCAACATGTTGGGCATTTCCATACACCGAGCCTGCAAAAATACTAATACTACTCATTTTTTCCCTCTATCATTAAAATATAGCTATTCGTTAAGGCGCTTTAAGTAACGCTGTAGGCTCTTGGCCAAAAACCCGTTTGTTATTTATATTCTTATAGATGCGGCATATTGATCAATTTTCAATGGTAAATTTATTGTCTGTGTCATTGAATATTTGCCATATACCTTCTAAGTCTTGATCAAGCTCTGCCTTGAATTGCATATTTTGACCTGAAACAGGATGCGAGAATTGCAAAGTGGACGCCAGTAATGCTAAACGATGTAACGACAAATGTACTCGACCAAATTGATTTTGTTTGCCATCACCGTGCGTAGTGTCGCCAATAATTGGATGGCGAATATGTGCCATATGGCGCCTCAGCTGATGTTTTCTTCCTGTGTGTGGCGTTAGCGACACTAGACTGAATCGCGCTTGTTCATATCGGCCTACAGGCTGATTCACGGTGGCAGTTGCCAGCACTTTTACCGCGGTAACGGCATCTTGGGGCGCTTTCTGTTGGCATGCGAGCTGATCCGTCATTTTATCAAGTTGCTCTTTTAAAGGGTAATCAATAATCTGATCAACTACAAAACCTCGCACCACTGCTAAGTAAGATTTGGCCACTTCCTTTTGCGTAAATGCCTCGGTTAGCACTTGTGCCGCCTGCTTACTTAAGCCAAACACCATTAAACCCGACGTGGGTTTATCTAAGCGGTGAACGGGGTAAACTAAATGCCCAATCTGGTCGCGTAAGGTTTGCAACAAAAATTCAGTTTCGTATTTATCTATGTTGCTACGATGAACTAATAAGCCCGACGGTTTATGCACCACCACTATATGTTCATCTTGATAATGTATGTTCAGCACAATTTAACCACCGCCTTTACAATTTACGCCCTAAAAATTATTTTACTTATAGATACCCACAAGCTACCTAGGTACAATAATGAATAATATGCTAGTTTACCTCAAGCAAGTGAATATCAAGTAAACAAATTAACGACAAGACCCAACATTAATGACTACACCCAAACATCTTAATTCACTTAGTGAGTTTTTATTACAAGCGCAAACGCAATATCTTATATTTGACCTTGGTAGAGGCCTCAAAAAAATAGACAATCAAGTGTTTTTTGAATGGGAAAATCAACAAGCGCCCTGCGCCTATCCTCGTCAGGACCATGCGTGGTTTTGTATTAGCTTTTGGAACCAACAGCTAAGCCAAGACCGATATATATGGTTTGTAAAACTACCGGTAGATGAAAACGGCTTAATGATTCAAGCAAGTCGCAATCAGTTTCTTGAAATTATTGTTACAGCGCTAGGCGCTTCGCTTGAACATACTAGCAATAGTGATGCACAGTTACCTGAAAATCCATACGTATTTCAGCCAAGTCAACAACAACTAGCCGATTGTAACGCTCATATACGCAAGCATATAAACGATGTTTCGCGCGACAATCAGCAAGCTGAACGTTACCTGCAAGCCCCTTCTGTAGCACCATGGCAAAGCTTAAGTGTGCAAAACATGGCTGACTATGTATGCCAAATAGAAAACAGCGAAACCTGCGCCAAACAAGCAGTATTGGCGCAAAATTTAATGCAATACCCTGTCCCCGTACTGAACTGTATTTTTGCCAGTCTAGAAAGCACTTATGTTAATCAGGTTTTAGCCAATGCTATTATGGCTTTTCATAAACAAACGTCTGAGCACACCATGCAAGCTTTGAGTTTACGGGCTATTAGCCACCATCGCAGTAGTGATGATAAGGTCGTGCAATATGTTGCTGGCTTAATCAATAGTCAGGGTATAAATAGTGTAGAAGTGGCGGTAGTAATTGCAGGCCGCTATTGGGAAGTGCTGACCGATAATGACTTGCAACTTAGTTACATGCATCAAGTGTGTGAACTAGATGGCTCATTTGAGTTGTTTAAAGCCATATATGCTGACTTAGTCAAAATACCCAGTTGTAGAGATAACACCTTGGGTTTACTGAGAAACCCTCACCGCAGTGAGTTAGTAGCCAAAGGTATCGGATCGTTGTTTGCGTAGTTATTTTGCGTACATAGCACTGTGCGGATTACTCGGTTTTAAATAACAATATAAGGAACGTTTTTGGATTTACTCACGCTTATTATTTTATTGGTATCATGTTTATTTGTTGTGCAATTTTGGCGTTTACGCGGCGTGGCCGAGCATACCGTTAAATATGCCAATGAATATTGTGACAAACATAATTTACAGTATATTTCGTTGGCCCGAAGCAGTACAAAATTTTGTGCCCACAAAGGCAAGCTCGATTGGCAATTACGCTATGAAATGGCGTTTAGCAGCGATGGGGAAACAGAGTACACTGGCAGTATAGTATGCCATGGCTACCATGTAATAAAAGTTGATTTACCGGTTTACCGCGTCGACCATGTGTAAGCCCTAGCGGCAAAGCATAGTAAAAACAATACCTCACAAAAAGAAAAAGCAGACCATGTGGTCTGCTTTTACAGAATTTTGAGCGTCCTTCTCAGCGTTCCATTGCTACACTTCGTCCGTATTAAATCCCTTACACCCCTTTCCTTTTTTATCCCGCTAATCCTAAGCAGGCAACACACCTTGTGTAGATCCCTTTTCCTTTCTCCTTTATTCTAAACCCATCCTAGTTCGTTTAGATTCTCTCATCCTAGAGTTGTCCTTCCTGGCTCCAGCCAGCGCATCCATTCAAAGCTTCCTTGTTTTTGTACCAGCATCCTGTTGGTTGTGTCTTGTTTTCGTCCTGAAAACTCCTTAACACAGGTATAGAATACGACTAAGGCCACTGTGTGTGTGAACTAATTTGAAGAAATTTAGTCTAGATTGAAGAGTATAAAAAGAAGGCTTTTACTAACAAATTGATTTTTATGTGTTTTATATAATTTTGCGGAAAAAAATTTACGCATTTTGTAGATTTACTCACATGCATGTAAGAGATGTCTTACATGCATGTGAGCCTAAAATGCACTAACGTGGCCTAAACATTACTTTGCCTTTAATATGCCCTACTGCTAATTCTTCAATAAACTGAAAATCAGCATCTTCAAAAAATGATAAACATTTAGGCAAAGTCACCAACACGCCCATGCCTTCCGACTTTTCATCTTCTACCATTAAGCCCAGTACTGCACTCATCATTACGTGGCCTAAACCAATGTCTTGATGATCAGGGTGGACTGCGATTAGTGACACCATATGATAATTTTTGGCTGGTATTTTGTCGCGAACCAGCTCTTCTTTGTTAATCATTTGCTTGGTACCAAAATAACCGGCAGTGAGTAGCATTTTTAAGCGCCAATGCCAAAAGCGACCAGCACCAAAAGCGAGATCGGGAGAAGTTAAACAAGTTACCGCCAACAAACGCCCGTCTTCAAACAAACCAACCAAGGGTTGTTGTGCATCGTAAAACGTATTTACTTCTTCTCGAATAGCACTGCGCAGGCGCGCCTCATAACCTTCTTTTTCGGCTTGAAAAATATCCACAAACAAAGGGTCATCAAAATAAGCGTTGTACAAAATCGATGCCGCCACTTTAAGATCATCAGCGGTTAAATAGGCGGCTTTCACGTTTTGAAGGTTGGGTTGGTATTCGGCTACTGTCATGGCTAGCTTCCTTGAAATTCAATAATGAAACATCACCAAATAAGTGTAAACCAATTGTGATTTATTTGTAGCATTATTTTAACATTTTACCCTTTGTACCAAAGCTAGGGTATCCGTTACCCACTACTTCTGTCTGAAAAAGTAATACTGTGGGTAACTAAATGATGCAGACCTATATAGCGTTAAGCGCTGCTTCACCAAAACCACTTAATTCACCATTGATAAAAACAATAGGTGTGCATTCATCTTTGGTAGTTGCACCATCGCCTTTGTTTCGCTGGGTGCGATAGAAAAGAATGCGGTGCTCTTGATCATTTTTAACCACTAGTTCATCAAACGCAGGAACACCCATTTTTCTGCGCACACTTTCAATAGACTGACCAACTGACAAGTTACTGATATGAGCTCGATTGTCTTCCTCTATTTCTTGCCAATTTGCTCGACTATTATAGTGATCATAATCGTTATCATCATCAACTGAGATTACACACCCAGACATTAGTACACTTGATACTGCAACCACTAATAACATTTTTTTCATAACCAGCTTCCCTTATAGAGTATTATTTTTCGTTTTACCGAGTTTATTTTCAGTCTATGCTATCAAGATTTAGACCAATATATTATTTTCATTGTATTTCATAAGGTTACAAGATATTTTAGGAAGTTAAGCACTTAAAAAAATGTTAATTACGCTATTTATTTGAGAATATGACTAACAATTAGGTTTTATTACAAGCAGAGTATATGTCGATACAACAGGTTTTGAAAATTTGCCACACCCTAAGCGAGGAGGGTAAAAAGCCCACCACAGCATTGGTGAAAACACGCTTACAGTCAAATGTCGGCTTAGCTATCGTTATGAAAGGGATTCAATTGTACACCAATGATCCCAATATAAAGGTTGAGGAGAGTCCTGCCCAAAAGCCCCCGCCTAAGGCCTGTTGCTGCACTGAACAATTGCAAGATTTACAGTCACAAATAGATGCATTACAAACGCAAATTAAAGCGTTACAAGCTGCGGAAAAGCCTGCAAAGTCTGAATAAACTCGGTAATATTGCTGGCAATTGTTTTATGCGGAAGTTTTCCTACTCGCTCAGCCACCACTTTTTGGGTCGCCACGTCTATGCTAAGAATAATATCGTCTTCGTCGGTTAACGCAAAAAATAAGGTGTCGGGCTGTTTTAATCGTCGCTTCATCAATACATGGGCAATCAAGTTTTTTTGTAAGCGCTCAAAGTCGTCGTCGTTCCAAACTTGTAATAAAGTGAGCGGACCATCTTTAGCAAGCGCATTTAAGTCATGACTATAATATGTAACAAAAAGCTGTTGAAAAGCGTCAGGAATGTCAATTTCTAATGCCTTTTCTAAATTACGTAAATCTGCCGCTGATTGACGTTTTACAGGCTGCCATGCAATTTTTTCACCCGCTTCAAACTGATTTGCCGTTGTGTCAATGCATGGTGACAGCCAATCTGGTTCGTAATGCGTTATCAGCCCTTCATTGCTTGCATTTGAGTGCGCTACATATTGATTAACAAATTGTTCGAACACCAAACTAAAACCCATCATGCTTATTTCCAGAGAACAAATTTAGCGGTGAAGAATATCAAGCTAGATATCGAAAAGAAAGTCATGCTCATGGTAAAATTACGCTATGCTGTTTATTTAGCAGCAATACATTTACGTGGTTTGTGCGTACATACTTATAAGCAATACAAAGACAGGAAACACATTGGATCATTTAACCTTAGGTAAAGTTACCGAATACTCTCAACACTATGACCCCACACTATTGCAAGGCGTGCCGCGCGCACTCAGTCGAGATGCCATAAAACTTCCTACCAACCTTCCGTTTAGCGGCACCGATATGTGGAACGCCTATGAGGTGTCATGGCTAAATAACAAAGGGAAGCCACTAGTGGCTATTCTGCAGTGTCGGGTACCAATTACATCGCCAAATCTTATTGAGTCAAAATCGTTTAAATTGTATTTGAATAGCTTAAATCAAAGTACTTTTGTAAATGAAGATGCTGTTGTTGCTTTACTTGAAAAAGATTTATCTGCATGTGCTGGCGAAGCGGTTAATGTAAACCTCATCCTGAGTCACCAATTTGCTGAACTCAATATAGGCGATTTGCCAGGAAAAGTATTAGACAACTTAGATGTGGAAATTGATGATTATGAGTTATGCCCATCAAGCTTAATTACCACAAGTGATAACACTAGCGAATGTTTGGTGAGTCACTTATTAAAATCAAATTGTTTAATCACCAATCAACCTGATTGGGGCAGCGTACTTATTAAATACACCGGTCCAAAAATTGACCACCAAGCCCTACTTAAGTACTTGATCTCATTTAGGCAGCACAATGAATTTCACGAACAATGCGTGGAGCGTATTTACTATGATATTTTACAATACTGTAAACCAACAAAACTCACAGTGTATGCCAGATATACACGAAGAGGTGGGCTCGACATTAACCCGTTTCGCTCAAACTTTGAAGCGCCTTATGCAGACACGAGACTTGCTCGGCAATAATGCTTTTGTTGGTAGGCCAAACACAAGTGGGTACATTACATGAGTGAATTGTCGCCTAAGCAACAATTGATGATAGCTAAGCAGCAGTTAGACAAACTGTCTATTTTTATTGCTAGTTTAGCCGACTTTTTCTATGGCAGTAGCCCCGCTATTGATGAGGATTTTCAGGAAATAAAAAAGTTACTCAGTGGCAAACCAAATTACGACAAAGCCGCTGAATTGTCGGTTGGCTTAAATGCTATATTAAAAAAAGAAGCAAAATTTTTAAAACAAAAGCATGCCGACACTCTCTCACAAATACAACATGGTTTGCGCCAATTGGCTGAGTTAGAAGCGGTAGACGACCATATTAAAATAGAAATTAAACAGTTTTCAAAAAGTCTAGCCAGCGACGGCGATGCCAGTAAAGATTCACCAGTGAACGTATTTGAGCAAGCTTTAGGTTTGTTTAAACAGGCCTTAAGCAATAATGTGGTAAGCAATAACCAACAACAGCAACTTGCCCAATCGGCCCTGCACGATGACATTGTCCGCGAGTTAAAAGAACTTATTCACCCACATTATAAAAAAAACAGCACCGACCCGACTCTGAAAGAAACATATCAACAACTCAGTGAGGGAGTGAACCATCAAGACTTATTAGCATGTTGCTTAGTGATGATAAGATTTGTGATGAGAGACCTTATTACCGAGTCGTCGGCTGCCACCAAACTCATCAATGATATTCATAAATCGCTAGTTAAGATAAACCTAGGGATTAAAACTACCATTAGCAAATCTAAGCACCGTTTAAACAAACGCGAGCAACAAAACAAAGCGGTGCAAGCACAAATATCGGCTATGGAAAGCACAATTTCAGATACCCATGAAATCACCGATTTAAAAAAATATACCACCGAGTATTTGGCAAAATTGCAAAACTCATTACACATGAGTGAGCAAGAAGAACGTACCGAACAAGAGAAAGTAATTGCACTTCTGCACACCATGCAAAAACGCCTTGAAACATTAGAAAAAAAAGCCAACACATACAAATCAAAGCTTATTGAGCAGCGCGTTAACGCAATGACAGACAGCTTAACTAAACTCCCCAATAGAATGGCTTTTGACGAAAAAATAGCCCATGACTTTGCTCAACTTAAAGAGATCAATGGCATTGCGTTTTTGGCAATATTAGATATCGACCTATTTAAGCATATTAATGATAAATACGGACATTCGGTGGGCGATAAAACCTTACAAATTATTGCTAATCATATGCGTAAATTATTAGCCAAAAACGATTTTGTTTGTCGTTGGGGCGGTGAGGAATTTGTTGCCATTTTATATGACGAGCAGCAACATGACGCGCTTAACAAAATAGAAAATTTGCGCAATAAAATAGCGAAGCTCCCGTTTATGTTTAAAGGAACAAGAGTCAGCATAACTGTTAGTATTGGTCTTACCAATCTAGCGCATCACCCTTCAGTAAACGACGCCTTTGATGCCGCCGATAAATTATTATACAAAGCAAAAAATACCGGCCGTAACCAAACCTGTGTTGAGGAAAATGAATGACCAAAATCTATCAGCTAAACCCTGTCGGCTGGATGTCTCAGCTATCTCAGCTAGAAATGAATTTACTAGAACAATCTACCACAGACGACTTACACGAAGTTTTCAGAAATTGCTGTTTAGCCGTATTAAATGCTGGCATAGAACAGGATGATTCCGAAGCGCTATTTGACCGTTATAAAGACTTTTCAGTGCGTTTAATCAGGCGTGAACGAGGCGTTAAAATTGAACTCACCAATCCTCCTGAAGGTACGTTTGTAAATGGAAAACTGATTACCGGTGTGCATGAGCAACTGTTTGCAGTATTACGCGACATGCTCTACATGAGCAGTAAGCACAATGCACAGTTTGATTCATTGTCACAACGTGTGCACACACCGGATTGCTCACCCAGCAAAGAAGACGATGCCAATATTACCACCCATGTTGTATTTGACATGATGCGCCATGCCAACGCTATAGGTACAACTGAGTCTGCAAATATGATTGTGTGCTGGGGCGGTCATTCTATCGTTACCGAAGAATATAAATACACCAAAGAGGTGGGCTATGAACTTGGCCTGCGGGGCATGAACATATGTACCGGTTGCGGCCCTGGTGCAATGAAAGGCCCCATGAAAGGAGCAGCAATTGCCCATGCCAAGCAGCGCATCAAAACCGGGCGTTATGTGGGCATTACCGAGCCCAGTATTATTGCCGCTGAGCCACCAAATGCCATTGTTAACGAGCTAATTATTATGCCCGACATTGAAAAACGTCTTGAAGCGTTTGTGCGTTGTTCCCACGGTATTGTTATATTTCCGGGTGGCGTTGGAACCGCTGAGGAACTATTGTATTTGCTAGGTTTATTGCTTGACGACGCAAACAAAGATCAAGTGGTACCTTTAATATTAACAGGCCCTGCCAGTCGCAAAGGCTATTTTGAAGCCATTGATGCATTTATTGGCGCAACATTAGGCAAAGCCGCCCAAAACAAATACACAATAATTGTAGGAGATGCGCAAGCCGTCGCAGAACATTTAGATGCATCACAGCAAGAGATATTAGCTTACAGAAAGTCTAAAGGAGACTCGTATAATTTTAATTGGACGCTGCATATTCCTGAAGACTTCCAGCAACCGTTTATTCCTAGCCATGCATCAATGGCTGCATTGGACTTGAGTCACAACCAAGAAATATCAAGTTTAGCATCGGTGTTACGTAAATGCTTTTCGGGCATTGTTGCCGGCAATGTTAAAGCTGATGGCATTAAACAAATCAAACAGCATGGTCCATTTGAGCTAAGCGGTGACGGTCAGTTAATGCAAAAAATGGATGCCTTGCTTGCTTCATTTGTGTCCCAAGGGCGCATGAAATTACCGGGTTCAAATTACACGCCCTGCTACAAAATGCGCATAGATTGACAATTACATTATCGGTACAAGACGCGCCACATGTACTATGGTATTACTCAAGTTAATACCCACTATTAAGACTACCTCTTAGTGCGCGTCTAATGTAAAATATAATCAAAATATATACTAAACACCTTATACAAGACAGGACATAGCATGACTCAACAACGTATAACCGTTATCCCAGGCGATGGCATTGGTCCAGATATCATTAGCGCTGCAGTACAAGTACTTGACAAAATTGGTTGTGACTTTGCTTACGATTATGCTGATGCGGGTTTAATGGCACTAGAAAATCACGGCGAGTTACTCCCTGATGAAACCAAAGATCTTATTGCCAAAAATAAAGTGGCCCTTAAAGGCCCGCTTACCACACCGGTAGGAGAAGGCTTTACTTCTATTAACGTAAGTTTGCGCAAGCAATTTAAATTATATGCAAACTTGCGCCCTGTGTTGTCTTTTAATGGCACCAAAGCACGCTATGAAGATATCGATATCATAACTGTACGTGAAAATACCCAAGGCATGTATTCAGGTTTAGGCCAAGTTGTATCAGAAGACGGTAACGAAGCAGAAGCAATGAGTAAAATAACTCGTGAAGGCGCTGAAAAAATTGTCGTTTTTGCATATGAATTAGCTCGCCGAGAGGGTCGTAAAAAAGTCACTGCTGTACACAAAGCCAATATACTTAAATCAACCTCGGGTTTATTCCTTAAGGTTGCACGTGAAGTGGGCGAACGCTACCCAGATATCCAATCAGATGAAATGATTGTTGATAATTGCTGTATGCAGTTGGTGATGAATCCGCATCAGTTTGATGTGATTGTTACCACCAACTTGTTTGGTGATATTCTGTCTGATTTATGTGCAGGCTTAGTAGGCGGTTTAGGCATGGCACCGGGTGCGAACATTGGTGAAGACTGCGCTATTTTCGAAGCAGTGCATGGCTCTGCACCTGACATTGCAGGCAAAAATCTAGCCAACCCAACGTCAGTAATTTTAGCTTCTATTCAAATGCTAGAATATTTGAATATGGGCGACAAAGCCGAGAAAATCAGAGCGGCTTTGAAGGACGTGATCGAATCAGGAGATCGTACTACTCGTGACTTAGGTGGTGAAAGCGGCACAACTGATTTCACACAAGCTATTTTAGAAAGACTGTAAGACACATTATATAAAGCACTCGAAGGAAGCTTTGGGTGCTTTTTTTATACTTCTTGACCACCGTATTGACTGGCTAAACCATCTAAATCAGAACAGGTGTAGTCAAAGCCCCTACCATCAAATTCGTAACTCACTTTAACTTGATTAGCGCGCTTGTTTAATTTCGCTTTTACTTCGTGTAATGCCCAATGCTTAAGCTCGTTCACGAAACGGTAAGCTTGTGATTCAGAAGCAAATACGTATTCAATTTCGGTGATCATACTAGCGCCATAAAAAGTGATTGCGTCAATTCTGTACCCGGGTACAAGTGTTTTATTTCAACTATTTTAGATAGCCTTATTGTACGTGTTTTGACACGTCTTCACTAACTATAAGGAAATATATAATATGAAATTAACTCAATGGATCAGCACATTAACTGTTTTATTATTTGCACTAAACTACTACGCTACCGTACATGCAGCTCAACATTCAGCTACTAACAATACGCTAAATATAGCGACACAGAGCATGCCGGTTACTAGCAAACTAAACATTAACACCGCAAATATAGAACAGTTATCACAATTGCCCGGCATTGGTTTGCGTAAAGCCGACGCCATTGTTGCTTATCGCGAACTTAACGGCGAGTTTTTAAGCGTTGAAGAGATCGTTAATGTAAAAGGTATTGGTCCTAAAATGTTAGCGAAAATTATCGATAAAATATCGGTGTAGATTGCAGACTAACAGTCATTAAAAAAGCCGTATCATAAATATGATACGGCTTTAAATACAAGAGTTAATTTGCAGCGTTATTAAGCTTTTGCAGCAACCACTTCTTTTAAGTAATCAACAAACTCATCACCTAATTCAGGATGACGCATTGCATAGTCAATATTAGCTTTCATATAGCCCAGTTTACTGCCGCAATCGTGGCTTCTGCCCTTCATGTAATATGCATCAACCTGTTCGTGTTCCATAAGCGTATCGATTGCATCGGTTAATTGTATTTCGCCACCAGCGCCCGGTAAAGTTGTTGGCAGTAAATCCCAGATTTTCTCTGATAATACGTATCTACCCACAACAGCTAAGTCTGAAGGCGCGTCATCTAAGTCAGGTTTTTCAACCATTTTATGGATTTTACCTGATTCGCCTGGCTTTAATGATTTGCCTTCCAAATCAACAATACCAAACTTAGATACGTCTTCTTGAGGCACTTGCTCAACCATTACTTGGCTAACGCGACTAGTATTGAACTTGGCCACCATATCAGCAAGGTTATCCTTTTTAGGGTTGCTGGTTGAATCATCAATAATAACGTCGGGTAATACCACGGCAAAAGGGTTATCGCCTACCATTGGTAGCGCGCACATAATAGCGTGACCTAAACCATTAGCTACGCCCTGGCGAACGTGCATAATTGTGACGTCTTTAGGACAAATTTGTTGAACAGCTTCAAGCAGTTGGCGTTTCACACGCTTTTCTAAGGTAGCTTCTAACTCAAATGAGGTGTCAAAGTGGTTTTCAATACTGTTTTTACTAGCATGGGTCACCAAAATAATTTCTTTCAACCCTGCCTGTACGCACTCGTTAACGACATACTGTATTAAAGGCTTATCTACCACAGGTAACATCTCTTTTGGAATTGCTTTGGTAGCAGGTAACATCCTCGTTCCTAGTCCTGCTACAGGTATAACTGCTTTTTTAACTTGACTCATTATGTGTTCCTAATCTTTTACAACTTGTTATCTAGGTGCTGCTAGCACGCCACTTCATATCTTTGGAGCAACAGACAATCCTCGCCCTATTGCGTAGTAATGCAAACCGTATTCCGAAACTGTTTGTGGATCAAACAAATTACGACCATCGAATAATACTGGCTCTGACAGTGCTTGTTTAATCATGTCAAAATCAGGGGCTTTAAATGCCTGCCATTCAGTACATATAACCAAGCAATCAGCATTGTTCAAAGTTGCTTCTTTAGTACCCATTAGCATCAAATCGCTTCTTGAACCATAAATGCGTTGCGTCTCTTCCATCGCTTCAGGGTCGAAGGCTTGTACCTTTGCGCCCTGTTCCCAAAGTTTTTCCATGAGCACTCTTGATGATGCTTCACGCATATCATCGGTATTTGGCTTAAACGATAAGCCCCATAATGCAACCGTTTTACCGTTAACGTCATTATTGAAATGGCGCATGATATATTCGAACAATTTTTCTTTTTGTTGGTAGTTAACCGCTTCAACTGATTGCAATACTTTTGCGTCATAACCCACAGCGGTTGCACTACGAATGAGCGCTTGCACATCTTTGGGGAAACAAGAGCCGCCATAACCACAGCCTGGATAAATAAATTGATAACCAATACGGGGATCGCTACCAATGCCTTTACGGACGTTTTCAATATCAGCGCCAAACTGTTCGGCTAAGTTTGCCATTTCATTCATAAAACTAATTTTAGTTGCCAACATGCAGTTTGCCGCATACTTAGTTAGTTCAGCACTGCGCACATCCATTACAATAATTTTGTCATGGTTGCGATTAAACGGACTGTACAGTTCACGTAGCTTTTTCTCTGAGCGAGCACTCGTTGTGCCTAGTATAATGCGATCAGGTCGCATACAGTCATTTACCGCAGCACCTTCTTTTAAGAATTCTGGGTTAGATACCACATCAAAGCTTACGTCTTTATTAGCTTTTGCTAGTACTTCAGAAACCTTAGCAGTGACTTTGTCGGCTGTACCCACCGGTACTGTTGACTTGTTGATAATGATTTTATGCGACTGCATATGCTCAGCAATACTAGTGGCAACGGCTAATACATATTTTAAATCAGCCGAACCGTCTTCGTCAGGCGGTGTACCTACTGCAATGAAGACCACTTCACCGTGTGCAATACCAGCCGCGGCATCAGTAGTAAATTTCACTCTACCCGCTTCAAAATTTGATGTTACTAAAGGCGTAAGACCGGGTTCAAAAATAGGGATAATACCCTTTTCAAGGTTGTCTACTTTGTTTTGGTCGACGTCTACACATACCACATCGTGGCCGACTTCGGCTAATACTGCTGCTTGAACTAGGCCTACGTAGCCTATACCGAATACGGTTACTTTCATTGAAGATCCCTTCTTAAAATTGGTGTAAAGAATAAGTGCGTTATATTACACAGATATTAAACTGTTTTGGTAGGTGAATAATTAATGTCAGCTATCACTTGTCAATCAATTTCAAACTCTAGCTTTACGTGCCTATTTGATAACGTTTAATACTGGTTTGGATTTAACAGATGATAAATCATCACTAGTTCTGCCGTTAGCGCGTTGCGCCCATACTAAATCACAAATACCGTCGGTTGGCTTGAATCCGGTCGGTGCATCAAGGAGTATTTGCCTAATAGTCTCATGATCAAAGTTATGGCAAGCTTTATCAAGACGATCTAATATAACACTAAGCTCAGTCCAATTGAGCATCGCCTCACTGGCAGTTAAGATACGTTCGTGAAACGTTTCTAACACATTATCGCTTATCAGCAGTTCCTCATACAACTTTTCACCTGGACGAAGACCAGTACATAAAATTTCAATATCGCCATCTGGATTATCTCCATCTTTAATATCCAATCCAGATAGCCTTACCATTTTTTCAGCTAAGTCTTTAATTCTAACAGATTCGCCCATGTCTAGTACAAAAACGTCACCACCTTTGCCCATGGCACCTGCTTGTATGACTAACTGTGCAGCTTCCGGTATTGTCATAAAATAACGAGTAATATCGTCATGAGTTAGCGTGATAGGACCACCTTCCTGTATTTGACGCCTGAACAAAGGAACGACAGAACCAGAAGACCCAAGTACGTTACCAAACCTAACCATACAAAACCGAGTCTTTACGTTTATGTTCGATTTTTGCAGCGCTTGTAGGACCAGTTCAGCGGTTCGTTTACTCGCGCCCATAACATTAGTTGGCCGAACGGCTTTGTCAGTTGAAATCAGAACAAATGTATCAACACCCGAATTAATTGCTGCTTTAGCGGTATAGTAGGTACCAAAAACGTTATTTCTGACACCTTCTACAACGTTATGCTCTACCAAAGGCACATGCTTGTATGCGGCAGCATGATAAACAGTCTTTACGGCAAAGGCTTTCATCACCGCCTCAACTCGATTAATCTTTTGAATTGACCCCATTATAGGAAATAATTTAGTTTTAATATGATGTTTATTTATATATTCGGAAAGTTCTTTCTCGACTGCATAAAGCGCAAACTCAGATAACTCAAATAATACTAATTGAGTAGGTCTATATTTAAGTATCTGTCTACATAACTCAGAACCAATTGAACCACCTGCTCCGGTTACCATCACGCTTTTGGATGTTATATTTTCAGACATTAATTGAAGAATCGGCGTAACGGGCTCTCGTCCAAGTAAATCTTCAATTTCGACATCTATTAATTGGCTACCATACCCCTTTCCTTCAATAACGTCTTTAATACCAGGAATTGTTTGTACCTGAACGCCAAGGTGTTCAAGTTTGGATATAATTTGATTTCTTTTTGAGCGAGTGGCACTAGGCAACGCCAAAAGCACTTTGCTAGCCTTGCCAGCACCAATAAGCTCTCGTAGCTCAGTGAATGGAACAACCGGGATTCCCTGTACAATGGAGTGGTGTTTTGCAACGTCATCATCAATAAAGGCACTAACATAATATTCAGGGCCAGTACTAAGACCGATAGCAAGCTGCCTACCAGCAGAACCTGCACCATAAACTACAACTGCAATTTTATTAGAGCCTGCAAATTGTGTAATGAGCGCCCTTACCAGTAAACGAGAACCACCCACCGTAATAAGCACTAGACAAGCGTATAAAAGTGGCATAGTTCGAGGGATTGGTATAGAGCTGAAAAAAGACACGAGTACTAACGTGGCAGTCGTTAGCATTGTTGCAGCTCCCACGGCCCAAATTGCTTTAGAACTCATGTAACGGAGAACGGCTCGATATAAGCCGAGCTTAATGAAACTAATAAGGCTGATTGGTACAACAAATAGAAGAATGAGCCAATACGATTTTTCTGAAAAAGGAGATAAGTTGTCTATTCTTATTATCAGTGCAAGCCAAAAGGATACAATAATGGCGAGTGAATCTGCCATCAGCGTCAACAAACGCTTAGATTTTCTTGAAGAATTAAAAATAAACCCTATAAATGAAGGCAAGCTACGACTCTCCGATACCGATTCTTTCATCATTATTCCGTAATATACATAATTCCATTTAACGGCAATGAGTATAGTCTATTTAGCATTAAATACAAGTTACTAAAAAGTAACAAAAATCTTATCGCACAATACGCTATTACTTACTAGATCTATAATTTCTGTGACAACAAATTTGTTGTGCATTAAGATGATTAAACCAGAACCTATCTGTTAATTAGCATCTATATCCTAAAACTATTAATAAGCTGAGTAAATTGTGACAAAAGAAACTAAATTAACCACCCGCAGAAAAATACTGACGGCAATGGGATTAGGCATGACGTCAGGTGCAGTACTTGCCTCAAGTTCAAATTCATCCCTACCAAATCTTCCAAATAATACGCAATTCGCTTATGCCAAAGATTATCAAGTAAGTAACTCACTCAACGATGATACACATGCTCTACAACAGTTATGTGAGCATGCAATTAAAAATAATAAAGTAGCGGTGTTAGAGAGTAAAAAGTACTATATTTCTGCGTCTCTTCTGAGTTCATCAACATACAAAAACTTTTCAATCACTTGCCTCAATGGCCAAGCGGAAATTGAGATAGTAGGTGAAAACATAGAAGCTGTATTTGATCTACACAACTTGCAAAGCATAACCATAACCAACCTATCTATAAATGCCAATCACAACGTCGCTACAGCGCTAGAGTTAAGACGAAATGATGATGACATTAATGGATATAGCCACGTTCACATTGATCGAGTTAAAATCATCAACTGCTTTCGTTCAACACAATCAAAGGCAGCCGCCGGAATCATGATAATTGGCGCTTTCGACGCAGTTAATATACATAGTTGCCACATTTCAGACATAGGTAGAAAGTCAGAAAATAGCGAATCCACCGGCATCGCTGTTGTTCAAACAAACGGGGTTGTTAATATACAGAACTGTCTAGTACAAAATATTACAACTCCCGACGATAAGGATGCCGATGGTGTAAAAATATTTGCTAGAAATATGCAAAATATCGCCCAAAAATTGGGGGCCCAAGTCACCATTAGTAACTGCCGATTTGTAGATTGCAAAGGACGTAGTATTAAACTACAAATAACAGATAGTTATATTTATGCCAATATTTTTGAGTTAAACGATAACTTTAGCACTATAACCAATGGCAGTTTCATCGACTCCCAAGCAGATAACGGCAATATAAATAACAATTCATTTTACATTCACGATGCTGAACTCGGTGACGGCTTTGCATGTATTTCATTCCAGAACATTCGAAATACATCGGGCAAAGGTAGCTTTTGTTCACACAATTTTATTCAAACAAACTGTGTCCTGCCGTATTTCGTTATGGCATTTAGCAAATTCAAAACAAGTCAAGTTATCGTCGAGAGTAACATTATAGAAGGCGTTGGGTGCAATAGGTTTTTACTGCATCGTTTATATGATACAAATACAACTGACTTTACTTATCTTAGAGTAGCACTAATCAATAATTCAATTACGTTTAACACTAAAAACGATAAGGCATGTTTGTATTATGACTGGAATCATGCTGTCCACGACAACACGTTATTGCTTCAAATCACGGGTAACACTTGCACCAACCACAGTCGAATAGGGAGAATATTCATTGACCAGAAAGGATTTAATGGCGGTAGTAACTTTTTAATATCTAATAATATCAATTTCGATAATATGGTGACATGGCGATTCAACTTAAATAACCTGCCCGCAGGAAACGATATCATTGCAACTAACAACGAAATACTAAGTGACGAATATGATAATTACTCACCATTCCATATCATTACCTCCAATTTTAAACAACAAATAACATTTGATGCAACAGACAAAGTACTGACTAGAAAAAAGAATATGAGTAAACTTGACTGGAAGGACTGGGTTTTGAAATAAAAAGGAATGTACAACACACGTAATAACGTAAAAAAAGAGAATCGTCCTTGAATCAGGTACCTATTCAGCATATCCTTTACAATGGAATTCAATTATATATCCTGGAAGCATAATTGGCATACAATCTTCACATATACCCATCTAACTTTAAAAATGAATCTCGCATAGAAAAGTTAACAAAAACGTTGTCGACACTCAATATCTTTTCAAATATTGAGATGATTGGTCGCGGCGAAATGAAACCCAGCATCAATACCAACGGTGTTTCACTGCACTTGCTTGGCGGAGAAAACAACCCCTGCGGGATTTTAAAAAAAATAACCGGCTTTATCAATTGGTACCTCTGTATCGCCAAGCACTATTGGAATACAGACATATCATGTGTCAATGCCCATAGCCTTTCTTCTTTGCCAATTTGCTTTCTATTATCACAACGCCATAAATGCACTTTGATTTATGACGCCCATGAACTTGAAACAGAAACCAATGGTTTATCAGGGGTTAGACAAAAAATATCGAAAGTAGTTGAACGGTGGTTTATACCGAAAATTGACCATACATTTGTTGTGAGCGAAAGCATAAAGCAACATTATTTAAACAGCTATGGCGCGATGCAAATAGATGTAGTACTCAACTCCCCCAGTCCCGTTGTCATAGACAAACACGACATTTTCAGACAAACATTCAATATTAAAAGCCATACTAAGATTTTTTTATATCAAGGTGTTATTTCAGAAGGCCGCGGTATCGAATTATTACTAAACACATTTTCACAATCTCAAAACCAAAAGTTTGCAATCGTCTTTATGGGTTATGGACAACTAGTAGACAAAATAAAATTGGCTAGCGACCAATATGATAATATTTTTTACCATGACGCGGTTCCTCCAAGAACAGTGCTCAATTACACATCTTCCGCCGACATAGGGTTTTCGCTGATTGAAGATACATGCTTATCTTATCGTTACTGTATGCCAAATAAATTATTTGAATACGGAATGGTTGGCTTGCCAAGTATAGTGTCAAATTTACCTGAAATGAAAAAGTATGTTGAAGGTTACAATGCTGGCTTTACTCTTTTAGAAAATACACAAGTCGCGCTAACAGACTTACTTCGTTCTATAGACAATTCAGACTTATCAGTGATATCGAAAAATGCGAAAGAGCATGCCTTGAACAACAGCTGGGACGTTCAAGCAAAAACTATTAAAAAAACGTATGCATCCTTATTTAATAATTAGACTCGATTATATTGTCGACACTTAATTAAATGAATAACACAATGTCTAATTTCAATCTAACAACCGACTTATTTAAAGAGTAACTACCATGACAAATATAAAGTACTGCACTCGTTGCATAATGAACGATGATGCAGATCCTAGTATTAGTTTTAACGAAGATGGCATTTGTAATCATTGTATACGCTATGACGAGCTTATCAACACACGGGTTTTTTCGGGTGAAGAAGGTAAATCGGAACTCAATAAAATCGTCAATAAAATCAAATTAGCAGGTAAAAATAAAGAGTATGATTGTTTGATTGGTGTAAGTGGAGGTGTTGATAGTACCTATGTTGCTTATTTGAGTAAGAAATTAGGCTTACGGCCATTAGCGATTCATTTTGACAATGGATGGAATTCAGAGCTAGCAGTAAAGAATATTGAAAAAACACTCAAGTTGTTAGACATTGACTTAATGACCTATGTAATCAACTGGAATGAATTTAGAGACTTACAACTGTCATTTTTAAAAGCATCTACACCCGATGGCGAAATTCCAACCGATCATGCTATTCAATCATTGTTGTGGCAAGAAGCGAGTAAGCACAAAATAAAATATGTTATCTCGGGTATGAATTTTACAACCGAATCCATTAGCGTACCTAATTGGTCATACGGACACTCGGATTGGAAATACATTAAGTCGGTGCATAGAAAATTTGGTTCACAAAAACTGAAAACCTATCCACATTATAGCTTTGCATATTTATTTTATGCAAATTTCATAAAAGGTATTCGTACTGTTTCAATATTAAATTACATAGACTATAACAAAGAAAAAGTCATGGAAATATTACAAGACGAACTAAATTGGATTTACTACGGTGGTAAGCACTACGAAAGCATTTATACTCGCTTTTTCCAAGGATATATTTTGCCCACCAAGTTTAATATTGATAAACGTTATGGACACCTGTCAGATTTGATAAATGCTGGACAAATCAGCCGAGATGACGCCTTAAAAGAAATCAAGCAACCTGCCTACCCTGAAGAATTTAAATCCAAAGACATGACCTATGTATGCAAAAAGTTCAAAATAAGTGAAGCAGAGTTCGAAACACTTTTGTCAGCACCGGTTAAGTCTTTTAAAGACTACCCTAATTCATATGATTTCGTTCAATTTTTGCGCCGTACAGTCAATAAACTCCGCAGTTTAGGTTTATACCCTAAATAATATAACAATGAGCATGATGAGGGTTTACCTCTCACCATGCTATTGCGGCTTTAGCTTATACATCCAGAGATGCTTCTAACATCACTGCAGCAATTGCCGCACAGGTATCCTTAATGTTCTCCTCAGTCAACGTTGGATGGACTAAAAACATTAAACTATCTTCACCCAATCGCTTAGCGTTCTGTAATCGCTTCTTTGGTTTAAAACTCGTATTATCAAAAGCCCTTTCTAAGTAAACTTCAGAGCAGGAACCAGAAAAACATGGGATCCCCCTTTCATTAATGGCAGACATAACACGATCTCTATCCCAGCCTTTTTGCAACTTATCATGGTTGACAAAAACATAGTATTTGTAAGCAGCGTTTACACAACCGGAATAATTATCACAAGGAAATTCACAGGTCGCGCAATTTAGCTTGGGTACCCGTAAAGCACGATGTTTCTCACATTCGCGACTGATCGCCTGCGCGTTTTTATTTCTTAATTTGTTCCACTGGGGCATTTTCGCCAATTGAAGACGCCCAATTGCAGCTTGTATTTCAGTCATTCTCCAATTAGTACCAAAACTGTCATGTAGCCATCTAAATCCTGGAGGATGTGACTTGTTATAGACTGCATCATAAGACTTCCCATGATCTTTGTAGGACCACATCTTTTCCCATAGTGTCTTGTTATTCGTTGTAACCATACCACCCTCACCACCAGTGGTCATTATTTTGTCTTGGCAAAAGCTCCATGCACCAATATCACCTATGCTGCCCACTGGCCTACCTTTGTATTTCGCACCATGTGCTTGTGCACAGTCCTCTATAACATAGAAACCATACTCTCTGGACAATGCCATAATTTCGTCCATTTCAGCAGGGTTACCGGCAAGATGAACGACTATTACCGCTTTAGTCTTTGACGTAAGTACGTTTGCAATATTCGATGCAGTTATATTTTGGCTATTTAAATCAACGTCAGCAAAAATAGGAGAAGCGCCTGCAGTGACAATGCTAGACACTGATGCTAAAAAAGTTCGAGGAGTAGTTATCACCTCGTCGCCATGATTGATTTCAAGCGCATTTAAAGCTGAATCCAATGCTAACGTTCCGTTAGCAACCGCAACGGCATACTCGCATCCAGCCCATTCAGCAAACTCTTTCTCGAACTCTCTCGTTTCTGTTCCTGTCCAATAATTCACTTTATTTGATAATAAAACAGCATGAATTTTATCAGCTTCTTGTTGCGTAAATGAAGGCCATGGTGGAAAAGGTGTATTTAACATAGGTACTCTTTTTCAGGTTTAAACTTAAAGACAGATTCAGCAGTTATTGTTTATTCTTATGACTTTTATTGGCTGATAAATCATTATTTTTGCCAGTGAAATGAGGCATCGTTACATGCGTATCCGCAGAAATACCTTCTTTGACAAAAACTTTTTTAACCGTTAACAACAATATTTTTATGTCTAGCCAAAACGAATGGTTGTCAACGTACCAAACATCTAACGCGAATTTTTCTTCCCAACTAATAGCATTCCGGCCGTTTACTTGGGCCCAACCTGTTACACCAGGTTTTATATTATGTCTTCTGGCCTGTTCCTCACTATAAAGCGGTAAATAACTAACCAATAAAGGCCTTGGTCCGACCAAGCTCATGCTGCCATTTAACACATTTACTAAGCCCGGCAATTCATCTAGGCTTGTCGCCCTTAATCTAGAACCGAAGTTGGTAAGACGCTTTTCGTCTGATAGAGTCATACCATCGTTGTCTACACTGTCTAACATAGTTCTAAACTTAACCATGTTAAATGTTTTACCGTATAAACCGGGTCGCTCTTGCTTGAATAGAATAGGACTGCCTAATTTCATTCGCACTAAACAAGCAACTATCAAAATAACGGGTGAAAGAAATATCAACAGCGACAAAGAAATCACTACATCAAAAGTACGTTTTAACAAAATATTTTCTCGTATTGTTTCGCTAATTTTTCAAAAGTACGGTGTTGCATCAAATATTGATAGCCAGAGTCACCAATTTCAGCACGTTGCTCCGGCGTCATTTCTTTGTATTTTAATACAGAGTCAACCAACGCATCAGCGTCTTCTGCTGGAATAAATTCTCCACAATTGGCCTCATTAAGCATTGATGGGTAACCAGAAAACATACATACAATCGGCCTACTCGCAAACATATAATCAATAAATTTGTTTAAAGATAATCCATAGTCGTATAAAGGCTCGTCTCGAACTGAGGCAACAAGCAGGTCCGAAGATTTAAGCAAATCAGGAAGCTGCTTGCGCTCTACCGCAGGTAAAAATGTAATATTACTATACTTCGCACACTCACTCTGCATGTCAGATTTTAAACTTCCATCGCCTACAAATACAAACTGTACAGAATCCCGATGTGACTCATACATTTTTTTAGCCGCATCGATAATGTATTCAAGTGCGTTCGCTTGACCAAAAGTACCAGCATAAGTGACAACAAACTTAGTCGAGCTAAGTTGTTGCATCAGTTCAATAGATGACTCTGCCTTTTGATAAGGTTCATCATAAAATGCTAAATTAAATCCATGGGGTATAAAATTGACAGCTTTTTTGATTGTAACCACTTCGTCTACGTGCAAATGCAAGCCGGGCATGGTACCGACAATCGCATCTGAATAATGGTAACCAAAGCGTTCTACCTTTCCCAACAGCCAAATTAATGGGTGTTTTGCCGACATATTTTTCAAATAGACAATCGTCTTAGGCCAAATATCGCGTACTTCAAATATAAATTCAGCACCGAAAAAACGTTTATAAAATGCCCCTGACAGTACCGACATTAACGATAGGGAAGAAGCGATAACGATATTAGGCTTTTTTATGCCTGAACGAAATACCAAGGCCATTACTGCTAATTCAAACCAGAGCCACCCCAATACACGCTTAACGCTAGTTGAAGAGGTATAACTAGGCGTATTTATCCAAGTAACTTCCACGCCGTTGACTTGTTCATGAAAATACACCCCTTTGAATTTAGGTAGATTTGAAAACAAGTGCGATGAGTTAGATATGATAAGACGCGTATCATATCCGATATCGGCGAACTGATAGCAAAATTCAGATTGTCGAGTGTTCAGTCCATATTTACTAATGTTGGCATATTTTGACACATACCAAAGCGTCTTTTGATTCATCTTAAATCCTTAACTAATGCTTCAATAAGTCAGTGTAAGCTTGGAGTAACACATCTTCCTGAGCGTCCCAACAATACTGATGCTTTAAATCATTATTTGGTGCATAGTTTGGCTGATTAATATCGATGATTGCCCGTTTTAATTGAGACTGATCGGTAGGCTCAACAGTTATGTATCCATCATAGTCTTTTAAAATTTCAGATTGCTCTACCAAATTCGTAGCAATGATTTTAATATCCGAGTGAATATACTCAAATAACTTATTAGGTGCGCAATACTTATAACTTAGGCTGCTACCATGTATCAGTGAAAATCCTACATCAGCACCTTTTGTATACTCTAACAATACTGTCGGATGAACAGCATCAAGCAAATGAATATTTTCTGTTGTTTTAGACGCAATTAAAGGCGCTAAATCTCCGTACCCCAAAATTAACAAATGGTAGTTTTTATCCCGCACTTCTTTATCGTCAAAAGCGTCTAAAAGGTCCTCTATACCTCGGTTTGCAGTTAAGTACCCTTGATATAGATACAAGGTAGTCTCATGTGAAATACCCAATATTTGTTTTAAATTAACTGCTGGTTTATCTGATAGATAAGGAACATTGAATAATAAAATAGGTGGGTTATCTGGATATTTTTGTGTATAAAACTGTTGTATATTTTTTCCAACACAGATAGTCAAATCGACATAACGATATAACAATCGCTCTAACACACTGAATACTTTAATTTTCTTATCAGAAAAATGATTTTGATGCGTCTCTAGTTCATGCATATCGTAAACAATCTTCACGCCAAATCGAAACTTTAAATAGCATGCCAAAGGCAGCAGTAAAATAGAATGCACATTGACAACATCACCTTTTTCAAGTTTGCCGTGTTTAATTGCAAACTTTGCAAATTGATAATAAGCGTATGCTTTATTAGAAAAAGTATTATTAAAACGCTTAACCGTTGTTTTGTTACCAAACTTCTCAACTTCGGCAAGGTTATCTTTTAACACACATATCACTATAAGTGATTGCAATGCATTTAGTTTTTCTAAAGTAGATAGCTCTTTTATTACTCTAGACTCATTCGCAAATGGTGTTAGTGTGATGTGGATATTTTTCATATAAAGATACTTAATTGTAAACAAAGGTTAAACGAAACATAGTTTCACGCTGTTGCTAAACTATCAGCAACAGCACGGTACCGTTAGTTTCCACGAATTATCTTTGCTATTTTGCTCTTTAAATCAAATAGCCATTTTTGGTTTTTATAATGAGAGTAATCGACGCATTCACCATCTAACAAAGCGTCAAATTCTGGCTGACTAAACCCTAATTTTTTTGCCACAAACTCTTTGTCTTCTCTAAGTTCATTAGGGTTATATAATGGTTCTTCCAACTCTTTGAAAGCATCCTCTCTAGATATTTGTCCAGATAAAATCATGCTCGTTAAATGTGCTTTGCGTTTGTCAACGCCAAATTTATGAGGTAAGTAGTGCGCTTGAAAAAACTTAGTAAACTTTGACTCATGATGTTTAGCACCATAATCCCGCCAGTTAAGTTTTTCTATAATAGCTTCTTTGGCCGCTTCTCTTTCATAAACCATATAATCTAGTGGCGCAGCTTTTCTCAAGCCAAAAATTCTTGGATATTTTACATAGCAATCATAAAACGACAAAAATTTGTATGATTTGAACTTCTTAAGTTTACCAAACTGCTTTTGAATGGCTTTCATATTTACCGCATCAAGGGCATCGTAGCCCCAAGCTTCTGGCAAAATGGACTCAGTGGCAATGTTGCTGCCACTTAAAAAATACTTAACGTTATGCTGTTTGGCTTGTTGATATAAGATTGCAGTAAAAAGGTGGTCTTGGGGCACATCTAAATTCATTACGCCTGACTTAAAGTATGCGTATTGCAAATCTCTAATTTCTTTCCAGTCAACAACATACGTAAATAAATCAATGCCTAGGTTTTTAACAATATTCTCAATATTGTGTACCGCTAGTTCACTATTCCAACCGCTATCAACATGTATCGCTAAAGGTTTCAAGCCTAATTCAACAACTTTCATTGCGAGGTAAGAGCTATCTACACCGCCACTTAGTCCAATAATGCAATCGTACTCATTGCCTTTTGAACTTTCCTTAACATCAGCTACCAATTTTTCGAGTAATCGCGCTCCCTCTTCAGTACCAGGGTGCCAGTTAGGCTTTACTTGGTTATCAAAGTAATCGCAATAATTGCACTCTCCTTTTTCATTGAAGGTGATTGACGGGTCAGTCGTATCCATTACGGTCCGAGTACATATCTGTAATTTGGTCATTCTATTTCTCAAAAATTTGGTTAATTTCAACTTGTGATGGGTAGGTTATTAAAACAGCTTTATGTTTACCAACGTATACAAAAAATGAACCAGCAGCAACAGCCGATGCTCCTGCATCAAACGCAGCTTTAAAATCGTTCATAGAACTTGCGCCGCCACACATAATTGTGGGGACTGACACTTCATTGATGACTTTTTGCAGTAATTCTAAATCGAACCCTTTAAAAGTCCCTTCTCGATCGACGGTATTAATCATCAATTCACCCACGCCCAAAGTGTCAATGTCGTGTAGCACTTTGATTAATGAATCTTTTGTATTGCTGACTTTATAATCACCAAAGAATGGTTTAATGACGTCGAGAGTAATTACCAAACTTTGAGCGCCATAACGATTTATTACATCTTTAAGTAACTCTCGGTTACTAAAGAACAACTCATTCACCGATACTTTTTCGATGCCAATTTCAAACAAACGTTCAAAATGTTCTATAGTTGAAACTCCTCCCCCATATGCTAGGGGCATAAAACATTCACTTGCAATTTCTGAAAGCAATTCAAAATTAGGACCCGTTTTCTTTCTATCAGCCGTAATATCTAAAACTACTAGCTCATCAACTTCTTTATCATTAAATATTTTGATCGCGTTGATAGGATCCCCAACGTAATTGGGAGACTTAAACTTAACCGTTTTATAAAGCAAACCATCTTCTATTAACAAAGTCGGGATGATTCTTTTTGTTTTAATCATTCACTACACTCATAAAATTATTTATTAATTTAAAACCATGCTTATGACTTTTTTCCGGGTGAAACTGTGCACCATAAAAATTATCACGTTGAATAATTACATCGTATTCAAATTCATTGAAACAAGTGGCAGTAGCATGCATTCTGTCTTCGCATGTCACATGATACGAATGAACGTAATAAAACTTTGAGCGCTCAATTCCTTGAGTAAAAGGATTAGTTGTCACTGAATGAAAGTAGTCCCATCCCATATAGGGTATTTTGGTATTAGTCGAAGGATTAAGTTTGCTTTTAATTGCTTTAGTGGAACCACTAATCCAATTGAATCCATCTACATCACCCTCTTCAGAATGCGTTGTCATTAATTGCATACCTAAACATATGCCCAAAGTTGGCTTTTTCTGAGCCAAACAAACGTCATTCAAAAGGTCAAACAAGCCGAGTTCATGTATTTTTGACATGCCCATTGCAAAATGGCCAACGCCCGGCAAAACTATACCACTTGCAGACCGAATTTCGTCCTCATTTCTAGTAACTATAGCGTCGTAACCGTTCTTTTTGAAAACGTTATTAACCGAACCCAAATTACCCATTCCATAATCAATTATTGCTATCATTTAATTCTCTTTGCTCGTAAATAATCTTCGCACAAATACTTAATTCAATAATGTATTTAGTACAAAATAAAACAGTGTATACCTTAAGGAATTCTAACAAGCTATCGCCATTGGTATAAAAGTAGGCAAAAGCGGTAATAGCTAAGACGTATAGTTGCATATAAAGATCGTAACTATTCTTTCTGTAGATATAAAAAATATTAGTTACCGGCGAAATACAAAATGCCAGCAAGAATTGTACCGACAACAAAGAGGCTATTTCTCCCGCAATTCTCCAATCGCTTCCAAACACAAATTCAAATATTGATGGACCATACATGAATAGAATTACTGCTGGGGCTAAACCAAGTAAAAACAGTTTAAAAACAGTTAACGATACTATATTAATCACGTACTTATAATTATACTTATCTCTGATTATTTCGCTACGTATTACTTCCATAACCGAGTTACCAATAAGTCTAGTGGGTACACTGATAATTTTTTGATAAAAACTTAAATAGCCTATGTCTTTTTCTGAAAAACGGCTATTTAAAATCAATACTAAACTTTCACCTGTCAATCGCTGAATAAGTGCAGAAGGAATTAAATAAAATGAGATGAATATATATTTTTTTGTGATTTTTCTAATACGCTGCAGTGATAGCAGTTGCATACGAAACTTTAGCCCTCTAGATATCATTGCTAACCCAACAACGTTAGCGACAACTGTTGCGTAAACCAAACCAAAATCAGATATTTGTAAAGTGTAGGCCGTTACTAAAAAGGTAAGAGTAACTGACACTCTTGCTGAAACGATCACGTTATAGTTACTGTTTTTATTTTGAACAATCTGCAAAACGGTAAAAAATGTCGTTACGATTAAATAAATCGCAATCATTGTAACGAGCATAATTGCTTCTTTAATTGAGTCTTCATCTATGAAGAAATAATAAACAACTACACTAAAGAGTGAAAATACAAGGTTCGACAAGGTCACTAAATAAATAATTTCATAACTACTTTTTTTCGACGTTACAGACAGCAAGCCATTTTCTAACATCATCGTAGTAAAAACTAACATAATAGTAGCAAACGCGACGAACAGACCTAGCACTCCGAATGATTCCGGTGAATAAACTCTGGACAAAATAGGTAACGCGAGTACCGACATGACTTGCGTTATCGCAGTACCTGACATTAATTTGATAATATTATTTTTGATATTAGACATCTGAATAAATGTTCTTTACAGCAACGGAATCAATTGAAGAAGTAACCACGCACGAGCGCTTTGCATTGTTATCTAGATTAAAAATAATCCCTAAAAACGCAAGTGTGAACCACAAAGGGATCCAGGTGAAAAACGTTGAAAATGTGCAGAACAATAATACAGAAGTAATGACTGCCAAACGGTAAACAAAAAAACTTTTCTGGGCACACAAGCCAATCATATTGGCCCTATAGTTGGTAACGTCGCGATATATAAGAACCAGTAGTAATATAAACAAAAAGGTTCCTACAATACCTAGATGAGGAACTATCGATAGTATACTGTGTAAATAACTCCCCTGTCCTGTTGTATAGATATCTACAAACATATTTCCAAAAATAGGCGAATAATCTAAATGGATTAAAAAGTTATCATATAACGCCATCCTTGAATTAACTGAAGAATTATCGCCGGTGCCAAAACCAAATATTCTAAATACACTTAGGTCAATGCCTGACTTCAGTAAAGCAGCATATATGATAAGCCCGAGTACGAGGCAACATATTATTCCATAGACAAAAAGATTAACCCCTAATCGACTAAAAATAATCGGATAAAAACCAGTGGAAGCAAGCTGGTTTAGTCTAGTGGTCTCAAGATATTGTGATAATATAAAAAATGTGAAAATAACAAAGGTTATCAGTATGGTAACTAATCCCGAATTACTGCCTATCAATTGGGATAACATCATAAATATTGCAGAAAGTACGAAACATAAAGCCAAGTTTGTGAAAACAAATACTTTCGAATTTTTAGTACTTACCGTCACCAGTGATGCAACTAACGCACACAAAAAGACAAAAATCATCAACATAAATGCAGCGGGCCTTTGATAATCGACCGTGTCTTCGCTCAGTAAAAATATATCAGCTCTCACGTTTGCTAAGTTGTTCAGTAATATCTGATAAGAAAATAGGCATGTGCATGCCAGTAAGACGGTTGTGAAAATCCGTGCGAATGTCACAAGGGATAGGTCTTTTGTCAAATATATATGCAGCTTGTGCAAGCATATGTTACAAGCTAAACCGCACAATACGGCGAAGATCACCCCCCCCGTGGTTGCGACAGTAAAACTAATCAACAAATCAATATCGTAAATGCTCATCATTAAGCTAATTGCAAAATATATAAGAAACACTAACAATGCAAAAAGGGATGTTGGTATTTTTCCTAAAATCCCTTTGTATCCAGTGAAAATTACTAAAGCAAAACATCCCAATAAAAACAGTAATACTATAACTGTACCTGTTGATGCACCAAAATCAGCAATATTTACCATCAAGAACGCGATAAATAAGCAAATAAGGCTAAAAATATACGATATATGAGCTATTTCTACTCTAATTTTCATTGTTAATATATCTCAAACTTAGAGTAGCAATAAAATGATATCAATTACCGAACAATGGGTACTATAAATAACCATGCATAGGAAGACTAAAAACCGTATCGGCTAAACGCTCAGCAACAGGTAACGACAAACCAACGTTAGCATCAGCAAACACCGATTGTTTGTGCATACAGGTTCGATAGTAAACCATTGTAGGAATACCTCTTTCTTTATATGCCGCCATCGCCTCGTCTCTTTTGGGGCTTTGAAGCGTATACTGGGCCCATGAGCTTAAATAACCATCAGGAACAAAGGGTATTATGAATTCCTCAGGTAACGTTTGAGAATAACGTTTGGCAGCGTTATTTCTAGCGATAAGCTCGTCAGGAAAGGCGGCTAATTTTTCAAGTAATACTGCAGCTTGAATAGTATCCAAACGAGAATTCATACCAATTCTAACATTGTCGTACTTATCGCTGCCCTTGCCATGAACTCTGAACGACCTAAGCAATTCAGCATAGTCATCATTGTTCGTAAAAACAGCACCACCATCCCCATAACAGCCCAGAGGCTTGGCTGGAAAGAAACTAGTAGTTGCTATATCACCAAACGCTCCTGCTCTTTTTCCATTTATCTCACCACCAAACCCTTGAGCAGCATCTTCAATTAAAGCAAGGTTATATTTTTTGGCTATTTTTTCAATGGCAGGGTAATTCGCAGGCAAACCGAACAAATCAACTGCGATTATAGCTTTTGGTGTTAAGTTGGTGTTGTTAAGAGTGTGTAGTATTTGCCGTTCCAAATGTTCTGGACAGATGTTGAAAGTCTGAGGATCTGAGTCAACAAACACTGGTGTGGCATCCTCAAAAGCAACAACCTCTGCAGTCGCAAAAAAGGTGAATGTTGGACAAAACACAGCGTCACCTTTTTTAATGTCTAACACCATCATCGCTAGTGTTAGTGCATCAGTACCGTTGGCACACGTAACTGCATGTTTAACGCCTACATAATCAGCTAGCTGTTCCTCTAACATTGAAACTTCTGGGCCCATGATGTATTTGCCATGATCAAGAACCGCTTGGATACGTTTATCTATCTTAGTTTTTAAATGTTTGTATTGTGCTTCTAAATCGATAAATTGCATATATTACCCATGAATACTCAAATGACCATCGGTGAGCTTATATACTTCGTTTGTATGCTCACATTTTGCCGAAGCGCTCCCCTTTAGTGGTAAATCTAATTGCTCACCATACTTACTTATCCAGCCAATTTGTTTTGCTGGAACTCCAACCATTAGAGCAAAGTCAGGTACATTTTTATTGATCACTGCACCGGCACCAACAAGTGCGTATTGACCAATGGTTACACCGCAAACAATAGTACAGTTAGCACCAAGCGTAGCGCCCTGCTTTACTAAAGTATCTCGATATTCTGTTTTTCGTTCTATAAATGATCTAGGGTTATATACATTTGTAAACACCATGCTTGGTCCACAAAACACATCATCTTCGATAAAGACATTATCGTACACTGATACGTTGTTTTGTATTTTTACATTAGTGCCAATCTCAACGCGATTTCCAACAAAAACATTTTGCCCCAATGAGCATCTCTCGCCTATTTTAGCTCCAGCACTAACGTGCACAAAATGCCAAACCTTGGTATCAGCACCTATTGTAGCGCCTGCGTCTACTACGGCTGTATCATGCTGGTAAAAGTTGCTCATACGAACGCCCTTACAAACTCATGGACTTCATCAAGCGAATTCACATGTATTTTTCCGTTGCGGATATCATTAACGGTTTCAACGCAATGGCGCGCGTCTTCGATACCATATCCGCCACCAGCCAATATTTCCTGATAACTAACCGTATGTAAATCAGTAAAGCCGCCTGAAAACTCAAGTTCTTGATCGTCACACGTAATCGACCGAAAAGTTGGCTGTTTTGCCTTTACTTCATCGGGCAAGTCATTAGCGTCTATCGATAGAAACCACTTAACCCTAGCATTCTCATACTCGAGATAGCCACCTGCCTTATCATTGTTCATGAAGTGCAAATCGTTACGTTCAAGCTTTCCAAAGATAAAATGCAGCATATCAAAAAAATGAACACCTATATTCGTCGCCACACCAAAAGATTTTCTTGGATCTCCCTTCCAACTTTCCATGTACCACTTGCCTCTAGAAGTAATATACGTGAGCGTGACTTCATGTTTCTCTTCACTACTTGCAGATTTAACCTTTTCTTTTAAATCCAAAATCGCCTGATGGTGGCGTAACTGCAAAATGTTATACACTTTCTTGCCGGTCTCTTTTTCTACTAATGCAAGATCGTCAAGCTCTTTCAATGTAGGTACTAATGGTTTTTCACAAATCACATCGCAACCCAGCCGAAGACCGGCTGTAATATGAGAGTGATGCAAATAATTTGGACTACAAATAGATACATAATCGAGCGCTGCTGATGAATCCCTTTTCAGTGCATATGCATGGTCATAAAACCTTTCAAATTCTGTGAAAAACTCACTCGAGGGTGAAATACTATCTATGATCCCCACTGAATCGTTAATGTCGTAACATATCGCCAGTTTATTATTAGTTTCTTTTATCGCTTTCATATGACGAGGTGCGATATAACCTGAAGCTCCTATTAAGGCAAAGCTCTTCATTATTCTATTGTCCTTATAATCTTATGTCGGCTTGATCTACCGGTAGCACATGTTTTACATCGTATAGAACATGATTATTTTTACACAATGCACGTATTTCAGCCTCACCCATTTTCTTAAATTCAGAATGGTCGACCGCCAATACAACACTGTCATAAACACCTTTTTCTAGCGAAGAAATTAGCTCTAAACCGTACTCATGCTTGACTGTCTCAGCACACGCCCAACTATCGAAAACATCTACATTCATATTGAAGTCTTGGAGCTCAGTAACTATATCGATGATTTTTGTATTCCTTACATCTGGACAATCGCCTTTAAACGTAAATCCGAGAATGAGTACTTTTGCTTCATCTATGTGAATTTTTTTGCTCGATAATTTTTTGACTAGCTGTGTCGCAACATACTCACCCATGCCATCATTGATTCGGCGGCCTGCCAAAATAACTTCGGGCCTGTAACCGACTTCTTGAGCTTTATGTGTCAAATAATAAGGGTCGACGCTAATGCAGTGTCCGCCTACTAAACCAGGTTTAAATTTCAAAAAGTTCCATTTTGTGCCAGCCGCATTTAACACTTCTTCGGTGTCTATTCCAAGTTTATTAAATATTTTTGCAAACTCATTGATGATAGCGATATTTAAATCTCGCTGCGTATTCTCAATGACCTTAGCGGCCTCAGCAACTTTAATAGACCCAGCTTTGTAGGTGCCCGCAGTGATAATAGAACCATACAAATCATTTACAAAGTTGGCTATATCTGGAGTTGAGCCTGACGTTATTTTGGTGATTTTAGTCAATGTATTAACTTTGTCCCCAGGATTAATTCTCTCTGGTGAATAACCAGCAAAAAAATCCTCGTTGAATGTTAACCCTGATACTTTTTCAATAATAGGTAAGCAGACTTCTTCAGTAGCCCCTGGGTATACGGTTGATTCGTATATGACTACATCATTTTTCTTAACGTACTTGCCCAATAAGCTAGATGCTTTTCTTAATGGTGTAAGGTCAGGTGAATTACTATCATCGATAGGCGTGGGCACGGTCACAATATATACGTTACAATCAGTAAGATTGTTTTCGTCAGATGAAAAGCTGACGTTAGTAGCTTGTGCAAGTTCTGCATCACTGACTTCTAATGTGGCATCATGACCGCCTTTTAGCTCTTTAACACGCTCAAGATTGATATCAAAACCAACTGTCGGATAATGTTTTGCAAACTCAACTGTCAATGGTAAACCAACATAACCAAGGCCTATAACGCCTATTTTTACTTCACTTAATTCTTTCGACATGTGTTATTTTTTCCTAACGTTTTTTGCCTTGAAAAACTATATATTCGATCACTTACTTGATTAACTTGCCCAGTTAATAGGAAAACCAAACAAGGCTGACTAATTCAGAGTACCTTTGCTTTTTTTAAAACTGTGCTCAAAAAATATCCACAATACTATGATAAAGCAACCTAGTAATGTCCAAGCAATAACGATGAGTGCTCTCCTGGGTCCCACTTTTCGTTCTGGAGCTATTGCTGGGTCGATAACCTTAAATACGTATTCGCTGCGAACTTCTGTAAACATTAATTTTTTTTCTTGCTCCTCCAATAACTGGAACAATAATGCACGGTTATCTGCTAGCTTTGTGCTTTGAATTTGCTTTGATAAATATTCAATACTCACTTTCGCTTCTGTTTGGTCTTGCTCTTTCATAAACTGATTTATTTCATGACCAAGCGCGTTAACCCACGCTTGCGCCAAAAAAGGCGAATAATGTGAAATCGAAACAAAAATCATGCCAGATTTTTTATCATGTTCAACTTCGTATATTTCATTAAATCTTTTCAATGCCTCTTGAAGAGACGGCTTATCATCTTCCCCTTTCAACCACATGTCGTCTTCAGGATCATAAACATCGTCATAGAGCAATTTGTCAGTGCTTGCATCCCAGGATATCGAAGCCATAAGAGGTGCGGTAACATTATACTTTTCAATAAAATTCATTAAGAACTGTCTTGAACGCATCACCTCCAAAGCGATACCTGTTTGGTCTTGGCCGCCTCCCGCAATATTTATTCCAGCTAAAGAGGCTAGTCCCCCAAGCTGACCGCCAATAGCACCCATTTGTGAGTCAGAAGTGGCAGGTGCCCACGTAGCTTGTGATTTATATACATTTGGCAAGTGCAATGCATATAACACTGCAAACACTACCGATAAACTGCATACAATAACTACACGCCATTTTTTTGACCATAACAACTTGCACACTTGCACCAGATCAACTTGGTTGTTTGACACTAAAGTAAAATCTTCTGAAGTTTTACCTTTTGCAATTGATTCCATCGTAATTTATAAACTCCCAATCGCAGCAATCGCAACAGCCGCTTGATATGCAATTTGAGTAACACCTTGCCACAAGGTAATGTCCTCATAATTTGTTACATGCCTAGGCACTATGATTGTGTCACCTGGTTCAACAACGGCCTCAACATCACCGCTAAACCAAAAATCACTTCGAGGAATAAACACAGCACCGTTTGCCTTAACAACATAAATTTTTGACATATCACCATGTTCTTTTGCCCCACCAGCTCTACTAATATAATCATTAATAGTTAGCTCAGGTTGATACCGATAAGTTGTTGAAACGAATACCTCACCAATAACAGACACTGCTGGTGTAATGTTGGGCACAATTAAACGGTCGCCATCTTTCAACTGCAAATCAGCACCGGTTGACCCATCCATAATAGAGGCTAAGTCAATAACCATTCTCCCAACAGGTGTAATGTTGGTTAGATCATCTAGAACTTTCGATGCATTATCATAATCGATAGTCTTAGCAAACTGATTGCTACTAATATTGTTGTTAGCGAGATTTTGTCGTAAGTCATCAATAGCAGTTTGAATGTTGCTTCTTTCTTTTTCTTGAAGTTCAAGTCTGGTGAAGATAGCGGCACCTATCGTAGCCCTATTAGTAAGTCCACCAGCCCTTTGTATGACGCTACTTAGCATCTCTCCCTCTTTAATCTGGTACTTACCTGGAAATACTACCTCACCCTTTAACTCAATCTCTGCGTTATCAAACAGCTTGGGGATTTTAACTATATTAATGACATCCTTCGATTGTATCTTAAACTTGTTGTTTTCTGCTGCTATCAACTCGTCATATAAATTGAGGTTTATATGCTCGATACCGGCCTCCCCAAGATTAGTCGACATTCTCGTTATTTCTACCTTTTCAAGAAAAGCTGCCTCAGTAAGGCCACCAGCAGCATCCAGTATATTCGACAACGTAGCATTGGCAGCTAAAGGATAAATGCCGGGAAACTTCACCTCTCCTGAAACTTGAATTAAACCTGACGGATTATTGTTCGAAGATTCGTTTTTCAATCGATTCAATATAGGTTTAAGCAACCCAGACCTCGAGTACATCTCTTTAGCTTCCAGTTTAAACATCTGTTTTAAAGAGTCGATTGATTCATCACCATTATTTTGAGATTCACTTTCGATATCCTTCTCATCTGGCAATTTCAACATAGCCAAATCACTTTTTTCTAACTCTTCTTTTGAAGCACTTACATCCTCAATCGTAGTGTCTTGCTCAATTTCATAATCAAGATGGTTTGTAAAAAAATATATTTCGTCATTAGTTTCCAAAGCTAAATCAAACTGTTTATTTATCACATCACTGGGTCTAAATTGAATAATGTTAGTTATTTTTTTTAACCGTTGTTTTCTCAGTAGTAGTGCGTAATTTAAATCTGTCTGCAGAAGCAGTGACTGTGGAGTAACTATGTCAGACAAACGTTTATTGTTGTGCGGAATAACAATGGGTAAATTTATAGCGCCGTTGATCAATACTGCATTATTTAACTCAAATATCCCCTTAGGAACTTTAACGTAGTCTCCGTTAGACAATGTTTGTGCTAAAGATTTACTGTCATTACCATCTACACTAATAACAGAAAGCCCTGAAGCTGATTTTCGTATAATTTGAATGCCTGTTGTGTCAGCACTAGGCAATGTACCTCCAGCCAACATCAATAACTCGCCAATCGTTTCTTTTTCTTTAACCTCAAAAATTGCAGGGCGTCTTACCTCTCCGTCTATTGAAACGATGTGTTTTGCAGCAGGAACAAATAAAACGTCGCCGTGTTCTAAACGAATGTCTGCTCTGGTATCACCTTTAGCGATCAAGTCGTACAAATCAAACGAACTCACCGTAGTCCCATTTCTTTTCAACGATATGTACCTTAATGAACCAATTGGGCTGATACCACCGCTATTGATCAATGCATTTGTTATCGTTGATAAACCGTTCACTAACAATGGCCCAGGTTGTAAGAATTCACCGGCTAAAAATATTTGAATAGTACGTACTTCAGCAATAGATACAAATGCTTGGACGCCAATTTTCTGCTCAGAATACTTTTGTACAATGATTTGCTTTATCTCGCGAAAGGTCGTGCCCGCTACATCAATTGGATTTAGACCTGGTAGGTTGATTGAGCCATCATTATTTACGTCGAGTACAAAGTTACCGGTTTCTTTGCCAAACAACTGTAGTTTAATCTTATCGCCAGGACCTACAACAAAGTCTGCCGGCACCGAAATGTTTAGCGCCTGCTCTCGAACTTCATCGGTATTTTTAAAGATGTCATAACCAAAAACTTCTAATTTAGCACTTGCCTCTCGCGAGTTAGATTGTTCGGCTAAAGCATCTACCACATCATCATCATTAAATACCGAATCAGGAGCGCTATTTTTTCGCTGTCTCTTGGTTTCAACACTGGCATTATTTCCGTCCAACATAGATATGTCAAAACCCAATTGTGACGCAAGCCTCTGCTGTTCTGATTTAGGTAATTGTTTGAATTGCTCAATTTGTTGAGCTGAAGGGACAAATGACTGAGAGCTGGCAAATGCTGCAAAACAGCACAGCACGCACAGTAAAATGGTTCTGCTAAATATTTTCATTGGATTCCAGTGTACTCGCTAGACAGTTTATGGTGCCTTTATCCGTTATGTTTTTTGTGGTGGAATTTATTTAATAAATGTAGTGGATGCTAAACTTAATTATTCCGACTGAAATATTAACGAAAACAACAACCAAAGTCACACAATTATACTACTTTTTGATAATACTGTAGCTTAGCTTTTAATTGGAATACCTAAGGCTATTGCACACATAACAACAACAAAGGCATAATAGTCATTGTCACACTCAATAATAATAAAAAGGATGCATAGAATGCAAACTAGCACTCCGACCAACGATACCGTTGATCGCACTAACGACACCCGCTTTTTCGGCCACCCCCTAGGATTACGTACCTTAGCACTCACAGAAATGTGGGAACGCATGAGTTATTACGGTATGCGCGCCTTATTAGTACTGTTTATGGTACTCAGCCTACAAGAAGGCGGACTAGGCTTAACCGTTGCAACGGCAGGTGCAATATATGGCTTATACACCGGTGCCGTATACTTTTTTGGCTTACCAGGTGGTTGGATAGCTGACCGCTTAATTGGTGGCCAAAAAGCCGTTTATTATGGCGGCATCATTATTATGATTGGCCATATTATATTAGCCATCCCTACCGATTGGAGCTTCTTTATAGGCTTAATTTTTGTGGTTTTGGGTACCGGCTTGTTAAAACCTAACATCGGCGCAATGGTAGGTGAACTTTATAAACCCGAAGATAGCCGCAGAGACAGTGCTTATACCCTTTATTATATGGGTATTAATATTGGCTCAGTTATTGGTTACATGGTGTGCGGATATTTACAGGTTAACTTTGGCTATCATTATGCATTTGGTGCTGCTGCCATTGGTATGGGCTTAGGTTTAGTTCAGTACAAATTAACCGCTCACGACATCAAAGGCGTTGCCGATGGCCCTAAAACCCCCCTTAGCGCCCAAGGAAATAAAATTGCATGGTCGGTAATTGCGGCGTTTTTAGTACTTTTAGTGTTTGTCACCAGTATGGTAATGAGCGGTTCACTTACATTTGAACCTGTAGCGGTTGCTGCCAATGTGGCTAAAATAATCGGCGTTATCTTTTTGGCATATTTTGGTTACGTCTTTTTTATGGGTAACCTTAATAACAATGAAAAGCGCGGCTTAGGTGCACTATTCTTAATATGTATTGCGTCTACCTGTTTTTGGGCAGGATTCGAGCAAGCAGGCTCTTCTTTAAACTTGTTTGGTCAAAACTACACTGACCGCATGGTGGGCGATTTTGAAATTCCACCGGCATGGTTCCAGTCTATCAATTCGTATTTCATTATTATTTTATCGCCGTTTTTTGCCGCTTTATGGATAAACCTCGCGAAACGCATGATTGAACCAAGCTATTCTATAAAATGCGCCATTGGCCTTATTATTATGGCTTTAGGCTTTGTAGTCATGTTTTTTGCTGCACAGTACGCTGCTGCAGGTTTAAAAGTTGCTCCATATTGGTTGGTAGCGACTTACTTTTTACACACAGTGGGCGAATTATGTTTGAGCCCTGTTGCCCTAAGTGCCGTGAGTAAATTATCGCCACGCCGTTTTTCTGGACAAATGATGGGCGTATTTACCCTCACATACGCAATGGGTAATATTATTGCCGGCCTACTTTCGGGTAACTTTGATCCTAACCAACTTGATCAAATGCCTGGATTATATATCCAAATTACAATATTTAGTGTGGGCGTGGGTGTGGTCTTATTCTTGTTATCATTTAAAACCGGTAAGTGGGAAAAAGCCGCAATACAAGATAAAGAAGCCTAAGTTAAACAATACTGTCATATTTATATGATAATTTAAGGGCGATGGCTAGTTTAGCTATCGCCCTTTTTGTTGCTTAGTGTACAATTAGCAACAGAAATTGGAGGCGTGCTTGAAAATATACTCATCAACAAAACAAATACCTGGATTAGAATCGTTACCGGTTACCGAGCGTATGGCTGTACTAGAGCGTGCTGCCAATAAAATGTCAATCCCTGAGAAAACAGTGCTAAACATACTCAAATTACTGGTAATTGTGCCCGTATTTGTTTTTTTATTACGCGTGGCCGATAACTGGTGGTCGTTAGCATGGGCCGGATTAATTTTATTGCTATACCCTATATTTGTTAAACCCATACAGTATTCGTTAAGCGCCAAATACATCAAATTACCAGCAGCTAAAAAGGAAAATGAATGAAAACAATTTTAGTCACCGGTGGCAGCGGTTACATAGGCAGTCATACCGTATTGCAATTATTAAACGCTAATTATGAAGTAGTTGTGCTTGATAACTTCTCCAATTCATCGGCCATTAGCTTGCAACGCGTTACTGAAATTACCGGTAAAACGGCCACATTGATTGAGGGTGACATTCGTGACGCTGAATGTTTACATGCACTGTTTACGCAATACAGTATTGACTCAGTAATTCATTTTGCAGGCTTAAAAGCGGTTGGGGAATCGGTAGAAAAACCGTTAACGTATTATGAAAATAACGTTTATGGCACCCTAAACTTATGCCAAGTAATGGCAGAGCATAACGTTAAAAATATTGTATTTAGCTCATCAGCCACCGTTTATGGCGACCCTACAGAATTGCCATTGCATGAAAACCTCCCTACTGGCACACCTACTAACCCATATGGCATGTCAAAGCTTATGGTAGAGTTAATGTTGCGTGATATGCAAAAAGCCGATGCGCAATGGAATGTAGTGTTATTACGTTACTTTAATCCGGTAGGCGCACACATATCAGGTAAAATTGGCGAAGATCCAAATGGCATCCCGAATAATTTAATGCCATTTATCACCCAAGTGGCAACTGGCAAACGTGCTTTTTTAAGTGTTTTTGGTGACGATTACGATACGCCCGACGGCACCGGCGTTCGAGATTATATCCATGTAGAAGACTTGGCCGATGGCCATTTAAAAGCCCTACAGAAAATAGACCAGAACGCTGGCTTATTTACCTGTAATTTAGGTACAGGCCAAGGCTACAGTGTATTACAAATGGTAAAAGCTTTTGAAGAAGCTAGTGGTCAAACAGTGGCATACCAAATAGCACCAAGACGCAGTGGCGACGTGGCATCATGCTATGCCGACCCAGCATTGGCAGCAAATGAACTTGGCTGGAGCGCCAAAAAAGACCTAGCAGATATGTGCGCTGATTCATGGCGCTGGCAAAGTCAAAACCCCGATGGATATCCCAAATAACGTACGGCATTCCATAAAAAAAGAGTAGTGAATTCACTACTCTTTTTTGTTTATCTCATTTGCTTAATACTCAGTCAGTGCCGTTTAGCAAAGCTTCAAAATCAGAAAAGTCGTCTTGTTCTTGTTCTAACTCTTCCTCACTCTTTTGCTCTAACTTGCCGTCGCTCACTTCAAATGCCAAGCGCTGAAAATACGCGTCTTTCACAAACAAGTAACGGTCTAATGCGCGGTTTAAATTTTCTTCTTGCGCGAGTAAGTTTGCCCGCGTCTCAAGCACCGACACAACAGCCGCACCAATTACATAAGGGTCTTCTAATACGGTACCCGGCCAATAATAGTTATCCACTACGGTACCGGTAAAACTGCGAACATCACTTGGCCCTAAAGCCGGTAACATTAAATACGGCCCAGTTCCTACGCCCCACACACCCAGCACTTGCCCAAAGTCTTCTGATTGTCGTTCAAGACCCATGGTGGTAGCAACATCGAAAAACCCTAACAGCCCTACCGTAGAGTTAACCGCAAATCGGCCAGCGCTAGTCAGGCTTTCGTCTACTTTGCCTTGCAATAGATTATTTACCGTATTGGCAGGCTCTTCTATATTGTTTGATGCATTGACTAATCCGCTTCTTAGTACTTGTGGAACAACTGCCACATAACCTTGAGTAAGAGGCTTAAGTATAAATCGGTCAAGCACTTCATAGTTAAAATCCCATACCACGCGGTTTAACGGCTCTAGCGGGTCGTTATTGCTGTTTTCTGTAGCTACTTCGCTACTTGGCGCATTCGCTAATTTGTTATCAGCATTGTCTATTTGCGCTTGTTTATTAGTGGCACACCCACTTAATAGCACACAAGCGAAAGTTACAGCACAAGCAGTTTGTTTATACGTATTCACTGTAATTCCTCATTTATCAATATACTTACTTTGCTGTTTATTTCTAAGGGTAACGCTATGTTCATCTGACTGCCTTCAAAATCACCAGTTTGTGGCGTTACATCGGCACTGCTTGATATTCTTGCAGTCACATTCACCAGTGTAGCGCTGCTTAAATTCATGCTGGAAATCATTGCATCATTATCGCTTAAGCTGACTTCAATTGGAAAGTTACTTACCGGCATGCGTTTAACAGCTAAGGGAGCACGACTTTGCGACTCAGCATTTTGCACATATACTACCAAATACGCGCTATTATCAACTTGAGATCGCAGTGCATCACTCACATTTACCTGAATTAGCATCTCGCTACTCGCATCACCGATGTCGTTTGACGTATTTGCAACATCAGCATAGGGCGCTACCAATGAAGAAACGTTCACACCCAAAGCCTCAAGTTCATTTACCAACGATTGATAAAACCCACTGTTTGGATCAAGCTGCTGTCGAATCTCATTAAAGTGCGTGCTTGCCAAAGCGGCGTCTTGTAATTTAATCGCAACGGTGGTCATCAACAAGCGGTAATTTCGATTACTCGTGTCTTTACTTATCAAATAATCCAACTGGCGCACTGCGTTTTGTAAGTTGGCTTCGTCATCAGATATCATTAACGCTTCGGTATATTTGAAGCGCACGCGGTCATTCTGAGGGTTAATATCCAACGACTTTTCGTATGCGGCGATACTTTCCTCGATGCGTCCAATAGACGAGTTAACCAAGCCTAGAGTACTCCACCCAGTAGCATCTTCAGGATTTTCGCGCAGTGCGCCCCTGATAGACAAGGCCAACACCGCAAAATCATCAGGCGTTAATTCAGCACCACCGTTAGCTTGCATTTGTTCACGTAAGGCAATTACGTCTACTTTGGCTTGCTGATACTGCTGCAAGCCATTAAATTGATTCGCCTCAACATATACCCATGCGCCAATCGCTAGTGCAGGGATACCAAGTAACACAAATATGCCCACATTGAATGGCTTTTGGCTGCCTGTTGGTGTAATGGTTTCATCAACCAATGCTATTTTTAGTTCGTTAATTGCGTCAGCTTTGTCAGATGCTGCAATTAAGCCCTCGTCGACCTCTTGCTCTAATTCAGTAATACGCTGTTTGACCACATTCGCGTTTGATAGTTCTTGCTCTGCTTGACGCTTTAAACGCAATAAAGGAAACAACACAAATGCACTGGCAAGCCCAATTAATGCCAGTATAGATACATAAAAATACGTCACTTAATCTTCCTTCAATAGCTTGTCGGCTTCGGCCAGCTTGGCATCAATATTAGAATTATCTGCAGTTTTTCGTCGCCTGAAAAACATTACCGCCATGCCTATCGAAAACAATATCGGTAATAGCCATAACCAAATAGTGACGGAATTTACAGGAGGCTGATAATACACAAAGTCACCATAACGTTGCTTCATCCAGTTAATTACGTCAGGCTTGTCGTTGCCTTGTTGCATTAATTCATAGACTTTACGCCGCATATCATGCGCAATAGGCGCATCAGAATCTGCAATGTTTTGGTTTTGACATTTAGGACACCGCAACTCTGCGGTTAACTCTAAAAACAATTTTCTTTGCTTAGGATCGGCAAATACGTAATTTTCAGCATATTCTTGCTTTACCGATGCTTGCCCCGCAGTTTGCGTCGAAACTTCACTCTCTTGTGCATACGCGCTTTCCGCACCAAAAAAGAGGGCTGCTGTTAATAATATAAAAAGACCACCCACATTATATCTACTCACTTTGCCCACCTTGTACGGCCTTTTGTGGATCAATTTTCTCGTTAAAAATGTCAACCGTATTCGCAAGCTCTGCGTCAATTGCCATAAGTGCTGGCGCAAATTTTTGTCGCCATACTCGCGGGTTAATATCACCTAGATGATGCACTTTTATGACCCCATTTTGATCAACTAAAAACGATTCAGGCGCACCCGTAACCCCTAAATCTAAAGAGGTGTTGCGATACACATCAAAAATATTAAACGCAAAAGGGTTACCGTGGCGCTGTGTCATTTGCGCCACTTCTTGACGCACTCTATTAAGCGTTTTAGTGCCGAAATCAGGGTCAATATCTTGGTCGTAATATAGCCCCACCACACGTAAACCTTGGTCAGATAGCTGGGTTAAGTAAGGCAGCTCAATTGCACAAGTGACGCACCATACACCCCAGACATTGATTAAGGTAACCTTGCCATCAAATATTGCATTGGTATACAGCATGGTTTCATCGTTTAAATCGGGTAATTCAAACGCGGGGAAAGGTTCGGATAACACTTCAGATTGACGTTGCATTGGATCTGAGTACAAACCTTTGAACAAAAACACACACAGTACTAAGAACATTATGAGCGGAAGTAATAAAGTGATTATTCGTTTCATGACGCTTGCTCTTTAGTGGCCAACACATTGTCGCTAGGCTGATTGCTTGACTGACTTACAGAGACGCTGCCGCCCAAGCGTTTTTTAACACCAGCAATTTTTTTAATGCGGTATCTTTTGTCACTAATAGAGAACACCCCGCCAATACACATAATAAATGAGCCGCCCCATATCCACACCACAAAAGGTTTATAATATAGGCGTATTGCCCACGCGTCGCCGTCTAAAGGTTCGCCCATGGCAACAAAAAGGTCGCGAGTAAAGGTAGTGTGAATACCGGCTTCTGTCATACTCATTCGTTGTACCGTGTAAAAGCGTTTTTCGGGCTCTAAATGACTGACTAACTCACCATTTTTAAATACATCGAATATCCCTTTATCTGACACATAATTAGGCCCTTTTACTTCTTTCACGCCAGTGAATAACACCTCGTAGTCAGCAATTTGAATACGCTGTCCGGGTTCCATTTTCACATCACGTTCAAGCTCGTAATTGCTGACTAAGGTAATGCCAATCAGCGTTACCGCAAATCCTAAATGCCCAAGTACCATTCCCCAATGACTACGAGTCAGCTTTTTCAAACTAGTCCAAAGTGATTCGTCTTTTGTAGTGGCTTGTACTCGTTGCTTAATTTCTAGAACCGAGGCAATCACGATCCAGGCACTCATGACCAAGCCCAATGCCCCCATGTAGGTTTGTTCGCTATAACTGGCGTTAATTAACAAGCCCGCTGACAGCGCAAGAATGAAAGCGAAAATAAGTTGGTTCCGCAGTGCTTGCGGCTTCTGCGATTTCCATCGAGTTAGCGGCCCGATGCCTAAAAACAGCACAAATGGCACGATAAGAAGCGTAAACATTTGATTAAAAAACGGTGCCCCTATCGAAATCGTACCTAAACCAATTTCTTTGTGTATAAGTGGGAATAAAGTACCAAGTAATACCACTATTGTTGCTGCGCACAACAATACGTTATTACCCATTAGCATCATCTCACGGGAAAACATATCGTATCGTCCAACCGATTTAAGCTGTGCAGCTCGAAGCGCATACAACAGTAATGAGCCACCAATAACCACCACTAGTAGGCCAAGAATGAATAAGCCTCTGGAAGGGTCACTTGCAAACGAATGCACCGACACTAACACGCCAGAACGCACTAAAAACGTGCCCAATAAACTTAATGAAAACGCAGCGATGGCAAGTAACACAGTCCATGATTTAAACACTTTCCGTTTTTCAGTAACCGCTAGGCTATGCATAAGTGCAGTGCCCACTAGCCAAGGCATAAATGAGGCGTTTTCTACTGGGTCCCAAAACCACCAGCCGCCCCAGCCAAGTTCGTAGTACGCCCACCAACTGCCTAGCGCAATTCCTATAGTTAAGAAGCTCCACGCAGCAATGGTCCATGGTCTTGACCAGCGCGCCCAAGTAGAATCAAGCTGGCCACCAATTAATGCTGCAATAGCAAAAGCAAAAGCGACCGAGAAACCCACATAGCCCATATACAGCATAGGAGGATGAATGATCATGCCAAAATCTTGTAACAAAGGATTTAAGTCACGCCCGTCCACTGGAAAGAACGGCAACATGCTGTCAAACGGGTTTGAGGTAATTAGCATGAATAAATAAAACGAAATACTGACCATACCTAACACTGACAATACTCGCGCGACCATTACTAGCGGAATACCTTTTGAGAACAAAGCGACGGCAACTGTCCACACAGCGAAAATAAGTACCCACAACAAAAATGAGCCCTCATGCCCGCCCCAAACCGCGGTTGCTTTATAATACCAAGGCAATTGGCTGTTAGAGTTTTGCGCCACATAATTTACGCTGAAATTGTCGGTCATAAATGCGTAAGTTAAACAAAGATAAGCAATAAGGGTAAACACAAATAAACCAATACTTAACGGGCGCGCCATTCGCATCATGGTCATATTGTTCGTTTGCGCACCCCACAATGGGTATACTGCCAATAATATTGACAGCACCAAGGCTATCACTAATGTCACGTTACCTAATTCTGGGATCATCAGTAGCTTGCCTCACTTGGTGGAACATGCTTTATCCCTTTCATTTTTTCCGCTAATTCGGGAGGCATATATTCTTCATCGTGCTTTGCAAGCACCTCATGGGCAGCAATCATAGTTGCACCTTGCAGCACACCGGTTGCCACAATGCCTTGGCCTTCCCGAAATAAATCCGGCAATATTCCAGTAAACTCTACTGTAACCGAAGGGCCGGTGTCGACTAAATCAAAACTCACCGCTAAGGTATCGGTATTACGACTAACACTTCCAGGGACCACCATCCCGCCAATACGAATACGTTGGCCAATAACGGGCATTGTACCGGTTTTGTCTTTACCATTAACTATCTCGCTAGGGGTATAAAACGCATCAATGTTGTCACCTAAGCTGTTCATCATAATACCTACCGCCGCAGCAACTAATACAATAACGCTACTGACAGCAAACAAACGTTGCTTTCTTCTTGGGTTCATTTAGTACACTCTACTCATTAATCTGAAATCTTTATTCCGCTGGACATTGCAAACCGGCTATAAGCTGGCGTTAGTTTGAACCGCTTTTTTAGCCGCTCTGGCTGCCATAATTTTCGCCACACGCGCTTGTTGTTTTTGCGCTGCCTTAATGATGCTCGCCCGCTCAAATACGCTGTACATCAGTACTACCATGAATGACGCAAGACCAATTGCATAACTTAGCCACACAAACCAGCCTCTGCCGCCCATATCAATAAATGCGTTGAACGAGTCAAACTTGAAACCATGGGTGCTTGCCCACCACACGCCCACCGCTAATAATATAGATATGAATAGCCACCAAATTTTGCTCACCAATGGTTTATTTACTAGTTGCTCATTGGCAATGGTTGTTGCCACCCAAGGTCGATGAGCGTCACGTTTTATCAACTCATTCTTTAATCGTAATAAACTGCTCACCGCAATGAAACCCGCCACACCTAACATACTAATGAGCAATGGAAGCAGCATATCAATGGGCATTGAGGGTTTATCTAACTTGCTGATGGTGGCGGTTTGATGCAAGGTGTTCCACCATTCAACCGAATATTTAATAATAGGAATATTCACCACCCCTACCATTGCCATGATTGCAGCTGCTTTGCCGCCTTGCTGTTTATCATCAAACGATACATACAAAGCCAACACGCCTAAATATAAGAATAATAGAATAAGTTGTGACGTTAGCCGTGCATCCCAAATCCAATACGTCCCCCAAGTAGGCTTGCCCCAAACCGCACCCGTTACCAATGACACAAACGTAATTACAGCGCCCACCGGGGCAATCGCAATCATAGTCATTAACGCACTGCGCCACTGCCACACTATGCCCACAAAGGCTGCTACTGCCATTGCAACATAGGCACTTAATGACAAGGTAGCCGTGGGGACATGAATATAAATAATGCGATAAACATCAAATTGTTGATAGTCACTAGGCGAAAACGCTAAGCCCCATAAAAATCCCACAGGTAAACACACGCATAACATGGCCACAAAATAAGGCAATAGCGTGTTGCAGGCCCCATATGCTTTTTCAGGCTGGGCGTATGAATTAATCCATTTCCACATTAATTTTGACTCACTTTTAATGAATAGGCAATAACTGCCGGTGCACCAGCAAATGCTAGCAACATAATGGCGCTCATAATACCAAGTTGAAATCCGAAAGGTAAATGCATAGCTGCAGAATCAATGGCTGATGTGGCAAATATTAACAACGGTATAAACAGCGGTATAAGCAACAAGGCCACCAATACACCTGAACGCTGCAACCCTACCGTAAGCGCGACACCAATCGCGCCCACCAAACTGATGGTAGGCGTGCCAAGCAATAAGGTTAACAATAAGGTGGTATACATAGTTACTGTCATATTTAGAAACAAAGCCAATAACGGCGACAACAACAATAGGGGCAACATATGAACCAACCAATGAGTGACAACCTTGGCAAGTACAACAAGATACAAAGGTACACCCGTATGTATCATTTGTTCTAAGCTACCGTCGGCATAATCATCGCGGAACAAACGATCAAGCCCCATTAATAATGACAATATTGCCGCCACCCAAATCACGGCACCGCTCACCAATTGAAGGGTTTGAGGAGATGGACCAATCGCGAGTGGAAATAAAGTAATGACCATCAAGAAAAACATTAAGGGCTGCATAAGCTCAGCCCGTTGTCGGTACGCCAAGGCAAAATCACGTTTTGCAAGCGCTATTAGTGCCGTGACAATGCTCACCAAAAATACTCCAGTTCAAATTCGCGAACGTTGTGGTCAATAGAAACGGCTTGATGGGATGTCATTAATACGGAGCCGCCCTTGCTCACAAAATGTTGAATGTGGCGTTCTAAGTCTTTTACTAGATGCACATCTAAGGCGGTAAATGGTTCGTCGAGCACCCAAATATTACTTTGATGCGGCAACCATAATTTTGCCAACGCTACCCTGCGTTGTTGACCCGCAGATAAATGTTTAACGGGCACATCTTCAAGACCTGCAAGACCAAGCTCTGCCAACACCTCAACAATATCAGATTCGGCTACTGCAACTGCGTGCGTTTTACACCAAAACTCAAGGTTTTCTATGGCGGTAAGTAAAGCGCTAATCCCAGGTTTGTGTCCAATGTATATCAAGCGCTCAGAGGCTTGATGGATATCATCAAATACGTCACAATTATTAATACTGACCTCACCGGTAACTGGGGTACTTAAACCCACTAATATTCGTAACAAACTGGTTTTACCCGCGCCATTTTCGCCTTTGAGCAATACAATTTCGCCACTTTCAATTGATAAATCAATATCTTGGAACAAAATTCTATCTTGTTTTTCGCAGCTAATTTGCTGGGCACGTAGGATTGACAACGACTTCGCTCATGTTCTTGAAAATTCAACGAATAGTAGCATGAATTTTGCTTAATTTGCAGTAACTCGATACGAATAAACTAAGCAAATACATTCGAAAAAAACGTTTATTTGATACGTATCAATTAGGCATCTTCAGAAATGGCCGATAACGAGTTATGCAAGACATCAAATCAAACTCGATACAATCGCTAAGTAAAGTGATTGAAAACACGCAATCAGGTTATGCCACCAAAGGCTTTGGCGAACCTGCTACCATGGCTGCACAACAAAAATCATTGATGATGACGGTTGTCGCCAGCAATCCAAACACCCTTGTTTTGCAAGCAAATAGCAGCAAACAACGCATATCGGTAAGTACTGACAGCATTCAAGGCTTGTCAAATGGCGCGCGCATAAAAGTGGGCGATACACTTCAACTCTTAGGCACAACAGCACGTACCGCTACATTTCATCTGCAAAGCCAACAGCACAGCTTAGCCAATAATTTGCCCGCCCCAGTGCTTGCAGCGCTCAGTCAACAATGGCAAGAACTAAGTTTAGGCAGCTTAAAAAAAGCACCTCCCTCGATACAACAGCATGTAACGATGAATACGCAAACACAACAAGCGAAAGATCTGCTTGCCGGTATTATTGATTTAGCGGCCAAGAGTAACCAACCCACAATAAACATAAGGGTTGATGGCACCCTCAAAAAACTCAGTGCAAGCACACTTGCAATCACGCTCAATAGCAACAGTAATAGCATCAATGCACAACTTCCCATCAACGCTAAGATGCACAAGGCACTGTCGCATGTTTTGCCTGGGTCTCCTATTCAAATTAGCATTAATGCAAACAGTAACAACAATATGGTAGAGCGCTTATCAATAGCAGGGACTAATATGAAAACCTTGTTGCCTGAACTAAACAAGCTTATTCAACAATCTCCCCTCGCCCTGAAAGAAACGATAGGAAAATTAGTATTAAGCGACCAAGCATATCAACCAAAACTAGGCTTAGTGACACCGACCAGCACTCAGAGTCAAAAGGCATTGGGTAACACTTTATCCAATGCCTTACTCAGTAAAATACCCGCTGAACAACTCAAAAACAGCAGTATTGCACTGACTTTTGGTGCACCATCTCGCCAATCGACACAGCATGCACCGCTGCACACTAATAAATTAAACATCAGTGTGTTGAGTAAACCGGTATTGCTCAATATCCCTAGTACTCAGTTACACACTTTAAGTGACTTACACAGCAGTCAGCACGTTGGTAAAGGCTCGCAGGTAAATTTATCCACTGAGTCTACAAAACCTGCAGCGACACGCAGCACTCATTCGCCAATGGCGGGTAATACTCTACAAAATACAGTATTAGCTAACACAAACGCGCTCAGTGCATCACATGCCTCAGTTGAATCAGTGCCACAAATAAAACAACTACACAGCCACATCGGCCATCAACTCAATGTGGCGCTAGCGCAACGTAGTGCAATAACGCCATTATTGCCAGACCTTGCAGCACAGCTATCGCGTATTGGTAATAATACAAATCCCGAATTGAAATCGTTACTGCAAGGTACGTTACAGGCCCCTCCACTTGCGTCTCAACTGGCGCAGGGCTCACAAAATACCGGTAATACAGGGTCTTCAAATGTTGTGTATAGCAGTGAAGATATAAAAGCCATGTTTAGCGCACCCATTATCCCTAGTGGTATTGGTGACATAGGTACTCAAACGAAGGGTGTAGCAGGCAGTGTTAGCAATATCAGTAATAGCGGATTGATTAACGGCTTAGTCACCATGCTGCAAGCCAGTCTGCAAGCTAAATTTATGAGCCAACAAGCGCAATTAGGGCCGCAAATTCAGGCTGCGATATCTGCCGCTAGTTTACCCACAAGCCATATATCTAAGAATACCAAAGTAAACCAGATCTCAGCCAAAACACTGCAAGAGATCCAGCGTGGCGATCCGCGAAGCACCTTAATAGGGACTATAAACAAAGTGCTCAGCAACCATAGTGTACATAAACTAGCTGCCGCCGAAGCCAGTTTGCAAGGGCAAGATAGTTTTTACTACGCCTTGCCTAATTTATTTTCACCTGATCACAAAGACATTGAAATAGTCATAAAACGCGAATGCGAGGAACAACAAAAAGACGAACAGCAAACGCAACAGCATTGGCAGCTATCGATGAAATTAGACATTGGCAAGGCCGGTGAAGTACTCGCAAAGGTCAAACTCATAAATGATGCAATTGATTTGCACATGTATGCATCAAATGAAACGCTCAAACAGCGTATTAACGCGCTCATGCCAATGCTAGCCCACAAATTGTCTGAGCATGGTTTACGCACTCAACATAAGTGCTTTGTGGGTAAAATTCCAGACAATTTATATAAGACGGATTTTCAGGTGGTGCACGCATATGTCTAGTGCCTCTAAAGACAGTAAACAACGTGCTGTTGCTTTAAAATACCAACAAAATCAAGCTGGCAGTAGCCCAAAAGTGGTGGCTAAAGGTGACGGTAAAGTCGCAAATGACATTATCGAGCTCGCTAAACAACATGGTGTATTGGTGCATGAAGACGAAGAACTAAGTCAACTGCTTACCCACCTAGATTTAGGCCAAGAAATCCCCGAAGCGCTGTATCATGTTATCGCCGAACTCATTTCATTTAGCTATGTGTTACAGGGTAAATTCCCAAGCAATTGGGAAAACGTGCACCAAAAAATCGACTTTAACGAATAAACCTTGGGAGTTTTAGGTGTTATTTGGGTATAAAAAAACCTGCATTAACCTGTAATGCAGGTTGAAGTCCCTAAAGGGAAGCAGTTAAATAGGCGCTAACGATACTTAACTGCGGCGCGACTTAGATACTTTATTGCTAGGTACTATGCCTCGGCTGGTGTATCACTTGCTTCTTCAGGTGCCACTGTTTTACTTAACAATAACTCTGCACGAATACGTGATTCAATTTCAGCTGCCATATCGGTATGCTCTTTTAAGTATTTCACCACGTTTGCTTTACCTTGGCCTATACGGTTACCGTTGTAGCTATACCAAGCACCGGCTTTTTCAACAAACTTCAGTTTTACACCCAAATCAATTAATTCGGCTTCTTTAGATATACCTGCACCGTACATTATTTGGAACTCGGCTTGTTTGAACGGCGGTGCGACTTTATTTTTCACTACCTTCACTCGGGTTTCATTACCCACTACTTCGTCACCGTCTTTAATTGCACCAATACGGCGTATATCTAGGCGTACAGACGAATAAAATTTAAGTGCATTACCACCCGTAGTGGTTTCAGGGTTGCCGAACATTACCCCAATTTTCATTCTGATTTGGTTAATGAATATACATAATGTGTTCGAGCGTTTGATGTTAGCTGTAAGTTTACGCAATGCTTGCGACATTAAGCGGGCTTGCAAACCAACGTGGGAGTCACCCATGTCGCCTTCAATCTCAGCGCGCGGAGTAAGTGCAGCGACCGAGTCGACAATAACCACATCAACGGCAGCAGAACGCACTAACATGTCGCAAATTTCAAGGGCTTGCTCGCCGGTATCAGGTTGAGACACCAACAAATCGTCAATATTAACGCCTAGCTTTGCCGCATAAATTGGGTCTAATGCGTGTTCAGCATCAACGAAGGCACAGGTTTTGCCTTTCTTTTGCGCTTCAGCAATTACTTGTAAAGTGAGCGTTGTTTTACCCGATGATTCAGGCCCATAAATTTCTACCACACGACCGCAAGGCAGTCCGCCTATGCCCAATGCAATATCAATAGTCAAAGAGCCTGTAGATATTGCTTCAATATCCATTGCTTGATTATCACCTAAGCGCATAATAGCGCCTTTACCAAATTGTTTCTCAATTTGACCTAATGCTGCGTTTAGCGCTTGATTCTTTTTATCACTCACAATAGATATCCTTCAATATTAAGGGTTTACCGTCTGGTAATTATGCATATTTGGTTGCCATCGTTACTGTAAGGCAACCAAGCATGTAATCATTTATATCGCAAGTATACTGTATAACAATACAGTTTCAATAATTAAATCCAATTTTTTTACAAAACCATGATTTTATTGAATTTTAAACACAACCTGCCAGAAAAAACATATACCGAACCCGTATTCAAGCAATATTTATACAGTAGTTAAGAACAGTATTAGGCGCGTAAACTTGCTTGTTTAGTAATATACCAACAACAATTAGTATCCGTCATTGAGGCTTTGGATCAGTTTTTCTAACGCATAAACAACTGCTTGCTCTCGAACGGCCTCACGATCGCCTGGAAACACCTGTTTAAAACTATTACAGCCGCTCGCGGTTGCTAAGCCAAACCATACCAAACCCACCGGTTTTTCAGCAGTGCCGCCTCCGGGGCCTGCAATACCACTGATACTTACTGCATAGCTAGCGTTAGCCCTTACCAATGCTCCACTAGCCATCTCTATGACCGTTTGCGATGACACCGCGCCAAATTCTTGCAACGTGGTTTGTTGCACGCCTACTAATTCATGTTTTGCTTGGTTTGAATACGTGACCCACGATTGATTAAACCAAGCAGATGAACCCGCTACATGAGTAATGGCCTGTGCTAAGCCGCCTCCGGTACACGACTCTACTGAACATACCGTTGCTTGTTTTGCCAGTAACAATTCGCCTAACGTAGCTGCAAGGTCATATTTTTGTTCACCTGAAAAGTTAATCACTGTTACGCCTTTTTAGTTGGGATTAATTGCCATAGAATACACATAAATAAAAAACATCCAAAGCATTACTCCAAGGTAGTATTTATTGCACAAGTACTGTGAAGCAGGCCCACACTTTGTAGATATATAGTGCCAACGCAAACATCAAATTAAAGAGTCAATTTACACACATGCAAAAGCAAGCCACACATACCCCTATGATGAAACAATACTTAGCCATTAAAGCTGAGCATCCCGATATTTTGTTGTTTTATCGCATGGGTGACTTTTACGAATTATTTTTTGATGATGCTAAAAAAGCAGCCAACCTACTTAATATCTCATTAACGGCCAGGGGGAAGGCAAATGACGAGCCTATTCCCATGGCCGGTGTACCTTATCATGCCGCTGAGAACTACTTAGCCAAGCTAGTGAAAATGGGCCAATCGGTGGCTATTTGCGAACAGGTAGGCGACCCTGCTACATCAAAAGGGCCGGTTGAACGCAAAGTCGTCAGAATTATTACGCCGGGGACCATTACTGATGAAGCACTGTTAGATGATTATAACGAGTCGGTGTTAGCCGGCGTATACGAGCACAAAGGTAAGTTTGGCCTCGCTTATATTGAACTGGCATCGGGGCGCTTTAGTATTATTGATTGTGCGTCAGAGCAAGCGCTAACCGCTGCCCTCTCCCGCATTAGGCCAACCGAATTATTGTACCCTGAAAACTGCGCATTTATGGCCTTGCTAACGCCCTATTCTGGCAAGCGAAAACGCCCAGTATGGGAGTTTGATCAAGACACTGCACTTAACAAGCTTAATCAACAATTTGGTACGCTTGACCTGTCTGGGTTTGGTATTGCAAGCAACACTCTAGCGATTGCCAGTGCCGGCTGCGTGTTGCAATACATTCAAGAAACCCAGCGCACACAGCTTGTGCATATTAATGCCATCACGCAAGAACAAGCCAGTGATAAGTTACTAATGGATAACGCCACCCAGCAAAATCTCGAGTTGACTCGAAACTTGTCTGGCGGACGAGAAAACACCCTATTTAGTGCGATTGATTGCACGTCAACAAGTATGGGCTCACGTTTGCTACAACGATACCTGCATGCACCCAGTACCCAAATAACTGAACTCAATCACCGCCATCATATTATTGACGCCATTTTAAATAGCGATATACAGATAATTTGCGATGCCCTCAAACAAATTGGCGACATAGAGCGTGTGCTAGCTAGAGTGGCACTGCGCAGCGCTCGCCCGCGAGACTTTGCTCGCCTGTCTAATGCACTCAATACACTGCCAAATGTGCAACAGTACTTACAACACCTAAAACAACACGGTGAGGCTTCTAGCCACAGCCACATAGATGTGTTTATTAATAACATTGGACAGTTTGATGACGTAAATGAGTTATTGATGCAAGCCGTTATTGACAACCCACCAGTAATATTGCGCGACGGTGGTGTTATTAAACCCGGTTACAGCAGTGAACTTGATGAACTACGCGATTTGGCTACCGGTGCAACCGATTACTTACACCAGCTAGAAAGCCGAGAGCGCGAGCGCACAGGCATTGCAACACTGAAAGTTAATTATAACAAAGTACATGGTTTTTATATTGAAGTAAGCCGAGCCAATGCTCAACAAGTGCCCGCCGACTACATTCGCAGGCAAACGCTTAAAAACAACGAACGCTATATTATTCCTGAATTAAAAGAACACGAAGACAAAGTACTAACCAGCCAAAGCCGTGCCTTAGCGCTTGAAAAGCAATTATATGAAGCCTTGTTCGATAGCATAATGCCATCGCTAAATGCGCTTATGTTAAGTGCTGCATTTTTAGCTAAGCTTGATGTATTGAGTTGTTTTGCTAATAACGTTACGCGACTTGATTTGTATGCCCCAACCTTTACACAGGACAACGAGTTACGCTTTGAGAATGGCCGCCATTTAGTGGTTGAGCAAGTGATGCAAGACCCGTTTATTGCGAATCCTCTGCAGCTAAATAATGATAATAGAATGCTCATGATTACCGGCCCTAACATGGGCGGTAAATCAACCTATATGAGGCAAACTGCTCTGATTGTAGTATTGGCCTACATAGGTAGCTATGTACCAGCAACTGACGCACATATTAGTCAAATAGACCAAATATTTACGCGCATAGGTGCAGCTGACGACCTCGCTTCAGGGCGCTCTACATTTATGGTAGAAATGACAGAAACCGCCAATATTATGCACAACGCCACCGGGCATAGTTTGGTGTTAATGGATGAAATTGGCCGCGGTACTAGCACCTTCGATGGTTTGAGTTTAGCATGGGCATGCGCACAACAATTGGCTGAAAAAACCAAGAGTTTTACGCTATTCGCGACCCATTATTTTGAATTAACCGAGCTTGCTGAGCACTTGCCCAATGTAGCCAATATTCACTTAACCGCACTTGAGCATAACGATGATATTAAATTTATGCATAGGGTTGAGCACGGTGCGGCAAGCGGTAGTTTTGGCTTACAAGTTGCCAAATTGGCCGGTGTTCCTGCCAATGTTTTAAAACAGGCAAAACAAAAGTTACAGCAACTTGAAACACAAAGCCTGGAACATAAACCTAAACCAACATCCAAGAATACCGAGCAAACACAAATGGCTATGCCCATTAACGAATCACACTGGTTGGAGCAATCTATTAATAATATCGACCTTGATGCCTTGTCACCTCGAGAAGCACAAGCAGTGCTTTATCAATTAAAGCAGCAAATTGATAATTCAGACAATTTTTAGATTTACTCAGCAGGGGTAATCTAGGTATAATATGCGTCCAACAAAGGCGGTATTCTTACCGCCTTATTTGTGCCTTATATTTTTGCGCAAATGCGTCATAATTTATCGCGTTTGCAATAACGCACGTCTCACTAACTCTGAATGCTAGGAAAAAGATGACAAATTATATTTTCGTCACCGGTGGCGTTGTTTCATCGCTTGGTAAAGGTATTGCCGCTGCCTCGTTGGCCGCAATTTTAGAAGCACGTGGTTTAAACGTGACCATGCTAAAACTTGACCCATACATTAATGTTGACCCTGGCACCATGAGCCCAATTCAACATGGTGAGGTATTTGTTACCGACGACGGCGCAGAAACCGATTTGGACTTAGGGCATTACGAACGATTTATTCGTACTCGCATGAGTAAGCGCAACAATTTTACAACTGGTCGCGTATATGAAGAAGTCATAAAACGTGAGCGTCGTGGTGACTATTTGGGCGCCACCATTCAAGTTATTCCACACATCACTAACGAAATAAAGCGCAGAGTGGTTGCTGGTGCTGAAGGTCACGATGTGGCAATTGTTGAAATTGGTGGAACGGTAGGTGATATTGAATCACAACCGTTTATTGAAGCTATTCGTCAGTTAGGCACCGAATTAGGTCGCGAGCACACCATGTTTATGCACTTAACACTTGTGCCCTTTTTAGCCGCTTCAGGCGAACTAAAAACCAAGCCAACCCAACACTCGGTGAAAGAATTGCGTTCGATAGGTATTCAGCCCGACATATTAGTGTGTCGCTCGGAAGTACCTTTACCTGCAAACGAGCGCAGTAAAATAGGCCTATTTACCAACGTAAATGAGAAATCAGTAATATCACTGCGCGACGCTGACAGTATCTACCGCATTCCAGCAGCACTTAAAGCCCAAGGAATGGACGAACTTGTGGTAAAACGCTTTGGCTACAATTGTCCAGAAGCCGATTTAACCGAATGGGAACAAGTGCTCTATGCAGAGTCAAATCCAGTTGGTGAAGTAAATGTAGGCATGATTGGCAAATATGTTGAGCTACCTGATGCATACAAATCGGTAAACGAAGCGCTAAAACACGCTGGTTTAAAAAATCGTCTTACCGTTAACATTCACTACATTGATTCACAAGACGTAGAATCAAAAGGCTCGCACATATTAAACAGTTTAGACGCTATTTTAGTGCCTGGCGGTTTTGGCGAGCGAGGTATTGAAGGCAAAATAGCCGCGGCAAAATATGCACGTGAAAACGACGTTCCTTACTTAGGCATTTGTTTAGGCATGCAAGTCGCCTATATCGAATTCGCGAGAAACGTAGCGGGCATGGAAGACGCTAACTCAACTGAATTTAACCCACAAACCCCTTATCCGGTTGTGGGCTTAATTACCGAGTGGTTAGATGCCGACGGCAGCAAAGAGATCAGAGATGTTTCTACCGATTTAGGTGGTACTATGCGCGTGGGCAGTCAGTTGTGCCATTTAAAAGAAGGCTCAAAAGTAGCCGCTGCCTACGGCGCTACAGAAATTCACGAACGTCATCGTCATCGATACGAAGTGAACAACAACTTACGTGATAAGATAGAAAAACAGGGACTAACAGTCAGTGGTTTGTCTACCGACAAGCGCTTGGTGGAAGTAATTGAACTGCAAGACCATCCATGGTTTGTAGCAGGCCAATTCCACCCTGAATTTAATTCTACGCCGCGTGATGGTCATCCGTTATTTACTGGCTTTATTGCTGCCGCGGGTGTTTATAGCAAAGAAAATCATTAATTATCATTAAGTAGAAGGAAAACCAATGGCCAAGATTAGCCGAATAGTTGGACGTGAAATATTAGATTCTAGAGGTAACCCTACCGTAGAAGCCGACGTATACCTAGCCTGTGGCGCAATGGGTCGCGCAGCAGCACCATCAGGTGCATCAACCGGTTCACGCGAAGCGCTGGAATTGCGCGACGCTGACAAAGGCCGTTATTTAGGTAAAGGCGTATTGAAAGCCGTCAGTGCTATTAATGATAAAATTGCCCCAGCAGTAGTGGGACAAGAAGCAAATGACCAAGCCGGTGTTGATCAAATAATGATTGATTTAGACGGTACTGAAAACAAAGAAACTTTAGGCGCAAATGCTATTTTAGCAGTATCGCTTGCGGTAGCAAAAGCACAAGCAATCAGTGCCGGCAAGCCGCTTTATGCACACATTGCCGACATTAACGGCACGCCAGGTCAATACTCTATGCCTGTACCTATGATGAACATCATTAATGGTGGCGAGCATGCCGACAACAACGTAGATATTCAAGAGTTTATGGTGCAACCAGTAGGCGCTAAAAACTTCTCTGAAGCACTACGCATGGGCGCAGAAATATTCCATAGCTTGAAAAAAGTACTCAACGCCAAAGGCCTAAATACGGCTGTTGGTGATGAAGGCGGCTTTGCGCCAAACCTTACATCAAATGCTGAAGCGCTCGCCGTTATTGTACAAGCGGTAGAAAACGCTGGATATAAAATGAATGAAGACATTACCTTAGCACTCGATTGTGCCGCATCTGAATTCTATAAAGACGGTCAGTATGTATTAAGTGGTGAAAGCAAGTCGTTTGATTCAAACGGTTTTAGCGACTACTTAGCCGACTTAACTGCACAATATCCAATTGTTTCAATTGAAGACGGCCTTGATGAAAGCGATTGGGACGGTTGGGCTTACCTAACCAAAATCCTAGGCGACAAAGCGCAGTTAGTTGGCGATGATTTGTTTGTGACTAACACCAAAATCCTAAAGCGCGGCATTGATAACGGCGTAGGTAACAGTATTTTGATTAAGTTTAATCAAATTGGCTCACTTACCGAAACCTTAAACGCAATTAAAATGGCAAAAGCAGCTGGCTTTACGGTAGTTATTTCACACCGTAGTGGCGAAACCGAAGATGCCACCATTGCTGACTTAGCTGTAGGTACAGCCGCTGGTCAAATCAAAACCGGTTCATTGTGTCGTTCAGATCGCGTTGCCAAGTACAACCAACTGTTGCGTATTGAAGGTGAATTAAACGGTGATATTGCTTATAACGGCAGAAAAGAAATTAAAGGCCAGTAAGTTATAGCTCCATAGTAAAAGCCCCAATCTTAGGGGCTTTTTTGTGCGTGTAATTTACACAACACTGATAAGCATTAGCCGCTTGTACTAGAGCAAACTAAGTATCAATGGTAACATTGCGTAATATTTTGTATTACTGAACCTGTAACATTCATGGCCCGTGATCTGCTGCCCGAAACTGTTAATCCACAAACCGACATTTTTTATTTATCGGCGAAATACCCCAATTTTTCGGAGTTAAGTAATGCACTGTACGAACGGGAGTTACAAGTGCTTGCCAACAGTACTATTACTGATCCAGTGCTACTTAAACGAAAGCTAAAAGGCTTATCTCACCATATTAAAAACGCTGCAATGCACCTATTAGAAGGTAATGCGCCCATAAATGTCGATGTGCACAATGGCAGTTGGCAAGCCAAACAAAGCGCAAAGTGTCCGCTGAGCTCACAAACCCCTGACCGCACACTACAATGGTATTCGCATAGCGCTGCGCAAGGGCAGGTTATTCCTGTATATGTTGAATCAATGGGTGAGCAACACATTGAGCTTGATTGTATTGATATAATGGCGAACGATCGCCTACATGCCAATAAGTTTGGATGGTTTTCAAAAACTGGGGAATATTTTGATATTGTGCCAAAGCAAGCAAAATACCTCTTGCTAAAACCCACTAAGAGTATTTTGGCAGCAGCATGCTCGGGGCACCGCTGGACCGCCCGTGGTCGCACCATCCCACGCGCATTGTCACTAAGAGAATTACTTTTATCTACCGAGATTGATTGGAAAACATTTAAATAGCCCATATATCTATCCAAATCATGTAGATTAGGGTCAGCATCATCACTTCTTCCAGCACTAATACACCTACGTCAAGCAGTAGCACCGATATTATAAAATGGCTTTTTGCACATTTAATGCCTTACAAAAGCAAAGTCATTATTGCCCTAAGTGCATTATTAATTAGCTCATTGGCTTGGTTAATACTTGGCCAAGGCATTAAGTATGTAATAGACCAAGG
>JBARZY010000007.1:0-3687 GCA_049650345.1 Glaciecola sp. | reverse complement strand
GCTTACTGAGTTTCACGCGATGATCAAGATGTCTATTGCCCACAATGCGCAGCTCGCCGCCTGGCCGCAATACGCGTTTAGCATCTAAAAACATTTGCCAAGCAATATCGTCAATCACCGTATTTTGTTGATGAAAAGGGGGGTTGCATATCACTACGTCGGCGCTGTTTGGCGGATAGTCTTGTAAACAGTGGGCGATTAAGAATTGTGCGTTGCTGCTGTTTGCACCACTTTGTTCCAATGTACGTTGAGCAGAAGCAATACCCATATATGACTCATCTACAAATACCACATTTGCACTGGGATATTGACCGAGCATACTGGTGCCTAAAATGCCATTGCCGCACCCTAAATCAATCACCACCGCATCTTGTTTACGTAGCTTAGGTAAGGCATTTAGCATATATCGAGCGCCAATATCAACTTGCTCTCTGCAAAATACATTTGCGTAATTGTGCAAGGTAAAGTCAAGACTGTCGTCACTTACCTCATTGATAGGAAATTCGATGAACTCGTTTACATCACACGGTTTTTGCTCAGAAAATATGAGGCGGGCCTTCTTTTTGGCCAAAGACGTTTTGGTATTTAGCAAGTACTTATCAAAGGTTTTGATTGCCGATGAGGTTACCAATTTAATCATTGCACCACTAATAATAAGCGTATCTGAGTGTGTAACCTGATTCAGTCCCAACAATAAATGCGCTAGGTAAGATAGCGTTCTGGGGACTTTTAACAATACTAAATCAACCTTAGTGCCCTGCAGACAATCAATATTAAGGGCACTTTTTACGCTTACGTTGTTTTTATCTAAGTTACACGCTGTTAAGTTTTGTGCGATGGCAAGCTCGCTCATGTAAGAGTCGGTAAACACAGTAATAGTAGCTTGCGGCGCTAATCTTGCCATGGCGCAACTAAGCGCGCCAAAACCGTCGTTGGCAATCGCGATATGCTCAACTGTGCTCAAATCAACATGTTCGCAAACGTGATTAATAATATATTCGTCGGCAGCATCCCAAGCACGCAATGATTTATCAAAAGTGTTAGCAGGAAAGCGTTTTAAAGAAAACGATTCATTTTGAAGAGTTAGTACGGTGTTATTCACGTTTGATTTCCGTTTTGGTGTCATTCTCAATCATAAGCTCACCGTACCGAGTACACATGTTAATCTGGGAGCCGCTTGTGATATGATATTTTAAGCGTAATTACAGCGTTTTATAATAACACGGTAGAGCACAAAGTGAGTAACACAAGTCCACAAAAACCACTCAATCGATACACCTTACCGATGCAAGATGCTGAGGTTGAGTACTTTCCTAATTGGTTAACACATTCTCATGCCAGTGACTTGTTAGCGTATTTTATTGCGCATTTGCAATGGCAACAGCCCAGTCTTCAGTTGTATGGTAAAACCCACAAAATCCCAAGGCTTCAAGCTTGGTATGGCGATCCCAATACAGAATATGAATATTCAAAACTCAAAATGACACCCCTTCCTTGGGAGCCTCGTTTATTAAAGCTAAAGCAAGCCTGTGAGCAGGTTAGTGGGGTGATGTTTAATTCGGTGCTTGCTAATTATTATCGCAATGGTAATGACAGCATGGGCATGCATGCCGACAACGAGCCCGAACTTGGCGCCACGCCAGTAATTGCCTCGGTCAGTTTAGGCCAAGCACGGCGATTTACGTTTAAACATATTACCAACAAAGAAACCCAACGAATTCAGTTAGAGCATGGTTCGCTGCTCATCATGAAAGGCAATACCCAGCAACATTGGCAGCACGGGTTGAATAAAAGTCGCACCCAACAGGGCCCTAGGGTAAACTTCACGTTTCGTTGGGTGATGCAATCACCCAATATTCATGCCCCTTAGGGTCTTTCACTTTTTTCGTTCAAGATTATAGGTAATAGCGTGACACAAACTTCAATAGTACAAGCCAGTATAGAACAAAAGCTTCAGGATGCGTTTTCGCCGCTGTATTTAGAGGTGTTAAATGAAAGCCACATGCACAATGTGCCGGCTAATTCTGAAACTCACTTTAAAGTCACTATTGTGAGTGACGGGTTTGAAGGTAAACGATTGATTCAGCGCCACCAAGCGGTAAATGAAGTGGTTGCTGCAGAGTTGGCAGGACCTGTGCATGCATTAGCACTGCACACATATACACAAAGTGATTGGGCTAAAAAGCAAGGCATAGCACCCGATTCTCCGAATTGTTTGGGCGGCTCTAAGGCATAAACGAGCCTGCACGGTCGGTTTTACTTTTAACATTTTGTTAAAAGAAATTGTTATGTGTTTCTGTTACACTCGCGCCACTTTTTGCCAAGTGCATATTAGTCATGGCATGAATACACATAACTTAAAAAGGTAAGCAATGTTTAATAATTTTAATGGGGCACAAGGCAACGTCAAAAATGACGTGTTGTCTGGTATAACCGTAGCCCTCGCACTGGTGCCAGAAGCTGTTGCGTTTGCATTTGTTGCAGGCGTAGAGCCAATGGTAGGATTGTACGCTGCATTTATGATGGGCTTAATTACCTCTGCTATTGGCGGCCGCCCGGGTATGATTTCAGGCGCTACCGGTGCTATGGCTGTGGTAATGGTGGCATTGGTGATGAACCACGGGGTTCAATATTTGTTTGCCGCGGTGGTGTTAGCTGGGCTCATTCAAATATCCTTTGGTGTATTTAAGCTGGGTAAATTTATTCGATTGGTGCCTTATCCAGTGATGCTTGGGTTTGTAAATGGCCTAGCAATTGTTATTTTCTTAGCGCAACTTGGGCAGTTTGAAGTGCTCAATGCTGAAGGGCAATGGGAATGGATGAGCGGTAGTGCGCTATATATGATGGCCGGTTTAATCGCGCTTACCATGGCAATTATTTACCTGCTGCCTAAACTGACTACCGCTATTCCTGCTTCTTTAGTCGCTATTGTTACCGTAACCTTGTTGGTCACTTTTATGGATTTAGAAGCACGTACCGTAATTGATTATGTACGTGATATGTTGCCGCAAGACCAACGCGATAGCGCATCACTTGCCGGTGAGCTGCCAAGTTTTGCGATTCCCATGGTGCCGTTTTCTTTGGAGACCTTATACATTGTTTTGCCAACCAGTATTATTTTGGCATTAGTAGGCTTAATTGAATCACTGTTAACCTTAACGTTAATTGACGAAATGACTGACACCCGCGGTAAAGGCAACAAAGAATGTGTCGGTCAAGGTGTTGCGAACACCGTTAACGGTTTCTTTGGCGGTATGGGCGGATGTGCCATGATTGGTCAAAGTATGATTAATATTAACTCAGGCGGCCGTGGTCGATTGTCGGGTATTACTGCAGCGCTTGTATTACTTGCGTTTATTTTGTTTGCTGCGCCGCTGATTGAAATGATCCCGCTAGCGGCATTAGTAGGTGTAATGTTTGTTGTGGTAATTGGGACCTTTGAATGGGCGTCTTTCCGTATTATTCGCGGTGTTAACAAAGAAGATGCTTTTGTATTGTTCTTAGTAACGGGCATTACCGTAATTGCTGACTTAGCCGTGGCTGTGGTAGTAGGCGTTATTGTATCGGCCTTAGTGTTTGCATGGAAACATGCCACGCACATTATGGCGCGTTCACACACCGACGACGACGGCTGGAAAGTATATGACCTAGAAGGGCCATTATTCTTTGGTTCAGTGTCGCACTTTA
>JBARZY010000006.1:0-21228 GCA_049650345.1 Glaciecola sp. | reverse complement strand
CGGTTCGTTGCAAGCACGCTTTGCGTCACTAAATCGCATTCTTCTTACCTTGGTGTTGGCATACATGGCAGGGCCGCCGGTTTTTATTTGCAATGCATACGACAAGCTTAACAGCAAAGTGGGATATTGATGTTGCAATAAGCCCTTCCAATAAATACTGCTGCCAACCAAGCGAAAGGCTGTCGTAGGTTTTAAAAATATTACCAGTAACCAGGCACTAAGTGCTACGGGTATTATTTGCACAAGCTTCACCGCGGCGGTGGCAAAGCGTCCAAAATCACCAAAGTGTGCTAGTTTAGGGTTCCATGCATGATTCGCTTCGTAGCATAACCTGTAGGCTAGTGCGAATACAGGTCCAGCCAACACATAACAAAATATCACCGCCACTTGCTGATACATATACCGCAAGTACAAGCTTTCTATGCTAGCTTTTATTAGGCCCATGGCCGATAGGGGCGCTACCTGTCGTAACACATGGGGTTGCAACAGATTTTTGGCCAGTTGTTTTTTGTTTTGCTGAAGCGCAGTAATGGCTTTTGTCACTTTTTTCACGTGGTGGCTGTATTGCAGCAGCACGTACAAAATAAGGATATCAAGTAACCATTGATAACTGGCAAAACTATGCAGCAGATACATAATAATGAGGGTAGGGGCTAACAATACCACCAAGGCTAAGGTACCCGATATTAGCGCTTGTTGACCCACATAATGGGTTTTAAGTACCTTACTAGCCATACGTTCACAAACAAAGCGATATAAACTCAAGGGGTCAATACTGTGGTGTAGGGGCAAAAACCGTTCTAATAATAGCGCGGCAATTATTACCACTAGGGGTAATAATGCCGGTGGAATTATCGTGCTGGTTATTAAGTCCAAGCTTTTTTGCCCAGCGCGCTACAAGCGTTGCAGCATGTTCAGTACTAAGTTTGCCGAATTTTTAGCTGCTACGCTCAAATAGGCATCAAATGACATAGTAGAGGTTTTGCCTGCAATATCTGACAAACTTCTGATGACGACAAAAGGCGTGTTCATCAAGTAACATACTTGCCCAATAGCGGCGCCTTCCATTTCTACTGCCGCCATGTTGTTAAAGGTATCTTTGATTTGTTTGGCAGCTTCGTCGCTACCAATAAAGCTGTCACCGCTACATACCAAGCCTTTTTTAACCGTTACATTCGGAAGCGTGGCAATGGCTTGTTCGGCTGCGTTAATTAGTGCGGCGTCACTTTCATAGTAGTGCGGCATTTGTGGCACTTGGCCTAGCTCGTAGCCAAAATGCGTAACATTAACGTCGTGATGTAATAACTGACTAGCAATTACAATGTCGCCAATGTTTAGGTCTGGATCAAAACCGCCAGCCGAGCCAGTATTGATTACCGCGTCGGGTGTAAAAGCCTGAATAAGCAAGGCAGTTGCCGCTGCAGAGGCAACTTTACCAATGCCACATTGCACCAGTTGTACCGCATGTTCGCCAATGCTGCCGCAAAACACATCTAAATGCGCCACTTTGTTGGTTTGCAGATGCTCAATTTGCGCCTTTAATAGCGTAATTTCTTCTTCCATTGCGCCAATAATTACAATATTCATAAATACTCGTCAGGTTCTAAAAAACAATGAGCGCCATTTTAGGCGCTCACTTTGTAATTACAAGTAAAGCTTTTGCTTTAGGCTGCGGCATGCGTATTCGGCATATTGCGCGCGGCTTTTAAAGGGCGAGTAGGGCGACTGCTGGTTTTTATTAGACTAGGGCGCTGCTCGTGCGCAGCAAATGGTATTTTGCCTTGTCTGCGACGCAGCGGCACTAATTTCGCTTCAATACACTCTCTTATTTCAGCTACGGTATAACCGGTTTTAGCTTTAATACGAATATGCGGAATAGATGCTGTTTCAAGGGCGCCGCTTACAAAGAAGTCACGCTGGGTATTGTGGCCGTTTTTACCGGTTCCGTATACTAAATCTATTGCCATAATAGGTGTCATGTCGTCTTTGTTGCATAATACAAAATCCACTTGCTTAGCGCCCGCTCTCATCAATGCGCTTTTGGCAATTTTGCCGTTAGTGTCTTTACGCAAACTGAGTAAGTCTGACAAGCGAATGCGGCACATTACTCTAAATTCACCTGCTACCGAGGCTTCAATTAAGCTTAGAAACTGACGTTCAGCGGCAGTAAATAATTGGCTTTTGACTGAAAAAGGAAACTCAATACGGTCTTGATTAAACTTAATGGCAATAACTGAGATACAAATTAACAGGGCCATTAATACAATTGCGATTTCCATACATACTCCACGTCTATTAGGATATCCACTTAACGCATACACACCATTTTTGTATGAGTCAGTTAGATGGCTTTGATTGACTAATAAACGGGATTTAGCAAACGCTATGCCAACCAACTAGGATAGCTCTAATAAATTGTACGATATAGAACTAATGGTATGAATTTATTACGTTTCTTTGCTCTCCACCACTAATACATCTACTTGCGAGCCTTGCCCGTCTTTAGAAATAATCAAGGTGGTAGTGTTGTCATCACTTTTAAGCATGTAACGTTGCCTAACCTGCTTAGTCGTGGTGAATACTCCTGAGCGTTGGCGATAAAAGTCAACGACTTCGCTAGGTGCTTGGGGCACAAAAAATATCATAGAGGCTGGCAATTCGGTGGCAAACACCTGACAAAGTTTGCCGTTAGTAGGCAAAGTAACCGCATAAAACTGTTGCGGGCACTGTTGTGTGTCAATTTCGCTGCTCACTAGTGGTGCATTTGTTGACACATTTTCAGTAGCAGCGTCTGCTTTTTCTTGCTCAGCCATCACCGCGGTCGGAAAGGCAAAAAGGGTGCTTAATAATAGTAATATGCTAATAATACGCATAAGTGATCTCCATCATGCAAAGGCATGCTATATACAAACGTAACCGTGAAGCCTTGTTGAGTATTATGTCAACTCACTACAACGGTTTTACATAGTTTAAAGAGTATGCGCTAGGGCCTTGTCTTGCAACTGTACAGAGGATGTATAGGGTTTGTCGCTTAAGTATAAAGTATTAAGCTTAATACCTATATTCACCGCTTAAAAAGTTAGCGAGCATAAAAAAAGCCAGCAAACGCTGGCTTTGTATTAAGTAAATAGCGGCTACACGTTTAAATAATCGAGTATGCCTTCAGCTGCACGGCGACCTTCGTCAATAGCGGTTACCACCAAATCAGACCCGCGTACCATGTCACCACCCGAGAACACTTTAGGGTTACTGGTTTGGAATGGATAAGTACCTTGAGATGGTGCTCTTACGCGACCTTTTTCATCAAGCATAATGCCAAACTCACCAAACCACGGTGCCGGACTAGGCTGAAAACCAAACGCAATAATAACGGCATCGGCTGGCATTACGTGCTCAGAGCCTTGAATTTCAACTGGGCGACGTCTGCCAGCGGCGTCAGGCTCACCCATTTCTGTACGTACCATACGCACACCAATGGTGTTACCGTTTTCGTCTACTGCAATGTCTATTGGTTGAATGTTAAATTCAAATTGAACGCCTTCTTCGCGTGCATTCACCACCTCTCGGCGCGAGCCTGGCATGCTTTGTTCGTCACGACGATAAGCACAGGTAACGGTGTCTGCGCCTTGTCTAATAGAAGTACGCACACAGTCCATGGTGGTGTCACCACCGCCCAATACCACTACCTTTTTCCCTTTCATATCAATAAAATCGCTAGGTGACTTTTCAAGTCCCATCACGCGATTGGTATTGGCAACTAAAAAGGGCAAGGCTTCAAATACACCTGGAGCGTCTTCATGGGCAAAGCCACCCTGCATGGCTTTATATGTGCCCATGCCTAAAAATACGCATTCGTAATCGTCAATTAGGTCTTGAAACGCAATGTCTTTGCCAATTTCAGTATTCAGTCTAAACTCAATGCCCATTTCGGTAAATATTTTGCGGCGCAAGGTAATTACGTCTTTTTCCAGCTTAAACGACGGAATACCAAAGGTAAGCAGGCCGCCAATTTCTTCATATTTGTCGAATACTACTGGTTTTATGCCGTTGCGCACTAATATGTCAGCGCAAGCTAAGCCAGCAGGACCAGCACCAACAATGGCGACTTTGCGATCGGTCCATGTTACTTGCGACATGTCAGGACGCCAACCCATTTCAAAGGCGGTATCGGTGATATATTTTTCAATACTGCCTATAGTAACGGCGCCAAAGTCATCGTTAAGCGTACATGCACCTTCACACAAACGGTCTTGAGGGCACACGCGGCCGCATACCTCTGGCAAGCTGTTGGTTTTGTGCGACAGCTCTGCCGCTTCTAATATTTTGCCTTCATTTGCAAGGGCTAACCATTGCGGAATAAAGTTATGTACTGGGCATTTCCACTCACAATACGGATTGCCACAATCTAAACATCTATCTGCTTGGCCTTCGGCCTGAGAGTCGGTCATTGGATGATAAATTTCACCAAACTCTTCTGTGCGCATAATGATAGGTTTTTTGGGCGGATCAATACGTTCAACGTCAACAAATTGATATACATTCTTAGCCATACTTCTTTTCTCCTAAACCTTATACGCTTGCATTATTGTGCTTGAATGCGCAACTCTGCGCTTGAACGGCTAATATGGCCCAACAAATTCTTCACATCACTTGTTTTGGGTTTTACTAAACGGAAGTTTTTCAGTTCTTCAGCAAAGTGAGTCAACAAATTAAGTGAGTGTAAACTGCCTGTGGTTTCATAATGCGAGTTAATTAAGCCGCGTAAATGTTCAGACAATATCACTTTGTCTTCAATATTTAAGGCTTCTACTAGCTCGCCATTTAGGCGTTGTTCTAAATCGTTAAATTCGTCATACAAGTAAGCAAAACCACCCGTCATACCTGCACCAAAGTTAACGCCAACGCTGCCAAGTATGGCAACAATACCACCGGTCATGTATTCACATGCGTTATCGCCTGCACCTTCAATTACCGCAATAGCGCCTGAGTTTCTTACTGCGAAGCGCTCGCCGGCTCGGCCCGCAGCGTATAATTTACCGCCAGTAGCACCATATAAACAGGTGTTACCCATTATCGCACTGTTGTGAGTATCAAAAGTAACGTTAGCCGGTGGATGAATCACCAAGCGTCCGCCTGTCATGCCTTTACCTACGTAGTCGTTAGCATCGCCCACCAGGGTCATTTCTAAGCCGCCAGCGTTCCACACACCAAAACTTTGGCCTACAGTACCTTGCAATTTGACTTTAATGGGACTGTCGTCAAGGCCATGATTGCCATAACGCTGCGCAATAAAGCCAGACAATGTGGCACCAACCGAACGGTCGGTATTGCGTACTTTGTAAGACAAGCTCTTTGATTTACGCGCCATTACCGCACCTTCGCTATCGGTTACCATGCGTAGGTTTAGCTCACCTTTATCAATAGGCGAGTTGGTGGTTTCAGAGCAAAACAGCTGCGTGTGCGTGCCAGCTGAATGTTTTTCAAGCAAGGGTGACAAATCAAGTTTGTTCTGCTTAGCGGTTTGCCCGTCAAGCAAGGTTAATAGCTCGGTGCGCCCCACTAAATCTTGGAACTTTTCAATGCCCATGCTGGCCATTATTTCGCGTACTTCTTGTGCTACAAACTTAAAGTAGTTCATCACCATATCGGGCAAGCCAATAAAGTAGTTGTCGCGTAATTTTTCGTCTTGGGTTGCTACGCCTGTTGCACAGTTATTTAAGTGACAAATACGCAAGTATTTACATCCTAGGGCTACCATTGGTCCAGTACCAAAACCAAAGCTTTCTGCACCTAAAATACCGGCTTTAACAACATCTAAGCCTGTTTTAAGGCCACCGTCGGTTTGTACGCGTACTTTGTGGCGTAGGCCATTTTCTACCAATGCTTGCTGGGTTTCAGCAAGGCCTAGCTCAAATGGGCTACCTGCATATTTAACTGAGGTAAGTGGGCTTGCACCGGTACCGCCGTCATAGCCTGATACCGTAATAAGGTCGGCATAAGCTTTTGCTACACCTGTTGCAATTGTCCCTACACCAGGCTCAGATACTAATTTAACCGAAATAAGCGCAGTGGGGTTCACTTGCTTAAGATCGAATATTAGCTGGGCCAAATCTTCAATCGAATAAATATCGTGATGCGGTGGAGGAGAAATAAGCGTTACCCCTGGCACAGAAAAACGTAATTCAGCAATGTACTGATTCACTTTGTCGCCTGGCAACTGACCACCTTCGCCGGGTTTTGCACCTTGCGCAACTTTAATTTGAATAACATTCGCATTCACCAAGTAATGCGGCGTTACACCAAAGCGCCCAGAAGCAACCTGTTTAATTTTTGAATTTTTCTCGGTGTTGAAACGGTTTGGATCTTCACCGCCTTCACCTGAGTTTGACTGACCACCTAAGCGGTTCATTGCAATTGCCAGCGCTTCGTGGGCTTCAGGGCTTAGTGCGCCAATAGACATTGCCGCCGTATCAAATCGAGGGAACAGCGCTTCGGCTGGCTCTACTTGGTCAATACTAATGGCGTCGCCAGTTTTAATTTCCATTAAGTCACGTAAATGACTTGGATTGCGATCGTTTACTAAGCTTGAAAACACCTGATAGTCAGAATACTCGCCGCTTACTACCGCTTTTTGCAACGAGCTGACTACGTCAGGGTTGTACGCATGGTACTCGCCGCCGTGTACATATTTTAGCAAGCCGCCGTGGGCCATATTTTTTCTAGCCAACCACGCTACGCGTGACGAATTAATAATGTCTTGTTCAAAATCATCAAAACTCGCGCCTTGAATTCGGCTTGGAATACCTGCAAAACATGTGTCCATAACTTCGCGGTTGATGCCTACGGCCTCAAACAATTTTGAACTACGGTAGCTGGCTACGGTACTAATACCCATTTTAGACATTATTTTATACAGGCCTTTGTTAATCCCTTTACGGTAATTAATCATGGCTTCCATAGGCGTAATGTCTAGGTCGTTTTTATCAACAAGTTGCTCAATGGTCTCGTAAGCTAAGAACGGATAAACTGCCGTTGCGCCTAAACCAATAAGCACAGCAAAGTGGTGCGGGTCTCTTGCCGAACCAGTTTCTACAACAATGTTCGCGTCACAACGCAGTTGTTCTTGTACTAAGCGTTTTTGTACTGCGCCTACTGCCATTGCTGCTGGAATAGGTAAGTGGTCTTTGCTTATGTGTCTGTCTGACAAAATCACAAAGGCGGCATTGCGATTACGCACGGCGTCTACCGCTTCGTCACATATTCTATTAATAGCCGCTTGCAAGCCTTCTGATGGCAAATAGTTAAGATCAACGCTTTCGTTATGATAGTACTTTTGATTAAATTCTTTCAGTTGCTTCAAGTCGGTATACACTAACACCGGTGACTCAAACAATACCCGATGGGCATAACCACTGGTTTCGTTAAATACGTTTTGTTCACGGCCAATACACGTTGCTAACGACATTACGTGGTTTTCACGTAATGAATCTATAGGTGGGTTAGTTACCTGTGCAAACTGCTGGCGGAAATAGTCGTATACAGTACGCTGTTTTGATGACATCACTGCCATAGGGGTGTCGTCACCCATTGAACCAACCGCTTCTTGACCGTCTTTAGCAAGTACCTTTACCACTTGCTGAATCTCTTCATAGCTATAGTTAAATAACTTGTGGTAGGTAGCCATTTTGTTATCGTCAAACGCTCGCTTACCAACAAATTCAGCATCACATTGCTCAATCGGTTTAAGGCGCGCTATGTGTGACTCAAGCCATTCGGCATAAGGATGTTGCGATTGTAGTTCTTGATCAATTTCGTTTGAACGCCAAATCTTACCGGTGTGGGTATCCACAGCAAGCATCTCGCCAGGTCCAACGCGGCCTTTCTCAACAACGTCTTGCTCTTCATAATCCCAAATGCCAATTTCAGAGGCTAGGGTAATAAAACCGTTTTTGGTGATCACATAACGGGCAGGACGCAAACCGTTGCGGTCAAGGTTACATGCTACGTGACGACCGTTGGTTAATACAATACCTGCTGGACCATCCCACGGCTCCATATGCATTGAGTTAAACTCATAAAATGCACGTAAATCTGGGTCCATGGTGTTGTTGTTTTGATATGCGGGCGGCACTAATAAGCGCATGGCTCTGAATAAATCCATGCCGCCGGCTAAAAATAGCTCTAGCATGTTATCAAGCGAACTAGAATCAGAACCGCTTGTGTTTACAAACGGTGCGGCTTGCATCAGATCGGGAATAAGCGGCGTGGCAAATTTAGCGGTACGCGCAATGGCCCACTCACGGTTTGCTTTAATGGTATTAATTTCGCCGTTATGTGCCAAAAAGCGGAAAGGCTGTGCTAATGGCCACTTTGGCAAAGTATTGGTAGAGAAACGCTGGTGAAATACACATATAGATGAAGTGAGTTCTTCGTCGGCTAAATCTAAATAAAATTTTGCCAAATCTTTTGGCATTACCAACCCTTTGTATATGGTCACAAAGGTCGATAAACACGCTACGTAAAAATCGTCGTCTTCGGTAATGCGTTTTTCGGTGCGTCTGCGCGCCATATATAAGCGGCGCTCTAAATCAGGAACTGCCCAACCATTCGGCGCATTAACAAATACTTGCTCAATTTGAGGAACACCGGTTTTGGCAAGGTCGCCCAACACGCTATGATCCACAGGCACTTCACGCCAACCCACCACGCTAAGCATGTCTTTTTGCAGTTCTTCATTTAAAATTTGGCGAGACTGCTCGGCTTTTATAGGATCTTGTGACAAAAATATCATGCCTACCGCATAGTTTTTGTTTAAGGTCCAACCATTGTCGGTGGCAACTTTTTTGAAAAATGAATCAGGTTTTTGTAGCAATAAACCACAGCCGTCACCGGTTTTACCGTCAGACGCTACACCACCACGATGCTGCATGCGGTCAAGCCCTTCAATGGCCGTTGATACTAACTGATGGCTAGAACGCCCTTCAGTGTGTGCAATAAGCCCAAAACCACAATTGTCTTTTGAATCAGACGAATGATACAAACCCATACATTACTCCTTGGCGGTGATAATTACTCGCACCGCGCTGTGTGCCCTTTACATATAATATAAACGTTAACGTTAATATTACTGCAGCAACTATTAATCGAAACTCTTTTGTTAAACGAAATCAGCTATCAAATGAAACTATTTATTTAACTGTAAATGTTGCCCCGAGTTATTGTTGTTATGTAGCTTCGGGTGCTCATATCATAAAGGCTACTGAGTGCCTTATATGAATAAATTTTTTCATGTCGTTGATTATTTGAGGATACTGTTGCGTATCGAATTTTTATTCATTCCACTTAGCGGGATGGTGAAAATACCTATTTACAAGCCAGAAATCAATTATCACTTAGAATAATATCTGCATTCATCAAATCAATAATGCCTAAGCCGCTGTTTTTAAATGAAATATATATTGGTCGTATTTACCGAACGAACGCCTTATTTTTGACGCTATGCGTTAACACAATGTAAATAATGGTTGCTATTACAACTTTTCATCTACCTTAATTGCAAAAATACACACCAAAATCGCATAAATATAACCTTTTAATTTCATTCGTGCGCTTAAATTTTAAGCAACTTACGCGCGTTAACCACCTGTTCAGAGTATAGCGCATACTTTCACTGTTCGCGCTTTTGAAAACTTGGTAGCATTAGGCCCACTATTTTCTAGCAGTTTTGCTTTTCAGCCATGGTACATGCATGCTAATTAAAACACCGCCCGAGTCATGGGCTATTAAGTTTGCGCAATTTGTCGATAAAATTGGCCCGGTTAAGGTCAGTATTCTTTTTGTATTTTTTACTTTGTTTTTCACCATTGCTGGGTCGTACGTTATTCGAGCCGCACTTGGTAGTGAAATCGAAGTTGACGACTTTGTTAGTGCCATCGTGCTTACATTGGTCAGTGCGCCCTGGGTGCTGTATTTTTTTAGCGAACTTATTAAACAGCTTGAGCATAGCCGAACCAGCCTAGAAGAAGCCGTTACTCAGCTTGAGCGTTTAAGGCGCCACGACGTTATTCTTAACCGTGAATTACAAAATAACATCAGACAACTCAATTACGAAATAGAACAACGAAAAAATGCGCAGCTTGAGCGTGAAGCAATGTTTGCAAAGCTTGAGCAAGAAATAAAAGAAAAGTCAGAACAAGAAATACAGGCGCGCCGCTTGTCTACACTTACCCGTTCAATTATTGATGCATCGCCCGACCTTATATATTACCGCAACGAAGAAGGGCGTTTTGCGGGATGTAACAAAGTGGCCGAAGCACTTACGGGCAAAACAGAAGCCGAGTTGCTTGGCTTAACTACCCACGAAGTGTACGACGAAGAACTTGCCATACAAGTTGCTAGATCTGACCAAGAAATATTAGAAACCAATCAACCCATTACAGAAGAATTGTGGCTGCGTTTTGCTAACGACACGCGTCGTTATTTTGAAATGCGTAAAGTGCCGTTTTTTGACCAAGATGGCCACCGCCTAGGTATTTTGGCCTTTGGCCGTGACATGACCGAGCGCAAGCAGTCTCAACTTGCTATTGAGCAAGCCAGTAAAGACAAAACCAAGTTTATCGCCACTATATCGCACGAGTTGCGTACACCGCTTAATGGGATAGTAGGCTTGTCGCGTATGATGCGCGACACGCACTTAAATGCCGAGCAGTACGAGTGGATTAGCACTATTTACGCCAGCGCTATTACCCTTGGTAACATATTCAACGACATTATTGACCTAGACAAGCTCGACCGCGACAAGGTTGAAATGCAATACAAAACGGTCAATACCACCAATTTCATGAATGAAATATCGAGTATTATCAAGCTATTAGCTGCGGATAAAGGGCTTGATTTCAAATTTGAAATAGTCGAGCCAGTGCCTACCGCTTTTGAGGCCGATGGCACTCGATTGCGTCAGGTATTGTGGAATATGCTATTTAATGCAGTAAAGTTCACGCCAGAAGGCTCGGTATCGCTCACCATGTCGGCCAAAATCAACAGCGCTGAACAAGCAGACATCGTGTTTACCATTCAAGATACCGGCATTGGCATTGATAAAGCCCAGCTCGATAAAATATTTGCGATGTATTATCAAGTTCAACGTGACGACTTCCAGTCGGCAACGGGCACGGGTATTGGCTTAGCCATATGTAAGCAAATGGTCGACAAAATGAACGGCAAAATTGAAGTAAATAGCGAGCTCAATCACGGCACTTGTTTTGAAATAACCCTGCCAGTGGCCATTAGCCACAGCGCGCCTGATGTAGAAGAGTTAAGAGTCACTGGCCTGAACATACTCTTGGTAGAAGATATTGAATTGAACGTAATGGTGGCCAAAGCACTACTAGAAAAACTCGGTCAGCACGTATCAGTTGCCATGACCGGACAAGAAGCCATCGACATGGCTACCGAGCATACCTATGATCTTATTTTGCTCGATATTCAATTGCCCGACATGACAGGGTTTGACGTTGCTCGCACCTTGCTAGAACGTGACTTAGTAATAGGCACGCCTATGGTGGCCTTAACCGCCAACGTAATTAAAAAGCGCGAAGAGTACTTACAAAACGATATGGACGACGTTATTGCTAAGCCCGTTAAAAAGAGCCGTATCATACAAGTCTTTAACGAGCTCTTCGACCCTATTGATGGCAACACCCATACCAAGCCTACCAGCAAACCTAAAAGCCCTATTGTGATTGAAGAAAAGGCCAAATCGGTGCTAGATCTTGAGTTGCTTTCAATGTTAATCGAAACCATTGGTGAATCTATGGTAGAAGCCAGTTTGGGTGTGTTTCAAGAAAAAATCCCAGAATATATGGAAATTTTAACGGTATCACTTGCCGCCGATGATAAAGATGAAGTGTGCTCACAAGCGCATAAAATTAAAGGGGCTGCGGGCAGTGTAGGCTTGGCAAGGGTGCAGCAAACAGCCAACATGATCCAACAAGGCGACCATCCTGCTTGGTGGGAAAACGTATACGAATGGGTAGAACAACTGCAAATGGCCATAGAGCAAGACGTGGCACAACTGCATGATTGGGTTAAACAACAGCAAATAGACGACTAAGGCCCTTAGGCAAATACGCCGCTACCCGTTAATAACTTATATTAAGAATAGAGTAGCGGTGCCTAAGAAAGCAAAAATGCCCACCACGTCGGTGATTGTTGTGAGTATCACGCTACCGGCAAGGGCAGGGTCAATATTCATCTTTTTCATCACTATGGGTAGGGTAGCACCGGCTAAGCCTGCCGCAATCATGTTCATCATCATGGCAAAGGCAATCACGCCGCCTAGTACGTAGTCTTGTTTCCATAGCGCTATGACCGACGCTATTAGCACCGCCCATATCAAACCGTTCAAGAAGCCTATAAACAACTCTTTGCGCACTAACCAAAGCGAATTGGTAGTGGTTACATGGCCAAGCGCCATACCACGTATTACTAATGTAAGGGTTTGGTTACCGGCTACGCCACCCATACTAGGTACAATGGTATTGAGAATGGCAAGCACAGCAAGTTGGCTTAAGGTGGCCTCAAACATGTCACTTACGGCAGCTGCTAGCAACGCCGTGACTAGGTTCACGCCTAACCATACTGAACGTCGCTGCGTTGATTTTCCTACAGGTGCAAAGGTGTCTTCTTCGTCATCTAAGCCCGCCATGCTCATCATTGAGTGTTCGGCATCTTCACGAATAATATCTACCACGTCATCAATGGTAATACGCCCAACCAGCACGCCTTCTTCGTCAATAACCGGGGCCGATAACCAATCATAGCGTTCAAACATACTAGCCACTTGGCTTTCGTCCATATTCACAATAATGGCCTCAGGCTCGTCGTTCATTATGTTGGCTACGTTTACATCGGGATTAGAGGTAAGCAGTTTTGACAAACTCACCGTGCCTATCAATAAATCTTGGCGGTTAACCACATATAAGGTGTCGGTATTTTCAGGCAGTTCAGACTTTAAGCGCAAATATCTAATGACCACATCAACCGTTACGTCGTCACGCAGGGTAATGGTGTCGGTGTTCATGATAAAACCAGCGGTTTCTTCACCGTAACTCAAGGCTTTTTCAGCGCGTGCCCTGTCTTGGGTATCCATTGAGGTAAGAATGCTAGTGAGTACGGCTTCAGGTAGCGTGCTTAGCGTTTCTGCTAAGTCATCGGTATCCATGTCTTCAAGCGCGTCAACCACACTTGAGGGTACCATTTGGCCTATAATGCCGTTACGAACGTCTTCACTAAGTTCTTCTAATACGTCGCCATGAAAGTCGGCGTCAAGCATGCGCCATAGTTCGTTACGGGTTTTACTGGGAGATGATTCTAGTAATAACGCAGTATCGCCGGGAGGGATATCGTGCAGTAATTTACGCACACGCACATACGCGCCTGCATTCAACGATTTGTTAATCGATTCTAATCTGGCTTGTGTGTCTGTTTTTTCGATAATTTCTGACATAACTACGCCCAAGCTCGCGCCATATACAAAAGTATATCATTGCTATTAATCATTGGGTATGAATTGTTGATAATTCAGCGGTTTATTCGCCTTCGTCAAACTTATTGGCAATTAAATCGGTGATATCTTTCATGGCTTGTTCGGCGTCTTCACCCTCACAGGTAACGGTAACTTCTTTGCCTTGATTACCACCAAGCATCAACAATGCTAATACGCTATTAGCAGGAGCAGATTGTTCGTCTTGCTGCAGCGTAATGTCGCACTCATAGTTGTTGGCTAACTGCACTAGCTTAGTGGCGGCCCGCGCATGCAAACCTAACTTATTCATAATGGTGAGGGTTTTCACAAGCTGCATAAGCAAGGTACTCTTTATTCAGGTTTATGTGTTAGGAAGTGGGTTTCTTGTCACCAGCTCTGCGATTTTTTACTTCACCCGCCGACGAAAGGTCTGAGCCCGTATCGCGGGATACGCGTTGTAAGGCGGCTTCTTCTATGGCGGCTTTTTCTGCTTGCGCTTGTTGAATGCGTTTTAGCTCGCGGTGTTTAACTTGTACGTCGCCATGGGTGGTTTTAAAGGCTTCACTTAACGATTGCGCAACATACACGCTGCGATGCTGGCCACCAGTACAGCCAATGGCAATGGTCACATAACTGCGATTGTTGCGTTCTAAATGGGGTAACCATGTGGTGACAAAATTCTGCACTTGCCAAATTAGCTTCATCACTAATGGTTGGCTAGACAAAAACAATTCAACGGGCCCGTCTAAGCCATTTAAGGGGCGCAAGTCAGGATCCCAATGTGGATTGGGCAAAAACCGCACATCAAACACATAGTCGGCGTCTTTGGGCAAGCCGTACTTAAACCCAAACGATTCAAACACAATGACCAAATCAGAGCTTTTTTTACCTAGCACACGTTCGCGTACTAATTCGGCAAGGTCGTGCACCGACAGTTGGTCGGTATTAATATGTAAGTCGGCTTTTTCTGCTACCGGTATCAATATTTCGCGCTCGGCAGCAATGGCGTCTATCAATGAATTGCTTAATTTAAATAAGGGATGCAGCCGACGGGTGTCACTATAACGCTTAATAAGCACGTCGTCGCTGGCATCTAAGAAAATAATGGTTATTTCCCAAAATTCGGGTAAATACTCAAGCAACTCGGTGATTTCGTTTTCTGACTCAGGCATGTTACGCACATCAATACTCACCGCCACAAGCTCGTGCTGTTCCACCACCGTGTTGGTTAGCGTGGGTAACAACGAAACCGGAATATTATCAACGCAATAATAACCAAGGTCTTCAAGAGCACGTAAGGCAATTGATTTGCCCGAGCCTGAACGTCCACTAATAATGAGTAGTTTCATGTAATTTGTGCCTTGATGTTCTGTGATCAACTAGCGTTTATGCGAGTGCCGCGACAATTTGGTTTTTGTTTTCGGCTTTGCGTATTGCTTTTACTATGTCTTTATTACTGAGTTTTCGCGCAATGCCCGACAACGCTTCTAAGTGCTGATTGGTTTGTTCGTCAGGTACCAATATAGCAAAAAATATGTCTACAGGTTGGCTATCTATAGCATCAAATTCTATAGGTTTATTACTGGTGAGTATAACGGCAATCATGTTGGTCAGGCCTTTAATGCGACCATGCGGTATAGCAATACCATTTCCAATTCCTGTGCTGCCCATTTTTTCGCGGTTAACTAAACTGGCTAGCACTTCCACTTGGTCTAATTCAGGTGACTGTTTAACTGCAATTTCTGAGATGGTTTCAAAGATGCGTTTTTTACTGTTGCACTCAACCGAACATTGAGTTCGGTCGAGTGAAATGATGTCATTTATGATCATATTGTAGGGCTTAGTGGCGCTTTAGTTTCTCTTTGTGCTTAATGACTTGACGATCGAGTTTATCAATTAAACCGTCTATAGCCGCGTACATATCGGTATGCTCAGAATTAGCAAACACTTCTCCACCACTTAAATGCACGGTAGCTTCAGCTTTTTGATTCAGCTTTTCTACATTTAGTATAACGTGAACATTATTGATGTGATCAAAGTGTCGTTCGAGCTTTTCAAACTTAGTATCAACATAGGTGCGTAACGAATCGGTAATTTCGACGTGATGACCGGTAAGGTTTATTTGCATATTTATGGTCCTCTATAGCTTGCCTAAACAAGGCTCTTTCGTTGATTAGAAGGGGGAATGTTTAACGATTCCCGGTATTTTGCAATTGTTCGCCGGGCTACGTTAATGCCCTTATCGGCCAGCAATTGCGCAATTTTGCTATCGCTCAACGGCTTATTAGAAGGTTCATCGGCCACTAGCTTTTTGATGAAGGCTCTAATCGCGGTTGAAGAACAATTCTCGCCAGAATCGGTAGACACATGCGACGAGAAGAAGTATTTCAATTCAAAAATACCACGCGGCGTATGCATGTACTTTTGCGTGGTTACCCTTGAAATGGTTGATTCGTGCATATCTACCATTTCGGCTACGTCGTTTAGCACCATTGGATGCATTTTTTCTGGGCCTTGCTCAAAAAACTCACGTTGTTTTGCCACTATGCAATGGGATACTTTTAGTAAAGTTTCATTGCGGCTCTCTAAACTTTTAATAAACCATTTAGCCTCTTGTAAATGAGACTTTATATATTGAGAATCGTTCGGATTACTTGCGGTTTTTGATAACTTTGCATACGTTTCGTTTACCGTAAGCGCGGGTAATGCTTCGTTGTTTAGCTCAACCGTCCACACGCCTTTCTTTTTGTACACGTTAACATCAGGAATAACGTATTCAGGCTCTTTGGTTGAAATAAGGCTACCAGGCCGCGGGTTTAAGGTTTTAAGTAAGCGCATGACTTCGCGCAACTGGTCTTCTTTTAACCGCGTTTTGCGCATTAATGTGCGATAGTCTTTGCTGCTAAGTAAATCTGAGTGCTCTTCAATAATGCTACGTGCTTGGTCTAACCAAGGCGTGTCGTCGTCAAATTGTTGTAACTGTACAAGTAAACATTCTTGTACAGAGCGAGAACCAGCGCCAATGGGGTCAAAACGTTGCACGCGCTTAAGTACGCATTCAATTTCGTCTAGTTCTATGTCTTCGTTGTCGATGCTTTCAAGCAGTTCTTCACAGCTAATATTTAAATAACCCGACTCGTCGATTGAATCGATAATGGCAATGGCTATCGACATATCGTTTTCACTAAAGTGTGTCATTTCAGCTTGCCACAGTAGGTGGTCTTGAATGCTCTCGGTAGTTTCACCTTGAAAAACATAGTCGTCTTCAAGACTAGAACCGGTCATTTTAGTGGGAGCTGAAGTAGAGCCTAAGTATTCTTCCCACGAGCTATCTAAGGGTAAGTCATCGGGCAGTTCACGATTTTCTAACGCGTCGTGCGTGTCCATAGGGTCGGGCACGTCTTTTTCACCGCTGCTAAGGCCTTCGGGCGCGTCAATTTCACCTTCAGAGGCGGTTTTTTGTTCTTTGTCAGTACGGCTGTCAAGGGTTTCGCCCTTATCGTTGCTGTCGTTGCCTAATTCATGTTCGGCAGTTTCAAGCAAAGGGTTAGACTCAAGTGCTTCTTGAATTTCTTGTTGTAAGTCAAGCGTAGACAACTGCAATAGCTTTATAGCCTGTTGCAATTGTGGTGTCATTGTTAGTTGTTGACTAAATTTCAGTTGTAACGAGGGTTTCATTACTATCCTTCTACTGCGCCTAGTACTGTCTTATATGGCATATTTATTATCATACTCCCTAATGAGAAAAATACTAAGTGTTTTATAGTGCAAATTGCTCACCTAAATAAACATCTCTTACTGTTTGATTCGCAAGAACTTCTTCTGCAGACCCGCTAGCAATAAGTTCACCATGACTTACAATATACGCAATTTCGCACACGTCCAAGGTTTCTTTTACATTGTGGTCGGTTATTAATACACCAATCCCCCGTTCTTTCAATTGGTAAATAATCTTTTTGATGTCGTTCACCGATATAGGATCAACGCCCGCAAAGGGTTCGTCTAGTAAAATAAATTTAGGATTAGCTGACAGCGCGCGTGCTATTTCTACGCGTCGACGCTCGCCGCCCGACAAACTCATGCCCAAGCTATTGCGAATGTGATTAATGTTGAAGTCGTCTAGTAGTTCATCGGCAATGCGCTCGCGCTGCTCATTCGAAATATCTTTACGAGTTTGCAAAATTGCCATTAAGTTTTCATAAACGGTGAGTTTGCGAAATATAGATGCTTCTTGGGGCAAATAGCCAATACCATTGCGCGCACGTTCATGCATCGGTTGCATGCTCATGTTAACTTGGTCGATAAAAATATCGCCTTTATCAAGTGGCACCAAGCCCACAATCATATAAAAGGTAGTGGTTTTACCTGCCCCGTTAGGGCCAAGCAAGCCTACTATTTGTCCAGTTGACACCTCTATGCTTACGTCGCGCACCACTTGGCGTGACTTATATGATTTTGCGAGGTTTTTTGCACAAAGTGTACTTGCCACAATGGTATCCTTGATTGCTAGTTTGCTGATTACGGTTGTTTAGGAAGTTCTTCACCAAAAGCACCTGGACTAATAACGGTGGTTACCGGTGCAGTGCTGTTTTCATTGGTAGACGCTAATATTTGTTCTTTGGCCATATCAAAAAGAATTTCGTCACCGTCAACTAACACTTCGTTTTGTTGTATCGAAGCATTGCCCTTTAACGAAATGGTGCGCGACTCAACCATATAAATAATCTCATTTGCCTGTGCTGATACCGTGGTACCGTCTTCTAGCTTTTGTTTATAGCTTGCGGGTTGGCCGGTGGCCATAATAATTTCTTTGCGTTGGCCTGCCGTGGCGTCCACTTCAACGCGGTCGGCCAACAGTTCTAAACTGCCTTGCCTAATAACCACATTTTCAGAAAAAATAGAGGTTTTGTTTTTGCCGTCTAGGGCTTGATGGTTTGAGGTAAGTTTTACCGGAAACCCAAAGTCGGTAGCAATGGTTGATTGCTCAGCACCTAAGCTTGCCGCATCGTTGTCACTGTTTGCGTCAACATTGTCGCTTTGCCACGCATGGGCGCAACTTATACATGCAGACAATAACAATGCGCTACATAGCTGGGTTAAATTCGGTTTTAACATGTTCTTTTAACTCGTATTGTTGGGTGGTTAAATCGCCAAATAATCCTACACTGGTGACCAAATAGTCGTCGCCACTAATTTCTACGGTTTGATCAGAATGCAGGGTTTTGTTTTTTAGGTCGATTTCAATATATTCGGTAGTAATTTGGCGAACGTACTCTTGGGTACGCAAGTTTACTATTTTAACGTTTCGTTCAAGCTGAATACGACTGCCGGTATACAATGTACCTTCCATTGCAGTGACTTGCCAAGGCTCACCATTGTCAACATACAGGGTGTATACGGGGTTTTCAAACACGGCAAAGCCAAGTGCTTCGTAGTGTTCCATTTTGGTTGCGACTACTTGGTGGCTCAATTCGCCGTCTTTATCGTATAGTTTACTGTTTAAATTAACCGCTTGATAGTTGGGAATAAGGGCTAGGTCGCTAGGTGCTTCAAGGTTGTCGGGCTCAACCTCAAACAATATGGGTAAGTACAAAGCGAGTACCGCACTGAATACTAAAAAGATACTCCAACCAATACGGTTCATACACTGGCACCAAAGCGGGTCTCTAGCTGACCTTTAGCAAACAGTATTAAATCACAAAACTCACGCACTGCTCCTTTGCCGCCACCTAGGGTGGTAATAAAGTTGGCTTGCGCTTTAACCACGGGGTGAGCGTCGGCCACTGCTACTTTAATGGTTGATAAGTCAAACATGCCTAAATCGGGCATATCGTCACCCATACTGGCAATTTGTTCGGTTTTAAACCCGGTGCTGCGCATTAACGCTTGCAAGGCTGCATACTTATCTTCACGGCCTTGTACCAGGTGCTTCACTTTTAGCGACTTCATTCTGTCTTCTACAATTTTTGAGTTGCGACCAGTAATCACCGCCACTTGTATGCCGCACTTGCTAAGCGCCTTTACACCATAACCATCTTTGGTGTTAAAGCCTTTGTATTCTTCGCCGTTGTTACCCAAATAAATAGTGCCGTCGCTAAACACGCCGTCTACATCAAACACTACAAGCTTAAGTGCTTTGCATTGTTCTATTAATTGGCTAGGCACTTCACCATAAATGGTGGCAACGGTGCTGGTAGCGTCAGAAGATGGGTTTTGCATGCTTATACCACTCCCGCTTTTAGCAACATATACATATTAAGGGCCCCAACCGGCTGGTTGTGTTCGTTCACAACAAACAAGGCGTTTATGCGCTTGTTTTGCATCATGTTGATGGCATCTATCGCTAAGGCGTCTGCAGCAATGGTAATGCCTTTTGGGGTCATTACTTGGGTAATTAGCGTGTGTTGAATATCAATCGGTTCGTTCAATGTACGGCGCAAGTCACCATCGCTAAATATTCCTACAAGGGTGTTTTGTGCATCAACAATGCCGGTAATGCCTAAGCCTTTTGACGATATCTCAAACAAGGCTTGTTTTAAGGTGTCGGTGTTGCTTACTAGGGGAATGTCGTTGGCGGTTGCCATAATATCATTTACCGTAAGTAACAAACGCTTGCCCAGTGCACCACCGGGGTGAGAAAACGCAAAGTCTTCTGCGGTAAAGCCTTTTGCTTCCAGTAAAGCAATAGCAATGGCGTCGCCCAATACCAATGTGGCCGTGGTGCTGGTAGTTGGCGCCAGCCCTAACGAACATGCTTCTTGGGTTACACCAAGGGCTAACGTTACACTGGCTGCCTTTGCTAAGTTACTCGAGGTGTTATTGGTAATAGCAATAATAGGGACGCCAATACGCTTAATTGAGGGCAATAAACTCACTAACTCAGAGGTTTCCCCTGAATTTGAGATACCAATTAATACGTCGTCTTTGCTAAGCATGCCAAAATCGCCATGGTTGGCTTCGCCCGGATGCATAAAAAACGCAGGTGTGCCGGTGCTTGCGAGGGTGGCGGCAATTTTATTACCTACGTGGCCTGACTTACCCATGCCGCATACAACCACTTTTCCTTTGCAGGTAAGCAACATATTACACGCTTGGGTAAAGGTAACATCAAGGGCTTTACTCAATGTTTGTAAAGCATTAATTTGTATAGAAAATGTTTGAGTAGCCGAATCTAAATAAGTCATTGTGTATGCAAATATTGGTTAGGCAAAAAGAATGTATTGATACGCAACAAATATCACCAAGAAGATACCCGCTTCTATTCGGTTAATTTGCCGCGTACCCCGTAAATTAAAACAAAATACAAATAGCAGTACCGATAACGCTAGCATCACTAAGGAATCGCGATCGGCTGCGCTTGCGTCTATTGCCGATGGGCTAATTAAGCCGGGCATCGCCAGTACTGCAAGTAAGTTAAATATGTTTGAACCAATAATATTACCCAAGGCTAAATCGTCTTCGCCTTTAAGCACGCCGGCTACACTTGCTGCAAGCTCGGGCAAACTGGTACCAATGGCAATAATAGTTAGGCCAATAACGAGGTCGCTAATACCAAAATAGCGCGCAATAAACACTGCCGATTCGACTAAAAAGTGCGCGCTTAAGGGCAATAATATAAGCCCCACAATGACCCAAAATACTGCCGTGCCAGTAGGCACATTGCTGGGCACTTCGGTTTCGGTCTCGGCAATAAGTGGGTCGTT
>JBARZY010000005.1:0-4102 GCA_049650345.1 Glaciecola sp. | reverse complement strand
CAACCACCTGTTGAGACAAGTGGTCAGAGTGGGCTCTTATATTGTTTTTCTTATCAACTAGTGCAATAAAGCCGTTATTTAAAATGCGACTGCTTTGAATAGTATTGGTTATTGCCTGAAGATCTGCTGAGTACCCAACATACCAAATACCTATCGTTTTGTTTGCGTTATCTACCATTGGCGCATAGCCTGTCAAAAACGGGTTACCCAAAATATCTACCTGACCAAAATACGGCTTTCCTTGGTTAATAAGTTTGATTGCCTTGCCGTTTGCACTTAATTTTGTGCCAATTGCACGTTTATCATTTTTGATAACATTTGTACTAATTCGTACGTAGTCTTGTCCGGTCTTACTGAATATTGTAGCTGTACCGTCCATTATTTGGGTGAGGCCGTCAACTAACTCAAAGTTATTTCCTTGAGAACTGTCACCCAGGAAAACATTATTCGCGGTAACACCATTTACATTAACGGTCCCATCAAGACTTGGCTCACCTAATTCTGAACCCATTTTTATTAATAAGCGCATGCTGTTTTGTACACGCTCCGCCATGATTAAGTCAGTAGTTTCTAACAGGTCATATATGTGTGCTTTTTGATTAAGAATTTGTTGGCTTATATTCGTCTGAATTTTGTTTGCGCTGTCGCTGCCAGTAATTATTGCCAGCAAAATGACAAATACGAGTATGATTGAAGCTACCGAATAGAAAAACTTCTGCTGTATTGTCATTGTAAAAACCTCATGTAGTTGTATTGATATTGATATTGGGGATACTGCTCAATACAAATTAATGTACAGATAGAAAGATGTATCCATACCATATTAACTACACATTTAGAGACTTCTTGAGGAAAACAGTGTGAAACACACAAATTATTTATAAAAATCTTATTGATTAAATACAAATAACAAGTGCTTGTTAATTAAACGCCCTCACAAACTGGTTTTTACCTGTCGAAGGGCGATTTAACTTAACTACTGGGATATATGTTGAAATTGGTTGGCTAACATCTCTTGCCGCTCACGATCGTTTCTTGGCACCAGTAGTAAATATGGGGTAACTATATCGCCCACATTACCGCCGCTAATCTGAGATAATTGTTCTGAGGTTAAGACGCTCTGTTGTAGTTGTTTAACAGGTACATTCATGTTGGTTTCCTTATTAAATATCATTTAAGCAAATTGCTAACATGTAAAACATGTATACACAATTTGCGGTGATTACTGCATCCATGCAGCAGATTTAATAATACTTAAGCACCGTCATAAAAAATACTGTCTATAAGTACGGTTTATTTCCCAGCAAACGCTAACGCAAGCGCCTCGGCAACACGTATTCCATCAATGCCTGCCGACCATATACCACCGGCATACCCGGCGCCTTCACCGGCGGGATACAAGCCCTCTATATTCACGCTTTGGTATTCGCTGTTACGTTTAATACAAATAGGCGATGAGGTGCGGGTTTCAACACCCGTTAACAGACCGTCGGGCTTAGCAAACCCTTTAATCTGTTTGTCAAACGCAGGGATTGCTTCACGAATAGCATCGGTAACAAAGGGAGGTACCACTTTGCTTAGGTCTGTTAAGGTAATGCCTGGCGTATATGAAGGTTGCACATCACCTAAATTTGCACTGGCATTGCCACTAATAAAATCGCCAATTAACTGAGCAGGTGCATGATAGTTTTCGCCACCGGCAGCGTAAGCAAGCTCCTCTAACGAGCGCTGTAAATCGATGCCTGCTAAAGGATGATCAGGAAAGTCTTTTTCAGGCGTAATACCCACCACAATTGCACTGTTGGCATTGCGCTCATGGCGCGAGTATTGGCTCATGCCATTAGTAACCACACGCCCTGGCTCTGACGCTGCTGCCACTACGGTGCCACCGGGGCACATACAAAAACTGTACACCGTGCGGCCATTTTTGCAGTGGTGCACTAATTTGTAGTCAGCCGCACCAAGAATAGGGTTACCCGCGTTGTCACCAAAACGGCAACGGTCTATCATGCTTTGTTCATGTTCTATTCTAAAGCCAACTGAAAACGGTTTAGCCTCTATATACACGCCTTGATCATATAATGAGGCAAAGGTGTCTCGAGCACTGTGGCCTATAGCTAAAATAACCTGTTTACATGCTAAGTATTGCTCATTATTTAAGTACAGTCCCTTTATTTTTTGACCCTTTTCACCGTCTTCTAAATCGAGTTTTTCTACCCGCGAACTGAACCTAATTTCGCCCCCTAGCGAAATGATTTGCTCGCGCATTTTTTCAACCATATTCACCAGTTTAAAAGTACCAATATGCGGCTTACTCACATACATAATCTCTTCAGGAGCGCCTGCTTCTACAAACTCTTTCAGCACTTTTCTGCCATAGTGCTTTCTGTCTTTAACTTGGCTGTATAATTTGCCATCGGAAAATGTACCCGCGCCACCCTCACCAAATTGCACATTAGATTCCGGGTTAAGGGGCTTGTTACGCCAAAAACCGAAGGTGTCTTTAGTGCGCTCGCGCACGGCCTTACCGCGTTCAAGCACAATAGGTTTAAAACCCATTTGCGCTAAAATAAGCGCCGCAAATAAGCCGCATGGGCCCAGTCCAACTACCACCGGACGGTGCTCCATTTGTTCGGGGGCTTGGGCCACAAATTTATATGTCATGTCGGGCGTAACACGTACATGAGGGTCATTGCTAAACTTCTCTAGCAAGCTGTCTTGATGAGTTACTTCGCAATCGAGGGTATAAATTAACTGAATGTTTTTGTTGTTGCGCGCATCGTAGCCCCGTTTAAACACCGTAAAATCGGTGAGGTCAGACTCGCTAATATTAAGCTTGGCTAACACCGCTTGTTCAAGCGCATGTTCATTATGGTCAAGGGGTAATTTTATATCGGTAACACGCAACATATTGCTTATTCTCTGTAAATCATGCCGCGGCCACAGTGCGCGGAATACTGTATTTTAAATCACTTGTATGGGTTTAGATAGAACAATACTTAATATTCGGGAATTGCATTCATTTACGCCCCGTGTTTGTTATACTTTGCGCAAAATAACCGAGCATAGAGTAGCCCTAAATGACGTTTGTAGTGACCGACAACTGCATAAAATGCAAATACACCGATTGCGTGGCAGTGTGTCCGGTAGATGCTTTTTTTGAAGGTCCTAACTTTTTAGCCATTGACCCTGTTATTTGTATCGATTGCGCACTGTGTGTACCAGAATGCCCTGCAGATGCCATATATCAAGACACTGAACTGCCCAGCGACCAAACACATTTTTTAGACCTTAACGCCGAACTTAGCCAGCAATGGCCAAATATCACCAGCTTAAAGCCTGCGCCAAAAGACGCTGATGAATACAATGGCCTGCCAAACAAACTGCCGCTACTGGAAAAGTAATAAGGTTTAGCCCTTAAAACCTTTCCCAACAATATATACTTCGCGAGAACGCGGACGCGATGCTGCCGGCTTTCGCACCAATACTGTTTTAAATGAACTGCGCACGTCTTTTACGTATTCTTCGTAGCCCACGCCTTGGAACACTTTTGCGCAAAAGCTGCCATTAGGTTTTAGTACATTGCGCGCCATATCAAGGGCCAGTTCAACCAAATACATAGACGCATATTGGTCGGTGGTATTCACCCCGCTCATGTTTGGTGCCATGTCTGACACAACGGTATCTACCGCCTGCCCATCTAACTTGCTAAGAATTTCTTCATATACCGAGGCCTCGGTAAAGTCACCCTGCACAAATGTAACACCTGGTATGCCATCCATAGGCAAAATATCAGATGCTATTACCTGACCACCATCGCCCACCATAGGCGCAAGTATTTGCGACCAACCACCGGGCGCCGAGCCTAAATCCATAACCACGTTGTTAGGCCGAACAATATTGTCTTTGTCGTTTATTTCAATCAATTTATAGCTGGCACGCGAACGATAACCGTCGGCCTGCGCTTTTTTCACGTATGGATCGTTAACGTGTTCGTCCATCCATTTTTTACTTGTTTTTGACTTCGCCATAAATTGATTCTGCTAGTTGTATCGCTAAAACGGCACTTATTGTAAGCTTGCATACCAAATTTGCAAATTAA
>JBARZY010000004.1:0-2004 GCA_049650345.1 Glaciecola sp. | reverse complement strand
AGTTTTTATGCGGTTTGCGCATTGCTGTCGGTAGCCTTTGTTATTTACTTTGTAAACGAAACCAAAGGCAAAACCTTAGAGAGCATGCAAGGCTAATGTACCGTAAATAAGAAAGTGGCTATAAGGCCACTTTTTTATTTCATCTGATATTTGTTTTCGTGTAACTCTTCAAAATTAGGCATGCGTTTTTCCATTGAAGCCGTCATGGCTTCTTGTACATCGGGCATTTGAAACATCCCGCTTTGCCATGTCGCCATATATTTTAAGCTATCTTCTACACTATGGTCGCGCGTGTAGTTAATCATTTCTTTACAACCCGCAACTGCCATTGGAGAGTTGGCAGCTATTTGCTGAGCTATTCCCATGACCGCTTGTAACATTTCGTTTTGGGATGCGAATACCTGATTAACAAAACCATGGGCGAGTGCTTCTGTTGCAGGCATGTTACGACCGGTATAAGCCAGTTCTCGGACTAAACCGTGGGCGAGTAAATGGGGCAATCGTTGCAATGTACCAACATCGGCAGTCATGCCTAACTGGGTTTCTTTAATGCAAAAAAAGGCATCTTCGGTGCAATATCGGCTGTCGCAAGCGCTTAACATATCAACTGCACCCCCAATGGCGCCACCTTGCACTGCTGCTAATACAGGAATACGTACTTCTTCCAATGCATTAAATGTATCTTGTAATTCAAGTACCATACGCCGTAGTCGCTCAGCACGACGAGCAGGTTCACCCGCGTAGCTTTTTCCCATATTGGTAAAAACGGAAAGGTCCATACCTGCGCTAAAATGCTTGCCGGTTGAGCTGATAACAATAACGCGCGCACCTGCATGCTCATCGATTAAACGTACACAGTTAGGCAATTCATGCCAAAATGCTGGGATCATGCTGTTGAGTTGGTCGGGCCTACTTAGCCTAATGTGAGCAATGTGATTTTCTATGTTTACATCAAGCGTATCGTACTGCTTCAGCCAATCGGGCTGGGAAATATTACTCGTTGGCATTGTTATTCCATCCATACTTAGTTTTTATTTATGAACTGATAGTGTATGTTTTTACAAATTGTTTACAAGTGCTATTGTAAAATCCCATAAAGGCTATATTTCTCTTGTAAGATTTACTGGCATAAGTATAATACGCGTCCCTCCTTGATGACCTTGAAGTTTCCCAATACGAACAACAACTCACAAGGGTGGTGTAACTGTTAGGTGTGTATTTATAATATACACACAAGTAATATACACACAAGTAAAGGGGTGTAGTTCTAATTGGTAGAACAGCGGTCTCCAAAACCGACGGTTGGGGGTTCGAGTCCCTCCGCCCCTGCCATTTATTAAAGATTTGTTAGTAGCGCAATATGCGTTACGCATTATAGGTAACACTGATGAGTGAAAAGGCTGAAAGCGTATCTAACCCTTTAGATACAGTAAAATGGATACTAGTATTTATTGTGCTAGGCGGTTTAGTATACGCATACACTACCTTTAGTGATGTATCAGTACTTTATCGTGCACTTGGCGCAGTAGCGGCTGTTGTTGTTGCAGGACTAATTGCAGCAACCACTTTTAAAGGTCAAACGTTTTTGACCTTTGCAAAAGACGCTCGCACAGAAGTGCGCAAAGTGGTTTGGCCTACTCGTCAAGAAGTAGTGCGCATGACCTTAGTTATACTTGCAGCCACTGCTGTGGTAGGTGTAATGTTATATTTCATTGATATGATTATTGTTTGGGTTGTTGGCTTAGTTACCGGTATCGGAGTGTAATTCATGGCAGATAAAAAGTGGTACGTAGTTCAAGCGTTTTCTCAGTATGAAGGACGCGTTAAAAAGACCCTAGAAGAACATATCAAAATGCATCAAATGGAAGATTTCTTTGGTGAAATCTTGGTGCCTACTGAAGAAGTTGTTGAGATGCGTGCGGGTCAAAAGCGCAAATCAGAAAGAAAGTTCTTCCCGGGCTACGTGTTAGTCGAAATGGAAATGAACGAAGATTCGTGGCACTT
>JBARZY010000003.1:0-8476 GCA_049650345.1 Glaciecola sp. | reverse complement strand
GCTTGGTGAATACGATACCCCAGCGCTACATATTTCATGGCAACCGGGCCGAATATCACAGCATTGGAAACAAAACTGTTTGGCAGTAGGTTTGTCACAAGGGTTTTTAGAGCCGCTTGAGGCACCCATGCTAAATTTGGTTCAGCAAACCCTTGAAAGCTTTTTAGCGCATACTGATATTGCCTTTGATAGCGACCAACAACTGCGTTTCAATACCAGTATTAATCTAACCATTGACGGTACGCGCGACTACTTGCAAGCGCATTATTTAACTAACACCCGCAACGATTCTCAGTACTGGATTGAAGCGCGCGACAATACGCATATTTCTGCCCCGCTTAAAGACATTGTAGATGCGTGGGACACACCTGGTGTATTTGAACACGCTTTAGCCAAACATGCGCATGCCTTGGCTTACGGCAAAACCTCTTGGTATTGCATATTTGCAGGCATGAACCGATTTGCTAAAGCCTCTAGACGCAAAATACCAATAAGCAAACAACTCAATCAGCGCCACCAAGAAATATGTAAGCAGCGCGCTAGTATGTATGTAAAGCAAGCCCCCCATTTAGCATTATTAGAGTTATAACGACTATTATGACATTACCTATTTTTTCATACCGCAATAAAACACGTGCCCTTGCCCTAATATTGGCAAGCAGTGTATTAAGCGCCTGCTATGCACAAAACACGCATAACAACGCACAACCAAACAACAGCCATGTAGTAGCCATTGAACACAATGCCCAGCATATGCAGGTTAAGTATCAGGTAAATACCAATACTGCGCCACTAACATGCAAAGCGAATGATGAAACAGGCGACTGTTATAGTTCAACACTCAGTTTGGTTTTCAGCCAGGATTTACCGGCAACAGGTTGGCGTATTATGTTTTCGCATTTATCGCCTATTCAAACGGTTACCAGCGAGCATTTCAGTATTTCTCGCATTAATGGTGATTTACACGAACTGACTCCGCTTACGCCTATTACCGCCAACACCGAATACAGTATTGACTTGATCAGCCAGTTTTGGTCGGTTTCTACCAGCGATGTGTTGCCTAATTACTTTTTTGTGTCTGATAATAATCAAACCGCGTTGATTCAAAGCACAACCGAAGTAATCGGCAACGCTAACGATCTGCCCATAAGGCCGCACGCAGGAAGCTATAACAGTTACCAACAAATTCACCGCAATGCTAGCGACAATAGCAAAGCAGACACTCACATAACACGATATGAACGCAATGCGGCTATTCACAACGAACAAGCATTAGCACCCGAGCACGCGGTCACTCGGATAATTCCGCAAATAAACACCGTTACTACAAAAGCAGCCGAATTAGACCTACGCAATGGTTTTACCTTACAACTGCATGCTAGTGATGTTGAAAACGTTAAGCACAATCTGAGCAAAGCTAGCGCTTTGCTACCTATGTCTCAGCACGCTAACGCCGTACCCTTGCATATTCAAATAGACCCAGCGTATACGCACATACCTGAACAAGGCTATACGCTAAAAGTAGCGTCCGATAAAGTAACGGTAAGCGCAAGCGATACTGCTGGTGGATTTTATGCGCTGGTTAGCTTAGCGCAATTAATTACCCACAATAAGCTTGCGCAAGGTGACTATATAGATGCGCCCAAATTTAGCTTCAGAGGCGTGCATTTAGATGTAGGGCGTAATTTTAGAGGCCTTGATTTTGTAAAAGGTCTTATTCAGCAAATGGCTTATTTAAAACTAAATAAACTGCACTTACATTTAGCTGATGACGAGGGCTGGCGCTTACAAATAGAAGGTTTACCTGAGCTTACCGATGTGGGCGCATACCGCTGTTATGATCCAAGTGAGCGCAATTGTTTGTTGCCTCAGCTTGGTAGTGGCCCAAATAAAACCAATACTGCTAACGGCTATTACAGTAAAAGCGACTACATTGAGTTACTCAAATTTGCGCAAGTGCATCATGTAGAAGTAATACCCTCACTGGATATGCCCGGGCACTCTAGAGCTGCCATAAAAGCAATGGAGGCGCGCTATTACAATTTACTTGAAGCTGGGTTTGAAACACAAGCCAACGAATATTTACTGACCGAGTTTGCTGATACAACACAGTATTCATCGGTGCAACATTACAACGACAACACCATCAACCCCTGTTTGCCAGCCACATATCGCTTTGTGGATAAGGTGTTGGGCGAACTGGTTAGCATGCATAACGCCGCCGATGTACCCCTAAAGAGATACCACATTGGCGCTGACGAGACCGCCGGCGCGTGGCATCAGTCACCCATATGTAATCAATACATTGCACAGCATGCAGATATCAATAACGTAGCCGACCTAATGCCCTACTTTATTACCCGTGTAGCCAAGGTGGTTGAAAATAAGGGCATTATTGCAGCTGGTTGGAGCGATGGCATGCGAGCTGTAGACAAAACAAACATAGCACCTATGCAAGTAAACGTGTGGGATACGTTGATGTCGGGAGGACACAAAGCCGCCTATCAGTTTACCGAAAATGGCTGGCGCAGTGTGTTGTCATTCCCTGATGTACTGTACTTTGATTTTCCGTATGCGGTAAACCCAAATGAGCCAGGCTATTACTGGGCAACGCGAGCAAGCGACAGCTACAAGGTGTTCCAATTTTCACCTGACTACCCTGCTCAAAACGCGCGTTTGTGGGTAGATCGCATGGGTAATGCCATGAACCTTGAAGAACAAACGTTCCCAAATATTTCGACACAAGGCATGATGGAAGGTATTCAAGCCCATTTGTGGAGTGAAGTAGTTCGCCACGACAAGGTTGCCGAATATATGTACTTTCCTCGTTTGTCCAGTGTCGCTGAAAACGCCTGGGCAAACAAACAATGGCAGCAAAATATCCCCCAGCAAAGTACGACGCAATGGTTAGCAAGCATTAATCGCGACTGGCAAGCATTCAGCTTCGCCTTGAGTAATAAGCTGTTGCCTTATTTGGCGGCACAAAACGTTAATTTTAGAGTGCCTGCACCGGGTGCAAAATACATTGGGAAAAAATGGCATCTCAATCATTTATACACAGGCATGCAATTGCAATACAAAGTAGGCAATGGCCAATGGACAAATTACACATCGGCTATAACTACAAAAGGCTTACCCGTGTTGGTGCGAGCAAAAATCCCCAACACCGAACGTGTTAGCCCAAGCGTTAATTTACAACATGCGCATACCAACACACAAGAACGTCACTAATGAAGGAAATTACAGTGAGTCCTAATTCAGAATTATTTATTGGTATTGATGGCGGCGGTACCAAATGCAAGGCCCGCCTTGAAGACGAGCATGGCAACCTGCTGGCCGAGTGCACAACTGGCCCGGCAAATGCGTCGCGTGATTTACATGGTTCAATAGAATCGATTATTCAGGCATGCAAACAGTGTTTAGAGATTGCCAATATTGCACCAGAGCGTTTGCATGAACTCAACGTAGGCATGGGTTTAGCCGGCATTAATTTACCCAGTGTAAAAGAAGCGTTTATGCAACAAGCATTGCCATTTAAGCACTACAATGTCACTACCGACCTGCACATTGCCTGTTTGGGCGCTCATGGCGGCAACAACGGCGCCATTGTCATTATAGGAACCGGCAGTTCAGGTATTGCCATACGAGGCAAGCATCAAGCAATGCTGGGTGGCCACGGCTTTCAGGTGGGCGACAAAGGCAGCGGCGCATGGATAGGCAAAATGGCACTAGGACATTGCCTTGAAACCCTTGACGGTATTCACCAGTCTAACGCCCTTGCAGAAGCGGTAATGGCCCACTTAAATTGCAATAAACCGATGGACATTGCGTTGTTAGCGGTCTCGGCTGCCCCTGCATTTTTTGCTACTTTGGCGCCGGTTGTGTTTGAACAAGCAGCCCTAAATCAAAGTGACGCATTGAAGATTGTTGACGAAGCCGCCGTGTACATATCAAAAATGAGTCACAACTTACTTCAGCACAGTCCCACTCGCCTTAGTTTTATTGGTGGCGTGTCGCAGCCCCTACTGCATTACATTGACCGCGGGCTGCGCGACAAAATTCAACCCGCCAAAAATACGCCAGAGCGCGGCGCAATACACTTTATTCGTTCAACTTTACAAACCGAGACAATATCATGAGCAGTACATTAATGGCTTTAGAAGCCGCACAAACCCCCGATGTGATACGCCAACAAATTAGTCAAAACCAAGCATTGATGACTAGCTTGGCCACGCAAATTAAAGCCTTTAACCCACAGTTTGTCTATATTGTGGGTAGAGGTTCGTCAGATCACGCTGGCGTATTTGCCAAATATCTCATTGAAATAGAAATGGGTATACCGGTGTCATCGTCTGCGCCGTCTGTGCAAAGTATTTACAACAAAAACCTAAAGCTTGATAAGGCCCTAGTGCTGGTAATATCACAATCAGGCGGCAGCCCCGACATCATCGCTCAGGCAAAAGCCGCCAAGTTAAGTGGTGCCATGACCATTGCTTTGGTGAACACACCGAATTCACCGCTTAGTGAAGTGGTGGATGCTGAAATTCCGCTCAGAGCCCAAGAAGAAAAAGCCATTGCTGCTACCAAAAGCTACTTAGCGACACTTAGCGCAACGCTGCATTTGGTAGCCGCATGGAAACAAGATAGTAGCTTACTCGCCGGCCTCAATGATTTACCCAATCATTTACAGCAAGTAATTAACGCAGAAGCGTGCTTAAGCAAAGAAGATTTAGCCTTACTAAAACACTGCGTAGTATTAGGACGAGGCTTAGGCTATGCAATATCACGCGAAATTGCCCTCAAACTAAAAGAAGTACTGAGCATTCATGCAGAAGCCTTTAGTAGCGCCGAATTTTTACATGGGCCAGTTACGCTAGTTGAAAATCAACTTGCGGTGATTAACATTTTAATAAGAGACGAATCACTTGAGGCGCACCAAGCCCTAATGCAAGACATTAACAGTCGCGGCGCATCAACTACGCTAATTGATATTTCTATGCCCAACTGTCATCATCGCTGCTTGCCTTTATTAGTTCTGCAACGTTTTTATTTAGACATCGAACTCATAGCCCGACAAATGGGATTAAACCCCGATGAGCCACCGGGCTTAAAGAAAGTCACCAAAACTTTATAACCAATAGTAGTTATTATGAAATATTTCGCTAAAACGCTGTTTAACGGCCAAACATTATTGAACGACCAAGTTGTTACCACTAAAAACGGCTCCGTAACCAGCGTGCAAAGCGGTACAGCAGAGCAAGCCGACACCCGTATTGACGGCTTGCTCACACCTGCCTACATTGACGTGCAAGTAAATGGTGGTGGCGGAAGCTTGTTTAATAACGAGCCCACTTATGCCGCCTTGCAGCGTATTACCCAAGCGCACCTAAAATTTGGCACAGGTTCGCTGTTGCCTACCCTTATCACCGACAATCTAGACACTATGCAACAAGCCGCAGATGCTATTGCACAAGCCATTGCGAACAAGCTCCCTGGTGTGATTGGTGTGCACTTTGAAGGACCACATTTAAGTGTGCCGCGCAGAGGGATTCACCCTAGCGAACATATTAGAGATATATCAGAAGAAGAAATGCGCATATTTTTGCGCAAAGACTTGGGCCGAGTGTGTGTTACCGTTGCTCCAGAAAATGTGTCCCCTAGCACAATTAAAACGTTAGTCAGTCACAATGTGATTGTATGCCTTGGGCATTCAAACGCTACCGACAAACAAACCTTTGACGCGCTTGCTTCTGGAGCAACGGGCTTTACTCACTTATTTAACGCCATGTCACCCCTACAAAGTCGCGCAAGTGGTGTAGTAGGTGCGGCTTTACTCAGTAACGATACGTATTGCGGACTGATTGTTGACAACGAACACGTGAGCATAACAAGTTGCCAACTAGCCATTAAATGCAAAGGCCCTCAGGAGATTATGTTAGTTACCGATGCAATGAGTCATGTAGGCAGCGAGCAAAACGTATTGCCATTTGCGGGCATGGACATTACCCGTACAGGCAACAAACTCACCCTTGAAAATGGCACGCTAGCAGGGTCAGCCCTTGATATGCAACGCGCCGTACAAAATGCAGTTGAGCTGCTAAATTGTAGCGTGATTGACGCACTCACAATGGCCTCAACTACACCTGCTGCTTTTTTAGGATTACAGCACAGCAAGGGCTGCATAGCGCCTGGCTTTGATGTTGAATGGATTGTGCTAAACGACAAGCTTGAAGTGACCCAGTTTATTCATCAAGCCCATTAACCCTATAACCTTAATAATAACGAGATAAATTATGCGTAACCACTCTACTATCCAAGCACAAAGCAGCTTCATGCCCATGGCGATCATTGGTGTCCTGTTTTTTCTATTTGGCTTTATTACGTGGCTAAATGGCGCACTCATTCCTTTTTTACAAATAGTGTGTGACCTTAGCGAGCCACAAGCCTTATTTATTGCGTTTGCGTTTTATATTGCCTATGTAGTAATGGCGCTGCCTATGTCATGGGTACTAGATAAAACTGGCTACAAAAATGGCATGGCGCTTGGCTTAGCGACTATGGCGGTGGGGTGTTTGCTGTTTATTCCTGCGGCGTTTTCACAAACGTTTGTTGTGTTTTTATTTGCGCAATTTATTGTCGGTACCGGCCTAACGATACTGCAAACCGCGTCTAACCCGTACATTGTTAAAATTGGTCCAAGTGAAACCGCCGCTGTGCGTATTTCAATTATGGGTTTATTAAACAAATTTGCGGGCTTTTTAGCCCCTATAATATTTACCGCGTTAGTACTCAGTGACTTTTCAAATGTGAACGCGCAATTTATGGCCAGTCTGCCAGAGCTTGAGAAACAAGCAAAAATATCCGCCCTTGCCGAGGCTTTAGTTATGCCATACATACAAATGACATTGGTATTATTGATACTTGCAGTGCTGTTAAAACTGTCGTCATTGCCAGAGCTTAACTTGGGTGAATCCAACAGTGATGACAGCTCTGACAAAAGTGTTTGGAGCCATCCCCACCTTATTTTAGGCGTAGTAACCTTATTTTTGTATGTGGGCGTTGAAGTAATTGCTGGCGATACCATTGGGCTATTTGGCTCACAATTGGGCGTTGCTAACGCCACGTCACTTACCTCCTACACCATGGCATTTATGGTGATTGGCTACTTGTGCGGCTTAGCATTTATTCCACGTTTTATTAGCCAATCTCAAGCACTTGCAGGCTCGGCCATTTTAGGGATTGTAATTAGCATTTGTGTAGTATTCGCCGACAATCAATCTACCACCATATCGCAAATATTATGGTCATGGGCGGGCATACCAACCCTACCTAATAGCGTAACGTTGATTGCTATTTTAGGCTTTGCCAATGCCATGGTGTGGCCGGCAGTTTGGCCTTTAGCGTTAGAAGGTTTAAATAAACTCACTGCAAGAGGCTCAGCATTACTAATAATGGGGATTTCAGGCGGAGCAATATTACCCGTATGTTATGGCTATTTCGCGGAAGGGTTTTCAAGCCAGCAAGCTTATTGGATGATGCTACCATGCTACGGGTTTATCTTATTTTACGCCTTAAAAGGACATAAATTGAGAAACTGGTAAGCTTTGCTTGCACACAACATCGTATCTGCCTATATTTGTTGTGTGCATTAAATGAACATTTAGCGTAAAAATCGTTCAAGCCTTTGTATTTTCTGCCGTTAACCAAATAATGCAAGCAGCAATAAAAAAGCAATTAAGTAAAGTGTGGCGCTGAATCTCCATCATTTGCACGTACGCTCATTCAGATAACAAAAGGCAGCAGTAGTGGATATATATTTTATTACGTCTATCGCGCTTAACATCGTTTGCTTCCTGTTATTAATTGCCAGCATAATTAAATTTAACAAGGAAAAACTCCACAGCGAATCCCTTCACAGAATAGAATTAGAGACTGCTTTACGTAGATTAGCACTGGGCAGTAATACACAGAATATTGATGCCTTTTATCGTGAAATGTTGCGCGCCCTTTATGACTTATCTGAAGCTGATTTCATTTTAATAGGCATACCCAACGACGAGACACAGCAAGTTAATACCTTGTGCGCCGTTGTAAATGGTGAAATAGCTGAGAATTTTAGCTACAACCTTAAAGGTTCACCCTGTGAAGTGGTGGTTAATAGCACTGTATGCATTTATAAGGCGAATGTGGCAGAGCTGTTTCCTCATGACCAAATGCTTAGCGATGAAAAAATAGAGTCTTACATAGGCTTGCCTTTATTAGATAGCAACGATAGGCCTATTGGCATTATTGCACTGTTATCACGTCGCCCGTTTCTTGAAGAGCCTCGGTTTATGGACACGCTTAAAGTATTTGCGTCGCGCACCTCGGCTGAAATACGACGTGACAAAACCGAGCAAACGCTCAAAGCCATGGCGTATCATGATTACCTGTCAAAACTGCCCAATCGCGCTGCCATGCTTGAAGAAATAAACCA
>JBARZY010000002.1:0-1984 GCA_049650345.1 Glaciecola sp. | reverse complement strand
GTTTTTTTTTGTGCGGCTGTCATGCTTTCATCATAAAACGTTCATGGTTTGTTAAACATTTCTTCATGTACTCGTAAAGTCAGTTTTCTACGCTAGATGGCTAACTTAATGAGGAAGAGTCATGACAATAAAAACACACCTAAAATCCATATTAATAGTCAGTGCAATTAGCGCAGCCCTCGCTGGATGCAGTTTAGAGGGAGACGATGGAGCTGATGGCTCCAACGGCGTAGATGGCGTACCCGGCATTGATGGCACTAACGGACAAAGCCTGCCGCGCGATTTAAGTATAGAAGTGGTAGGGCGGTTTGCCACCGGGATTTACGGTAAAAGTGCTGCCGAAATAGTGCAATTTCATAGCGCGTCTCAATCCGCTTTTGCCGTTAATGGCAGCAGCAATCAAATTGAAGTCATTAGTTTAGCGTCATTGCCTACTGCTGGTGTAGGCAATCCCATTACCGATGAGAGCTTAAGCTCTACTGCGTTCACGTTTCCCGACAGTGTTGAACTAAGCATCAGTAGCACAGCGACAAGCACAGTAAACCTTGGTGATGCTAACTCAATTGCTATTTATAACGATATGTTGGCTATTGCGGTTGCTGGCGAAACCAAGCAAGCTGCGGGTGCTGTGTTGTTTTACACCCTTAATACGGCGGGTGAGGGTACCTTTGTGAAAGCGGTACAAACTGGCGCCTTACCTGATATGGTCACTTTTTCTCCCGACGGGTCTATCGTGTTAGTAGCAAATGAAGGAGAGCCAGCCAGTGACTATAGTGTCGACCCCGAAGGCAGCATATCAGTGATAACGATTACTGACGGCGTGCCCAGTGACCTTGCTGATAGCATAAATATGAGCACCGACATGGTATTTAGCTCAGATTTACTCGATGCTGAAGATTATGATACTGATGCAGAGCGAATGGCATTATTGGCACAACAAGGCGTAAAGTTTGCTGGCCCTAGCACCAACACCGCAGCAAAAGATTTAGAGCCAGAATACATAACATTTGCTAGCGACAGCAGTAAAGCATATGTATCACTACAAGAGAACAATGCAATAGGTGTAATTGACCTAAGCGACATGACCATAGAAGTAAAAGCCCTCGGGTTTAAAGACTGGGGCATGTTTGATATTGATTATACTAACGAAGATGAATTGCCAAATTTTGAGCGCTTGCCAAATGTGTATGGTATGTATCAGCCCGACACCATCGCAAGCTACACGTGGCAAGGTGCAACCTTCATATTGTCGGCGAATGAGGGTGATTCAAGAGATTACGATGCGTATTCTGAAGAAATTCGTGCTCGCGATATTGTTGATCCAGATGAGCTAAACGGCAGCTTTTCTGATGCGTTACAAGACTTGTACGATGCAACTGGAGCACGCAATGGACTTGGGCGTTTAAAAGTAACCACCGCTTTAGGTGATGCCGACCAAGACGGTGAATTTGAAGCGTTATATGCTTATGGTGCACGTTCGTTTTCCATATGGGATCAAAACATCAACTTGGTATACGATTCAGGCGATGATTTTGGCAAAATTTCATCTGCAATATTAGGTGAAAACTTTAATAGCGCGCACACTGAAAATAAAGGCGACAACCGTTCCGATGACAAAGGCGGCGAGCCTGAGGCGATTGATGTGGGCCAAATAGATGACCGTACTTATGCGTTTATTGGCTCAGAGCGTTCAGGTGACTTATTTATTTATGATATTACCAACCCGTTCCAAGCCACGTTTGCCAAGCATTATAACAATCGTGATTTTTCAGTATCGTTTGAGTTAGACGACGACTTGGATAACCCTTGTGATACTGCTGAAGGCATGGATTGTACTGAAGTACCTAATGCAGGTGATTTGGGTCCTGAGAGTATTAAATTTGTGAGTGCTGAGCAAAGCCCCAATGGTAATCCTTTACTCATTATTGGTAATGAAGTTAGCGGCACGGTAACGGTATATCAAGTGACTGAACTATAGTTGTTA
>JBARZY010000001.1:0-2163 GCA_049650345.1 Glaciecola sp. | reverse complement strand
AGCCAATATGCCAGCTCAATAACATATAGTCATACTACCGGCGACTTGATGGCGTCGTCAGATATTCGCGAAATGGGCTTTTTACGTAAATTCGACGACAGCACACGCAAGCTACACTTTGGCTACTTCGCCGGAATATGGTCAAAAGTATTGTGGTGTATTATTGGATTGGCACCGTTGATTTTGTCGATAACAGGTATTGTTATGTATCTTTTACGGCGAAACCCCAAAAGGCGGAGTTGACCTTTGGGTTTCGCCGTTGTTTACGAGATGCTACTTCAGTACTATTTCATCCAAATAAAACTCAAATTCGCCCAGGCTAGGCCCCGCAACAAAGGCTAGGCCAGCAAAGCGTTCAAGGTTAAAATTATCAAAACTGCTAAGGGGTAGGCTCACTTTTTGCCAATCTTGCGTAATGACAAAGTTTTGATTGGCGGGAATGCGTGCGTTCCCCGTTTCAAAACCGGCCTCAAATGCCATGACTCGATATGTGCCGGGTGTGCCTTTTACCCAAAACTCAAGCTGGGTGTAAGCGCTAATGTTTAAGCCTGTGGTAGGCGGCGTAAAGTCGCCTATTGCTGCACCGGCCCATGGATAAGCGAATCCTGCTTTGACGCTGCCCTTTACTTGTAATGCTTGGTTTGTGCCATTTGCGCCACCAGATGTTATTAATAGTTGTGCGCTAGACTGTCCACCTGCCATTTCGTCATTTGATTGGCCCCACATAAACCCAGAGAGGGTAGTGACCTTGGGCAAGGTATCTTGTTCAAAATTGCCGAGTAAACCTGAATCAGCGTTTGGCGCTTCAGTAACGGTAGGTACTTGAATATTGACCTCATATCCATTTTTAAACACATGCTTTATATCAAAGCTGTTATCAATGTTGTTAGCAATACTATTAGGAACCAACACAAAGTCAGCTCGTTTGCCCACAGCAATGCTACCGCGATCATCTAGCGAAAAGAGCTTTGCCGGAAGTTGCGTGGCTGCGTTTATGGTGTCAATTATGCTAAGCCCGCTGTCGTTAAGCAGGTGCATTTCAGTGTGTGCACTTACACCATAAGCAGTAGACGGGTTCGGAGCGTCAGAGCCACTTAGTATAGTCACACCGGCTTCGTGGAATAAGCGCACATTTTGCTTGGCCTTGGCAATGCTAAAGGCACTGCTATGATAGGGAAAGCTTGTTTTCAGTGTGGCAAGTTGTGCTGGCGATAGTAGCTTTTCCACTTTTTTGTTAGCTAGTGCTTGCTTAGCTGCTGTGCCTTTATCAACACCATCAATAACCGATAATGTGGGTATAATAAATACGTTTTTTTGTTTTACTAGGGTAATAATTTCAGGGCTAGCAAGGCTATCGGCAAAAATGTGCACCAAGCCGTTTACGTTGGCCTTAATCATATCAAGCGCCGCTTGTTGTGAAGATACATGCGCTAGGGCAAGCATACCTTGCGCCTGAGCCTCTTGTATAACTGCTGTGGCTAATTCAAGTGACAGGCTTGGCATGTAATCTTGATAGGGCATGTATACCAACTTGATATAGTCGGCCCCTTTGGCTTTGCGCTCGGCAACAAATGGGGCGATATCGCTGAGTGTTGCAATGGTGTCAATGCTGAAACCAAACTGGGTGCCATGCCCTTTTTCTACGGTAGCCAAGGTGCCCGAACTGAATAGGTCGGCTTTATTTGTTTGCTTAATTGCTGCACGATCAGCTAGGGTTTGTTCCAGTATCGACTCATCGGTAAACATATCAAGCTGCGTGGTAACACCAAAGCGCAGGGTGTCTGCTAAACCGTTTCCCCAAGTATGTGTGTGCGCATCAATTAGTCCGGGTAACATGGTTAGTCCAGTGGCATCTAGAACTGCTTTACTGTCGCCAATTTGTTCGCCCATGTTATCGTTGGTATCAATAGCTTTGATTACGCCATTTTCAATTTCAATACTCATATTTGGGGTAAAACCATCACCGGTAAACAGCGTAACATTAGTAATGAATTGAACCTTGTCAGCGTTGTTTTGCTCGCTTGGTGCTGCATTAGTTTCGCTAGGCTTTTCTTCAGGAGTGGGTAGTACCAATATCAGTAGCAATAAGGCCAGTGCTAGCGCTGCTGTAGTAAGTGCAAATACATGTTTAATCATTTTTTATTCCTTTAATACTGGCTTAGC